>NZ_JBXXYC010000001.1:0-588968 GCF_057222035.1 Fenollaria sp. | reverse complement strand
AAAGAATTATGGTTATTAAGAAATGTGGCAGCAATAGCAAGAGGGAAACACCCGTAACCATACCGAACACGGAAGTTAAGGCTCTTAACGCTGAAGGTACTTGGTTGGAGACGACCTGGGATAATAGGTAGCCGCCACTTAGCAAAAAGACAGTGCTAACGAACTGTCTTTTTTAATCTTATCAAAATTGCGCATGGAACTTGTTCGCTTTGTCGGCAATACTCAGGTATGGTTAGTACATTCCGTTTGCCGAAAAGCTCCACTGCGTCCCATGCATCATAGCGTAAAGGTTCTTGTCCAGTTTGGACAAGGTTCTTCTTCTGCTGAAAGATTTTAATGAGATCAATATATAGGATCATCTTATCCATCATAGCGTAAAGGTTCACTTAGCAAATTACATATTATATATAATAAGAAAGGAATACAGACAATGTTTTACAATACTGAAAATTTAAAAGATAAAGAAATATACTTAAAACTTAGAAAAACTTGTGATGCGCAGCCTGAAAAGGCTTGGCTTCCTGCTTACTACTTCGACATTTGTCTATTAGATGGCACTAAGGTAGGCGTATGCGATTTACGAATCGGTCACAATTTAAATACATACATTGGTGGAAACATTGGTTACGTTGTTGATGAGCCGTACAGAGGACATCATTATGCGATGAAGGCGTGTAAGCTATTATTCAATTTAGCTAAAATGCACGAGATGAATTATTTAATAATTACATGTAAACCTGACAACATTCCCTCGTATCGCACTTGTGAGCTTCTTGGCGGAGATCTATTAGAAGTAAAAGAAGTTCCTCAAGGCCATGATTTACGTAGACAGGGTTATACTGATGTAAATATTTATAGATTCGATTTAGATTAATTATTGGTGATATTATGATTAGAGAAATGACTATTTCAGACGCGCCAGCTCTTGCTGCTATGGCGCTTAAGATATGGGACAGCGATGACAAAGATGAACTGGAACAAGAATTCATAGACATGACTCGCGACAAGGAGTCTACTTGTTTCATTAAATTTATTGGTGATAAGGCAATAGGTTTTGCCAATGCTTCGCTTCGTCATGATTACGTTGAGGGCTGCGAAACGTCTCCAGTAGCTTATCTTGAAGCTATATACGTAGATGAAGAGCATAGACATTTAGGCTATGCAAAGGACTTAGTTAATAGATGTGAAGAATGGGGAAGAGAGCAAGGAGCTAAGGAATTTGCAAGCGACTGCATTTTGACAAATAATGATAGTTATAAATTTCACATCGCCATCGGTTTTAAAGAAGTAAATAGAATCATTTGCTTTAAGAAAGATATAAATAAATAGCAAAAAATTAGCCATCCACTTAGTGGATGGCTTTTAAAATGCTTCATTTTATTGATTTTTGCCTTTATATATTTTTTTAAGTCTCTTTAATTCTTTTTGTGTTTTTACATTCCTAAATATCTTACTTACTGATGATGCTATCATAAGTCCCACTGCTATGGCGATTGCCATGAATAAAGACTGTACTGCTTCTGTTGCACCCATTTCAAGATTGTCATTGATGAAGTAGTTCATCGATTGATATATCTTAAGGCCTGGCACTAGTGGTATGACGCCTATAATAAAGTAGCAATTGACTGGTGTTTTTTGCCATCTTGCAAAAAATTCTCCAAGTATACCGCACAATAGAGCACATAGTAGCGACGAAAATATATAGCTGAAGTTATTTTCTGTCAAGACCATATACAAAGTCCAGCAAATTGCACCATTGATTGCGCATAAGAATATATTCTTCTTTTGTATATTAAATAAGACGGATATGGTTGCGCATGAAACGCTCGCAAGTAAGAATTGTTTTATTACATAGTTCATTATATCCACCCCATTAGCGAAACAAGCATAAGTACGCTACCAACGCCGAAGGCTATGGCAACTGCTACGAATATGGCCTCAAAGCTTCTTGCAGTACCAGCGATTAGGTCGCCACTTAAGAAGTCTCTAATTCCTGATGTAAAGGCAACTCCCGGCACTAGTGGTAGTATCGAGCCAACAACTATCATATTTAGATTATGTCCTAAATTTAGCTTAACTAGTAAAACTGCTGCAAGTGTTGCAACAAGCGAGGACACGAAGTTACCTAAGAAAGGTGTTTTCGATAGCTTTAGTATATACTCGTTTACAACAAAGCCACATGCTGATGTAAATATCGAGCAGGCAAAGTCACTGAAACTGCCTCCAAGCATTAGCGTGAAGACCGCACAGCCGATGCAGGCCATCACAAGTATCATCATAAAGCTATATTCACTTTTCTTTTCAATCTCTTCAAGCTTTTGCATAGCGTCATCTATAGCTATATTCTTCGCGCAAAATTCTCGCGAGAAAGCATTAATCATATTGACCCTGCCGATGTTATTGCCTCTAGTCTCGATGTTTTTCACAAGATAGAAGGACGAATTATCGTTGTTGTCGCCTATGATTATAACTGTAGGAGAGAGAAATAAGGGTATGTCGAAGTAGCCGTAGCTTGAAAGTATCCTCTTAACTGTATCATTTGCCCTCGAAATTTCCGAGCCATTCTTAATGAGTAGCTCCGCAGTTTTTAGGGCGATGTTATAAATTTTTCTACGCTCCATGTAAGCGTCTGTAATATTTTCCATAGTATCACCAAATATATTATAATATATTTTTGTGAAAAAGTCACTTATTTTCTGTAAATTCTTTTAATAATTAGATATAAGTGATATAATTCTATTGAGGAACTATGAGAAGAAAATATTCGTTTTTTGCGTGTATTATGGTTCTCGCAGCCATTTACACTTATTATTTTAATATCAATAGCTATATTTTAATAAGCCTTGGTATAATTTTGGGCTTAAGCATATTTACAAAAAATCGTACAAGGCTTTATTTGCTTTTGTCTGTGATTGTATTTTTCCTAACAGCTATTTACACTAATTATAGGGGACAGAGCGTTTTTAAAAAGTATAAGAATGAGCGTGAAGAATACATAATTAGAGTGCAAAATCTTAAGGAATATGATGGATACTCTACTTTTTTTGGTACTGTGAAAAATATTGATGGCAATATTTTTAATGAAAGGCTTAAGTGCTACTACTCAGGAAAAGAAGCACTGGCTAATTTTGATACTATTAAAGTAAGTTCTAAGCTTGAAGATATAAGGATAAACGCGAATCCAAATCTTTTCAACGAAAAGATGTATTATTTAACAAAAAATATTAAGTACAAGGCAAAGTTTAAGGATTTTGAAAAAATTTCTTGGAAAATGTCTTTGGCAGAAAAATTAAATCTTGCTTTTGAAAATAAGCTTGATGCGCTAACTAAAAACAAGATGAATACAAGTAACTCAAATTTTCTCAAGGCGATATTTATGTCAAATACAAATTATCTTGATGAAGATGAGCTTGGAACTTATAGGTCAGTTGGCCTCGGCCACTTACTTGCAGTTTCTGGCCTTCACGTATCCTTAATAAGTTTTGCCATCATATTTATACTTGTGGGTCTTGGAGTTTCAAAAAGAAAGGCGAGCAGCATTTGCATAATATTTTTAATCATTTATGGCGCTGTAATCAATTATCCAGTATCATTTTTAAGAGCCATGATATTATTTATCGCGTTTGATCTAGCCTTTGCTTACGATATAAACATAGAGCGCGTCGAAATCATATCAATTGCGCTAATCATAACGCTTTTAATAAATCCATACTATGTATTTTCGGTTTCGCTTCATCTTTCTTATGGAGCAGCTTATGCGATAGAAATAATTTTTAGAAGACTCAAAAAACTTGGCGATAAGAAGAATAAGCTTCAAGAAGGGGTACTCTTTGTTCTTGCGATTAACTTAGTTTTAGCACCAATTCAGCTATATACATTTCACGAGTTTAATTTTATTTCACTAATCACAAATTTAATTTTACTTCCGATTTACTCAGCCATAATCACAGCAAGCTTTATAATACTTGTGATTTCAATAATTATAAGCCCATTCTCTATCTTATTCACAATCGTCAACTATTTACTAAGTGGTTTATACAAAATTTTATTATTTATCTCAAGAGTCGATATTTTGAAGGTTTCGCTATATAATCAAGATGCGCTTATCTTAGCTTATTTCGTCTTGCTTATAGCTTTTTATTTTGCTAATAATTTTAGCTACATGAAGACAAAGCTAGTGAAGTTCATGCTTATGATGATGGCGACAATCACATTTACTGGTAGCTTCATATATATGAAAAATCAAAAGCATTATGACACGCTCAATATGATTAGCATAGGTCAAGAAGAGGCAATGCTTTTAGATATAAATAATAAGAAAATTATGGTCGATGTGGCAGGAGACATCATGGGCACATCATTTTCATACGATAGAACGCTTAGAGAAGTCCTTAAGAATGCGGGCGTAAACTCACTAGACATAATTTTCGTCTCGCACTTTGATAGCGACCACTATGGTAACCTAATCTATTTACTAGATGATTTTAAGGTAAAGAACATCTGTTTTTACAAGGAATTAGCTCCAGAATTTATTAAAAAAGAGATAATTTCTAGAGGAATTAATTATATAAATCCAAATAATATTAATGGTATTGACCTTGGCAACGATAATTATATCAAGATTGTGCACAGAGACAAAGATTTTGATAGCAATAACAGCTCACTTTTATTCGTATTAAAGGCGCACGGCGCAAAAACTCTATTTACTGGCGATATTGAGAGAGAAGCTGAAGATTATTATATTGATAAACTATCTAAAATTGACATATTAAAAGTCCCTCATCATGGATCAAAAACTAGTTCATCAATTAATTTTCTTAAAAAAACTATGCCAAAAGATGCAATTAGCTCGCAAGGGCTGAATAACTCTTATGGACATCCACATGAAGAAACGCTTGAAAACTTCAAAAGCATTGGCGCAAATTTTTACAGAACCGACAGGCAAGGCATGATTAGCGTTGTCTTCAAAGATAACGGATATGTGATAGAAACTTTCTATAAAGAATATTACAATTATCTTGATTATATGAAAAAATACATTTTCTTATTGACCTTGATATCTATAATATTTTCTTATATAATAAGTATAATAATTGATGAGTATAAAAAATATGGAGACATGATTTATGAACTATAGAAATTTTTTAAATGAAGTAAAAATGAATAATGTCAGCGGCGCTTATCTTTTCAAGGGAATAGAGTGCTATCTCATGGACAAGACCTTGGATGCGCTGATAAATAATTATCTTGACAGCAATCAAAGGCTTATGAACCTAGCGGATCTAAAGTACTCAGAGAATTTGATTAAAGATATCAAGGCTAATATCACTATGCTTCCTCTTATGGCTGAGAAAAAAATTACAGTTGTGAGAAAAGCAAATGAGAGCATCAAAGCGCTTAACGATGATGATTTACTTGGGGAGCTTGGAAAAATGTCTGATGCGAGCATAATCATATTTATGGATGAGGATGACAGCATAAAAAAGACATTTAAATTTTATAAATATTTCAAGAAAAACGACCACATAGTAAATTTTGACAAGGAAAAGATAGAGGACCTTGTTAAGTGGACGGCGCGTAAATTTAACGAGCTGGGCGTAGAAGCAGGTTTTGCCGAATCAAGATTCTTGATCGATAGACTTGGCTTTTATAGCGACGAAAGCGTCAATATGTATAGCCTTGAATCAGAAGTGGAGAAGCTAGCGAGCTACATAGGCAAAGGTAGACTCACTCGAGGCACAATTGAAAATGTGGTTAAGGAAAATACCATTGACAATATCTTTGCCATGATAGACGCAATCAATAATAAAAAGACAGCTGCGGCACTTAATGAATATGAGAAGCTATTAAGAAATGATGAAGCAGACATAAAGACCTCATATATGATTTTTAGAAACGTAAGACTCCTTTTAGAATTAAAAATTTGTGATATAGAGAAAAAAAGCGAAGTTGAGAAAAAAGATTTATTAAAAATATCGCCATACGAGTACAAAAAGCTATCAAGCCTAGCGAACTCATATAATTATAAGTTTTTACTAAAGTTTATGAATGAGCTAAAAGATTTAGATATAAGTTTGAAAAATACAAGCAAAGATAGTACTATGATGATAAAAAATTTAATATATAAGATGACAGAATAAACTGTTTTATAAAGAGGGCTTAGGCTCTCTTTTTTTATAAGCCTTCTCTATAGTAAAGGCATTATATATAGAATTTTATAAATTTACTATAAAAAAGTGCAAAATCACTTGACAAATATAAAGTTAAGAGGTATACTCAAATTGAGAATATAAATATTTGCGAGGAGGTATAGTATGAAATTTTCAGAAGGTGAATTTAAAGTCATGGAAGTCATGTGGGAAGGCACATGCTTAAATGAAAAAGGAGAGATAGAGGCACTAGAGCTTTGGAAACTGCTTAATGAAAAATTTGGCATGGCAAAGACATCTGCCTATACATTTTTTAGTAGACTAGTTGATAAGGGAGCGCTTCTTAGAATTGATCCTAAATACAAACTAAAACTAGGCATTAGTAGAGAAGAAGCTTTAGAAGAAAAACAAGATGAAGCTATCGAGCAGTTGTTTCAAGGCTCTTTCTTAAATGTTTGTAAAGCGTTTTTAAAAAAGAAGAAAGTAAGCAAAAAAGAATTAGATGAAATAAAAAGCCTAATTGATGATTTAGATAAAAATAATTAAGATGGTGAATATGGTTAAAATAACAGGAGCTTATCGCGGCATAAAAAGTATACTGCTCATAGCTATAATACTTTTATTTCGAAATATTTTAAACAGAAGCAGTATAAAGAGAGCAAATAAAGTGCTTTGGACCATATTACTAATATTTTTATTGCTTCCGTATTCAATAGTCTTTAAAGTATCTAAAACGGCGGATTATGGTTTATTAAACATACCAGTCAAAGTTTTACTGTCTATTAGTAATCTTACACGTCAAATAACAAACAGTGTTGCAGATGTATTATCACGACTTAATATATATATAATAGCTACACTTTTCGTTATTTATTTAATCGCAAAGATTGTTGAGAGAAATAAAGCATTGCAAGGTTCAAAATTATTAGAGAATAACAATTTTGTCAATGAACTCATAGATGATTTTCACATAAGACGAAAAGTTACAGTGCTTATAAATGACAATCTTTCAACTCCAGTAACGTATGGCGTTTTTAAACCAAAGATAGTTCTTCAAAGCTATATACTTGAGGACGAAGAACTTTTAGAGCACGTCTTAGTGCATGAGCTGACACATATAAAGTACTTTGACATAGCCTTTACACATATAAAGAATATAGCTCTTTGCTTGTATTGGTACAATATAGCGATGTGGATATCTAGCAAATTTTTTGAAGATGATTTAGAGATACTTTGTGATAAGAAAGTTTTAGAAAGACTTGGAAATACACAAGAAAATAAGAAAGCTTATGCAATGAGCATGTTTAAGATTATGGAAAGGAAAAATAGGAACGAAAACCTTGTATTGAGCTTAAATCCACAAAAAGAAAGAATTGTACTTATGAAAGTATATAGGAGGAGGTTTAGCGGTTTATTAACTCTTTTAGCAGCGCTAATATTTGCTTTTTGCACATTTGTTGAGGTTTTGCCTAGTGATACAACAAGGGTTATCGAAATAAGTGATTTTGAAGAATACGAAGTAGTAAGAAACGATAGAGTTAATATACTTTGTGAAGAAGAAAATAAAAAGTCAAATTCACTTAAAGAATATATTTTGATAGATGCACTTGATGAAGAAGTAAGTGGCCATATAGATGACTTTGATCATAGATCGTATGAAGTGAACATGAGCTCATTTTATGGAAAAACATTTGATGATATGATTATTGACATAAGCGATATAGAATGTGAAAGCGAAGCTAAGTTCTTATTAGAAATAGAAGAAAATGGAGACTTGATTTTTAGTGATATCTTAAACAAAGATACAAGACTAAAAATTGAAGGTTGCAGTATGAATAAATATAAAATAATAATAGATAATTTTACGGAAGGCTATTCAAGTTATAGAATAAAAGTTCAAAAGCGTGCAAAAAATATTAAATAAATTTAAATTCGGAGGTGATTATATGAAAAAACTATTTACAATAACTGGCGCTTTAACTGCAGTCTATTTAATATATCTTTTTACTATTTGTTCTAGCTTTTTTATATTTCCGCAAAGTGATGGACAAATTTATGAATGTCTAGTAGATAAAAGTATTAGTTCTGAAGAACTTAAAAACTTATCTAGTAAATATGACATTACCACTTTTACAAATGAATATAAAAATAATAGCGTTTTTAACCAAGAAATTGAATTTTCTTTTATTAATACATCAAGTAAAGATAAGATCCAATATGGACTACAAAAACAACTGATAAGATCTAATAAAATTTTATATAAAAGTTCTGAAAAGAATAATTTAAGAGTTCAAAGATTCTGGGCTATAAATAATGATGATAAAAATTTTGATGAGTTTGAAAAAAGTCTTATAGACTTTAATTTCAGAAAAAATCTTTTTAGAGATAGTGGTACAAATATTTCGATAATTTTTTTAGAGGAAAACATAATATATTTTTTATGCATAGTTATGTTTATGATATTTTGTATTAGCATACATTATATACTAAGAAGCAAAGAAATCGCTATTTTAAAATTAAATGCTTATAACACCTATAAAATTTCTTTAAAAGTTTTGCTTAAAGCAATAAAATCAGCTTTTTTGTCTTTTACAACAATAAGTATTATGTTTATGATATATATTTTAATTAAAGATAAATTCCTTGTTAGAGATTTTATAATGATGTATTTATATATTTCATTATGCCTATTAGCTGTAACATTTATTGCTTCATTAGTAGCGAGTGTATTTGTTAAAAAATTAGAGATAATACCTGCATTAAAAAATTATAAGAACAATAAAGCCATATTAATTTTAGTTATTTCATTTAAAATAGTAATAACAATTGCATTTATGTTTTCAGCTTCTAAGTTTTATGAAAATTATCTTGATTGGAAAGTAGCAAAGCAGGGCATAGAGGTTGTTTGGAGCAATGACTTAAGTTATATAAAAACTTCTAGCACACCTGATGAAAACTATATGGATAAAATTTTAAAATGTATAAGCAGTATAGACAAAGAACATTTGTATAATTATGCAAATCCTAGTTTTAGCTTATACGGGCACCAATCTTTAGACCATAATAAAAAGAATAATATGCTAGATAATCCGCCAATTATTCGAATGTCACATAACATGCTTGATTATGTAAAAATATATTCGACCGATAACAAGTTAATTAGTAAAAACGAAGTTGATGCGAACAAAAATACAGTTTTATTGCCTTATAATTTAAAGTTAAATACAAATGAAATACTTATGGGCATAAATGATTTTGAAAAAGCAGAAATTAAATACATCAAAGAAGGACAAAAACATTATAATTTACTTATTCCTGAACAAGTTGTATATAATGCAGTGTATCTTTTGACGCCTGTCGAAAACAATATTTATTACAATGGCGGAAGACTTATATTTGATGAAAAATCAAATATGCAAATTGATAATTACTTAATAGAGATTGGGGCAGATAGGGGAACGGTATCAATTGTGCAGCTAAAATCTGATTATAATAAAATTATAGATAATCTTTGGTTAATATTTATAGATAATCTTCAATTTATGATTATTAATATTCTTTCTTATACTCTTTCAATATTGGCTGTATCCATAGCTTATTGTGAATATAGAAAGAAAGAGTTAGCAGTACTAAAAATTAATGGAGTTAAGCCAAAGAGGGTGATTTTAATATTATGTGGAATAAATTTCTTTATAAATATTATAATTGCTGTATTAATAAACAAAATATTTGTTATATTTGCACTATACGAGATAATTATAAATTTAATAGTTATTAGAAATTACTATTCTAAAAAGTCACTTAGTATAATTAAAGGAGAATAATTGTATGATTGAATTAAAAAGTGTATACAAAAAATATGGAGATAAAATCATATTTGAAGATTTAACTTGTAATATTAAAAAAGGCGAATTTGTTGGAATAAAGGGAAGTTCTGGTAGCGGAAAATCAACACTTTTAAATATGATGGGATTACTAGAACCTTGTGATAGCGGAGAAATTATTATTGATAGTAAACTCGTTGACTTTAGAAACAATAGACAAGTGAAAGAAATACTATCTAAGAAAATTTCATTTTTATTTCAAAATTTCGCTTTGATTGATGATTTTTCAGTTTTAGACAACTTATCTATAGGTTTAGACAAAAGAATAAAAAATAAAAGAGAAAAGATTGAAAATGTTCTTGATGATTTAAACTTAAATATTGATATAAACAGCAAGGTTTTTAAATTATCTGGAGGAGAACAACAAAGAGTAGCTTTAGCTAGAGTTATTTTACAAAATAAAGATATTGTTTTGGCAGATGAACCTACAGCTTCAGTTGATAAACTTAACAGAGAGATAATTTTAAGCTGTTTAAAAGATTTAAATGATAAAGGGAAAACTATAGTTTTAGTATCACATGACGATTACGTAATTAGCAGAACGGATAGAATTATATATTTATAGTTAAAATAGAAAGAATGATATGGAGTGAGAGTTAAATGAAAGAAAAGAACAATGCGGCTTGGGAAAGCCATGAAAAAAGACTTAACGATAAGATTTTTTTGATATTGTTAATTATAGTTTCACTAGCATTTGTATATAGAGTTTTTGTCTACGATCCTTTTTTTAATCCGGATACATTATTTGTCAAAGCTAACAAAGTCATGTCTAATACCGATGCTATTAAGAGTGAGGATAAGATAATTAAGTTTAATATAGTATCAAGTACAATAAAAATGGAAAGAGCTGAAGATGAGTATACTGACACAAAAGAGGTATTACTACTTAATGATGCTGGTAGAGAGATTGGCAAAGCAAAACTTTCTAAATTTAATGGTGAGGATGTAATTAGAGTCTTTAAAAATGAATTTAAAGTTGAATTATTAAATGAAAGTGCTAAACTTAATTTCTTATTACTTAAGGAAGCAATTTAGCATCAAATAAATTTAATCTATATAAAAGTTAATAAACCCATAGATATTAATGACTAGTGTAAAAGCTAGTCATTTTTTATTAAAAAATTTTTAAATACTATCAAAAAATACTACTTTAGTAGTATTTTTTGGACATTTGTGTAACATGATTGTAATATTACTAGTAAAATGTGTGAAAATGGTTTAAAATGGTTGTAAAGAAGCTAGAAATGGTTCGAAATGGTTATTAATGTTTAGAATAGCATTAAGAAGGTGTTATCAATGTTCATGGGTTTATTTAAACATAGTATTGATTCAAATGGGAGGGTTATCATACCCTCTAAAATGCGTGATGAACTTGGTAAAGACTTCATAATCACTAGAGGTTACGACAGATGTATCTACGTTTATAACCGTGAAACTTATGAGAAAAAGCTCGAACAATTCGATGATTTACCTGATACTGTTCTAGAAAACAGAAAATTTGAACGTGAGATGTTCCTTTACATGAATGAAGCTAACATGGACAAAAACGGCCGTGTTATGCTACCTGAGATGCTTAGAGACATGATGGATATAAAGGGCGACGTTTACATAATTGGCGTTAGAAAGAGAATTGAAATTTGGGATACAGAAGTTTATAAGAACTATAAGGCAACTGTTGCACCTCTTGAAGAGCTTGCAAATAACATAAAGAGAGCGTAGTTATGGAGTTTAAACACATACCCATAATGCTTAATGAAGTGATAAATGGCCTTGACATAAAGCCGAACGGTATTTACCTAGATGGTACCATTGGCGGAGCGGGTCATTCACAAGAGATTCTTAAGAGACTTAATGAAGACGGCCTATTAATAGGTGTTGATAGAGACAGGGAAGCTCTTAATAAAGCAAACGAAGTATTATCAAGCGTTGGCGGCAATTTTAAATTGGTTCACGACAACTATAGAAATATTAAAGCTATTTGCCAAAACTTAGGAATTGATCACTTAGACGGAATACTTCTTGACATAGGCGTATCGTCTTATCAGCTAGACAACAAGGACAGAGGCTTTTCTTACAGACTGGACGCGAAACTTGATATGCGTATGGATCAAGAGAGCGGTAAATCTGCCTACGACATCGTCAATACATATACTAAGGAAGAATTAGAAGAGATAATTTTCAAGTATTCACAAGAAAGATGGGCTAGAAGGATAGCTGAATTCATCTGTGAATATAGAGAAGAAAAGCCGATAGAGACTACATTTGAACTGACTGATGTAATTAAAAGGGCAATACCAAAAAAGGCGAGGGAGAACAAACATCCATCTAAAAAGACTTTTCAAGCCTTAAGGATAGAGGTAAATGATGAGCTTGGCGCATTAAATGCTGCCTTGCAAGACGCTATCGATATTTTAAATCCTGATGGAAGGATAGCGATAATAACATTTCATTCGATGGAAGATAAAATTGTTAAAGATATATTTAAATTTAACACGCTTGATTGCATTTGCCCGCCAGAGAGCATTATATGTACATGCAATCACAAGAGAAAGTTAAAACTTGTTAACAATAAGCCACTTGTGGCAAGTAAAGAGGAATTAGAAGCTAACCCAAGAAGTGAAAGCGCTAAACTTAGGATAGCTCAAAGAGTATAGGGAGGTATATTATGTCATCTGCAGCGAGAAAATTATATGATAGTCCAGTTTATTCGCAAGAAAGAACAATAAGTAAGCCACTAGTTAAAAAGAATTTAAAGCGTAGAACAAAAGCAAAGGAGAGAGTTATCAACGTATCTTTCGTAAGAACTGTTTTATGTGCTATGGCTCTTGGAATTGTTTTTACTATGCTTGTTTTTTGCGCAGATAGAGTGACTAGAGTACAAAACTCCATAAATCATAGTAACGCTGAGATCAATAGGCTAAAAACTACTCTTATAGACGAGACAGCAAAACTTGAAAGCCTTAAAAATGCAGGTGCAATCGAATTCGAAGCTAGGACTAAGCTTGGAATGATATACCCTAACGAATCCCAAATTTTAAACATAAATACTAATAGTAAAGAAGAAAAAGAGATTGATGATAAAGTTATTGTTAGTCTTGATTCAGATATCGATAAAAATATAGAAGAAAGTGAAAGAAAATGAAAACGCCGACAAGCGATAGACATAGAAGACCGAAAAAGACAGGCAAGTCTAAAATTCCTAACAAGTATAATAGGATTTTGACTGTTCTGGCTTTTTTTGGATTAATAATTACATTATTTTTAATAAAGCTATTTAAAGTGCAAATATCTGATGCAAAAGGATATAAGGAGTACGCTGTAGGCCAATGGACTAAGGCGGTGAGCCTTGGTAATCAAAGAGGTTTTATATATGACAGAAACAATAAACCACTAGCAGTTAACAAAAATATAGTTACTTTTTGGAGCGTTCCATTCAAAGAAGATGAGAATGAAAAAGAAGAGGCTAAATTAAAAAGAGAAAAAACTTATAAAGAGATAGCTGAAGAAGTCGCATCTAAGATAGCTGAAATGACTGGAGAAGACTCAATAGATGTATATGACAAAATTACATACGAGAGCAGAATTAGAGTCGTTCCTGAGATGGAGCTAGATGATTATAAAAAATTCAAGGAAAGTATGGGTAAAGTAAAGTTCAGAACTGTACTTGAAGTAGAAGAAAAGGCAAAGAGATATTATCCGTTCAACGATTTAGCATCACAGCTAATAGGTTTTAACAACATTGACAACGTGGGCATCAACGGCCTTGAAGTAAAACTGAACGATGCTTTGGAGGGAAGAGCCGCTAGAAAGGTTCAACAGCTTGAAGCCAACATGGTTAACGCGCTTCCAAATCAAGAGGCGAGAATAATTGAGGGCAAAAAGAGTGTCAACGTAGTTTTAACTATAGACGAAAAACTTCAAAGAGAAGTAGAGAAGATTGCCGATGCGGCAAGGGAAAAACAAAGTGCTGAGTCAGTATCCATCATAGTTATGGACCCGAGAGATTCATCGATACTTGCCTTAGCTAACACTGGCAGATACAATCTAAACGAACCAAGAAAAAAACCTGACGATGTTGAAGAAGAAGTTTGGGACGAAGCTAAAGATGAAGAGAGAAACCAAATTCTATTTGATAAATGGCGTAATAACGCGATAAGTGACTCGTACGAGCCGGGATCTGTATATAAGGTCATAAATTTAGCCGCTGGTCTTGAAGAAGGCAAGCTTAATGACAAGATGACTTTTTCGTGCACAGGATCAATTGATGTTTTTGAAAGAACCTTATCATGCGCTGAGCACATGGCGCACGGCACACAAAACATATCACAGGCACTTAACAATTCATGTAACGTTGCCTTTGTTCAAATTGGTAATATTTTAGGTAAAAACGATATACTTAGATATGCTAAAGCTTTTGGTTTTGGTGAAAAAAGCGGAATTGACCTTCCAGGTGAAAGTTTAGGAATACTTCCAACAAATCCAAATTTTATAGGTCCAGTTGAGCTTGCGACTATGTCATATGGTCATGGACTTGCGGTTACACCTATACAAATGGCGAATGCAATTTGCGCTGTAGTTAATGGTGGAACGCTTTATAAGCCAAAATTAGTTTTAAAAACAGTTGATGATTTTGGTAATGTTATAGACACACCAAAGAGTGTTGTCAGAAGAAGAGTTATATCGACAGAAACAAGCGAGCACATGAAAAAGCTACTCGAAAGCGTTGTTAGAGACGGTTACATCAAAAGATCTAGAATAGAAGGCTACAGAATTGGTGGTAAGACTGGTACAGCGCAAAAAATTGTTGATGGCAAATATAAAAAGAACGCATATATATCCTCCTTCGTTGGGGCATTTCCGATTGATAATCCAGAATTTGTTGTATTAGCAATCGTGGATGAGCCAAGAAGTGGTATTTCTTATGGTTCTTTAGTAGCGGCACCTATTTTTCAAGATGTAGCTAAATTTATTATTGATTACTATAAGATACCACCAGCAAGTGAAGTAAGCAGCGTTCAAAATGAAAAAGTTCAAGTGCCAGACCTTAAAGACAAGACTATGGGCGAGGCAGGACTTGAGCTTGCAGACCTATCTTTAAGCTTTGACACTAATTACAAAGAATATACAGATGAATCGCTAATCATTTCACAAAGCATCAAGCCGGGCGTTTTCGTAGACAAGGGCACAGTTATAACGCTTGATGTTGAAGTGAAAAAAGATGATACTATATTGACGCCTGATTTTAAGGGCATGACAAGAGACGAAGCTTTTGGACTTGCTGAAAAAGTTGGACTTAAGCTAAAAATTGAGGGCGATGGTCTTGTTAAAGAGCAAAGACCTGAGGCAGATAAAGAAGTGAAGAAGAATTCTATAGTAGAATTAAAATTGGGGGACTAAGATGATTAAAAATATAAGTGTATATAGTGTAATCATAGCAATACTAAGCTTTGCTTTGGTATGCATACTTGCGAAAATTATCATACCTGAGCTAAGAAAGTACAAGCTTGGACAAAATATAAGACAAGAAGGACCTAAGTCTCACTTAAAAAAGGCAGGCACACCAACTATGGGAGGCATATTATTTGTACTAAGCTCCTTAATCAGCGTGCTTGTATCTAAGCTTTTAGGCTTTGTTTTTACAAAAGAAATTATCTTACTGGCTTTAGGCAGCACTGCCTATGGCCTTGTAGGCTTTTTAGACGACTATATAAAATTCTTTATGCATAGAAATTTAGGTTTGAGAGCATATCAAAAATTATTATTGCAAATGATTTTTTCGGCTCTTATAGCTTATTTTGCATATGAACTTGTGGGCACAAAGGTATTTATACCGTTTTATAAAGAGGTCGATTTAGGCAAGTGGGTAATTTTACTAAACTTCTTTATATTAGTTGCCAGCACAAATGCAGTCAACTTAACCGATGGACTCGATGGACTTGCAACAGGCGTTATGTCAATCATATTATTGACACTTGCGATATTTTCATTAAAGATTTCAAATATGACTACTTATGCCTACTCAATAATTATGTTTGCATCACTTTTAGGCTTTTTAATCTTTAATAAATATCCAGCACAAATATTTATGGGCGACACAGGCTCATTATTCTTAGGAGGCGTACTAGCGATATTGACAATATTACTAGGCTTGCACTTCTATATGATTATTTATGCGCTTGTATTGATTTTTGAAACACTTTCAGTAATAATACAAGTATTAGTATTTAAAAAGACAGGCAAAAGAGTTTTTCTTATGAGCCCGCTTCACCATCACTTTGAGATGAAAGGCATGAAAGAGACTAAAGTTGTTATGATGTTCTGCGCATGGACACTAGTTTTATGCGTCGCATCGCTAATAATATTTTTGAGGTGATATTATGGACTACAAAGGTAAAAATATTCTGATTTTAGGATATGGAATATCTGGTTATGGAGCTTCTTTATACTTTATAAGTAAAGGAGCTAATGTTTATGTTTACGATGACAACATGGATCAAATTTTAAAAGACAGAGCAAATGAAAATCTAGACGATGTTAAATTTTTAACAAGAACTGAGCTTGACTCGATTGATTTTAGCTTTGTATTAAAGAGCCCTGGAATAAAGCCGTCATCAGATATAATTCGTTACCTTGTAGATAAAAATGTTGAGATAGTCTCTGATATAGAAATTTTATACAGAGATTTTAAAAATCATAAGTTTATAGTTATCACTGGAACCAATGGTAAGACAACTACAACGACTTTTATTGGAAAAGTTTTAAAAGACCTTGGATACAATGTCAATGTTATAGGCAACATCGGCGTTTCACCTTTACTTGAGGCAGCTAATTATGATACACATGTCATAGAAGCATCAAGCTTCCAACTTGAGTACACAAAAGATTTTAAGCCAAACATTGCCATTATATTAAATATCACACCAGATCATTTGGATTGGCACGGTTCATTCAAGGCTTATGAAGAAGCAAAAAAGAAAATTTATCAAAATATGGACAAATCTTCATATTTGATACTTAATTATGACGATATCGCCTTAAATAAGGTAGAGCAAGACACAAATATACTATATTTCTCATCAAAAGAAAAAGATATAGTGGATATGAATTATATCGCACCAAACATTGTGGATAAAGATAAAAACATTGTCATAAACAAGGACGATATATTTATAAAGGGACGCCATAACTATGAGAATCTCATGGCAGCGACACTTGCGCTAGAAGTTTTTGGAGTAAAAAGAGAAGATATTGTTAAAGAGATAAAAGATTTTAAAGGCGTTGAACACAGGATTGAATTTGTTAGGGAACTTGATGGAATAAGTTATTACAATGATTCCAAGGGAACTAATCCTGATGCTTCGCTCAAGGCGGTTGAAGCCTTTGATAAAAGCATAGTTTTAATCGCAGGCGGTTATGACAAAAACATACCGTTTGAAGATTTTGCTTTTAAAACAAAAAATAAACTTAGAAGCCTAATTTTATTTGGACAAACTAAGGACAAAATTAAAGAAGCCTTCACAAATGTAGGTTATGACAATATAACTATGGTTAAAAATATGAGTGAAGCAGTTAGCGTAGCTAGATCACACGCACAAAAAGGAGATATAGTTTTATTATCGCCATTATGCGCTAGCTGGGGAATTTATAAAAATTATAAAGAACGTGGAATAGAATTTAAAAAATTAGTAAATGAGTTGAAATAAATGAAAAAGAGTAATGCGCCTGATTATCACATTTTAATATCTGTAGTATGCCTAATAATTTTAGGTATCATACTTGTGTATACAAGCTCATACCCTTACAGCTACAAGCTTGAAGGCGGTAAATATGGCGGAGTATACTTCCTTACAAGGCACTTAGTCTTTGTTTTAGCAGGGGCAATACTATCTTTAATTGCTTATAGGATTGACTACAAAAAGTATGATACAAGATTTTTTGTTAGTTTTATGATTATATCGAGTATAGTCTTAGTATTACTACTAAAGTTTACACCACTAGGTACAGACTTTGGTAAAGGATCAAGAAGATGGATTAATTTAGGCGGTTTTTCATTTATGCCATCCGATATAATCAAAGTAGCGGCAGTATTTTGCATGGCATCATACATGAGCAAAATTAATTTACGTAGAAGAAATTTACAAAACATCGTCGTAGTACCAGTAGCTATCATATTATTCTTTACTTTATTAATATACATACAAAAAGATTTGGGCACGGCTGTTACAGTTGCTGGAGCCTTATCAATTATGTACTTTATAGGCGGAGCGCCACTAGGAATAATACCACCAGCACTTGGATTTGCTGGTATTGGTATATATTTAGCGATATATAGAAATGTATTTAGAAGAAATAGATTTTTTGCTTATCTTGATCCAATTAAAAACATCAAAGATACTGGTTGGCAGCCAGCGCAAAGTTTATTTGCTTATGCCAATGGCGGTCTATCGGGTGTTGGAATCGGTCATAGCACACAAAAATTCTTTTATATACCAGAAGTTTATAATGACTATATTTTGGCTGTTTGCGGCGAAGAATTAGGATTTTTAGGAATGATTTGCATTGTTGCCCTATTTTCTGTTATAATTATTAAAGGATATTTAACAGCTGCTAGAACAAAAGATAGATATGGCTTAATGCTAGCAAGTGGTATCAGCTCTTTGATAGCGATACAATTTTGGATCAATGCGGCAGTATCAGTAAATTTAGTTCCTTCAAAAGGAATAACACTTCCATTCATTAGCTATGGAGGCACATCACTAATCATTTACATGGTACTAACGGCGGTACTGTTAAATATTTCTAAGAATGCAAATTCAGAGGTGAAATAATGCGATTTATCGTAACTGGTGGTGGCACTGGTGGACACATATACCCAGCCATGACCATAGCAAAGAAATTAATTGAAAATAATCATGATGTTATATACGTTGGTAGAAAGGGAAGTCTTGAGGAAAGGCTTGTAGCTAAAGAGAATATTGAGTTTAAAGGCATTGACATAGTTAAAATACCTAAGAAAAATCCAAAAGACGCTTTTAAATTTTTGAGACTGCTTTTCAAATCTCTTGACGAATGTAAAAAGATAATCAAAGATTTTAAGCCCGACCTTGTAATAGGAACGGGTGGATACGTTTCAGGGCCACTTGTTTATGCTGCACAAAAGAAAAAGATAAAATCAATGATATTTGAGCTAAACGTTCACGCAGGTATAACTACAAGGCTTTTAAAGAAAAAAGCGACAAGGATACTTGTTACTAACGAAAACACAAAAAAGCTTCTTAATAAAGAAGATATTACAAATATAGTTGGCATACCGATTAGAGAAGAATTTGATGACATTCATAGTAAAGCTAGTCATGAGTCTTATTATGATTTTGATAATGATAAAAAAGTAGTTTTATCCTTCGGCGGAAGCGGTGGACAAAAATCCATTAATGAAAATGTTCTTGATATGATCAAGAAACATTACAAAGATATGGATTTCAACATTTTCCATGTGAGCGGAACTTATTCGTACAGCTGGTTTAAGGAAGAACTTGACAAGGAAGAGATTGATTATACAAAATCAAATGTTCGTGTTGGCGAGTATCTTTATGATATGCCTAAGGCTTTGATTGACGCTGACATGGTTATTACAAGCGCTGGAGCACTTACTCTTAACGAGGTTTCATGCGTAGCTAAACCAGTCATAATCATTCCTAAGGCTTATGTTGTTGAAAATCACCAAGAGTACAATGCACGCTATTTTGAAGATATGGGCGCTGCGAAGATGATTTTAGAAAAAGATCTTAACGAAGAAGTACTTTTTGATGAGGTCAATAAAATACTTCATAACGACGATATTTACAAGTCAATGCAAGAAGGACTTAAAAAGATATTTCACAAAAACGCAATTGATGAAATATATGATATAATTATAAAAACTGTTTAAAGGTGAAATTATGGAACCAATGAGTAAAAAGGATATAAGGAGAAACAGAATAAGAAGACAAAGACAAAGAAGGAGAAGTCTAATGAGATTTTTCGTAATAAGTGTTATTGTTTTTGCGTTTATTCTATTTATATTCAATACAAAACTCTTTGGGCTAAAGCATATAAAAGTTGTTGGCAATAAAAACTTATCTGCTGATAACATTATTAAGGCGAGTGAACTTGAAATTGGCGAGAACATTCTTAAGCAAAGCTTAACAGAAGCAAAAGCTAAGATCAAGACAAATCCTTATGTAGATGATGTTCATCTATCCAGATCTTCAAAGGATACTGTAACGATTGAGGTTAAGGAAAGATTGATAGCGGCAGAATTTTTTAGCGATTCAAAATATATCTATATTGACGATAAAGGTACTGTTCTTGAGAATAGCACATCTTATAAGGAAGGCTATCCGCTTATAAAGAATTTTGACAAGACTCATCTTGAACAAGGCGAAAACTTTTATAATACTGAGGTTGGCGCTACACTTGAAGAGCTAATAACTGAGATAAGCGCGAATAATTTAGTTAAAGATATCAAGACTATAGAAAAGAATGCTGATTTAGAAGTTTCTATGAACTATAGGAGTGGGCTTGTTGTTCAGCTAGGCGAATTAAAGGATATTAGATACAAGATGAAGGTCTTAAATGAGCTTATGATTAAGCTTCAAGACAAAGGAATAGTACCTAAGATGATTATGTTTAACAAGGGCAAGGCGCCTGTTGTAGTGGGTGAATAGATGAAAATTGATAAGAAAAAGATATTATTATTTGTTTCTTGTATACTTATAGGTCTTGCAATAACTATGCAGCTTAAAACAGTGAAAAAAACTGTTGGTAATCCTCTTAATGTAAAGAGGGTTCAAGAGCTTGCTCAAAGAGTCAAATCGCTTGAAGAGGAAAGAGACGGTTTATTGCAAAAGCTTGACGATGCAGAGGATAAGCTTAGAGAGTATGAAAAACCTGGCTCGAGTAATAACGAGGTAGCAAAAAAATTATACGAAGAAACTGAAAAATATAAAATGGTAGCTGGCTATACTGATTTAAAAGGCAAGGGAATAATATTAACTATTGATGAGCCAAAACTTGCCGATGGAGAAGTGAGCTTTGGCATACAAAACGATATAGATTTGCTTTTAAGTGCAATAAGCGTTTTAAATAGTGCTGGAGCTGAGGCTATATCTATAAACGAAGTGAGATACACATCATTTACTGAGATAGTTAGCGCAGGTAAACACATAGAAGTTGGCGGCGTTAGTACATCTGCGCCTATTGTTATAAAGGCTATAGGAGACGCAGGCACAATGCAATCAGCCATTGAATTTAAAGGCGGAATTAAGGATGAATTGCAAAACTATAATTATCAAGTCGTTTTAACTGTTAGAGATGATATAGTTATACCAAGATATAAGAAGAGCATAGATTTTCTATATGCAAAACCTGTATATGAAGTGCAAGAATGATGCATAAGATTAAACGCGTATTGCTTGTCATTATTTACTTGATTATAGGTGTGTTTCTAGGCTTATACTTAAAGACAGACAAAGAATTTTTCGAGCCTCTAAGTATAAATAAAATGAAAGAGACAAGCATAAAGATAAAAAATTTAAAGGCTGAGATAAAAAGCATAAACGATGAGCTTGATAAACAAAATAAAAAGCTTGAAACTTTGGATAAACTTGTTAAAAATGACAGCGATTTTCTAGAATTTTTAAAAGGCGAAATGCTTTTTTATAAGATGATATCGGGTGACGTTGATCTTGAAGGGCCAGGTATAGTCGTGACAATCACTGAAGATATTGTAGATAGACCAGTTAAGAGGACTGATGTTATTCATGATAGTGACCTATTAAGGATAATCAACGATCTAAGAGCATCTGGTGCTGAGGCTATATCTATAAACGATTTAAGAGTTTATTCGAGGACTGGCGTTAAGTGCAACGGACCAGTTGTTAGGCTCAATGGCAGAACAAAGGGAGCGCCTTTTGTTATCAACGCTATAGGCAATGGTGATAAGCTTTATTCAGCACTTAAGTCGCCAGGCACTTTTGCTAGCATCCTAGAGACTATAAATCCTATTACGCTAGATATAAAGCAAAGCGAAAAAGTTTTAGTGAAGAAAAAGATAGACGACGATAAAATTATATACTCACAGAACATAACAGGAGATGATAAAAAATGATTATTGCAATCATAGGTATAATAATTGGTGTAATTATTGGCTACGTAGTACCATATAGCTACAATCCATATTATTCATTATATATATCCATGGCGCTGCTTGCTGCAATTGACTCAGTCTTTGGCGGACTAAATGCTTATATGGATAACAATTTTAACAATAAACTATTTTTATCAGGCCTTATAGGTAATTCGATTATAGCTGCGTTATTAACTTGGCTTGGAGATATTCTTAGTATACCTATATATTATGCAGCGATTTTCGTCTTCGGAGGAAGAATTTTTAACAATTTTGCAACAATTAGAAGAAAAATACTAAACAAAATGTAATTTTTGTGGTAGAATATAAGTAATAGAGTAAATAATTAAATACTTAGTATAAAAGGAGGATTCGTAAATGATTGATTTTGATGTAGAAATTGACCAATTTGCCAAAATTAAAGTTATAGGTGTTGGTGGAGCAGGAAACAACGCTGTTAACAGAATGGTTGATGCAGGCGTAAAAGGCGTTGAGTTTATAGCTGTTAACACAGATAGACAAGCTTTAGCATCATCAAAGGCACAAAATAAGATTCAAATAGGAGATAAGGTTACAAAGGGCTTAGGCGCTGGAGCAAATCCAGAAGTTGGCTCACAAGCAGCTCTTGAAGATAAAGAAGGCATTACTGAAATGCTTAAAGGCACTGACATGGTATTTATCACAGCTGGTATGGGCGGTGGAACAGGTACTGGTGCTGCACCTATCATTGCGCAATTAGCTAAGGAACAAGGCATATTAACTGTAGGCGTTGTTACAAGACCATTTGGTTTTGAAGGTATGAAGAGAGCTAAAAACGCATCTCAAGGTATTAGCCAATTACTAGAAGTAGTTGACACACTAGTAACTATACCAAACGATAGACTTCTTCAAATAGCTGACAAGAAAACATCATTAAAAGATGCATTCATCATGGCTGACGAAGTATTAAAACAAGGTATACAAGGTATATCTGATTTAATTAGTGTACCAAACCTAATTAACCTTGACTTTGCTGACGTTAAGACTATCATGGAACAAAAGGGTATTGCTCACATGGGTATAGGTTTTGCTCAAGGAGACAACAGAGCAACAGATGCAGCTAAGCTTGCAATCAAGTCACCATTACTAGAAACATCTATAGAAGGATCTAAGTCTGTTCTATTAAATATCACTGGTGGTACTGACCTTGGTATGTTCGAAGTAAATGAAGCTGCAGACTTAATCAGACAATCGGTTGCTGACGATGCAAACATCATCTTCGGTGCTGGTATCGATGAAAGCCTTGGCGATTCTATTAAGATAACTGTTATCGCTACAGAATTTGAAGATGGATCTAAACCTGCTAAAAAAGATTCAAACAAGGATTCTGAAGAAGTAGAAGAAAAGCACGAAGAAAAGAGAAGTGAAAATACTTCAAGCTTCGACGATTCTTTATTAGTACCTGATTTTTTAAAGAATAATTAATTATGAAGTGTCCTTTTTGTTCTTACGAAGATTCAAAAGTACTAGATTCAAGACCTACTAATGAGGGTACTGCGATTAGGAGACGTAGAGAGTGTCTTCGCTGTAAAAAAAGATTTACAACATACGAAAAAATTGAAGAAACACCTTTAATAGTTGTCAAGAAAAACGGAGACAGAGAGACATTTGACAGAAGTAAGATATTAAAGGGCGTAATCAAATCTTGCGAAAAAAGGCCTGTTAGCTTAAGCCAAATTGAAGGCTTGGCAGATAGTGTTGAAGAAAAGCTTATGAGTACTATGAAAAAAGAAGTCTCATCAAATGAAGTAGGTGAGCTTATCATGCAAGGCCTTAAAGAGATAGATCAAGTAGCTTATGTAAGATTTGCTTCAGTATATAGAGAGTTTAAAGATACTCAGTCATTTATGAAAGAGCTCCAAAAGATAATAGACGAACAAAACAATTAAAATAAAGAATGCCTTTCTTGGATTTCCAGGAAAGGCATCTTTTGTCTATAAACATATTTATTTATTTTTTAGATATACATTGTCGTACCATTTTTGTTTTGAATTTATCAGTTTTTCAAAAACTGCATTTTTGCACTTATAAAGATTTTCATGAAGTGCTTGACAGTCCTTTAAATCATTTAGAGTTAAATCTGGATAATCTTTTAGTCCATAAGTACCATCAACAAATCTTGCGTATTCAAGATTGCCATCTTTTTTAATCCACATATCGCAAGTTGCCTCAACACCTTTTATCATCTTTTTAATAAATGCGCCGTTATTATTTTCTTTTTTTAGTATATCTTCATACATTAAAGCCTTTAGACCCATTAAGTGATGGTTTAGTGATGAGTGCGTCATGCCGATGTAATATTCAGCACCGTAGTCCATAACTAGAAATGCATCGTCGATATATGGGACTTTAATCGCATTTTGCTCAGCATATTTCTTATAATAAGTTAAAACTTTGTCCGCGATATTTATATATTTTTCATCCTTAAACATACTATACATTCTTAAGCAAATGTAAGCGTAATCAAGATTCCATCTCGTGTCGAAGTAGCCTTTACCTATGTTGTAGTCAGCCTTTAGCCACTCACTTCTATAAGGAATAGGGTAGTAGCCATCTTCATTTAGCTTTTTCGCTGTGTCATCAACAAGTTTTGCTGTTATCACTTGAGCAAATTTACTATCAATAACATCTAAAAGAGTGTTTGCAATGTATATAGCGCCTTGCATAAAGAAATAGCTTTCTTTGTATGGCACTGAGCGCGGATTCATTTGGTAGAAGTATCCGTCAGGTGTTATACAGTGCTTAGAAATTCTAAATTTCGAATCAACAAGCTTAAATGCTTCAGGCGTTTGAAAAGCTTTTTCATCCATGCTAGCGTAACAAATGCTATATTTAATATTTTTTTGTTCATCTTTTATATCTTTTAGCTTTAATTTTATTTGTAGCTTTGATTTGTCATATAAAATTTCACTATCAATATTTACCTTATCAATAATATTGTCTTGAACATCTTTATATGCGTTGATGGCTGTGATTACATAGTATTTTTCACCGTTATTTAAAACAAGTATGTTTGGATTTTTAAGAGTAAAAGCTTTTTTTTCTGTATTGATTATTTTTGCTTTTTCATCGATATACTCAGCGTTTGCATCTTTTATTTCAATTGGAAAATCAATATCTAAACTGTCTTTGCCATCAAAAGTTCCTGTGATAAATTTAAGTTTGGCACCATTAAATTCAAAGCCATCGTCCTTAGTCTCTTTAGTATCTTTTTCTTCTTTACTTTTCTCATTCTCTTTAGTTTCCTCAGTCTCTTTACTTTCTTCAGCATAAGCTGTATTTTTAAAACTTAAAATAAGTGTTAGCACGCTTAAGACTAGTAAAAGTACAAATATATTAATTTTTGTTATTCTTTTTATCTTCATCATTTTACTCCTATATATTTTATATCTTTTTAATTTTAACATTATAATTATACATTAAAAGATTTAGATTTACAAGAGATTTAACAGATTTGAAATGATTTATAAAGAAAAATCCTGACCAATTTATGGCCAGGATAATGATGGGAATATTTGACCTACTCTATAATGATAGGTCCGTTACTTGTTTTTATATCACCGAATAGAGTAAGTTCTGAATCGTTATTTAGTGAGGCAGTTGTAAGCTCGTCATTGTCTTTGTCAAGCTTGAATCTGTCGTCATCAAAGATGACTGGACATGTGTATTTATTAAGGCCTCTTAAATTTAATTTAACATTTTTACTTACGTTTTCTAATTCAAGTGTAACAGGTCCATTGCTATTAGTAACTATGATATTTTCAGCAGAGTTGAATATGTCTTTAACATCGACATAAGCGTTTGTTGTATGCGCTTCTAAATTAACGAATGGAGTGTTATTTAAAGTTATTTCAGCATTTGTTGTATTTATAAGCAAATCACTAAACTTTGAGTCTTTAATTTTTACTGAATCATTAGTAGTTTTTAGCTCTGATTTTCCAATGATGGAGTCTTCAATTTTGATATAGTCGTTACTTGTTGTTAAATAAAGCTCATCGCAGATAATTGAGTCAAGTTTAATTTTATCGTTGCTTGTGCTTGCTTTTACAGTGGCAAAGTCTTGTGCAGGCACTAAAACTTTTAGACTAACAGCAAAATCTTTTTTTGTTAGCTCTGAGTAGTTTGGTTCGATAAGTATTTCTTTATCATCGATAAAGCAGTTAATAAACTCATAATTTTCTGGAATATCTTTTTTATTTGTATAATAAATTTTGCCATAGACTTCAATTTGATCAGAGCTTGATGGAAGTATCTCTATCTTTTCATTTGTATTATTTATAATTAAATTGTATTTTTTATTTTTATCTAAGTCTAGCTTAAGTGTAGCAAATTTTTTATTTTTAAAGCTCTTGCTATCATCAAAGCTAAAGTTTGCGTATACACGGCCATTTCTCATACCTTCTTCAGCCGTTTGTAAAGATTTACTTACTATCTTATTAACAAAGTTTGAGATTTTGCTAGCAAATTTATCCGATGCATCGAAGACATCGTAGTCATCTGCTTCGATATGAATTTCATTTCTTTTTTTATTTGGCTTATAAGCTTTTTCGCCTTTCTTTTCGCCAACAGCGTTAAGAAGTTTTAGCGCCTCTTCTTCACTAATCTTGCCGTCCTTTAACATCTTAAGGATCATAATTTTTTCTTCAGACATTTTAAACCTCCTTTAAATCTAGAAGCATCTTCTCAGCTTCACTACTTGTAATTGTACCGCTATTTAAGAGCTCAAGAATTTCTTTCTCGCTAGTAGAACTCTTTTGATCAGAGATAATCTCATTGATTTGATCGAGCTTTTTAATTACGGTAGGGTAGGAAATACCCAAGGCTCTTTCAATCTCTTTAATATTGCCTCTCTTTAATAAGAAAGTTTTAATAAAATCAATTTGCTCGCTACTAAGCTTGTAAAATGAATTATTTTCAAATCTTCCTTCTATAGTCGTGTTGCAATTGTCACAAACTAGCCTTTCTATGTATAGTTTTGAACCGCAAACAGGACATTCATTTAATGCTTTATTAATCATAAGGTCCTCCTTTATTAAGATTATACATCTATAAATTAATTATGTCAATATATTTTTTAAAATATTTTAAAAATATTTATATTTTACTTAAAATTATTAAGTTTAAAATTAAATAATTTAAGAGTGGACATATTGAAGCTTATTTGATATAATAAAAAAGGTGAGAAAATGAATTTGTTTGACATGGAAAGAGAAAAAAATTTAAAACTGGGTCAAAATTTAGCTGAAAGATTTAGGCCGAAGAGTCTAGATGACTATATTGGTCAAGAGAAGGTACTTAATAAGAATTCTTTTCTTTACAAAGCAATCAAGGCCGATAGACTTCCATCGCTTATACTATATGGACCGGCAGGAACTGGTAAGACTTCACTTGCAAACGTTATTGCTAACACGAGCAAATCGAATTTTATCAAAATTAGTGCTGTGGGTAGCGGGGTGAGCGATTTAAAGAAGGCAGTTGAAGAGGCCAAGAGACTTTTGGAAGAGAATAAAAAAACCATACTCTTTGTTGATGAAATACACAGGTTTAACAAGGCTCAGCAGGATTTTTTGCTTCCATACGTTGAAGATTCGACCGTTACGCTCATAGGTGCAACGACTGAAAATCCATATTTTGAGGTCAATAGCGCACTTATATCAAGATGCTTCATAATTAGGCTAGAAAAAATGAGCGAAGAAAATTTAATTAAGCTTGCTAAGAAAGCTTTAAGTGATGAGCTGGGTGGACTTGCTTCACTAAAGGCGAGCATAGATGACGACGCACTTGAGTATCTAGTTAGAATTTCTAATGGCGATGCGAGAAACATGCTAAATTTTTTAGAGATAGCTGTTTTAAGCCAAGATCCAGAGGCTGATTTAACTCGTCATATCAAGTTCGAGGACGTCAAGGGCTTAGTTTTTGAAAGAGCTCACTCGTATGACAAGAGCTCGACCATGCACTACGATACAATTTCTGCTTTTATAAAAAGCATGAGAGGCTCAGATCCAGATGCAACAGTTTTTTATTTAGCTCACATGCTAAACAATGGCGAGGACCCACTCTTTATTGCGAGACGCATAGTGATATTCGCTTCAGAAGACATTGGACTTGCTGATCCAAATGCGCAAACGCTTGCTACATCAGCATTTTATGCAGTTAAAGCCATAGGCATGCCAGAAGCACGTATCATCTTGAGTAACGCAGCCATCTACATGGCACTCGCCGAAAAGAATAATTCGACCTATGTTGCCATTAACAAGGCTATGGCAGATGTCGATAAGATCAAAGAATTCCAAATTCCTCTTCACATAAGAGATGCTCACAACAATGACAAGAAGGTCTTTGGCGATCACGCGGACTATAAATATCCGCACAATTATAAGGATAAAAAGCCTGAGCAAAATTATTTGCCTGAAGGTTTAGAAGATAAAAAATATTTTAACAATAATTAAGGAGGTCAACAAATGAAAGTTGGTATTAATGGTTTTGGTAGGATTGGTAGAGATGTAGCTAGAATTCTAGTTGAAGAGAATAACGGCTTAGAATTAGTTCACATCAATGCATCAGGTGATTTAAAGACACTTGCTCATCTATTTAGAAATGATTCTCTATATGGTAGATTATCAGTTTCTTGTGAAGCTTGTGAAGATGGCTTCATGATTGATGGCAAGAAGATTACAAACACTCAATTTAGAGATCCGGCAGAAATTCCTTGGAAGGACTATGGAGTAGACATCGTTATCGACTCTACTGGAGCATTTAAAAACAACGAAACTCTTTACAAACACATCGAAAAGGGCGGCGCTAAAAAAGTTATTTTAACTGCACCTGCAAAGGGCGAAATCGATAAAACTATCGTTATGGGTGTAAACGAAAAAGAATATGACAAGAATAAACACAATGTTATCAGTAACGCATCTTGTACAACTAACTGTCTAGCACCATTAACAAAGGTTATTGAAGATAATTTTGGCATCAAAAGAGGCCTTATGACAACTATCCACGCTTATACTTCTGATCAAGTTTTACTTGATCACAAACACAAAGACATCAGAAGAGCAAGAGCAGCAGCTATGTCTATGGTGCCTACAACAACAGGCGCAGCAAAGGCAGTTGCACTAGTTATCCCATCACTTAAGGATAAATTAACTGGATACGCTGTTAGAGTGCCAGTTCCAACAGTTTCTCTTACAGATGTTGTTTTTGAATTAAACAAAAATGTTACTAAGGAAGAAATCAACGAAGCTGTTAAAAAAGCGAGCGAAAACGAATTAAAGGGCATACTTGAATACGCCGAAGAAGAACTTGTTTCTGTTGACTACGTTGGCGACAGACACTCATCAATCTTCGATCCATTCTTAACTTTAGCTATAGATGGCAATCTTGTAAAGGTAGTTTCATGGTATGACAATGAATATGGTTACAGCCACAGAGTAGTTGACCTAGCAAAATACATTGCTGATCAAGAATAATTATTATAAAAGGATAAAATAATGAAAAAAACATTAAAAGATTATAATTTTGATGATAAAACAGTTTTATTGAGATGTGATTTTAACGTACCAATGAAGGATGGCGTTATAACTGACAATAAACGTATATTTGAGTCTCTTCCTACAATCAAGCACCTTCTTGATCATGGCGCAAAAGTAATTATGATGAGCCACTTGGGTAGACCAAAGGGCGAATATAATTTAAAATATACTTTGGAGCCAGTTAGGGACGAGATCGAAAAACTTCTTGGAAGAGATGTAAAATTCATCTCTTGCCCTGAAGTAGTTAATGACGAAGTTAGAGAAGCAGCTAAAAATCTTAAAAAAGGAGAGCTTCTTTTACTAGAAAATACTAGATTTAGAAAAGAAGAAGAAAAATGCGACGAAGCTTTTTCTAAAGAGCTAGCAGACCTTGCAGATATCTATGTTAATGATGCTTTCGGCACTTCACACAGAGCTCATGCATCAAACGTTGGTGTAAGTAAATTTTTACCATCAGCACTAGGCTTTTTAGTTGAAAAAGAAATGAATATCATGGCGAAAGAGCTTGACGAGCCAAAGCATCCATTTATCGCTATACTTGGCGGATCAAAGGTATCTGATAAGATTGGCGTAATAGAAAATTTATTAAATAAGGCTGATAAGATACTTATTGGCGGCGCTATGGCATTTACATTCTTAAAGTCAAAGGGCATGAACGTTGGTAAGAGCTTAGTTGAAGACGACAAGTTAGATCTTGCACTTGAACTATTAAAAAAGGCTGATGCAAAGAAAGTTGATTTGGTACTACCAGTTGACGCTTTATGCGCTAAAGAGATAAAAGAAGATGCTGAAGCTGAATGCTATGAAGTAAATCATATACCAGATGATATGATGGGCCTTGACATAGGGCCAGAAACTATCGATGTTTTTACTAAAAAATTATTGGGAGCAAAAACTATAGTTTGGAACGGACCTATGGGCGTATTTGAAATGGATAAATTTAAAAACGGCACTAATGCCATCGCTAAGGCACTTGCAAACTCTGATGCTACTACCATAGTCGGCGGAGGAGATAGTGCGAGCGCTGTTCAAAAAGCTGGCTACGAAGAAAAAATTACACATGTTTCAACTGGCGGAGGCGCTTCACTTGAGCTAATGGAAGGAAAAGTGCTTCCTGGCATAGCTGCTATTAATGATAAATAAGGAGACAAATTTGAAAAAATTTTTATTTGCTGCAAACTGGAAGATGAATATGGACGTAAAAGAGACAGAAAGCTTTTTCAAGGATTTGAGCCTAAAGCCTAATGACTCTTATGACGTTTATGTCGCAGTTCCATTTACAGATATTTATTTAGCAAATAAAACTAAAAAATTTAATGAAATAAAGATAGGTGCTCAAAACATCTACTTTGAAGACAAGGGAGCTTTTACTGGCGAAATCAGTACTTCTATGATTAAATCATGTGGAGCGGATTTTGTCATCATCGGTCACTCTGAAAGAAGAGAAATTTTCGGTGAGTGCGATGAGATGATTAATAAAAAAGTTCTTAAGGCGATTGAAGATGGTGTAGAAGTAATTCTATGCGTTGGCGAGACTTTGTCTGAAAGAGAAGATAAAAAGCACTTTGAAAAGATTGAAAAACAATTAAAGGCTGACCTTGTTGGCGTAGACGCAGCTAAATTAGATAGCTTCGCCATAGCTTACGAGCCAATCTGGGCAATAGGTACAGGCAAGAGCGCTTCTAAGGAAGATGCTGAGGAAATGTGCCGCTTTGTTAGAGAAAAAGTTAAGGAAATGAATCCAAATCTTGAAGCAAAGCTTAGAGTGCTTTATGGCGGTAGCGTAAAAGAGGCAAACGCAGCTGATTTATCTAAAGAAGAAAATATCGATGGATTCTTAATCGGTGGCGCTTCACTAAAGACTGAGTCTTTTGAAGCCATTGCTAAGGAGATATAAGATGTCAAAAGCTATATTAATAATATTAGATGGTTTCGGAATCGGTAAAGATAACGACGCAAACGCTGTATATAGAGCCAAGACGCCGACAATCGATAAATTATTTAAAGATTGTCCTAATGCAAAATTACAAGCGAGCGGCGAATATGTAGGCCTACCCGCTGGACAGATGGGTAACTCCGAGGTTGGTCACTTAAACATAGGTTCAGGAAGAGTTGTTTATCAAGATCTTTCTATGATCAATAGAGACATTAAGAACGGAGATTTCTTTAAAAAAGAAGAATTTCTTAAGGCGATTGAGCACGCAAAGAAAAATAATACCAATCTTCATTTGATGGGTCTACTAAGCTATGGTGGAGTTCACTCGCACATCGATCACATAAAGGCGCTTCTTGATTTATGTAAAAAAGAAGGCGTGGGCGATAGAACTTATCTACACGCGATCTTAGATGGAAGAGATGTAGGCATACACTCAGCTGAGAACGATGTGAGCGAAATTATTTCTTACATGAAAAATAATTCATGTGCTCACCTTGCATCAATCAGCGGCAGATACTATGCCATGGACAGAGATAAGCGCTATGACAGAACAGAAAAGTATTACAAAACTGTCACATCTAAGGCGCCTGAACTTGTTTCGGATGATGCTATAGATACGATTAAAAAATCTTATGAAAAAGATGTGACTGATGAATTCATTTTGCCATGCGCTATTAAAAATGCTGGTGAAGTGAATGAAATAAAATCAGGAGACAGCATTATCTTTATTAATTTTAGACCGGATAGGGCAAGACAAATTACAGATGCTTTCACTAATAAAGATTTTTCTGGATTTGAAAGAAAGTTTTTAGATGACATTTATTATGTGTGCATGACAAATTATGACTCAAGCTTTAAAAATGTTCATATCGCTTATAAAGATGAAGAGATACTGAACACACTTGGAGAAGTTGTTTCAAAACATGGCTTAAAGCAGCTTCGTATAGCCGAAACAGAGAAATACGCTCATGTAACATACTTTTTCAATGGCGGCCGCGAAGAAAAATTTGCTGATGAAGACAGAATTTTAATCAATTCACCAAAGGTAGCGACATACGATTTAAAACCTGAGATGAGCGCTTATGAGCTTACAGATAAGCTAGTGAGCGTTATGGCAGATTATGATTTAATTATATTAAACTATGCAAACACAGACATGGTTGGACACACAGGAGTTGTTCCAGCCATAATCAAGGCGGTAGAAACAGTTGATACATGCCTTGCAAAACTGTTAGCAAAGGCAAAGGAATGTGGTTTTACAGCCATAATCACAGCGGATCACGGCAACTGCGAGGCAATGTTTGATGAAGATGGTAAACCAATCACATCACATACGACAAACCCAGTCCCTGTAATACTTTTTAACGACGGGAAGTATAAGCTTAAAGATGGCGTACTAGCTGACCTAGCACCATCACTATTAGATATATTAAATATAGAAAAGCCAAAAGAAATGACAGGCGAGAGCCTATTGGTATCGGAGGAATAAAATGAGTAGAATTATTGATGTATTTGCTATGGAAGTCTTAGATTCAAGATCTAACCCAACTGTAGAAGTAACAGTTTTAGCTGAATCAGGAGCAATCGGATCAGCTATAGTCCCATCAGGAGCATCTACTGGCGAACACGAAGCCGTAGAACTTAGAGATGGAGACCCAAAGAGATACGCTAAAAAAGGCGTGTTGAAGGCAGTTGACAACGTAAACAACGTTATCGCACCTGAAATTTTTGATATGGAAGTAACAGATCAAGTATCAATAGATAAATTGATGATAAATCTTGACGGAACAGAAAATAAAGGCAAACTTGGTGCAAACGCTATGCTTGGCGTATCACTAGCAGTTGCTAAGTGCGCTGCAAATGAATTAAACATGCCGCTTTATAGATACATCGGCGGAACTAATGCAAAAGTTTTACCAGTACCTATGATGAACATTTTAAACGGCGGTCAACACGCTGACAATAACGTAGACATACAAGAGTTTATGATTATGCCAATAGGCGCAGAAACATTTAGAGATGCGCTTAGAATGGGATCAGAAGTTTATCACAGCTTAAAGAATGTCCTTAAAGAAAGAAAATTAGCTACAGGCGTTGGTGATGAAGGCGGTTATGCACCAGACTTATCAAGCAATGAAGAAGCAATCGAAACTATAATCGAAGCTATTGAAAAAGCTGGTTATGAAGCAGGCAAGGACATCTATCTAGCTCTTGACGTTGCTGCGAGCGAATTATATAACGCAGATACTAAAAAATATTATCTAAAGAGCGATAACGCAGAGCTAACAGACGAAGAAATGATTAATTACTACGAAAAATTAGTTAATAAATATCCACTTTACTCAATCGAAGACGGCTTAGATGAAAATGACTGGGACGGCTGGAAGAAATTAACTGAAAGATTAGGAGATAAGATTCAATTAGTTGGAGACGACCTTTATGTTACAAACACAAAGAGAATCAAAAAAGGTATAGAAACTCACACAGCTAACTCAGTTTTAATCAAGCTTAACCAAATCGGAACATTAACTGAAACTATCGAAGCAATCGAAATGGCTCACAGAAATCATTACACAGCAGTTATTTCACACAGATCAGGCGAAACAGAAGATACAACAATCGCAGACCTTTCAGTTGCACTAAACACAGGACAAATCAAAACAGGTGCACCAGCTAGATCAGAAAGAGTTGCTAAATACAATCAACTTCTTAGAATAGAGTATATGCTTGACGATACAGCCATTTATGCAGGCAAGAGCATACTAAAAAAATAATTTAATAAAATATTTTACATGGGATGAGTTATATGCGCTCATCCCATTTTATTTTGCCTCACTATTAAGATAGAAAAAATTTAAGAATAAAAAATTTTATAAAATTCATTTAATGAGCGAAACGATATGAACTCATCATAAAGATATTAAAAATGAATTTTTATAAAAGATATTAAATAAGAAAAAAGCATTGCAAAATAAATGCTCTTGTGGTAAAATAGATATGTTATAAGAGAGAATGGAGGTGTGTGTATGAATTACGTATTGTATGCACTAGTTGCAATTTCAGCTTTAGTATTAACTATATCAGTAGCAGCTACTGAAGGGGATGATCAAGGCTTACAAGCATTAGGCGGTTCTGAAAGTATTTGGGGCTCTAAAAATCCTACAAGAAATGTTGTTTTAAAAAGAATAACAACAGTTTCATCAGTTGTGTTTATGGTAACAACTTTGATATTAGCAGCTTTATAATAATAAAATAGGAGGAAGAAATGGACAAAATTTTAATCATAGCTCCTATAGTCGGAGCTATAGCACTATTATTTGCTTTAGTTAAAGCTCTATTTGTTACTAAGCAAGAAGCTGGTAACGAAAGAATGAAAGAGATTGCTGGTTACATTCAAGAAGGCGCTCTTGCATTTTTAACAAGAGAATACAAATATTTAGCAATATTTATAGTTGTATTATTTGTAATTCTAGCTCTATTAATCAACATCGGTACAGCTGTATGTTATTTAATAGGTGCTGTATTCTCAATCTGTGCTGGATACATCGGCATGACAGTAGCTACTAAAGCTAACGTAAGAACTGCAAACGCAGCTAAGGAAAGCGGTATGGGCAAGGCTCTAAACGTTGCTTTCTCAGGCGGTACTGTTATGGGTATGTGCGTTGTAGGTTTAGGTTTACTAGGTACTAGCATTGTTTGGATGATATTCAAAGATGCAAACATCGTTACAGGTTTTGGTTTAGGTGCTTCATCAATCGCATTATTCGCAAGAGTTGGTGGCGGTATCTATACAAAGGCTGCAGACGTTGGTGCTGACTTAGTTGGTAAGGTTGAAGCTGGTATTCCAGAAGACGACCCAAGAAACCCAGCTGTTATCGCTGATAATGTTGGTGATAACGTTGGTGACGTTGCTGGTATGGGCGCTGACTTATTTGAATCATATGTTGGAGCAATTATTTCAGCTATTACTTTAGGTGCACTAGCATTTAGCGACAATGGTATTTCATTCGCATTAGCACTATGCTCAGTTGGTATCGTTGCATCAATCATCGGTACATTATTTGTAAAAGGCGACAAGAATCCTCAAAAAGCTCTTGATATGGCAACTTGGGGAAGTTCATTAATCACTATAATCGCTTCTTACTTCTTATCTACAAAGATTTTAGGCTCAATCCAACCATTCTATGCTATAGTAGCAGGTGTTGTTGTTGGATTAATTATAGCAAAAGTAACAGAATATTATACAGCTGCTGAATATAAGCCAGTTCAAAAAGTTGCTGAAGAATCAGAAACAGGTGCTTCAACAAACATTATCGCTGGTTTATCAGTAGGTATGATGTCAACAGCTATCCCTATGATAGTTATTTCAATAGGTATACTAGTTGCATTCTTCCTAGCAGGCGGCGCAGCAAGCCCAGTAAATGGTCTTTATGGAATTTCACTAGCAGCTATAGGTCTATTAGCAACAGCTGCTACAACTATCGCAGTTGACGCTTACGGCCCAGTTGCTGATAACGCTGGTGGTATCGCTGAAATGTGCGGTCTTCCAGAAAGCGTAAGAGATATCACAGATAAGCTAGACTCAGTTGGTAACACAACAGCAGCAGTTGGTAAAGGTTTTGCCATCGCTTCAGCTGCACTTACAGCTCTAGCATTGTTCGCTTCATATACACAAGCAGTTGGACTTGAAAAGATTGACTTAACAAATCCATTAACAATAGCAGGTGTATTCATCGGTGGTATGCTACCATTCTTATTCTCATCATTAACTATGGATGCAGTTGGTAAAGCTGCTAACCAAATGATCGAAGAAGTTAGAAGACAATTTAAATCAATTCCTGGTATCATGGAAGGAACTGCAAAACCTGATTATGGCAAGTGCGTAGACATTTCTACTAAGGCAGCTCTTAGAGAAATGGTTATCCCTGGTCTTCTTGCAGTTGTATGCCCAGTACTTGTTGGTGTACTTCTAGGAACAGAAGCTCTAGGCGGTCTACTTGCTGGTTCATTAGTAACAGGCGTTCTAATGGCAATCTTCATGTCAAACGCAGGCGGAGCTTGGGACAATGCTAAAAAGTATATTGAATCAGGAGTTCATGGTGGAAAAGGATCAGATGCTCACAAGGCAGCAGTAACAGGAGACACTGTTGGTGACCCATTCAAAGATACATCAGGACCATCTCTAAATATACTAATTAAATTAATGACAATAGTAGCATTAGTATTTGCACAAGTATTTGTTAGCTACGGTGGACTTATTATAAAATAAGATAAAATTGTAATTGGACTCCCCTTGATTTTAATGAGCGATGCTATTAAATAAGGGGAGCTTCATTTATAATATGGGTGATTTTATGGAAATAACAATTGACAATATTAAAATAAATTACATAATAGAAGGTGAATCAGAAAAGCCTGTACTTATACTTCATGGCTGGGGCGCTTCAATCGAAGCAGTCATGGGCATAGTGAACGCTTTGAAGGACACAAGAAAAGTTATTGCCATAGATTTACCAGGTCATGGCAAGTCATCTGAACCAGAGAGAGTTTTTGGTGGTGAGGACTATGCAAACATTGTTAAGGCCTTTGTTGAGAAGCTTGGTATTAAAAAATTTGACGCCATCGGTCACAGCTTTGGCGGCAAAACTTTGATACAAATCGCTTCTGAAGGCTATGAAAGACTTGATAAGATGGTTCTTATCGATGCTTCAGGGATACTTCCTAAGAGAAGTCTTTCATATTATTTAAAAGTTTATACATATAAAATCTTTAAAAAGCTTTATAGGCTAATCTTTTTTTACAAGAGTGAAGAAGAGCTTATGAAAAAGCTTTCAAAGAAATTTGGCTCTGACGATTACAAAAACACAAGTGGTATTATGAGAAAAACTTTTGTAAAGGTCGTTAACGAGTCTCTTCTTGATAGGCTGGATTCTATCAAGAACGATACCCTTATATTGTGGGGCAAAGATGATGATACAACTCCATTATATATGGGTAAAATTATGAATGAGAAGATAAAAAATTCTGCTCTGGTTGAACTTGAGGGCGGACACTTCTCTTATGCAGATGATTATCAAATATTTTCACGAGTAATTAGATCTTATCTTAGTAAGGAGGAACTATGATAGCTATATTTATATTCTTGCCAATTTTATTAACAGTTTTAATATATATACACTCTTTAGCATTTTTCCAAATAATGCAATTAAATATGTATATTTCAAGCGAATACGAAGCTTGGCTTAAAAATTTTGGCTGGCTTAAGAACGCTTTAAAAAAATTAAAACCTGGCGATAAAAAGCCTTTAGTCTTTACTGATAGGATGAAGAGGATGATGAAGATATTTGCTTTATTTAATGTAATTATCATGTATACATCAATCATTGCTTATCTAATATTTGGAGAAAAAATTGCGTTAGCATATTTACTAGTACTTGCCTTTCTTTTATATATCATAAGAGCAAGAAGCGTTAAATGTGCAAATTTACTAGCACTTCCAATTGAAAATAAAATTAATCACGGTTTTTACGTCGAGGCACAAAATAAAATTAAAAAAGAAAAAGAAAATAAATTAAAAGTTGTTGGAATAACTGGTAGCTATGGTAAAACATCTACAAAACTTGTTTTAAATGACATTGTAAAGAATAGTTTAAAGACATATGCAACACCAAGTTCTTTCAATACACCTATGGGTATTTCAAAAGTAATTAACAATGAGCTTGAGAGCGGAACTGAAGTTTTTATATCTGAGCTTGGAGCAAGATATGTGGGAGAAATTAAAGAAGTGGCTGATCTTGTTATGCCAGACATCGCCATCATCACAAACATAGGCCCGTGTCACATAGAAACTTTTGGCTCTATGGAAAATATTGTTAAGACAAAGTTTGAGCTTATCGATTCGCTTAAAGAAGGCGGTCTAGCGATATTTAACTATGATAACCCATATATTAAAGAAAAAGCGGCTGAGGTCAAGACTAGAAAGGTTTACATCTCACTTGAAGACGACGCTTGCGATTATTTTGCTAAAGATATAAGCGTAGGCGAATTTGGTACTGAATTTACTCTTATTTACAAAAATAATGAGTACAAGCTAAAGACAAAATTACTTGGCAAGCATAATATTTACAACGTACTTTTATCAGTAGCAGCGGCTCACGAGCTAGGCATGTCCATGGAAGAGATAGTTAAGGCAGTTCTTGATGTTAATCAAGTTGAGCATAGACTTTCTTTAGTAGAAAATCCAAATAATCTCATAATCATTGACGATGCATTTAACAGTAATCCAAGCGGCGCACAAGCGGCACTTGATGTAGTCTCTGAGTTTAAAGAGGGCAAAAAGATTGTTATCTCACCAGGTATGGTTGAATTAGGAGATTTACAATACGAAGAGAATAAAAAATTCGGCAAGAATGCAGCAGCTGTTGTAGATCACTTCATCATAGTTGCCGAAGTGAATAAAAAAGCAATTAAAGATGGTCTTATAGATGGTGGCCTCGATGAAAGATTTATACATGAGGCAGCAAGTTTAAGTGATGCACAATTAATTTTACAAAAAATATGTCAAGCAGGCGACGTGATTTTATTCGAAAACGATTTGCCTGATAATTATTAGGAGTTGATAGAATGCTAAAAGTAGGCGTTATATTTGGCGGGAGAAGTGTTGAACATGAAGTCTCAGTAATTACAGGAATGCAAGTTATTGAGAACATGGATAAAGAAAAATTTCTTCCAATTCCAATATATATTACAAAAGAAGGTAAGTGGCTAAGCTCTGAATCCTTCAAAAATTTTAAAACATTTAAAGATGGAGACTTTTCTTCAGCTAAGAACGTTATGCTTGGCTGTGATTATGGCGATTTTAATCTTTATATAAATCCAGAATCAAAGTCCATGTTTGATAAAAAAGTTTATGAAACATTAGATATGGTTTTCTTTGCTCTTCATGGAACCAATGGTGAGGACGGATCATGTCAAGGACTTATTGAAACAGTTGGACTTCCATATACAGGAACAAATGTTTTAAGCTCATCAGTTGGCATGGATAAGGTTATAATGAAGGATGTTTATAGAGCCAATGGTCTTCCTGTAGTTAATTACAAATACTACTACAGAAGCAAGTGGAGAAGCTCAAAAGAAGAAGTTATGGCAGATATTGAAAAGAATTTAAATTATCCATTATTTATAAAGCCATCTAATCTTGGATCTTCAATAGGCATATCAAAGGTAAAAAATAAGGACAATCTAGAAGAAGCTTTGATGATAGCCTTTAGTTATGACAAAAAAGTCATAGTTGAAGAATCAGTTGAAAATGCAAGAGAAATTAACTGTGCTGTAATGGGTTATGAAGAAAATGTTGAAACATCAGAGCTTGAAGAACCATTAGACTTCAAAGAACTATTAACATTTGATGATAAATATGTATCAAATAAAAAGACTCCTGGCACAAAGGTAAACAGAAATTTACTTAAAAAGGATGAACCGCTAAGAGAAGAGCTAGAAAGACTAGCTACTAAGGCATTTACTTCCATTGATGCATCAGGTAATGCAAGAGTTGATTTACTTGTATCTAAGGATACTGGAAAAGTTTATATCAATGAAATAAACACAATACCTGGTTCAGTTGCCTTTTATCTATGGGAGCCAAAAGGATATTCGTTTAAGGATCTTATAACAAAGATGCTAGAGATAGCTCAAGCAGTTGATACTATGAAGAAGGAAACTGTTTACTCTTACGATGCAGAGCTCTTTAAACGTATCCAATATGGAAAGAAATTATAGGTGATAAAATGAAAATCAGGGAACTTGTAATGAATTATTTTAGCAGAGAGGACTACGTTCCCCAAAGCAAGAAGGATTTATTAAGAACTTTTAAGATTACGAAGAAAGATAAAAAAATATTTGAAAAATTACTTAAATCATTAGAAAAAGATAAAAAGATTATTTGCAGCAACAATAAATATTACACTTACAATAGTTCCCGTGTTATTACAGGAAAGTATGAGGCTAATAAGCGTGGATTTGGTTTTGTTATTGGCGATGAATTTGATGTATTTATTAGATTTGAAAATTCAATGTATGCCATGGACTCTGATGAGGTATGCGCGACAATTACGGATAAAAAGCCAGATGGCAATTTCGAAGGCAAAATCATTAAGATACTTAATAGAGCAACTAAGAGAGTTGTCGGCACTTATCAAGATAATGATAGCTTTGGTTTTATTAGATGTGACGATGTAAAGATAATTTATGATGTCTTTATCAATAAAAGTGCATCGAAAAACGCCAAGAATGGCGATAAAGTAGTTGCCGAGATTATTAAGTATCCAGACAAAAATAAAAATCCAGAAGGAAGAGTCGTTGAAATCATCGGCAAAGAAGATGATCCAGGCATTGACATAACTTCGATAATTAAGTCTTATGACCTTAGAGAATATTTTCCAAATAGAGTAAAAGATGAATTAGAAGAAATAAATTATGAGATAAATTCAGATGAGATAGCTCGTAGAGTCGATTATAGAGACTTATTAACTATTACTATAGACGGCGTTGACTCAAAAGATTTAGATGATGCCATCAGCTTAGTGAAAAATGATGATAAATATACTTTGTACGTGCACATCGCAGACGTAGCAAACTATGTCAAAGAGCGCACTTACTTAGACAAGGAAGCTTACTTAAGAGGCAATTCCTACTACTTGCTTGATAGGGTCTTACCAATGCTTCCAAAAGAGCTATCGAACGGGATTTGCTCACTTAATCCAAATGAAGATAGATTAACTCTTTCAGTTAGAATAGACTTTGATAAAAACGGTGAAGTCCTTAGCCATAAGATTTCTGAAGCAATAATTAATTCTGATCATAGGCTTAACTACCCACAAGTATCAGATTTTCTAGAAGGCAAGAAGAAGGCTGAGGAGCTTGGACTTGAAGGTTTAGAAGAGACTCTTAAGAATATGCAAGAGCTAATGAATCTTCTTAACGAAAAAAGAAATAAAAGAGGCAATATTGATTTTGATATAGTTGAGACAAAAGTTATTTTAGATGAAAAAGGCAAAGTTATTGATATAAAGCCAGAAGAAAGACGTGTAGCTAACAAGATTATCGAAGAGTTTATGATAGCTGCGAATGAAACTGTGGCTAAAGAATATTTTATGAAAGATTTGCCATTCGTATACAGAGTGCATGAAAAGCCAAAGAGAGAGAAGATGTTCTACTTAGCTGAGTTTTTGAAGCGCTTCGATTTATACATTAATCCAGATAATGTTAGTCCAGCTGATATAGCAAATGTATTAAATCAGCTTAAGGGCAAAAAAGAGTCGGCACTTATATCAAATATCGTTCTAAGAACTATGCAAAAGGCGAGATACACTTATGAAGAGCTTGGACACTTTGGTCTTGCATCAAAATATTACTCGCATTTTACATCGCCTATCAGAAGATACTCAGACCTTATTATTCATAGAATTATCAAAGATTTTATCAATGGTAGACTTAAGGAAAGTAAAATTGTTTATTACGAGAAAAATCTTGATCAAATGACGAAACATATATCTGAGACTGAATTAGTTCAAGAAAAGGCAGAGCGCGATATAGTTCAAATGAAGTGCGCTGAGTACATGCAAGATAAAATTGGCAATGTATATGTCGGAGAAATATCTTCACTAACATCATTTGGCGTCTATGTAATGCTTGAAAACACTATAGAAGGACTTTGTCACTTTTCAAATATGGACGATGATTTTTATTATTTTGATGAAACAGAATACAAAGTTATCGGCAAGGACTCTTTAAATGAATACAAGATAGGCATGAAAGTCAGAGTAGCAGTCGTTGACGCATCAAAAGAGACAAGAACTATTGATTTTAAAATTCTTGGAGTGGTTGAATGAAAGACGAAGATTTAAAAGTTGTAGCTAATAATAAAAAAGCAAGACATGATTATTTTATTGAAAAGATATATGAGGCAGGCTTAGTTCTTAAGGGAACAGAGGTTAAATCCATAAGACAAGGCAGAGTGAATTTAAAAGAAAGCTATGTCATAGTGAAAGATGGCGAGATCTTTGTCTTTGGCATGCATGTAAGTCCTTATAAAGAAGGAAACATCTTTAACGAAGACCCATTAAGAACGAGAAAGCTATTGTTAAATAAAAATGAAATTAGAAGAATCTTTCAAGAGGTGAAACTAGCTGGAGCTACGGTAGTTCCCTTAAGACTATATTTTAAGAATGGCAGAGCCAAGCTTGAGATAGCACTTGCTAAAGGTAAAAAACTTTATGACAAAAGAGAGAGCCAAAGAGAAAAAGACATTAAAAGAAGTATTGATAGAAAGTATAAAATCTAGGAGGTAAGCAAATGAAAATCGGCGAATCAAGAGAAAATTATTTAGAGATGATACTAATGCTACAAAACAAAGGCATTAAGGTTAGAAGTACAGACGTTGCGAAGGCCCTTGATTTTTCTAAGCCAAGCGTTAGTAGAGCAGTTGGTATATTAAAAGAAGATGGTTATATCGAAGTTCAAGACGATGGCGAGCTAACATTTACAAAGGAAGGCGAAAAGCTAGCAAAACTTGTTTATGATAGGCACTGTACACTTAGAACTTTCTTTGAAAATATTGGTGTTGACCATGAGACTGCAAATGATGATGCTTGTAGGGTTGAGCACGTTATAAGCCAAGTTACATTTGATAAAATAAAGGAATTAGTTAATAAAGGTAATGAATAATATTTTAGATAGACTAAACGCGAACCAAAGGGAAGCTATTTTATATAACAGTGGTCCTTTATTAATCATGGCTGGAGCTGGATCGGGAAAAACAAGGGTCGTTACATATAAGATAGCTTATCTTATTGAGAATGGTTTTGCGAGCGAAAATGAAATACTTGCGATAACATTTACGAACAAAGCGGCAAAAGAGATGAAAGATAGGGTGGCATCATTTTTAAATAAGGATGTAAGCCCAATGTGGATAGGTACTTTTCACTCGATAGCGCTAAGACTACTTAGACGCCACGCAAACCTTGTTGGATACACAAACAGCTTCACTATTTATGATAGAGACAATCAAATAACACTTATTAAGGACATACTAAAGGAGCTTGAATTAGATCCTAAGACTTATGTCCCATCATATTTTATAGCGCTTATATCTAATTTAAAGATGCAAAATATGGATGCTGACGAATATGAAAGCATTTCTGATAGCTACAGAAAGAAAACTGATGCAGAAGTTTATAGACGTTATCAAAAGAAGATGCTTGAATACGATGCGATGGACTTTGACGATATGATAGTAAATTGTGTAAGACTTTTAGAAGAAAATGAAGACGTAAGACAAATCTATCAAGAAAGATTTAAATACGTTTTTGTCGATGAGTATCAAGATACAAATTTTATGCAATATAAGATGGCAAAGTTATTTTCAGATATGTACAAAAACATCTGCGTGGTTGGCGATGCTGACCAAAGTATATATGGCTGGAGAGGCGCTGACATAAGAAACATCTTAAATTTTGAAAAAGATTATAAGAATGTCAAGACCATACTACTTGAACAAAATTATAGATCTACTAAGAATATTTTAAAGGCAGCGAACAAGATTATCAAGAATAATGACGAGAGAAAAGAGAAGAATCTTTGGACTGACAATCAAGACGGGGACGATGTTTACTGCTACATAACACAAAGCAATGTTGAAGAGAGTTACTTTGTAGCACAAAAAATAAAAGAGTTATTGGATGAGGGATACAAAGAGAGCGATTTTGCAATTCTTTATAGAACAAACGCTCAGTCAAGATCCTTTGAAGATATGTTCTTAAAATTTGGAATAAAATATAATATTGTTGGCGGAGTAAAGTTCTATGACAGAAAAGAAATTAAGGACATACTTGCCTATTTTAAATTTTTAGATAATACAAATGATTTTATCTCTCTTAAAAGAATTATCAATACGCCAAAGAGAGGTATTGGTGATAAAAGCATTGAGAGCATCACGGGTGATATGATTAGTAAAAATATCAGCCTTTATGACGCACTATCGATTAGCACGAATAAAAAGATAAAAGAATTTTTTGAAGTGATTGAGTCAATCAAAAAGCTTAAGGACAATGTTACTCTGTCGGATTTATATGATTTAGTTCTTGATAGGACTGATTATTTAAACGCACTAGAGAGAGAAAATACTGTTGAAGCAAGAACTAGGATAGAAAACTTAGATGAGTTTAGAAACCTATTACTTGATTATGAAGATAACTATGATAATATCACTCTTAAGGACTTTTTAGGAGAGATATCACTTTTAACTGACCTTGACAAGACTGAGGACAAAGGCGGCGATGCAGTAACCATGATTACTATGCACAGCGCCAAGGGTCTTGAATATAATATAGTCTTCATAGTTGGCATGGAAGATGGCCTTTTCCCAAGCGAAAGAGCCATAGAAGAAGGTAGTCTAGAAGAAGAGAGAAGACTTTGTTACGTTGCTTTAACTAGGGCAATGAAAAAACTATTCTTAAGTTTAGCAAAAGAAAGAAGAGTTTATGGTCAAAGTATCATCTCAAAACCATCGAGGTTCATAGATGAGGCAGAGGACGCAATCAAAGTAGTGAGCTACAGATCAGATAAATTTGACGAAAGACCTATACTTGAAAATGCTAGCCTGAATAAGAGCGTTTATAAGGAAAGAGGCTTTGATAAAACTGTTTCACGCTTTAAATCATATGTAGGCACAGATAGTGCACCGAGCGATAAAAAAGACATCAAGGCAGGAGACAAGATTAAGCACAAGGCTTTTGGCGACGGCATGGTTGTTTCTGTCAATGGCAAGAACTTAACTATAAGTTTTCCAAATAAGGGTATTAAAATTTTGAATATTGATTTTGCACCAATAAAAAGGATAGATTGATATGGATAGGATGGAAGAATTAATCAAGAAGCTTGAGGAATACAACTACCACTACTATGTACTCGATGACCCGATAGTTTCTGATAAAGAATATGATAAGTTATATGATGAGCTAGTGAAGCTTGAAAACGAGACAGGAACTCATTTACCATACTCTCCGACACAAAGAGTAGGAGGCGCTGTTCTTGATAAATTTGTTAAGCATACTCATCTTGGAAGGCTTTGGAGCCTTGATAAAGCACAAAGTTTTGACGCGCTTAGAGATTGGCACGAGAAGAATCTTCGTTTTATAGAAGGATACAATGAAACGCATAGCGATAAACTTCCAAAACCTGAGTATATACTTGAATATAAATTCGACGGTCTTACTATTAATCTAACTTATGATGAAGGCATTTTGAAGATGGGAGCAACGAGAGGTACTGGCGAAGTCGGCGAAGAGATTTACGAGCAAGTACTTACAATTAAGTCAATACCACTAAGGGTTAAATACAAAGGTAAGTTTGAAGTTCAAGGCGAGGGCCTTATGCCACTATCAAAACTTAAAGAATATAACGAAAACAACGAAGTTCAGTTAAAAAATGCAAGAAATGCGGCGGCTGGTGCGCTTCGTAACCTTGATGTAAAAGAGACTGAAAAAAGGCACTTAATCACTTATCTTTACAATATTGCTTACATAGAAGGCAAAGAATTTAAAACGCAGGAAGAGATAGTCGCTTTTATAAAAGATAATGCACTGCCAGTTTCAAAATATCACAAAAAATTCTCGAATATGGAAGATTTATTAAAAGAGATTGAAGTGCAAAAAGAAGAAAGACTTAAACAAGATTTTCTTACTGACGGCATGGTAATCAAGATAAACGATGTTAAAACGCAAAAACTTATGGGCTACACTAATAAATTCCCAAGATTTGCGATTGCATATAAATTTGAGGCACTTGAAACATCTACTAGAATCATTGGTGTTGAGTGGAATGTCGGTAGAAGCGCGAAAGTTACGCCAACTGCGCTACTTGAGCCGGTTGATATAGGCGGCGTTACCATAAAGAGAGCGACACTTAATAATTTGGATGACATCAAGAGGAAAAAACTTCATCTAAACGAAAGAGTTTTGATTAGAAGATCAAATGACGTTATTCCTGAGATTATGGGTCCACTAAAGACAGACGAAGAAGTTTATGAGATAGAGCAGCCAAAATATTGCCCATATTGTCACAGCAAACTTTATAAAGAGGGCGTTCATTATTTCTGCCCGAATACCTTGGGATGCAAACCGCAACTAGTTAAAACCATAGTTCACTTTGCTTCGAAAGAGGCTATGAACATAGATGGCTTCAGTGAAAAAACTGCAGAATTATTCCTAGAAAAGCTAAATATTGATCAAGTTTCAATGCTATATGACCTTAAAGTAGAAGATTTACTAAAGCTAGAAGGTTTTAAAGAGAAAAAAGCAAATAATATTATTAGTTCTATACAAAATTCAAAGACAGTAGAGCTTAAAAATTTTATTTATGCTCTATCCATCGCCAATGTTGGTGTTAAGACGAGCCGTGATTTAGCAGAGCATTATAAAACTATAGATAATTTCTTAAATGCAAGCTTTGATGATTTAGTGGCTATCGAAGACGTGGGCGATATAACTGCTAATGAGATAGTTTCATTCTTAACAGACGAAACTAGTAAAAAATCTATACAAAGTCTATTTGATCACGGAATAAAAGTTTTAGACGTAGAAGATAGCGGAGATAAATCACTCGAAGGACTTAAATTTGTTTTGACAGGAACACTTGAAAATTACACTAGAGATGAATTAAAAAACATTCTTGAAAATAAAGGTGCCAAAGTGCAAGGCTCTGTCTCATCAAAGACAGACTATGTAGTTGTTGGCGAAAATCCTGGTTCAAAATTTGAAAAAGCAAAAACTTTAAATATAAAGATACTACATGAAAATGATTTGAAGGAGTTGATATGATGGAGAGAAAAGATATTGAAAATCTATGTTACACAGCAAGACTTGCTATAGACGAGTCAGACATGGATGCATTCACCAAAAAATTTAACGATATAATCAAGATGATATCCATTGTTAATGAGCTTGACGATAAGGACATAGACAAGACTTATCAAGTTAATGAGTACAAAGAGTGCTTATTAAGCGAGGATGAAGTTGACAGCGAATACTCATTATCAAAAGAGGATGCGCTAAAGAATGCGCCTGAAGAAAAATTTGGCTTCTTCAAGCTAAAAAGAGTAGTAGAAGCGTAGTATAGGAGATATTTATGGATATAACGAATTTAAAAGCATGGCAATTAAAAGAAAAAATTGCAAATAAAGAGCTAAAAGTATCTGAAATTGCAGAAAGTTTTATAAATAGAAGCAAAGAGATTGATAAAGACATCAACTCATTCGTATCACATGATTATGAAGGAGCACTTGAAAAAGCAAAATCTTTAGATGATAAAGATCCAAGCGGCAAATTATTTGGCCTTCCTATAGGTATTAAGGACAATATTTCTGTTAAAGGCATGAAAAATACTTGTTGTTCAAAGATGCTTGAGAATTATGAAGCAGTTTTTAATGCAAATTGCGTTGAACATATCAATGAAGAGAACGGTATTATAGTTGGCAAGCTAAACATGGATCAATTTGCTATGGGTGGATCAAACGAAACATCATATTTCGGTCCAGTTCATAACCCACTTGATTTAAAGAGAGTTCCTGGCGGTTCATCAGGTGGTTCAGCCGCAGCCGTTTCATCAAGACAAGTGCCTCTAAGTTTAGGTACAGATACAGGTGGATCAGTTAGACAACCAGCTAGTTATTGTTCGTGCGTTGGCTTTAAGCCAAGCTATGGAACAGTTTCAAGAAACGGAGTAGTATCTCTATCAAACACACTTGATCAAGTATCAACACTTGCAAACGATGTAAAAGATGCCTCTCTTATCACAAGTGCCATCGCTCATAAGGATCATAGAGACCTAACAAGTCTTTCCAATCCTATCAATGAGATTGATTACACTTATGATGACGCTATAAAATATTTAAAAACACTTAAAGTTGGCGTGCCAAAAGAAGTATTAGCAGATGAAAAAGATGATCAAGTTGAAAAAGCATATATAGATAGCATCAATTTATTAAAGAATAATGGTGTAGAGATCGTTGAAATTGACTTAAAAGATCTTAAATATGCGGTTGCAACATATTATATAATCATGAATGCAGAAGCAAGTTCAAATCTTTCAAGATTTGATGGCGTTAAATATGGTCTTAGAGACTTTGATGCAGAAAGCCTTGAAGAGATGTATATTAAGACTAGAGCCGAAGGTTTTGGTCCTGAAGTTAAGAGAAGAATATTATTTGGAACATATATACTTAGCCAAGATAAGGACAGAGACTACTTCCAAAACGCATTAAAGGCAAGAACACTTCTTATAAATGATTTTAAACAAGCATTTAAAATGGTTGATACCATCTTGGTACCTACATCACCTGTAATGCCATTTGAAATTGGAACAAATATCAACGATCCAATCAAGATGTATAACGCAGACAAATACACAGTTCCTGTTAATATAGCAGGCAACTGCGGCATATCCGTTCCAAGCACTAAAGAATATATATTAAATTCAGGCATGGAATTTATATGCGATAACTTAGAAGACAACAAACTTATCAAGATTGCTTATGCTTATGAAGGGTTGGTGAAGTAGATGGCTTATAAAACTATAATCGGGCTTGAGATACACGTCGAGCTAAAGACAAAGACAAAGATGTTCTGTCATTGTAAGAATGAATTTGGTGAAGAAGCAAACACCAATGTTTGTCCTATATGTCTAGGACTTCCAGGAGCTTTGCCACAAGTTAATAAAGAGGCAATCAATTTCGCAATCAAGGCAGGACTTGCTATGAACTGCAAAATTCATCAGCATACTAGATTCGATAGAAAGAGCTATTTCTACGCAGACCTTGTTAAAGGCTACCAAATAACACAAGATGAGCTTCCTTTATGCTACGAAGGTCATATAAATATCGAGGATGAAGATGGCAATGACAAAAAGATTAGATTAATTAGAATACACGTCGAAGAAGATACAGGTAAGTCACTTCACACTGATAAAGGCGAAACACTTCTTGATTACAATAGAAGCGGTGTCCCTCTTATAGAGATAGTTACTTATCCAGACATGAACTCAGCTAAAGAAGCGAGAGAATTTTTGGAAAAACTTAAGGCAACAGTCATTTATCTAGGCGTTTCTGATGGTAAGATGGAAGAGGGTTCCTTAAGATGCGATGTTAATGTCAATGTGGCCGACACAGAAACTGGAGTTAAGACAAACATCTCAGAAATTAAAAATATCGGTTCATTCAGAGGCGTTGAAAAAGCCATAGAATTTGAAGTGTCGAGACATATCGCACTTCTTGAAAAAGGCGAAAACACTAAGAAAGAAACAAGGAGATGGGATGAACTTAAGGGCGAATCCATCTTGATGAGAGAAAAAATTAAGGCAAATGACTATAGATACGCACCAGATGGCGATATTCCGCCAATGGATATACCTGACGAAATGATAGACGCAGTTAGAAAAGATATGCCAGAACTACCTGATGAAAAAATCACTAGACTAATGAAAGACTATGGCATAAGCAAAGACGACGCTAAAACACTTAGCCTTGATGTGAGCCTTGCAAATTATTACGAAGAGCTTGCAAAGAAAGTTGGCGACAACGCTCTAGCGCTTAACTGGCTATTAGGCGACGTACTAAGAAGACTTAAAGAAGATAACAAGAGCATAGATCAAATGCCATTTGCAATAAATGATCTTGAAAAACTACTTACACTTGTTAAAACAAATAAAATTAATAATAACGCTGGAAAGAAAGTTTTACAAGAGATGTTCAAGGCGCCAGAAGACCCTGAAGCAATCGTTAAGAGACTTGGACTAGTTCAAGTAACAGACGAAGGAGCCATAGAAGCAGTAGTTGATAAAGTTCTTGAAGCAAACCCACAATCAATCGAAGACTTTAAGAATGGCAAGTCGAGAGCCTTTGGTTTCTTAGTTGGTCAAGTAATGAAAGAGATGAAGGGCAAGGGCAACCCACAAATAATAAACGAATTATTAAATAAAAAACTAAATTAATAGTATAGCATGAAAGGCACATCGAAAGGTGTGTCTTTTTTATGCCTTGTGATTGATAATTTTGAAAGAAAAATAATCGCAATAGGACAATAATTTAAAATTATTTAATATAAGCAATTTAATTTATTAAATTTATGTAACAGTATACGTAAATGCTTGCAATTTACTCTCATTGATGTTAACATATTAATAGGAGGCATAGCTATGAAAAAATATATTTTAGGACTGATTTTTATTTTTTGCGTTTTTACTACAAAAAGTGCTTATGCAAAAAACGTTAATATAAAGATATCAAATAAAAATTATAAGGCAACATTAATAAATGTTAAGGTAGACGGTGAAAACAAGGTAAGTAAGGAGATGCCAAGTTTTATCTATCAAAGAAGGACTCTTGTTCCAATCAGATTCTTATCTGAAACTTTTGGAGCTAGTGTTGATTGGAACAGCAAAACTCAAGCGGCAACTATATCCTTGGCAGATAAAAGCATAGTCTTAACCATTGATAAGGCTGAGGCAATAATTAATGGTGTTACTAAACCTATTGAAAAGGCTTATACACCAAGACTTGTTAGAGTTAGTGGTGGAAGTGCAAGAACTTATGTTCCACTAAGACTTATATCTGAGCTTTTTGGCTATGATGTATCATGGAACAATAAATCTCAAACTGCCATAATCAATACAAATACGATCATTGAAGAGGATACAAATGATGTTATCATATTACCGAGCGGCGAGGAAGAGCCTGATCAAATCAAGCCTGACAATGATGCGATAAAACCAAATCCTAATGCAAATGACAATCCAAGCATAAAACCTAATCCAGATGGCTATGCTCATCTAACGAATGTAGTTTTAACTAGATATAATGACAAAGACGCGGTCTTATTCCAAGGCTTAAAGGGCAAGTACAAAGTGACTAAGCTTGATAATCCAGATAGGCTTGTACTTGATTTTGAAAAAGCAATCTTTGATGATCCAGAGCTTTATAGGGAATACAGTATTGTAATGAATGGCATCAAAGGCATTAGAGCGAGTCAATTCGCTGACAATGACACATCTAAGTCTGATAAGAATGTTAGGATAGTTATGGATCTTGAAGATAGCGCCATAGATTATCAAATTGATGAAACGAACGATGGACTTGTATTTTATATCAAAAAATCGATGAAGAGCTTTTATTCATACGATGGCAGAAATTTTGCTATAAAAAATACTGAGGGAAGGGTCTCTGAGCATACTTATGATGATTTAAGAAAAACTATTACCATGAGCGTTGAGACTAATAAAGATATCGAGACTGGCACTGAGAAATTTAAGGATCCATTTATAAGCTCGCTTGTGATTGAAAAAGCGGCCAATGGATATACATTCACCATAAATCTAGTGAGAAATGCACTTGTAGAAAAAAGTGATGACAGGGACGCTGACTATAGTCTAAGACTAAGTAGGATAGTTAATAGCAAGCCATCTGATTATCTAATCATGATTGACCCGGGTCACGGAGGAAAGGACCCAGGAGGAGTATCAAAGATTGATGGTTCTAGTGAAGTTGACTTTATCCCGATAGTTGCTAGAGCTTTGGAGGCAAAACTTAAGGCTGCAGGCTACAATGTCATGAAAACTAATGATACTATCGATGAATATGTTGATATTTTTGAAAGAGCTAAGATGGCTAATAGTGTTAACGCAGATGTATTTATAAGCATTCATGCGAATGTTGCTGATTCACCAGCTGCATCTGGCTTTGAGGTTCTTTACTCGAGTGAAGCAAAGCATAAGAACAAGACTAGAAAGCAAACTGAATTTGCAAATTGCATTTTAAATGCTGTTGGTGAACTTGTTGGCAACAAGGGACGCGGTCTTAAAGAAGGCGCCTACGTTGTTACAAGAAATACGAACATGCCGGCGGCTCTGCTTGAGATGGAATTCTTATCGAGTAAGAAGGGGCTAGCACTTTTAAAGAGCCAAGCCTACCTTGATAAGATGGTTGATGGTTTATTTAACGGCATCGTAGATTATTTGAACAATTATTATTAGAGGTTATTTATGAAAAAAGTTATTGTTTCAACAAACAATCAAAATAAATTAAAAGAAATTAAATTAATATTTCACGAGTTAGGTTACGAAGTTCTTTCTAAAAAAGAGGCTGGCATAGATGATTTTGATGTCGATGAGACAGGCACTACATTAGAGGAGAATGCCTACATCAAGGCGAAGGCTCTTCGTGATATGGTAGATTGCGCTGTAATTAGCGACGACTCAGGCCTTTTCTGCGATGGACTTTATGGCGAGCCAGGCATTTATTCGGCTCGTTACGCTGGCGAGCACGGTGATGACCATAAGAACAACGAGCTTTTACTAAAAAATCTTGAAGGAAGAGACAGAACAGCTCACTTCAAGAGTGTTATCTGTTTTATAGATGAAAACAATAAAGTTTTCTATGGACATGGCAATGTAGATGGTGAGATACTTTATGAATACAGAGGCACAGGCGGTTTTGGCTACGACCCACTCTTCTTACCAAAGGGTCATGACAAGACTTATGCTGAGATAGGTACTGAAGAGAAAAATAAGTTTTCTCATAGAAAAAGAGCCCTAGAAGATATTAAGGAAAAGATCTTACTTGAAGAAAAACATAAGGAGCTATATAAAAAAGTAGACTTTGCTTTGACGCTTGATGAGATGAAAAATATTTTCAGAGTAAATAAGATTGCTGATGGCTCACGAAGAGAGAATGATGCTGAACACAGTTTTCATGCGGCAGTTCTTGCGCCGGTTTTTAAGAACATGGGCAAGTTTGAGGTTGATGCAAATAAAACGGCGGTATTACTTTTGTATCATGATTTGATTGAGATATACGCTGGCGACACATATTGCTACGACACTAAGGGCAATGAGAGCAAGAAGCAAAGAGAGAGCGAAGCGGCTGATAAATTATATTCAAAGCTTGATTCATTAGGCGCTGAGCTAAGAAAATATTGGGAAGAGTTTGAGGCGGCTGAGACAAATGAAGCGAAGTACGCGAACGCTCTTGATAGATTCCAACCACTTTTGATGCATTTTGCATTTAACTCGCACTCTTGGCAAGATCACAAGATAACAAAGGAAGCCGTTCTTAAGAGGATGGCACCTATAAAGATATATTCAGACGAAATGTATGATTTTGTTTTGGATTATGTAGAAAGTCAATTTAAGAAAGAGGAGATGATTTAATGAAAATTACACTAAATGAAAAAAATGGTATCAAGGTCTTACCAGTATTTGAAGATGAAAGAGATTTTTTCGAAAAATCAGTAGGACTTGATGCTCTAGTAGAAAAAGAATACTTTACAGGTAAGGCTAGCGAAGTATTTGCAAAGCTTGGCGAAGATGAAATAATTTATCTTGGTCTTGGTAAAAAGAATGAGATCACTACAAAGAAAATTATAGTAGCTTTCTTTGAATTAGCTAAGGCACTTAGAAAGTATAAAATTAAAGATGCAAACATCATTTTCAATAAGAAGCTTGATGGTCTTTGCTACAAGACTACTATGAAGGCTATAGTTGATGGCCTTGCATGCTTTGATTATGATTTTGATAAATATTTATCTGATGATAACAAGCCAACAAAGCTTGGAACTATAAATATAGAAGTTATTGAGAACAAGAAAGATAAGGCTAAGGAAGCTGTTGAAGAGGCTCTTAACATTGCCGAAGGATATTCACTAACAAAGGATTTAGTCAATACACCAGCAATTGATATGTATCCAGAAGTTTTAGCTAATAGAGCTAAGGAAGACCTTGAGCCGCTTGGAGTTACTGTTGAAATTTATGGCAAAAAAGAGATTGAAGAACTTGGTATGAAGGCATTCTTAGCAGTTGCAGTTGGTTCAGACAAAGAGCCAAAGCTAATTGTTATGAAATATATGAATGGTGAAGCAGGCGATAAACTTACTGCACTTGTTGGTAAGGGCTTAACATATGACTCAGGCGGATATTGCATCAAAAACCCACAAGGCATGGCTACAATGCACATGGACATGGGCGGAGCAGGTGCAGTTATAGGCGCAATGCACGCTATCGCCAAAAACAAGGTTAAGAAGAACGTTGTAGCAGTTGTTGCTTCATGTGAAAACTTAATTTCAGGTAAAGCTTACAAGACTGGCGACTTAATCGGATCCATGTCTGGTAAGACTATAGAAGTAGCTAATACTGACGCTGAGGGCAGACTTACTCTTGCAGATGCTATTTATTACGCATGTGATGTGCTTAAGGCTGATAGAGTAGTTGACCTAGCTACACTTACAGGCGCTTGTGTAGTTGCACTTGGCTCATATAGAACTGGTGTTGTTACAAATAACGATGAGTTCATGAACGAAATGAGTGACGCAGCAAAAAGAGCTGATGAAAAGCTATGGTTAATGCCTAATGACGACGAGTACAAGGACATGGTTAAGGGAACTATGACTGATTTACTAAACTCAGTACCTGGCGGCGCTGGTATGATCACAGCTGGTATGTTCCTTGAAAACTTTGTTAAGGAAGGAACTCCATGGATACACATGGATATAGCAGGAACTTCAGATACTTCAAAGGACTTTGCTCAATACAAAAAAGGCTCAACTGGCGTTCCAGTTAAGACACTTTATTATTTAATAAATTCTGAACACAGTTGCTAATATTTATTTAGATAAAAATAAAGCTCTTCTCATTTTGATATGAGAAGAGCTTTTTAATGCGAAAACTATTTACTTAAATATTTTTTATATGCTTCTTCATCTAAAACTAAGTCAAACTCACCTATAAACTCGGTAAAGTCTTCTTCGTTTAAGAAGCCTCTTTTGAATCTATATAGGCCATCTTCATCGTCAAGCTTAAAAATTCCTCCAAAATCATATTTCTTAGCGCCATGCTCCTTCGCATACTTAATCATTTCCCATTGCATTTGATAGTTTGGCATAAAATTTCTGTGAAGATTGTTTGAAGCGCCATACATATACCAAGCGTATTCCTTATACATAATGAGTATCGCACTCGATAGAGGAGTACCCTCAAAGTCTGATAAAAATATTTTAGCGTCGTAATTATCTATAAGTCTCTTAAAATAATCTTTCGGTCTATAAGTGATGCCGTTACGCTCAGCCATAACCTTAGTTTCTTCGAAGAAGGTATTTAAGTCCTCATCCATTTGCGAAAGTCTAGTCGTAACACCTTTTCTGTAGCTTAGGCGAATGTTGTAGCGCGTTTTTGAGTGGAAGCCTGCTAAAACATCGTCCTCACTTTTATTTATATCGATGATTGCATTTCGCCTTGGCTGAATAAAGCTGTGTTCATCAGCGCCTCTCGTTCTTATTTTTAATTCTGTATCCTTATATAAACGGGTAAGTTTATCATCATAGGCAATGGCTGGATCAAATCTTAATAAAAATGCGTCCTTAAACTTTTCTATCTTTTTCACTTCATCTACTAAGGCTAAAACAGTTTTTTTATCATAAATATCACAAACAGGTCCGCGATTGGCATAAAGAAGCCACTTTCCATCTATTGCCTTAATAGACAAAATGCTCATAGCAGCAATTATCTCACCATTATTTTCTAAATAAACATAGTCTTCAGACCAATTATTTTTAATTTTCGCCCACGATCTGTCTTGAGTTAAAAAGCTATATTTAGAGTTTTTTACGAATTCATCGTAGCGCTTTATTTCATTTGCATCGTTTAAATTTAATATTGACATCTAATTTATCAACTTCTTTCTATAATTACTAATCTATAAATATTATAACATAAACTGAGACTACTTGCATAATAATAAAAATTTTCATCATTCTTTGTAATTCGTGGTCAAAATATGATATAATTAAAAAGGAGGTTTTTTTATGGAGAACAATTTTAATGATAATAATATAAATGAAAATATTGATATAAATGAAAAAGCAAAGGCAGCTAGTGAAAATGAAGTATTAGAAGCTGCAGAGGCGATGGCTAAGGCAAAACAAGATGACATCAAGTCGTGGATATTCTCAATAGTTGTAACAGTCGCCATCACTTTATTTTTAGTAAACTTTGTTTTTGCTCTAACAAGGGTTGAGGGCATATCGATGGAGCCGACTCTACATACAGGCGATAGGGTCTTCGAATGGAAGCTATTTAAGTACTTCAAGGAGCCAAAGAGACAAGAAATTGTTGTTATTAGGGGCGAAAAAACTAACGGTGACCACTATATCAAGAGACTAATCGGTCTTCCAGGTGATGTCATCGACATAATTGATGGAGAAGTTTATGTCAATGGTGATAAGCTCGACGAACCGTATTTAGACAGAAAAACTAGTGAGCAAAACGGCAATCACTGGGTTGTACCAGAGGACTCATACTTTGTTATGGGGGACAACAGAGAAGGAGGTAACTCCTACGACTCAAGAAGCTTTGGACCGATAAAGAAGTCATATTTACAAGGTAAGGCCTTATTTAGATTTTGGCCTTTGAATAAATTAAAATTATTTAGATAGGATGATAAGATGGATCAAAAATATATACGTAACTTTTCAATCATAGCGCATATCGACCACGGTAAATCTACTTTGGCTGATAGAATCATTGAAAAGACTGGATTACTTACTCAAAGAGAGATGCAATCACAAGTTTTGGATAGCATGGATCTTGAAAGAGAAAGAGGAATAACAATTAAATTAAAGGCGATACGCTTGATTTATAAGGCAAAAGATGGACAGGACTATATTTTTAACTTGATAGATACTCCTGGTCATGTCGATTTTAACTACGAAGTGAGTAGATCGCTTAAGGCGTGTGAAGGCGCAGTACTTGTTGTTGACGCAACTCAAGGCGTTGAAGCGCAAACGTTATCAAACGTGTACTTAGCTATAGACCAAGATTTGGAGATACTTCCTGTTATTAATAAGATGGATTTACCAAGCGCAAGACCAGATGAAGTTAAGGAAGAGATTGAAGACATCATAGGCCTTGACACGACTGAAGCGCCTTTAATCAGCGCAAAGAGCGGTCTTAACATAGAAGATGTTTTAGAGGACATCGTTAAAAATGTTCCACCACCAAATGGTGATAAGAACAAGCCACTTAAGGCGCTTATATTTGACTCAATATATGATGCTTACAGAGGTGTTATCTGCTACATCAGAGTTTTCGATGGCATTATTAAAAAAGGTACAAAGATTAAGATGATGCAGACAGGCTCTGTATTTGAAGTTGATGAAGTTGGCGTAAATAACACCTCTTTATTAAAGAAAGACACTCTTGAAGCAGGCGAGGTAGGTTATTTCACTGCGCAGATTAAAAATGTGAAGGACGCAAGAGTTGGTGACACTATCACTTATCTTGACAATCCAACAGCTGAGCCACTTAGCGGATACAAAAAAGTTGTACCAATGGTTTACTGCGGTATATATCCAGCAGAGGGCGAAGATTTTAACAGCGTTAGAGAGGCTCTTGAAAAACTTCAAGTTAATGATGCATCACTTGTTTTTGAAGCAGAAAATTCAGTTGCCTTAGGCTTTGGTTTTAGATGCGGCTTCTTAGGACTACTTCACATGGAGATAATTACTGAAAGACTTGAAAGAGAATTTAATCTAAATATAATCACAACTGCACCATCAGTTATTTATGAAGTTCATAAAAAAGATGGTTCAACGATATTTATACAAAACCCATCCAACCTTCCTGATCCGAGTGAAATTGATTACATGGAAGAGCCGGTTGTTAACGCTGAGATCATGACTCCAAAGGAATATGTCGGCGCTATCATGGATATTTGTCAAAATAGACGTGGCGAATTTATAAATATGGAATACCTTGATCAAACAAGGGTTACACTTCATTATAAAATGCCACTAAATGAGGTTATATATGATTTCTTCGATGCACTTAAATCAAATACAAAGGGCTATGCATCGCTTGATTACGAAATCTCAGGCTATCAAAGAAGTGAGCTTGTTAAGGTTGACATACTTATCAACGGAGACCTTATCGACGCGTTCAGCTTGATTTTACACGAGTCAAACGCTTATGAAAGAAGTAGATCAATTGTCGAAGGACTAAAGGATGTTATCCCAAGACATCAATTCCAAATACCTTTACAAGCAGCCATCGGCTCAAAGATTATAGCGAGAGAAACAATCAAAGCGCTTAGAAAAGACGTTCTTGCGAAATGCTACGGCGGCGATATTTCAAGAAAGAAAAAATTACTTGAAAAGCAAAAAGAAGGTAAGAAGAGGATGCGCCAAATTGGCTCAGTAGAACTACCACAAGAGGCCTTCCTATCAGTATTGAAGTACAAGGAAAAGAAATAATGAATAAATTAGGAATATATATACATATTCCTTTCTGTGAAAGAAGATGTAAATATTGCGATTTTACATCTTCTATTTTTAATCAAAGCAGAATGAAGGAGTATCTAGAAAATTTATTGTTGGAGATAAAAAATAATAAGGAGCTATTAAAAAATTACATTGTTGATACCATATTTATAGGTGGAGGCACGCCATCTTTATTAAGCATAGACGAACTAACTAGCCTTGTGAATGGTTTACGTGAGGCTATAAACTTAGATGAAAATTACGAATTTACCATAGAAACAAATCCAAACTCAATAAGTGAAGAAAAATTAATAGCTTATAAAAATTTAGGAATAAACAGAATTTCTATAGGGGTGCAAAGCTTTAACGATAGGCTTCTTAGGATTATTGGTAGGCTTCATACAAGTGAAGAAGCTAGAGAAAAAATTAAATTAGCAAAAAAATATTTTGACAATCTTAGTCTTGATTTTATTTTTTCACTGCCAACAGAAACTTTATCAGATGTAATCGATTCCATTGACATAGCAAAGGAACTAGGCGCTTCGCACGTATCGCTTTATTCACTTATACTTGAGGAAGGGACTAAACTTAGCGCTTTGGTAGACAGAGGCGTTTATAGAGTGAATGATCAAGTGACAGATAGGCTCATATATAGAAAAGCAAGCGAGCACTTGGAAAAACTTGGCTACAAGCAATATGAAATTTCAAATTTTGCTAAGGACAATCGCTACTCAAGGCATAATTACAAATACTGGTCCATGGATGAGTATCTAGGCCTTGGCATGGCGGCACACTCATTTATTAAAAATAAAAGATTTTTTAATGCGAGCACTTTTAACGAATACTTTGACGATGTGAAGAAAAATATTTATCACGATGAAGAAATTTTGTCAATAGAAGATAAAATTACTGAGTATATAATTTTTAAATTAAGGACAAATGAAGGCATAATTATAGACGAGATTAATAAAAATTTCGATATAGATTTTGAAGATATATATAAGGAAGAATTAAAGAAAGCGATAGATGAAAAACTATTAAAAAAATGTGGCGGAAGATATTTTTACACAGAGCTTGGCAAGGACCTTGCGAACCAAGTAGAGATACTTTTTGTATAAGGAGAGGCTATGATTGATATAATTAAAAAAGCGATTGAGTACCTAGAAAATATTTTTGATGGTAACTCAGACGGTCACGGCGCAGATCACAGCCTGAGAGTTTATAATAATGCATCTTTGATAAGAAAAGCTTATGAATGCAATGAGCTATATGTAGATTTAGGAGCTCTTCTTCATGACGTCGACGATCATAAGTTATTTAATAATAAAAATAATGAAAACGCTAGAAAATTTTTAGTTGAAAATGATTTTGATAGTGAAGCAATTGAAGATATTGTTGAGATAATCAATTCAGTTTCATTTACAAAGAACAGGGGAACCAAGCCAAAAACACTTGAAGCATGCATAGTACAAGATGCTGATAGGCTTGATGCGATAGGAGCTATAGGCATCGCTAGAACCTTTATGTATAGCGGTAAACATGAACGCGGCATAGAAGACTCATTAAAGCATTTCGATGAAAAGCTATTATTATTAAAAGACATGATGAACACTGACGAAGCAAAAAGGCTCGCCCAAAAAAGAGATAGCTTTATGAAGGAATTTTTATCAGAAATAAATGATGAGCTTGGCTATAAAAATAAATATCTGTATAAAAGGCGATTTTATCGTCTTTTTTTATGCTTTTAAGAAAAATTTTGCAAAAATTTTGAAAAAAATTAAATATTTTTGAAAAAAGCTTGATTTTTTTATTATTTTGGGTATAATAGAAATAGAGTTAGCACTCACCGAGTAAGAGTGCTAACAAAAACGACGGAAGGTGATCAATTGGATGAGAGAAAATTAAAGATTTTAAAAGCTATAATCAGCTCATACAATGAAACTGGCGAACCGGTTGGCTCAAGACTTGTTGCCAAAGACGACTCCATTGGTCTTAGCTCAGCAACTATTAGAAATGAGATGCAAGACCTTGAAGAAGCGGGCTACTTAATCAAAACTCATCTCTCTAGCGGAAGAGTGCCATCGCAAAAGGCATATCGCTTGTATGTTGACATGGTACTTCAAAAAGACTTCGAAAAATTATCATCTTCAGAAAAGAAATTTTTCTTAGATGATATAAAAGATAAGTCAAAGAACTTAGATAGTATGATAGGAAAGATGTCAAAAGTTTTATCAAGCTTAACTGATTTTACATCACTTGCTTATATAAGGAAGAGCGGCGAGACAAAGTTAAAGAGCTTGGAGCTTTTAAAAGTTGATGAAAATAAAATTCTTGCCATCTTTGTATATGAAGACTTTGCCATTGACAAGAAATTGATAACGCTTAATGAAGATATAAATGAAGAAGAACTTAATTATTTTAAAGAGATTTTAAATAAGAATTTAGCAGGCAAGTCCATAAATTCGGTTGATTTCAACACACTTAAATATGAAAAGGACAGCCTTCTTAAATACAGAAGCATTTTAGATAGCGTTTTAGAAAAGTTTTCACAAAAAGACGAAAAGAATAATGCAAATAGCATATTCCTAGAAGGAATAAATAAGATTTTAAATTATCCAGAGTATTCAAATTTTGATAAGGCAAAAGAATTAATCGAGCTTCTCGAAGACAAAAAGGGCCTACTAAATTTACTTGAGAGCGAAAATTTGGATAAAGATCTTGTTATTAAGATAGGTAATGAGAATGATATCGACATATTTGATAATATTGCCTTAGTTCTTAAGAATGTAAACATCTTGGATAATGAAGTTACTTTTGGTTTAATCGCACCAATGAGAATTGATTACAAAAAAGTTCTTTCTATATTTGATGATTTTTATATGGATGATTTATTTTAGGAGGGATTAGATGAAAAAAGATAAAACAATAGATATGGATGAAGAAAAGCTTATAAATGAAGAAGCAGAAGAAGCTCAAGAAAAAGCTGAAGCTGAAGAGCAAGATGGCGTGTCATCTGAAATAAATGATCTTCAAACAAAGCTTGTGAGACTTCAAGCAGACTTTCAAAATTATAAAAAGAGAGTAGAAAAAGAAAAGGACGACCTAGTATCGATAGGCGTTGTAAGTATTGCAAATGAAATACTTCCTGTCATAGATAACTTTGAAAGAGCCTTGGAGCATGAAGGTGACAGTGCTTCGTTTAAGGAAGGCATGGAGCTTATCTACGAAGGATTAAAAAATGCTCTCAAAGCAAAGGGCATAGTTGAGTTAAAAGCACTAGGCGAGGACTTCAATCCAGATTTTCATCAAGCGGTATCTATGGGCCACAACGATGAATACAAAGAAAATCAAGTCATAGAAGTTTTATTAAAAGGTTATGAATACAATGGCAAGGTTATTCGCCATGCCATGGTTATTGTAAATAAATAAGAAAATTATTAAGGAGGAAATATATTATGGGAAAAATAATTGGTATTGACTTAGGTACAACAAACTCTTGTGTATCAGTAATGGAAGGTGGAGAAGCTATAATCATTCCTAACGTTGAAGGTAATAGAACTACTCCATCAGTAGTTGCTTTCACAAAAGACGGAGAAAGATTAGTAGGAGAAACAGCTAAAAGACAAGCTATAACAAATCCAGACAGAACTATCTCATCAATTAAAAGAGAGATGGGCAGTAACTATAAGATTGACATAGACGGAAAAGATTATACACCACAAGATATATCAGCAATGATATTACAAAAATTAAAATCAGACGCAGAAAGCTATTTGGGAGAAAAAATTACAGAAGCAGTTATCACTGTTCCTGCATATTTCACAGACGCTCAAAGACAAGCTACAAAGGACGCTGGTAAGATCGCTGGCCTTGAAGTAAAGAGAATCATAAACGAGCCAACAGCAGCAGCACTTGCTTATGGTATGGACAAAGAGCATGGCCAACACAAGATTATGGTATATGACCTTGGCGGAGGTACATTCGATGTGTCTATCCTAGAAGTAGGCGACGGAGTTTTTGAAGTACTAGCAACTAGAGGTAATAACAAGCTTGGCGGAGACGACTTTGACCAAAGAATTATAAATTATATAGCAGAAAACTTTAAAAAGGAAAATGGCGTAGACTTAACTCAAGACAAGATGAGTCTACAAAGATTAAAAGAAGCAGCAGAAAAAGCTAAGAAAGAGCTTTCTACTACAATGACAACAAACATCAACTTACCATTCATCTCTGCTACAGCAGCTGGTCCACTTCACTTAAACATGGACTTAAGTAGAGCAAAGTTCAATGAACTAACTCATGACTTAGTTGAAAAAACTACTGAGCCAGTTAGAAGCGCTATAAAAGATGCTGGTATTGAAGCAAAAGACATTGACAAAGTATTATTAGTTGGTGGTTCAACAAGAATCCCAGCCGTTCAAGAAGCAGTTAAACAAATCATCGGCAAGGATCCTCAAAAGGACATCAACCCAGATGAATGTGTTGCCATCGGTGCATCAATCCAAGGCGGTGTATTAACAGGTGAAGTTAAGGACTTATTATTACTAGACGTAACACCACTATCACTTGGTCTAGAAACACTTGGCGGAGTAACTACAAGACTTATCGAAAGAAACACAACTATTCCAACAAAGAAATCACAAATATTCACAACAGCATCTGACTCACAAACATCAGTTGATATACACGTACTTCAAGGTGAAAGAGAGATGGCAGCTGACAATACAACACTTGGCCGCTTCCAACTAGAAGGTATAGCACCAGCACCAAGAGGAATCCCTCAAATCGAAGTAACATTTGATATCGATGCTAATGGTATTGTTAATGTATCAGCAAAGGATTTAGGTACAGGTAAGGAACAAAAGATCACTATCACAGCTTCATCTAACTTATCAAAAGAAGATATTGATAAGAAAGTTAAAGAAGCAGAAGAATTTGCTCAACAAGATAAGAAGAAAAAAGAAAATATTGAAGTAAAGAATAACGCAGATCAAATGATATATCAAACAGAAAAGCTTATGAAGGACCTAGAAGGCAAAATTTCTGAAGATGAAAAGAAGGACATCGAAGCAAAACTTGCTGATCTTAAGAAAGCTAGCGAAGGCTCAGACTATGACGATATGAAGAAGAAGACAGAAGATTTAACACAAGCCTTCTATAAAGTTTCTGAAAAGCTTTATAAACAAAATGCAGAAGCAGGTGCAGCTGGAGCTGAAGCAGGCGCACAAGGCTCTGAAGAACACAAAGGTGACGATGACGTAGTTGATGGTGACTACGAAGTAGTTGACGACGATAAATAAATTTATTAGATTTTGATTAAGAAGAATGGAGAAAAGCTTCATTCTTCTTTTTTTACATAAAATAAAAGAATTTCATTAGGCTTTTATTTTTCTCACATTTTTGGTATAATATAATGTACGTGATAATTATTTTACATTTTAGAAAGGGTGTAAGTTTTGAAAGATTTATACGAAGTTTTAGAGATAGAATCAACTGCGACTGAAGCTGAGATAAAAACTCAATACAGGAAGCTTGCTAAAAAATATCATCCGGACCTAAATCCAGGAGATGCAGAGGCTGAAGCAAGATTTAAGGAGATATCTGCCGCTTATGAAGTTTTAGGCAACGCTGAGAAGAGAAAGCAATATGATACATACGGCGAATCGATGTTTCAAAATGGCGGCACAGGAGCTGGTGGATACGGCGGTTTTTCTGAGGATATATTTAGTGATATCTTTGATATTTTTGGAGGCGGTTTTGGCGGTTTCTCATCTGGTGCTACGCAAAGCAAACGTCCAATGTATGGCGAGGACGTAAGATATAACCTTACCATAGACCTAGAAGATGTTTTAAATGGAACTCAAAGAGAGATTGAGATAGAGAGAGTCGAAGAGTGCTCACATTGCAACGGAAGCGGAGCAAAAGATAAGGATAGCAAAAAGACTTGCAAGACTTGTTCTGGCAGAGGAAGCGTTAGAAAAGAGAGAAGAACAGCTTTTGGCGTATTCGTTCAAACTGAAGTTTGCCCTGACTGTCACGGCGCAGGCGAGATAATTACTGAAGAATGCCCACATTGCCATGGCAATGGAACTGAGAAGAAAAAGAAAAAAATTCTTGTTAAGGTGCCAAAGGGCGTTCGTGAAGATAGCGTCATCAGCATAAGAGGCGAAGGAAGCGTTGGTAAGAATGGCGGACCAAACGGTGATTTAAACGTTTACGTAGACATTAGGGAGAATAATAAATTCAAAAGAAGCGGCGATGATTTATACACAAGCGTTAGCATAAATTATTTACAAGCGGTTTTAGGTGACCAGATTGAAATTGATACGCTTGATGGCAAGGTTAAATTAACTATACCTGAGGGAACTCAGAGTCATACGAAGTTTAAAATTGCAGGTAAGGGACTATATCCACTACACAAGAATTATAGATGCGATTTATACGTTGTAGTCAAGGTTGATGTGCCAAAGAATTTGAATGACGAGCAAAAAGAGTCATTAATAAGGCACTTTAAAGACATGAATTTTGATTACGAGCCAAAGAAGAAAAATATTTTTGAAAAAATAAAAGAAAAATTTTAGGAGTTAATATGAATTTTAGAGAAATTAAATTAAAATTTAAAAAAGAATATGAAGAAAGGGTCGAAATTTTCTTATCTGACCTAGGCATTGACAACATGGCTATAGAAGATCCAGACGATTTAAAGATTTTCCAAGAAAGGCAAAATGCTTGGGACCTATATGACGACGACCTTATAAAATTAGAAAAAGGTTATATAAGGTTTACCATATACTTAGATGATATTTCTGACAATGATGATAGAGAAGCTAAAATTAAGGCTCACATCGAAGAGCTTGGCGGAGAATTTTCTAAGGAAATAATTGACGATAGCGATTGGAAAAACAATTGGAAGAAATTTTTTAAGATTTTAAAACCAAACAAAACTATAGTTATAGTGCCAACTTGGGAAGAGTACGAAAAGAAAGATGGAGAAAAGATAATAAAGCTAGAGCCGGGCATGGCTTTTGGAACTGGTTCACACGAGACAACATCACTATGCATAAAGAAGCTTGAAGAGTACATGGAGCCTCAGATGAAAGTTCTAGACATAGGTACAGGTAGCGGCATACTATCAATTGCAGCGTCAAAACTAGGTGCTAGCGAGGTTTTAGGCGTTGACATAGACCCAATGAGCGTATATATCGCAAACGAAAATAAAAAATTAAATGAAGTTAAAAACGCAGAATTCATAGTCGGAGACCTTCTTTCAAAGGTTAAAGACAAGTATGATATAGTCGTTTCAAATATACTTGCAGAAGTCATAGTCACAATGACAGGTGATTTACACAAATTTTTGAACAAGAACGGAATTTTTATTTCTTCAGGAATTTTAAAAGTTAAGTCTGCCATGGTTATCGACTCACTTGAAGCCAATGGCTTTGAGATTTTAAACGTCGAAGACCTAAACGAATGGACTTCAATCGTAGCTAAACATGCATAGATTTTTCGCAGAAAAAAGAGCTGAAAATCTTTTATATTTAGCAAAGGAAGATATAAAGCACTTTAAAGACGTCTTGAGAATAAAAGATGACGAAGAAGTTGAAGTTTATATTGATGGTGCTGGCTATATCGCTGTTCTTAACTCATATTCAAAGAATGAACTGAGTCTTAAGATAATTTCTGAAATAAAAGAAAAATATGAGTCTGAGCTAAAAATAAGCTTATTCCAAAGCTTAGTAAAGTCTGATAAGATGGACTTTATCATACAAAAAGCTATAGAAATGGGTGTTTATAGCATAGTTCCTATAGAGACTAAGAGGTCCATTGTAAAGAAAAAAGATATAAAAGATAAAAAACTGGAAAGATATAAAAATATTGCAAAGGCAGCGGCGATGCAGTCAAAGCGCGAGTTTATCCCCGCTGTTTCTGATGCAATGAAGCTAGATGAAGCAAAAGAAATTTTAGATGGTTTTGACTTAGTTTTAATTGCTTATGAAGATGAACTTGATAATAGCATAAAAAATTATGATATCAAAGACAAAAAGAACATCGCCATCGTCGTAGGACCTGAGGGCGGCTTCGATATAGGTGAAATAGATGAGCTTAAGAAATTTGGCTACAAATCCATTAGCCTGGGAAAGAGAATACTTAGAGCAGAAACAGCGCCAATTGCGCTGCTTACTATGCTTTACTACGAATTTAACGGAAGTGGTCTTTTATGATGAAGGTTTATGTGCAAAATTTGGGCTGCAAAGTAAATTTATATGAAGCTCAAGCGATAAAAAATTCTTTCGAGCAAAGAGGCTATGAGGTAAAGGAAGATTTTGACGATATCGATGTCTATGTGATAAATACTTGTACTGTAACAAATAAGTCGGATTCAAAGTCAAGGCAGATGATATCTAAAGTCAAGAAGAAAAATCCAGATGCTATAATAATTATTTGTGGCTGCTATAGTCAGATTAATTCTAAAGAGATAGAAGAGATGGATATAGCGGACATTATAGTCGGCACACAAGGCAGAAATAAGATAGCTGACTACTTAGAAGAATATTTAAACCTTGGCGAAAAGAAAAATTATGTTGAGGATAATATTGACAAAAATTATGAAGAGCTTCTTTTTGATAAAAATTTCGATAGCACTAGAGCTTTTATTAAAATAGAAGATGGATGTAATAATTTTTGCTCATACTGCATAATTCCATATGCAAGAGGAAGAGTGCGCTCGAGAAAGGCAGATAGCATCATTAAAGAGATAGAAACGCTTGCTAAAGATGGCTACAAAGAATTTGTTATCACAGGCATACAGATAACTGATTATGAAGATAATGACATCGACCTAATAAAATTATTAGAAATGATAGATGAAGTGCCAGGCGTTGAAAGAGTGAGACTTGGTTCGATTCAGCCAAAATTATTAAAAGATGAAACGGTAGAAAGATTAGCCAAACTAAAGCACTTGCAACACCAGTTCCATTTATCCTTACAAAGTGGCTCAAATAAAGTGCTTAAGCTAATGAACAGAAAATACACGAGAGAAGATTATATTGAAAATACAAGTAAGATATATAAGGCAATGCCGGACTCTGCCATAACTACAGACATTATCGTTGGTTTCCCACAGGAAGATGATGAAGATTTTAAAGAGTCCATTGACATAGTGAAAAAAGTAAATTTCTTAAAGGTTCATGTTTTTAGATATTCAAGGCGTAAAGGCACAAAAGCTTACGATATGAAAGGACAAATTGCTGAGAGCGTAAAAAAAGACAGAGCAGAAATTTTAGAAGAGTATCAAGAAGCCTCGAGACATATATTTATAAATAAATTTATTGGCGATGAATTTGAAGTTTTGTTTGAAGAGAAAAAAGATGAATACTTTGAAGGCTACACATCAAATTATATCAGAGCTTATCTTAAGACAGATGATAATCTTCATAACCAAATAATAAAAGTAAAGGCAGTAGAAAAATTTAGAGACGGAATATTAGTAGAAAGGATTTGATTTTATGGATTGTTTATTTTGTAAGATTATAGAAGGAAGCATTCCTTCTGAAAAAATTTACGAAGACGACATGATGCTTTGCTTCAAAGATATCAACCCAACATGCCCAGTTCATGTGCTTATGATACCCAAAAAGCATATCTCATCCCTTGATGATTTAAAACAAGGCGATGAAGAAGTAATTTCTCACTTGATGCTAAAAGTTAAGGATATAGCTAAGACTATGGGCCTTGACAATGGCTACAGACTAGTCATCAATACAGGTGAAGACGGTCAACAAAGCGTAAAACATTTACACATGCATTTAATTGGCGGCAGAAAGCTTAATTGGCCAGCAGGTTAAAAACAAGAAAATTAGCAAAAAAGATTAAAAAAACCTTGAAAAAGCTTTAATTTTGTTGTATAATATTTGTAACTTAGTCATAAATGATAGTAACTGTTTTATGAGGGGAGGGATACTATGACAGAAATAAGAGTTAGAGAAGACGAATCACTTGATAATGCACTTAAGAGATTCAAAAGATCATGCGCAAGATCAGGCGTCTTAGGAGAAGTTAGAAAAAGAGAACACTATGAAAAACCAAGCGTAAGACGTAAACTAAAATCTGAAGCAGCAAGAAGGAAAAAACATCAAAAGTTTTAATTTAAATTTATTTGTAAAGATAGAAGGTGTATGATGTCCCTTAAAAACGAACTAAAAAGTAGATATATAGAATCTATGAAAAATAAAGATACAATCATTAAAAACACTATCATGATGGTTAATTCAGCTATAAAGCAAATTGAAGTTGACCAAAGAAAAGAACTAAGTGACCAAGACATTATAGCAATAATACAAAAGCAAATAAAGGAAAAGAAAGGCGCTATAGCTGAGTTTGAACAAGGCCATAGAGCAGATTTAGTTGAACAAACTAAAAAAGAAATAGAAATTCTTATGGAGTACGTACCAAAGGAACTTTCTGAAGAAGAGATAAAAACTATGATTAAAGATACTTGCGAAGAACTTGGAGACAATAAAACAAATTTTGGCTTAGTCATGAAGACTATGATGTCAAAAGTTAAGGGCAGGGCAGATGGATCATTAGTTACAAATCTTGTTAAAGAATATCTAGCCGGTGCAAAATAGCATCGGTTTTTTCTTGTGATGAGCCTTAGCTCACAGTATATTTTATATAAAAGGGAGGATATTATGAAATTTGTAAAAACTTTAAGCAAAAGAAACTTATTAAAAACAGCTAAGCACGGCGGATGTGGCGAATGCCAAACTTCATGTCAATCAGCTTGTAAGACATCTTGTACAGTTGGTAACCAAAAGTGCGAAAATAAGAAAAATCATAAATAGACTTTGATGTACGATACTAATTTAATACATAAGTTCTATCTAAATGATAAGTATGTAGTCTTAGACATATATAGTGGTGCTGTACACGTAGTAGATGAGATTATATACGACTTAGTTGATTACATGTCTAAGGGCTTAGATGAAGCTGTTAAGGCATTATCTACTAAGTATGAAGCTTGTGATATTAAAACTGCTTTTAAGGAAGTAGAGGAATTACACAAAGAAGAGTTGTTATTTACTGAGCCTATAGAGGCAACTCAGCTGGACTTAAGTAAATACAACATAGTAAAGGCTCTTTGCCTACATGTTTCACATGACTGTAACCTAAGATGTAAGTATTGTTTTGCGTCACAAGGCGATTTTAAAGGCAAAAGAGAGCTTATGAGCGTAGAAGTAGGTAAGAAAGCTTTAGAGTTTTTAGTACAAAACTCTGGCAATAGAAGAAATTTAGAGGTTGACTTCTTTGGAGGAGAACCACTAATGAACTTTGATGTTGTTAAAGAGCTTGTTACTTACGGAAGAAGTTTAGAAAAAGAATACAATAAGAATTTTAGATTCACTTTAACTACAAACTGTGTTTTATTAAACGATGAAATTATTGATTATTTAAATGAAAATATGTCAAACGTAGTTCTAAGTATAGACGGTAGAAAATCTGTTAACGATGAGATGCGTCCAACTACTAATGGAAAAGGTTCTTATGATATAATCGTTCCAAAGATTAAACGCTTTATTGAAAAAAGAGGCGATAAGGACTATTACATTAGAGGTACGTTTACATCAGAAAACTTAGATTTTTCAGAAGACGTATTGGATTTCTACAGAAACGGTTTTAAAAAGACATCTATGGAACCGGTTGTAACAGACCAAAAAGAACCTTATGCCATAAGACCAGAACATGTAGAGAGAATTAAGAAAGAGTATGAAAAATTATCAAAAGAATACATCAAGATTAAGAAAAAAGATGATGATTTTCTATTCTTCCACTTTATGATAGACCTTGATCAAGGACCATGCTTAATCAAAAGAGCAATAGGATGCGGAGCAGGATGCGAATATCTTGCTGTAACACCAAAGGGCGACCTTTTCCCTTGTCATCAGTTTGTAGGCGAAGAACAATTTAAAGTTGGTAATGTTTTTGAAGGCGTTACCAAAACTGATTTAAGAGAAGAATTTAAAAAATCAAACGTATTTAATAAAAAAGACTGCCAAGAATGCTGGGCAAAATTCTATTGTTCAGGAGGCTGTCATGCTAATTCATACTACAATACAGGCGACATAAACGGTGTATTTGAGATAGGCTGTGAATTAGAAAGAAAAAGAATAGAATGTGCAATCTCAGTTATTGCAAATTTAGATTAGGAGGCCAAAATGAAAAAGTTAAGCACACTTAAGATTGTGATAACAGTCATTTTAATTGCCTGCTTCGGATTAGTAGCTGTATTCGGCTTTGATTTTGCTGGATATCAAATTAAGAGCGCTAAAGACTCTATCAACTTAGGTCTTGACTTAGCTGGTGGGGTATATGTACTTCTTGAAGCTGATACAGACAAAACAGGAGAAGAGCTTAGCAAGGCTATGGAACAATCCAAGGCAATTATTCAACAAAGAGTTGACGGTTTAGGAATTTCTGAACCAAACATATCTATCGAAGGTTCAAACAGAATCTCAATCGAACTAGCTGGTGCTAAAAATGCACAAGACGCTATCGAAACAATAGGTAAAACAGCTCAATTACAATTTATCGATCCAGATAACAATGTAATTTTAACAGGTAAAAACATTAAAGAATCAAAAGTTGTTTATACACAAGATAACTTAGGTAAGTCAACACCAGTTGTTTCAATGGAGTTTGACGAAGAAGGAACAAAGAAATTCGCTGAAGCAACAACAAAGCTTTATAATGAAACAGTTCCTGAAAAGAAAATCTTAAAGATAGTTCTAGACGGTGAAGTAATTTCTGCACCTATAGTACAAAATTCACCAATTACAGATGGTAAGCCTATCATCGAAGGTGGTTCAAAAGGATTCTCAGTAGAAGAAGCATCAAAATTAGCTACATTAATTAGAGCCGGTGCACTTCCTATCGAACTTAAGGAAGTTAGATCAGAAATCATCGGAGCTTCACTAGGTATTGACGCTTTCCACAACTCAATGATGGCTATACTTATATCAATACTTTTAATCAGTTTACTATTAATCGTAGTATATAAGATTCCAGGTCTAGTAGCATCAATTTCATTAATTGCGTATACACTATTAGTTTTACTAGCATTTATAGTATTCCATATCAAGTTATCATTACCAGGCATATGCGGTTTACTATTATCAATAGGTATGGCAGTAGATGCTAACTGTATTATATATGAAAGAATTAGAGAAGAATTAATCAATGGTAAGACAGTAAGATCAGCTGTTGATGCAGGCTTTAAGAAAGCTATCGCAACTATCATGGACTCAAACATCACAACTATCATAGCTGGTGTTGTACTTTATGTTTATGGTATCGGTTCAATCAGAGGTTTTGGTATTACACTTATCATAGGTATAGTAATTTCATTATTGACAGCAGTTGTATTGACAAAATTCTTACTAAAGAACTTTGCTCAAATAACATCTAATGAAAATAAAAAGGCATATGGAGCATAGGAGGTAAATATGATTAATTTTAACAAATTGAAAAAGTTTTTTGCTCCAATACCATTCATAGTTATCATCGCAGGTATCATAGGATTCTGCATTCATGGTTTTAACTACGGTATCGACTTCTCAGGTGGTACTATCATGAGAGTTAATGCTGGACAATTTATTGAAGAAGCAAAAGTTTATGACATAGTTGGTAAAGTTGATAAGGGCGCAAGCGTTGTTTATGCTGGTGCTAACAAAGAAACTATCGTTATCAAGTCTACACTTGCTTTAACAAACGAGCAAAAGAATCAAATCAGCCGTGCATTTGAAGAAGAATACAAGGTTGACAGAAACAATATCGAAGACACAACTACTGGTCCATCAATCAGTAGAGAAATTAGACAAAAAGCTGTTATATCCATCATCATCGCATCAATCTTAATGCTTATCTATATAACATTTAGATTTGAATGGAAATATGGTGTTGCAGCTGTATTTGCTCTAATCGTTGACGTTTTAGTTATAGTATCCGCATACGGCATATTTAACCTACAAATCGATTCATCACTAATCGCAGCAGCACTAACTATCGTAGGTTATTCAATCAACGCAACTATAGTTATCTTTGATAGATTCAGAGAAAACAAGAGAATGCATCCAAGGATGGATAATGCTGAGCTTATTGAGTCATCACTTAACTCAACATTCAGAAGAACAGTATTAACAACAATTACAACACTTATCGCAGTTGTTGTTCTATACGTTCTAGGTGGTCACGTAATCGAGGCACTTTGTATTCCACTACTTGTTGGTATCGTTGAAGGTATGTTATCATCTACATTCATCGCACCATACACATGGGGATTACTTGAAAAGAACTTTGGCCACGGCGCAAAAAACAAAAGAGCTTAATTAATTTATATAAGGGGAGATGAGATGTCTCCTCTTTTTTTATAAAAATATAATATGGTATTAAAATTATTGTGATTTGGGTATGAATGTATTAAGTAAATGAATAATAAATATTTTTAATATAAGAAAAATTTATATCATAAGGAGGTTATTATGACAGAAATTTTAAAAGGTAAACCAGTTGCAGACATGATTAAGGTTGACATGACTAAGAAGATTGAGGCTTTTCGTGCGAAAGGCATTGCTCCAAAGATTGCCGTAGTTAGACTAGGCGAGGACCCAAGCGATATATCATACGAAAAAGCAATACTTAAGGTTAGTGCAAGCTTAAACATTGATTCAGAAGTATTTAATATACCTAGAGAATCAACAACTGAAGAGCTTCTTGCGCTTATGGATAAGCTAAATAATGATACTAAGATACATGGTATACTTGTGTTTAGACCGCTTCCTAAACAAATTGATGCAGAAAGAGTTGTTAATTTTATCAATCCAGATAAGGATATTGACTGCATGAACCCAATTAATCTTGAAGCTATATTTGAAGGAAAGAAAGATAGCTTTGAACCAGCTACACCAAGAGCAGCTGTTGAAATTTTAGGAAGAACTGGATATGATTACAAAGGCAAGAATGTTGCCATAATCAACCGTTCCATGGTAGTTGGTAAGCCACTTGCTATGATGCTACTAAATGAAAATGCCACAGTTACTATCTGTCACTCAAAGACAAAGGATTTAAAAGCTGTTTGTAAGAGTGCTGATGTAGTATTCACAGCGCTTGGCAGAGCGAAGATGCTTGACAAATCATATTTCAATGAAGACTCTATAGTTATAGACGTTGGTGTAAGTATGGATAAGGAAGGCAAGATTAGTGGCGACGCTGATTACGATGCTCTAGTTGATTACGTTGCAAAGATTACACCAGTACCTGGAGGAGTAGGCAGCATAACAACTACAATACTTTTAAATCAAGTACTAAAGGCAGTAGAAAAACAAAATAAATAAAAAATAAATAGCAGAATAAAAAATAAGTGCTAAGCAAAATTACATGCTTAGCACTTTTTATATGCAGAATAAATTATTTAAACGAGAAAAGATATATTTCTTCGCTAGTCACATCTTGATTTACTGCCATAGTGACTGCATATACCTTGTTTAACCCATCTTCTTCTTTTGTTAATATTTCCTTTAAGGCTACTGGATTTGCATCATATATACTTATTCTATCTTTATTGTCTGTAGAAAATTTCTGCTTTGCAAGCTTATATTCACCTCTGTTTTTCCAGTATATAGTGCCGTAGTAAGTACCGCTATCATCGACTCTTACAGTTTTCACATATACACTTGGTCCTCCAAGACTATTTCTAAGATCAATACCAGCATCATGTTCAAGCGGCTTAGTAATATCTACGTAGCCCTTCTTTACAAATTTATCTATGCTTGGCTCTTCAAGTGAGGCAAAGTCTTTCATCTCCTTCGAAACTCTAGCATAATCTATTTTATTTGATTTTGATATAAAATATATAGCTATCGCAGCAACAATCAGCACTATTGCAAGTACTAGCCAATATTTTCTTAATGATTTCCGACTATTCATAAGTCCATCTCCTTTATAAAAATAATTCTTTCTTATTAAATTATACCCATAATCTTAATGCATTATCATTGTAAATTTTTATATAAAAAGCTAAAAGTATAGATAAAAAAACAAGGCCTAAATTAAGCCTTGTTTATCTCTTTTAATCTATGGTAATATTTTTACCTCATTATCATCATTTTTCTTTTCTTCTTTTTTATCATCTTTTTTCTCTGGATTAATCAAATCTGTTATGACATCGTTCCAATTAGTACCTTCTTCGTTAAGATCAATGCCATGTTCTTGATTATAATTATTCAAATCTTCTTGAGTATCTGATTGAACTGGAGGGTAGTAACTGTAGTCTTTTGGCAAGATACCGTTGTGTTCGGAAGGCTTATAAGCAGGATTTAGAGCAGTGAATACCTTAGTAATTTTTAACTCTTCTGGAGTAAATTCAGTTGCTAGCTTATTGTTTGATGAGTTAACTTCTAAGGCTACGTGCACTTTACAAGTTTCAGTAGGCTCAGTTCCTTTAGCAAATATCTCCTCTCTGACGACGCCTCTTGGGTCAGATGAACAAAATTGATTTGGTTTTTTACCAGATTTAGTACATACATAAGCCTTTACTATGCCATCTGGCTGAGCAAATTGAGGTTTGCTTTCTTTGTCTTGATGAATTTTCGTCATTATGTGACCCCAAAGTTTTGCTGCTAACCACGAGTTTTGAGTTATGGTAATCTTCGGTGAGTCATTACCCATCCAAGTGGCTGCTGTATAGTAATTAGTGAAGCCAACGAACCAGAAGTCAGCATTGTAGTCAGTTGTACCAGTTTTACCAGCACTTGCTTGACCTTTTATGATGGCGTTTTTGCCAGTGTGTTCATAAGCAGTCGATCTAAGTATATCCTTCATTACATAAGCAATTTGTGGGCTAACAACCCTTCTTTGCTTAGCTTCTTTCTCAAGAACAATGTTTCCATCCTTGTCTAAAACTTTAGTGTAAATAATCGGTTCATTGTAAACACCATCGTTTGCGATAGCACTGTAGGCAGCAGTCATATCAAGAGGGCTAACACCCTTTGTCATACCACCAAGAGCTAAAGAAGCAAGGTTTTCATCGTTGTGAGTTTTGTTTTCACTAGATTGAACAAAATTATCCTTAGAAGGATTTTCTTCATTTATTATACCTAATTTTTTCAAATATTTTATTGATGTTGGTATACCAATCTTTTTCAAAGTTCTGGCAGAACTTACGTTTATGGAGTAGATTAGTGATTCTCTAAGAGTTGTGATACCTTTAAAACCAGTATAAACGTTGTTTGGCCATACCTTTCCATCAGCTGTAATCATCGGTATATCAAGTATAGGTGAGGCAGCTGTAAAGCCATTATCAAGAGCAGGTAAGTATACCGCAAGTGGTTTCATAGATGAGCCCGGCTGTCTAGCTGTGTCAGTTGCTCTATTTAAAATTCTTGAACCCTTTACATCACGTCCACCAATCATGGCAACGATGTGACCAGTTTTGTAATCCATAATCACAGTTGCTGATTGTGGCTGAACCAAACCAGTTTTATTATTATAGAAATATTCTGGATTTATAAATAAGTTTCCAGTTTCATTAACTTTGTAGAATTTATCGTTCTTTTCAAAAAATTCAGCTTTTATTATAAGGCTGTGTCTTGCTTGTCTTAAATAATATGCATCAGGAACTGCAAGACCGCCAACCCTGTGAGTTAGAAGGTTTTTCGAACCATCAATAGTATAGTAATCTTGTATGTCAGTTGATTTTTTATATGCCAATATTCTTGAGCTAGTAATGGCTAAGTCACCGTTGGCATTTATACTAAACTCACCCTTTGGAATAAATAGATAACCATCGTTAGTAAGTAGATTTTCTTTTTTGTAATAAACTAAATTGCCATCTTTATCAACGATATTACCAGCTTTATCTAAGTTTCTATCTACAAGTAGAGGAGCTTTGTATCTTTTAAGATCGCCTAAAAGTATCCCGTTAAAATTCCTATTGACCTCGTCAAGATCCTTTTGTACTTTTGTATCGATTGTTGAGTATATTCTTAAACCGCCTGTAAATAATCTTTCTTGAGCCTTTTGCTTAGTGATTTGATACTTTTCCATGAGGTCTTCAACAACTTGATTCTTAACATAATCAGTCGCATAGCTTGTAATTTCGGTTTCTTTCTTTGCACTTGGCTTTAAGCTTGCAACAATATCAAAATTTATTGCTTCATCGTATTCAGCTTGATTAATCTTGCCAAGTTCACGCATCTTTTTAAGTATAACTTTTTGTCTTTGAACAGATTTTGTGTTAAATACAAGAATATATTTTTCACCTAAAATTTCAGTCTCACCAATCTTTCTCATAGTAGCCTCATCAAACTTAAGAGGACTAACCCTGTAGAACGGTTGATAGATGTTAGGACCCTTTACGATGCCAGCAAGTAGAGCAGCTTGAGCGATATTGATCTCGTCAACATTCTTAGAGAAATATGTTCTTGAAGCCTCTTGAACACCGTATGAGTTTTGTCCTAAAGAAATCATATTTAGATAAGACTCAAGAATTTGATCCTTGCTAAGTTTAGTCTCTAAATTAAGAGCTAGATAAATTTCTTTAAGTTTTCTTGTGAGAGTTTGTTCATTAGATAAAAATGTATTTTTAATTAGCTGCTGAGTTATAGTTGAAGCACCACGAACAACGCCGCCAGCCTTAAAATTCTCGTAAAGCGATGACAAAATACCCTTAGGGTCAACGCCAGGGTGCTCGTAAAATCTTTCGTCTTCAATACTTATAAAGGCATCCTTCAAAAATTGAGGTACCTTATTTAATTTAACAAAAGTTCTGTACTCAGCAGTTTCTACTTTTTCTAGCAAATTCTTATCCTTATCAAAGATAAGAGAAGTTTCTTCAAAGCCGCTGTTAATTGAGTATGGATCAATCTCAGGGGCAGTAGTAAGTATATTAACAAAAGCAAGACCCACGCTACCAGCAAATAAAGTTAAGGATATAAGCACAGTCATCAGCGTGATGACCAAAAGCTTTTTCAGCGTAAACCTCGGCTTTCTTCTATATTTATTATTAGACATATTATCACTCCTAATATTAAGTATACTTGTATTATACCACATATAAGAGATTTTAGTATATATTTTAATAAAATATTAATATAATTATCTTCTTTATGATATAATATTTATTAATTTAGGAGGAAATATATGATAAACACATATAAAAATCATTTTCATAATCAAAATATATATCTAGAATTTGATATTGAAGATATGAAAAATATTAATACAGATACATTTAAAACGATTAGCAAAGAAAATCATGCACCCTTGCAAATGATGATAGATGGTAGTGAGACAGAAAAGAGAAATTTTATTCAAGAACATGGCTTTAAGAGGGCAAGAGTTTGCTATAGCATGACAGTAAGAAAAACTGATATGCTCTCAAAAGATATCTCGGGGCTAAAACTTCTTCACGCAAAAGAAGGTGAGGCAATTTACGATGAATTAGCAAAGATATATTTTGATTATTATAAAGAGACACACAAGAGCATAAATCCACTAAGCGTTGATTTCGACGAATTTAAAGAAATTTTAACAAAAGAACTTTATTATAACGATGAAAGTGGGATGAGCTTAGCTTTTGTAGAAGATAATGAAATTGCCTATGTTTACACAAGCGATTTGGATAAGGCAGGTGAATTTTTTAAAAGCCTTTGCGAAAAACTTTTTAATGATTACGAAGAAATATTTTTCGAAGCAGATGATGTAGATGAAAGTGCTATGCATTTGAAAAATCTATTTAATGGCGGTGTAGATGAGATTACAGAGACGTGGATATATAAATTAGATGATAAATAGTTTTGCACAAGAAAAACGATTAGCGTAGATAAATTTGTCTACGCTATTTTTATAAATAATAAATATTTTGACATTTAACACAGGCTTTGATATAATTACAAAGAGGTGCTATATGGAGAGAGCAATTATATATACAATTGAATTTGATTCAAAGACTGATGAGTATCTTGATGAGCTTGAGGCGCTTCTTGAAGCGTGCGACGCTGAGGCCATTGTCAGAGTGAAACAAAGTAAGGACGTTTTAAACCCTCGCTACTATATGGGCAAGGGTAAGCTTGACGAGATAAAAACACTTATCGAAGCGAATGATATTGACTTACTTGTTGTTAATGACGAGCTAAGTGGTGTTCAAACGAGAAACTTAGAGGACGAACTCGATATAAAAGTGGTTGATAGGACTAATCTTATACTTGATATATTTGCTCTAAGGGCTGAAACTGTTGAAGCGAAACTACAAGTTGAGCTTGCTCAGCTATCATATAGACTGCCAAGGCTTGTTGGTATGAATAATTATCTATCAAGAGAAGGCGGCGGCATCGGGACAAGAGGACCTGGTGAGCAAAAACTTGAAACTGACAGGCGTCACATACAAGAGCAAATTGATAGAATTAAAAATAAATTAAAGGAAGCTCAAAAATCAAGGGACAATATTTCTAAAAAAAGAAATGAAAGCGATGTTCCTTATGTGAGTATCATCGGTTATACTAACTGTGGCAAATCTACTATATTAAACAGCATGATTAGGCTATCTGAGAGTGGTGCTAAGGAAGTTTTGGCTAAGGATATGTTATTTGCCACGCTTCAAACTTTTGTTAGACAGATAAAATTCTCCTCTGGCTCTGAATTTATTGCCTCAGATACTGTTGGTTTTGTATCAAATTTACCTACAAAACTAGTTGAAGCATTTAAAGGCACTCTAGAAGAGCTAAAATATGCGGATTTAATTTTACACGTGGTAGATATATCTGATGAGAATATGCATCTACAAATTGAGACTACACTTGATTTAATGAAGTCTTTAGGACTTATGGACAAAAAAGTTTTAAGGGTATATAATAAGGTAGATAAACTTGATGAGCATAGAAGATCATCCTTAAAAGATGCTGATGATACAATTTATATATCAGCAAAAAATGATGACGATGTAAAAAAACTTATTGATAAGATAGAGGCAATCATTAAAGAGGATTATAAAGAGGTAACGATGAGGCTTGCTTTTAAGGATAGTGCCATCATCGATAGGCTTAAAAAGAGCTATGCTGTAGAAGTTACAAAGTACGACGAAGCTTCGATGTACATAAAAGTGAAGCTTTCTCAAAAAGATTACAATAAATATAAAGAATATGTGTGCGAATAAAGAGTATAGATCGGTCCTGGAGCAAGTAAGCGCCGAGGAACTGATAAATAAATCAAAGTTCATAGCAAACACAAAGCATGTTCTGAGCGAGGAAGAGGCCATAGCCTTCATTAACGAGATGAAGGATAAATACAAGGATGCGACTCATAACGTTAGCGCTTATATTATTAATAGTAATATTCCTACAAAGCGCTACGATGAAGACGGCGAGCCACAAGGTTCATCTGCAAGACCCATACTTTCAGTTATGGAGATGGAGGGGCTTTCAAATATCGTCTGCGTTGTGACTAGATACTTTGGAGGCATTAAGTTAGGCGTTGGAGGCCTTGTAAGAGCTTACTCAGGCGCGTTTAAGAAGAGCATTGAAGGCCAAATATATGACTATGGCAGCTTTCTTAAGTATAGATTGACTTTTCCATACGCAGAATTTGATAAAATTAAAAACTATTTATCACATACAGTCTATGATTTAGATAATTTAGAATACATGGAAAATATTAGTGCGGACATATACATAAAGGAAGAGGACAGCGAAGAACTTTTAGAAACGCTTAAAAATCTTTCGAATCGCGAGCTCGATTATGAGTTTGCAGATGAATATATAAAAGCGCATATTGATAAAAGGATTGTGAAATAATTGAAAGATTATGAAAAAATAGTTCAAGACATGGTATCTTGGCTAAGAGATAAAAGGGATAAAACTGGTTTAAAAGGAGCGGTTTTCGGGCTTTCAGGTGGAGTCGATTCAGCAGTTGTCGCAGGCCTTGCAAAACTTGCTTTTGGCGATGATCACTTAGCTATAGTCATGCCGATACACTCACTTGAAGAAGACGAAGTAGATGCAAAATTAGTCGCAGATAAGCTTGGTATAAAAACTACAAGGGTTGATTTAACAAGTACTTATGACGATTTTGTTAAAAGTGCTAAGGCAGATGACTTTTCTAAGATGAGTTTATCAAATATAAAACCAAGACTTAGGATGACAAATTTATATCTATATGGACAAAATTTATCATACATGGTACTTGGCTCATCAAACAAAAGTGAGTACTTAGTCGGCTACTTCACTAAGTGGGCAGATAGCGCATGCGATATATATTTATTAAGAGATTTTTATAAAAGAGAAGTTTATGAAATCGCCAAAGTTTTAGGCGTGCCAGATGAGGTAATAAACAAAAAACCATCGGCAGGACTTTGGAAAGGCCAAAGCGATGAGGACGAATTAGGCGTTTCTTATGATGATATTGAAAAATATTTCGAAGGCGAGGCCATTGCCAAAGAAAAAGAAGAAAGAATAAAAAAGCTATATAATTCAACCGAACATAAAAGATCGGATATAGATTATTTTAAAAACATATATTAGGAGGAATAAAATGTCAGGACATTCAAAATGGAAAACAATAAAGGCTAAGAAGGGTAAAGAAGACCAAAGGAGAGCCTCGGTATTTACAAAACTTGCAAGATACATCACTGTGGCGGTTAAAGAAGGAGGATCAAATCCAGAGTTTAACCCATCACTTAAATCAGCGATAGAAAAAGCTAAGGCTGAGAACATGCCTAACGACAACATTGAAAGAGCAATCAAAAAAGGTGAGGGCGGTGAAGGTGATGCAAACTATGAAAACGTTGTATATGAAGGATACGGCGTCGGCGGTGTTGCTGTTATAGTTGACTGCTTAACAGACAATAGAAACAGAACAGCTTCAGACGTAAGACATGCCTTTGATAAACACGGCGGAAACTTAGGTACAACAGGCTGTGTATCATATCTATTCGATAAAAAAGGCTTTATTGCTATAGAAAAAGATGATTCAGTTGATGAAGACACATTAACAATGGACGCAATCGACTTAGGTGCAGAAGATTTTAAAGCTTTTGAAGAAGGCTATGAAATTTACACATCAGTTGAAGATTTTAACAAGGTAGTTGAAGGCCTAAAAGATAGAGGCTACAAGCTAAGTGACTTTGACATAGCAAACATACCTCAAACAACAGTAAAACTTGACGAAGAACAAGCGATTAAGTTTGAAAAGATGGTTGACGACCTTGAAGAATCAGACGACGTTCAAAGCGTTTCACATAACTTAGAAGATTAAAATGAAGAATATTAAATTATCAGTTGCTATTATATTAACCCTTAATATAATAGCACTTATATTATGTCAAGCAATTCAAACAGTTTCCTATGACGAAAACGCTGTTTATATGAACGCAAAGCACTTAGATGACTTTGATTATATCGATAGATCAGAGGAAGAAGTCTTAGTTGCTTCAAAAGTTATAGCGGGCTACCTAAGAGGACAAAATGCAGATGAGCACCTAAGCTTAATTGGCTTAAACGAAAAAGAAATAAGCCACATGAGAGATGTAAGACATATATATAAAGTACTAAATATTATTAAAATTATAGCTGCAGCAATAACTTTATTTATAATACTCTTATACGCTTGGAAAAAGATTAACGTATTTAAGTTTAAAGAGCTAAGAAATACCTTGTTTATAGGATACTTAGTGCCAATAATTTTTGGAGCTCTATATTTAACAGACTTTTCTGGAGCCTTCGTAAAATTTCATGAGATATTCTTTAATAATCAACTATGGCAGCTCGACCCAAGCACAGACCTACTAATAAGACTAATGCCAGAAGAATTTTTTATAAGTGGCTTTATAAAAATCTTGGCTTATTATACAATATCGATATTCGTTATTCATATTTGTAGCTTTTACTATGTAGCAAAATGCAGAAGTAAAATGGAGAAGAAGGGAGTATAAAATTCATAAATGTTAGATATAGCTAAATTTTTAGATCAAACCAATTTAAAACAAGACGCAAGTGAGTCTGATATTATAAAGCTTGTAGAAGAGCAAAGAAAATATAATTTCAGATCACTATGCATAGCACCCTCATTTTTGCAAGTTGCTCGTAAAAACTTGCAAAATATTTACTTAAGTACAGTGATAGCATTTCCTAACGGTTATGCTACGACTGAATCAAAAATATTTGAAGCAAAAGATGCGATAAAAAATGGAGCAAATGATTTGGATATTGTTTCGAATATCGGAAGAATCAAGATGAGAGACTATGAATATCTGAGTAAAGAGGTAAATTGTTTAAGAGAAGCTTGTAAAGACCATATAATCAAATTTATTATAGAAACATCCTTTCTTAACAAGGAAGATATATATTTTATAACAAATATTTTAGTAAAAGAAGGGGCTGACTTTGTGAAAACATCAACAGGTTTTACGAAGTCCGGAGCAAATTTAGAAGACATAAAATTTATAAAAGAAAATTTTGGAGAGAAAATAAAAATAAAAGCCTCCGGAGGAATTTCTGATTATAAAACTGCGATTGAATTCATTAGCGCAGGTGCTGATGTTATCGGCACTTCACACGGTTTAGACATAATAAATTATAAAGAAAATTAAAATTTTTTTATTTAAAACATAAATCTAAATATGAATTTTTAGAAATAAAGCTTGCATTTTTATAAAAAATAGTGTAATATATATGTAACATATAGCCGTTATTATATGAAAAAAATTTTAAGGGGGAATATTAATGAAACTTAAAAAGACATTAGTGTTTTTATTAGTACTTTCTATGGTATTATCAGCTTTCGCATTCGCATGCGGTAAGAAGACTGACGAACCAGCAGAAAATGATACTGAAACAGAAGCACCAGCAGATGACGAAAATGCTGAAGAACCAGCAGATGACGAAACAGCCGAAAGACCAACTGAACCAAGTGGCCAATTAATCATTGGTACTACTACTGAAATGAGTGGAGACTTCTCAGGAGTATGGCAAAACAACGCATCAGATGCTGACGTTAGACGTTTAGTATCAGGATACGGTACAGTTGATCAAACTGACGAAGGTGAATACGTAATTGATGATTCAATCGTTGAAAAGTATGATACTAAAGAAAACGATGATAAGTCAAAAACTTACACTTTCACAATCAAACAAGGTCTTAAATTTGCTGACGGTAAAGAAATCACAGCAAAGAACTATGTAGCAGGAACATTACTATGGGCTTCAAAACTTATTGGACCAGACTTCTGCGGTGGTAAAAACACAGCAGGTATCGACCTAGTAGGTTATGATGCATTTAGCAAGGGAGAAAAGAAAGAATTTACTGGTATTCATCTAATCGATGATTACACTTTCTCAGCAACAATCAATCCTGATAATACTCCATATTTCTACGAATTAAACTCTGTATCAGCAGGTCCAGAAGATCTAGAATTTTGGTTAGGCAAAGATGTAGACATTAAAGATGACGGCGATGGATGTTACTTTGTTGAAGATATTAATACTGAAGAGTTCAAAAACGCAGTTAAAGCTGCAAGAGATAAAAAGACTCTACCTTCAAGCGGTCCATATATGTTAGAAAAATACGACGAAGCACAACAATTAGCAACTATGGTTATAAACCCTAACTATCAAGGAGATAGAATAGGTAGAAAACCACTAATTTCAAAAGTTATCCTTAAGAAGATAACTTCAGCTACTCAAATCGACGACTTAAAAACTGGTGGTGTTGATATAATCAAAAAAATCGGTGATGGTAAGACAATCAACGCTGGTATGGACTTAACAGAAGGCGAAGGATTTGCTTACACTGACTATCCAAGAGCTGGTTATGGTAAGATCGCATTCTCTTGCGATGTAGGACCAACTCAATTCGTAGAAGTAAGACAAGCACTTGCTTACTTACTAGACAGAAACGACTTCGCTAAACAATTTACAGGCGGATACGGTTCTGTTGTAAACGGACCTTATGGTACAGCTCAATGGTTCTTCCAAGAAACAAAGAAAGAACTTGATGAAAAGCTTAACTCTTATCCATATGACCCAGCTAAGGCTGTAGAATTATTGGAAAAAGCTGGCTTCACTCTAAACGAATCAGGCGCTGAATTTAAAGAAGGCGACGGAATCAGATACAAGAAGATGGATGATGGTAAGTTAATGCCACTAGAAATCAAATGGGCATCTACTGAAAACAACGAAGTATCTGACCTACTAGTTGTTAAACTAGCTGAAAACCCTGACCTTGTAAAAGCAGGTGTTAAGATTCAAAGAGATGCAATGAGCTTTGACGAATTACTAAACTGGTTATACAGAGACGCATCACAAGATGCTAAATACGGAGTTCCAACATATAACATGTTCAACCTAGCTACAGGATTCACTCCATGGTATGATCAAAAATACACTTACTCAACAAAAGAAGAAATGATCAAGATGGGTTACAACACTAACTTCATCTTCGATAAAGAACTAGAACAAGCTGCTACAGACATGGTAATGATCTCTCCAGATCAAAGAGACGTATTTAAGGACAACTTCGTTAAATTTGTAACTAGATGGAACGAAATGCTTCCTGACCTACCTCTATACTCTAACCAATATCATGATTTCTACAACTCAAGACTTAAACATTGGGTTACTTCAGAAATGAAGGGATTAACAGCAACTATACTAGATGCTTGGGTAACAGAATAGTAAAGATTAAAATTAAAAAAACATTTTGTGGAAGGCAATAGAAATATTGCCTTCTATAAAAATACAGATAAGGTGGATGATGATGGGAAAATATGTTATAAAAAGAATACTTTACATGGTATTCGTATTCTTTGTTATGTCTATTTTACTTTTCTTCTTATATAACATGATACCTTCTGACCCGGCTAGAGCAGAGCTTGAACCAATGAAGGCAAAATTAAAAGTAGAAGAGTATAATAAGAGATACAAAGACTTAAGAAAACAATATGGTCTTGACGATCCTATGATAGTTAGATATGGCAAGTGGCTTGGTAGATTACTACAAGGCGACTTAGGAGACTCAAGAGTATATAAAGACAAGGTTGTAAACGTTGTACAAGAACCTTTAAAACTTACTATATTTATTAATATTTTTGCAATAATTATAGGTCTAGGCATTACTATACCTTTAGGTATTGCGTGTGCCGTTAAAAAGAACTCAGTTTTCGACCAAGTAACACAGGTATTAACTGTTATAGGTTATTCTATACCAGTATTTATCACAGCACTATTGTTTATATATGTCTTTAGTGTTAAGTTACAGTGGTTCCCAGTTAGTGGTATGAGAACTGCAGGTAAGAACTATACAGGTATTAAGGATACACTTGATATCTTTAAGCACATTGCACTTCCTCTAATAATCATGACAGTTGGCTCACTTGGCGGTATGACAAGATATGTCAGAGCTGCTATGGATGACGCATTAAGCATGGATTATATTAAGACTGCAAGAGCAAAGGGCTTAAAGGAAAAAGCTGTAATTTATTCACACGCATGGAGAAATGCACTTTTACCAGTAGTTACACTAATTGTTGGCTGGTTTATGAGTATATTCTCTGGATCACTAATTATTGAGTCAATGTTTAATTTAAATGGTATGGGTAAGTTCTACATAGATGCTTTAAACAAAAAGGACTATGACTTAGCACTTGCAATTCAGTTATTCTATATAATAATAACTCTTATCGGAAACTTAGTTACTGACTTGACATACGGCTTAGTTGACCCTAGAGTTAGAGTAGAAAATTAGGAGGTTAAAATGGAAAAAGATAAAAAAGATCTAAAAGAAACAAAGCAAATACCTCCAAAGAAAAAAGGATTTAGTTTATTCAAGAAAAAGAAAAAAGACGTTATGGTTGAGGATGACATCCAAACTCCTTTTAGAACCATATTAAACGTATTCCTTTCAAACAAGGTAGCGATGACTGCATTTTTCATTTTCTTTGGTATATTCTTATTAGTATTAATAGGACCTTTATTTAATCCTTTAGATTTATCATATGTTGAAACAACACAAGCAAACATTGCTCCAGGTTTTGATATACTTCCTTTACCAAATGGACTTAAGAATATCAAGACACTAAGTGTTGGATCTACATTTAGTACTGCTGTTGATGAGAATGGCAAGCTTTTTGTTTGGGGTAAAACTAATATCTCAAAGAAAGTTGATATTAGAAAAGTACCTAAAGAAGTAAAGAAGGCTGGAAAAAATATCATTAAAGTAGCTTGTGGTACTGACCACGCTATAGCTCTTACTGATGATGGTAAAGTTCTTGGTTGGGGTAACAACAGACTACAACAAGCTAAGGCACCAGCAGAATTACTTGGAACAAAAATTGTTGATATCGCTGCTTCTGACCAAGTTTCTTATGCGCTAGATGAAGATGGATACGCATATGCTTGGGGTAATATGGGTGTTAATGACTACAAAGAAAACCACGACTATCAAGGAAATATAGCTAAGATAGTTCCAAACCCTAATACAGCTTGCGCTATCACAAAAGATGGTAAAGTTGTTCACTTAGGTGCTCAAGAGTCAGGTTTATCAAAGATACCTGAAATAAATGAAAAAGTTGTTGACCTAGCTTCAGCTTACAATACATTTGTTGCTGTTGGTGAGTCAGGCAAGATTTATATGTGGGGTAACCCAACTACAACTGGTGAGTGGGACGTTCCTGAAGATATACAAGGTAAGGTTAAGAATATATATGGACAAAGATATTCATACCTTGCTAAGTTAAACGATGATACTATCATTGAATGGGGTTCTAACTCATTAGGACAACTTAATGTGCCTCAAGAACTTAGAGGTAAAAAGGTAGATAAAGTTTATACTGGTTTCTATCAAACACATGTTGTTGATCAATCTGGAAAGGTATATAGCTATGGTCACAAAGGTTACCTACTAGGTACTGATGACCTAGGCAGAGATATCTGGAACAGAATTCTTAACGGCGGTAGAAAATCTATGACTATAGGTGCTATCGCAGTTATAATCTCGACTATCATCGGCGTAATCGTTGGTGGTATTTCAGGCTTCGTTGGAGGCTGGGTTGATAACGTATTACAAAGGGTTGCTGAAATGATAGGTTCACTACCATTCCTACCATTTGCGATGATATTATCAGCACTTGTTGGCCAAACAATGACTGCCGACCAAAAGATCTTTATGATCATGATTATACTTGGTTTACTATCTTGGACAGGACTTCAAAGACTTGTTCGTGCTCAAGTACTTTCAATTAGAGAGCAAGAATACGTTGTTGCTGCAAGATCACTAGGTATTAAAGAAAAGAACATTATATTTAAACATATATTACCAAACACTATATCTATAATTATAGTTAACGCTACACTATCATTCGCATCAAGTATGCTTACTGAAGCATCACTATCATTCCTAGGTTTTGGTGTTCCAGCACCATATCCAACTTGGGGTAATATGCTTAACGGTGCTAACAACTCTATAATTATTCAAAGATACTGGTGGAGATGGGTATTCCCTTCTATCATACTAGGTGTTTGTGTAATTTGTATTAACTTAATAGGTGATGGCCTAAGAGATGCTATCGACCCTAGATCAGCTGAAAGATAGGAGGTAAGATTAATGGCATTATTAGAATTAAAAGACTTGCATACCTTTTTTACAACAAAAAAGGGAATAATCAAAGCTGTTAATGGCGTTTCCTATTCAGTAGAACAAGGTAAAACATTAGGAGTAGTAGGAGAAAGTGGTAGTGGTAAGAGTGTTTCTGCCATGAGTATCATTAAACTACTTGATGGTAATGGATATATTGACAGTGGTGAAATTTGGTTTAACGGAGAAAATATTACTGATATACCTAAGAACAAGATGGGTCATATCAGAGGTAATGATGTTTCTGTTATATTCCAAGAGCCAATGACTTCACTAAACCCAGTATTTACTGTTGAAAGACAAGTTAGTGAACCGTTCATTATTCACCAAGGTATGGATAAAAAGCAAGCAGCTGAAAAAGTTGTTGAAATGCTTAGCATGGTTAAGATACCAAATCCAGAGACTGTTGCTAAACAATATCCTCACCAATTATCAGGTGGTATGAGACAAAGAGTTATGATTGCCATGGCGCTTGCTTGTGTTCCTAAGCTTCTTATAGCTGACGAGCCAACAACTGCTCTTGACGTTACTATTCAAGCTCAAATACTTAGATTAATGAATGATCTTAAGAAGAGAATCGGTACTTCAATACTATTTATCACTCATGACCTTGGCGTTATTAACCAAATGGCTGACGACGTTGCTGTTATGTATTGTGGTCAAGTAGTTGAAAAAGCACCAAGAGATATTATCTTCGAAGGAAAGAGTAAATTCATGCATCCATATACAGAAGGACTTATGGTATCTATACCAAGATTGGATACTCCTCAAGGCATGAAGCTAGATGCAATACCTGGCGCTGTTCCACATCCACTAAATTTACCTAAGGGCTGTAAATTTGCACCTAGATGTAAATATAGAACTGAAAAGTGTGACAACTATCAACCAGATTTAGTTAAAGTAGATGACAATCATGAAGTAAGATGTTTCTATCCTGAAAAGGGGGTAAGATCCGATGGAAAATAGAGAATTACTATTTAGAATACAAAACTTAAAACAATACTTCCCTGTACAAAAAGTAGGTAAGGAAGTTAAATATGTAAAGGCTAATGATGACATCTCATTGGATATTTACAAGGGTGAAACTATCGGCTTAGTTGGTGAATCTGGTTGTGGTAAATCTACTTTTGGTAGAACATTACTACAATTATACAAACAAACTGACGGTAGAACTATTTATTATGGTAGAACTAGATGGGAAGTAAATCCTAAATATGTATATAAATTAATAAATGGTTTCGCTAGCCATAAGAATAAACTAAAAGAGCTTAAAGCTGAGATTGAGAAGGATACAACAGCTTATGAAGCACTTGCTGAAGGCAAAGAAAAGGGAGAAGCGCTTAATAAGCTTAGAGAAGCTGAAAAGCAATATAAACTTCTTTACAAAGACCTTGCACAAATAGCTGGAGCTTTAATATATCATGACAATGAAAGTGAAATTAAATCTTTACTTTCAAAGGAACAAGAATTAAATAACAAAATATTTCTTGCTAAGAAAGATGGAAAAGAAGATTCAGCATCTGAGAGCGAATTAAAAAATGTTGAAGCAAAACTTGATTCTCTTAGAGAAGAAGTTAAGGGACATGCTGAATACGAAAAAGCTGAGGGATATAGAGATGCTGGTGTAAACCTAGCTGAACTTGAATATGAAGAGATGAGACACTTAAGAAAAGATATGCAACTTATCTTCCAAGACCCATATTCATCACTTAACCCTCGTATGACTGTAGGTCAAATTATATCTGAAGGTTTAGTAGCTCACGATATCTACAAACAAAAAGATAAGGCTCTACAAGATTATGTTGTTAAGGTTATGCAAGACTGCGGTCTAGCTCATTACTTTATTCACAGATATCCTCACCAATTCTCTGGCGGTCAAAGACAAAGAATTGGTATCGCTAGAAGTGTTGCTTTAAAGCCAGACTTCATCGTTTGCGACGAAGCAGTATCAGCTCTAGACGTATCTATTCAATCACAAATTATTAACTTGTTGATTGATTTAAAAGAAAAAGAAAATCTAACATATCTATTCATATCACATGACTTGTCAGTTATTAAATACATTTCTGATAAGGTAGGTGTAATGTACTTAGGAAATATAGTTGAATTTGCTGACTCTAAGGAGTTATATGCTAGACCAGTGCATCCATATACAGAAGCACTTTTAGGCGCAATACCAACTACTGATTCTAAGAAAGAAATACAAATTCTAGAAGGAGATATACCAAGTCCTATCAATCCACCTAAGGGCTGTAAGTTCCACACTAGATGTAAATATGCTACTGAAGAATGTAAAACAGTTGTTCCAGTATTCGAAGAAGTAAGACCTGGACACTTTGTTGCATGTCATCATAAGCTAAATTTGGATAAGTAATGTTTTTTCAAAAGAAAATTGATCGTTCGTTCGAAGAGCTAAAGAAAAAATCTGGCAAGTATGATGAAAAAGGAAACTTAATTCATACTGAGCAAGAAGAAACTGAAAAAGGCGATGTTTCTGCTATGTTTTTAGCGGCAGCCAAAGTATTCGGACCAATCTTTATAGTTTTGATTATAATTTTAATATTAACTAGACCAAGATAAAGAGTAAAGCTACGAGTGATCGTAGCTTTATTTTTTATCTATATAAGTATTATCAAAGCTATATAAACGAATAAATAATTTAATAATTCTTGTTTAGTTTAACGCGCTTAAGGGTAAATAAAGAATAAGAATAAAGGAGGTTTTCTTATGAAAAGGAAAGTATGTTTATTATTAATATTATTACTTATGTTTACGAACGTAGCTTATGCTGCTGATCTTAAAGTTAGCGTGCCGAATGGCTATGTGCTAAATGATGCAGAAGTAGAAAGACTTAACTTAGTCATTAACAATAAGATGAAAGAAGAAAACAACGAAAGAGAAGATTTAGTTGGATATGTAATACCAGTTTATAATCTTTCTACAGAGTACTTATTTAATAATGCTAACAAGACTTTAGAAGATTCCTTTGTCAATAAAGGAAACGCCATTATGATAATAAAGGACAAGATTGGACCATTTATGCAAGTTGGCCTTGTTAAGTCAAACAAGGGACTTATAGTTGAGACATATTCAGACATAAGTGATGGTCTACTTGAAGCCATAACTTTAGTTAAATCAAAAAACATGAGTAATGTTAGATATCTAAGCATTGATCAAACAAGCAAACCAAGCATACTACTTGCAAGCGAAGGCAAGGTCAATAAGGCGATAGCAGTTGATTTATTAAATGATAGAATAAAAAATAATACAAAGGCCGAAGATGCAATACTTGAAACAAAAGATGTCTATGAGCAAATTAAGCAAAATAAGATAGCTGATATGGAATTAACTGTTGAAAATCTTAAGAAAGGCGAGCCATATAAGACTGATCAAGTGCCATTATTTAAGCCAGTAGAAGCTAAAAAATCTGATAAAAAGAGCCCGGTTAAGCTAATAATCATACTTATACTAGTAGTTTTATTAGTAGTAGCTGCTTACTTTGTTTTAATGAAGATGTCTTCAAAGAAAAGTACAATAAAGAAGAAAAAAGCAAAAAAGACAGATGATGATTATGATGAAGGAGATTTTTAGCCTAAACTAGTCAAAGAATTTACAAGGGGTGGGTAAGTACATGTTTTTATACAAGTTAATTATGCTGATATCTACAGCTTTTATTCCACTTTTACTGATAGTAATAGGAAAGATATTTGCAAAATATCCAAGCAAAGAGCCAAACATAGCTATAGGTTTTAGAACAAAGCTTGCTATGATGAACAAAGAAACTTGGGACTATGCACAAAAACTTTTCCCGATAGTATGGATAAACTTAGGAAGAAGATTACTTTTCCTTAGCCTTGTTACATTATTTTTGTTTTATAGTAATGACAACGACTACACAGGAAGGCTAGTTATTATAGTCATGCTAGTTCAAGAGGCACTAATGCTTGCATCAATATTTTATGTAGATTTAAAGCTAAAGAAAACTTTCAATAGCGACGGAAGCCGCAAACAAATTAATTAAAAAATTAAGGTCAAAGTTTATTTCTTTGACCTTTTCTTGTGGGTTGACCACAATAAAACCCCCAGCTATGCTGGGGGAATCAGTAGCTTTAGCTTCAAGTTAAAACTCCTTTCATGATATAATAAAAATAGTCTACCAAACTACAATAAATATCAGAAAGGAGTTAATCCAATTGGATAAGAATATTTTATCACATACAACTTGGGATTGTAAATACCATATTGTATTTGCGCCAAAATATAGAAGGCAAATAATTTACGGAAGAATAAAAGAAGATATAGGAAAAATATTAAGAGACCTTTTGTCAAGAAAAGGAATAGAGATAATAGAGGCAGAACTGTGTCCAGACCACATTCATATGTTAGTAAAAATACCACCAAAATTTAGTGTTTCAGAAATTATGGGATATTTAAAAGGAAAAAGTAGTCTAATGATATTCGATAGACATGCCAGTTTGAAATATAAATATGGCAACAGAAATTTCTGGTGCAGAGGCTACTACGTAGATACAGCAGGAAAAAATGCTAAAAAGATACAAGAGTATATACGCAATCAACTTAAAGAAGATTTTACAAAAGATCAAATAAGTCTTAAAGAATATATAGATCCATTCACTGGAGAAAAGACAAATAAGTAAAAAGAAGTAAAGAGGCGCTTTAGCGTCAGTTGAGAAAGTAGTGCAAGTGGTAGACTTTCAGCGTGCACAAGGTGCACAGCAGGTAAAAGCCCCTTGCAGGGGCAGAGCAAACCACCGGCTACGCCGATGGTTATGATTTTTGTTTTATCCCTTAATTTCATTTATAAATGGACTTATATCGTAGTCCGTGTTGTTTCTCTCTTTAAAAGCGAAGATATTTAAATTTTCTTTCGCTCTAGTCATTCCAACATAGAAAATTCTTCTTTCTTCTTCAAGTTCTGCATCGCTCGCATTATTTGAGCCAGGTATTTCATCATCAACTATATCAATCAAAAACACTGTGTCAAATTCAAGACCTTTAGCACCGTGTATTGTTGACAGTATCACATTCGATTCATTTTGTGAGTAAATTTTATTTTTCAAAACATTGAGCCTTAGCTTAAGCTCATCCATATTTTTAGTATAAAGAGCTATTTGCTTTAAAAAGTAGAGCATAGTTAAAAGTTTGTTGAAAGACTCACTGTTGTCACGGCCCTTTGTTCTCAAGTAGCCTCTGTAATTCATGTCATTTTCAATATAATCAATGATATTTGATGGCTTCATCTTTCTTATGGCTTTGAAGTCCTTCATCAGTTCAAGAATATAATCTTTTTTATAGCTTTGAATCGATTCGGATCTATACAGAGTCTTTAAAACATTGACATCAGTTAATGTGTATATCTCATTTATGTCTTGCTTTGATAAATATCCTTTAATTTTATAATAAATCTTTCTAAATAGACTAGCGTCATTCATATTTTGAGAAAAATTATATATATCAAAGATGTCTTCAATAATCCAGTGACTAAAAAATCTATCTTTTTTATCATAAGAAGTAAAATTAATCATGTAGCGCTCTAAATACTCAGCAAGCGGTATTTGAGAAATATTATTTCTATATAAAACTGCTACAGTACCAGACGCGTCCTTCAAGTACTTTGCTATATAGCGGTACTCGTCGAGGTCTTTGCCAAAGAGTTTCACATTGACAGGAGCACTTCCTCTTTTAGACGCATTTAATTCTTTTACATATCTTAGCTTATTGTTCTTAATCAGTCTATTAGAAGCAGTGATTATGCTTGGCGTAGACCTATAATTTTCGCTAAGCCTATAGATGTAGGCGCCTTTATAATGCTTTTCAAAATTTAGTATCCTCTCAGGGCAAGCGCCTCTAAACCTATATATAGATTGGTCATCATCAGCAACAACGAAAAAATTATTATCTTTATTAATAAGCTTATCAAGTATCATAAACTGTATGGACGAGGTATCTTGGCCTTCGTCAAGAAGAATGTATTCGTATTTGTCCTTAAATTTTGAAATAATATGTCTATCTTTTTCAAGTAAATCATTTGCCATCACAAGCATATCGTCAAAATCGATGAGACGCTTTTTCTTTTTATAAGCTTCAAAATCATCGACCACGATCTTATATTCAAAAGGTCCATCTGCATCGATATAGTCTTCGTTGGTGTTTTTAATATAACCAAGTATTGACTGTATCTGATCAAGCTCTTCTTCGCTTGGAAATGTTTTTAGCTTATCCACATATATCTTTCTAAGAATATTTCTCGATTTAGGTGCATTTTCAACATCAAGTAGGGTGTATTTAATTTTTTTATATCTCTCAAACTCTCTAATAATCTTGTATGACAGGGCATGAATGGTTAAAACGCCGACCTCTTTTGAATAATTTTCGTCAAGCGCTTCAAGTATTCTTCTTTGCATATCAAGCTGCTGGGACTTAGCAAAGGTTATAGCAAGAATCTTATATGGGCTAATGCCTTTATCTTCGATAAGATATTTAATACGATTCACTATAACAGTAGTTTTGCCAGAGCCAGGAACAGCTAGGACAAGGGCGGGGCCTTTATCATGTCTAGATGCTTCGAGCTGATTTGGATTTAATTTCATTTAATCACCATAGATATTATATAACAAATTTAAAGAAAAATAAAGGTTTGCTAAGTAAGTCCACATGTGGTATAATAAAAGCGTAAGTCATAATTTTACATATTATTTTAAGGGGGAGATATATTTTGTTAATGAATAATTTTCTAAAAACTAGAAAATCAGTGAGAGATTTTAAACTTAAGCCGCTAAGCGATGATACACTTGTTAAAATCAAAGCTATATGCTCTGAAACATCTAAGGAAGATGGACAAAGCTCTGTAAGCTTTAACATTGTTAAGGACGGAAAGATGGTTTACGAAGCTTTAGATGGTCACGCTGGCTACTCAGGTGTTATGATTAAATCACCTCACTATATCGTTATCAATAGAAGCGATGACTCAGCAAAATCAATGATCTTGCAAAGTTATTACACAGAAAGTTTAATCACAAAGCTACATGGTCTTGACATTGCTACTTGCTGGGTTGGTTTATTTGGCGTATCCGAAGATAAAAAGAGAGAAGTTTTTGATATGTATGCAAACAATTCAGACTTCGTTCTAGCTATTGGATATGAAAAACCATCAAACCCATTCGACCTTGATAAATATTCTGAAAGAAAACCAGTTGAAGAAATCGTTTTCGATGGCAGTTTTGCTAACAGCATGGATATAGAAATGCTTGAAAATTTAGGTTTAGACGATGTTTTCTATTATGCAAGATTTGCACCATCAACATCAAACCTTCAACCATGGAGATTTATAATCAAAGGAAGCTATGTTTATCTATATATTGACGATAACAATGGAAAGCCATCATATGTTGACGCAGGTATCATGATGTACTACTTAAGAAGTATGCTGCTTATGAGAAATGACAAAAACATGTGGGAACTAGCTGAAGACGAAGAGATTGTTGACGGCTTTAGATTGATAGCAAAGATTAGGCTATAGGAGGAAATATGAAACTATTTATTGATACAGCTAATGTTAATGAAATTAGAGAGATCGCTAATTGGGGCGTAGTTGATGGAGTTACTACAAACCCAAGCCTTATCGCTAAAGAAAAAAGAGATTTTAAAGAAGTTGTTACTGAAATAACTGGCATTGTAGATGGACCTATATCTGCAGAAGTTGTTTCACTTAAACATGATGAGATGGTAGAAGAAGCAAAAGAACTTGCTAAGATACACAAAAACATAATTATAAAAGTACCTATGACTGAAGAAGGACTTATAGCTGTTAAAGAATTACACGCTATGGGCATAAAGACAAACGTAACACTTGTATTTACTTCAACACAAGCACTTCTAGCTGCAAAAGCTGGAGCTAGCTATGTAAGCCCATTCTTAGGTAGACTTGATGATATATCAACAGACGGACTTAATTTAATCGAAGAAATCATGGATATATTTGATAACTATGATTATGATACTGAAGTTATAGCAGCATCTGTAAGACATCCAATGCATGTAGTTGAATGCGCTAGACTTGGCTGTGACATAGCTACAGTGCCATATAAGGTATTTAAACAAATGCTTCACCACCCATTAACAGATAGTGGTATAGAAAGATTCTTAAAAGATTGGGAAAGTGTTAAATAGGAGAGAATTATGGATAGAAATTTAGTAATGAATTTAGCCAGAGTTACTGAAGCAGCAGCATTAAGCTCTGCTCCATGGCTTGGAAGAGGCGAAAAGAACGCTGCTGACGGAGCTGCAGTTGAAGCTATGAGAAGGATGTTCGATACTGTTGACATAGACGGAACTGTAGTTATAGGCGAGGGCGAGATTGATGAAGCGCCTATGCTATATATAGGCGAAAAGATCGGTGATCGCAAGGACGGAGCAATTAAAGTTGACATAGCTGTAGACCCACTAGATGGAACAAATTCCATTGCCAATGGTATGCCAAATGCTATATCAGTTGTAGCTGTTGCACCAGCTGGTTGCCTTTTACACGCTCCTGACATGTATATGAATAAAATTGCTGTTGGACCTAAGGCTAAGGGCGTTGTTGACATAGAAAAGTCTGTTACAGAAAATTTAAAAGCAGTTGCTAAGGCGCTTAACAAAGAAGTTTCTGAAACAACTGTAGTTATGTTAAATAGACCAAGACACGACGCTATAGTTAAAGAGCTTAGGGACAATGGCGCTAGAATTAAATTTATAAATGATGGCGACGTTATCGCTGCAATACAAACTTGTTTTGAAGATACTAACGTTGATATGCTTCTTGGTAGCGGCGGTGCACCAGAAGGAGTTTTAGCTGCAGCAGCACTTAAGTGCATGGGCGGCGAAATGCAAGGTAAACTTTTACCAAAAGATGAGAAAGAAAAAGAAAGATGCATCAAGATGGGCATAAATCCAGATAAAATACTTCATCTTGACGATCTTGTTAAAGGCGATGAAATTGCTTTCTCAGCAACAGGTGTATCACACGGCGAATTACTTGATGGAGTTAAATTTATCAAGAAAAACGTTTGCGAGACAGAAACACTAGTACTAAGAGCTGAAACAGGCACAATTAGATTTATCAAAGCAACTCATATACTAGATAAAAAGCCGGAGTACGCTAAATGATTGTAGATAATCACTTAGATGATTATAAATTAGTAGAGCTACAAAATTTTGCTAAAAGCTATGGGCTAAAAAACTTTACTAAGTTAAAAAAACTTGAGCTTATCGAATATATTCTTAAGAGCATCCGCACAAATCATGATGAGGATGCTTTTAAGTCGTGTAAGAATTTGGATGAATTTTTTAAAAAAATTAATAATGGCAGCGCATGTATTGAAAAAAATAAATCAAAAGAAGACAAAACTGATTCAAAAACAAATAAGGATAACTCTATAGATGGTATTGAAACTGTTGAAGTAACGGGCATCTTAGAGATACTTCCAGATGGTTTTGGATTTTTAAGAAGAGAAAATTATTCACAAAGCGACAATGATTATTATGTTTCGCCAACTTATATAAAAAAGTTTTTATTAAGACAAGGCGATGAAATTACTGGTAAGGTCAGAAAAAAAGACGAATCAAATGAAGAAAATTCTAAAAATGCCATAGTTTATATCAATAAGGTCAATGGCGATAGTCTTGATACTTGCTTTAAGAGAGCGGACTTTGATGATTTGGTTCCAGAGTATCCAGATGAGCTTATTAAGCTTGAAACGACTAAAGATGAACTATCGACAAGGTTTATTGATTTAATCTCACCTATAGGCAAGGGACAAAGAGGACTTATCGTTGCGCCACCAAAGGCTGGTAAGACTACTTTAATCAAAAAGATAGCCAATGCCATTAATATAAATCATCCAGAGATAAAACTTATAGTTCTTTTAATTGATGAAAGACCAGAAGAAGTTACCGATCTTAAGAGAAGCATTAATGGCGATGTGATTTACTCGACTTTTGACGAAGATCTTGAAAATCATATAAAGGTATCGCAAATGACGCTTGAGAGAGCGAAGAGACTTGTCGAGCATAAAAAGGATGTAGTTATACTTCTTGATAGCATCACAAGACTTGCCAGAGCATATAACATGATGATAACGCCAACAGGTAGATCACTGTCTGGCGGCTTGGATCCAGGCGCTTTATTTGGACCGAAGAAGTTTTTTGGAGCGGCAAGAAACTTCAAGGATAAAGGCAGTCTAAGTATACTCGCAACTGCTTTGATTGATACTGGCTCGAGGATGGATCAAGTTATTTACGAAGAGTTTAAAGGCACTGGTAACATGGAGCTCTACTTAGATAGAGACCTATCAAACATGAGACTCTTCCCAGCCATTGACATATTAAATTCGGGCACAAGGAAGGACGAATTATTATTAGATGAAAAAACTTTAAAGATTCAAAGAAAGTTTAGAGCTATGATGAATAAGAACGGAAATGAATACGCGGTTGAATATTTACGTAAATTCATGACAAATACATCATCTAATAAGGAACTTGTTAACAGTTTAGACAAAGCTTTAATTAAGAATGATTAATTTTATAAAAGACTTGTAAATAGTCTTATTATATGATATAATATATAAGGTAATATTTTGCATTGAAGAGTGGCTCGCCACTCTTTATTTTATAATGAGGGGTGAGAGGTATGAATTACAAAAGTTTAAAAGAAAAACTTAGTCCAAGTGTAGCTAAGGCGCTTGAAGATTTAAAGGCGGAGCTAGTTGATATTGCTTTTACAAGACAAAAAGGCGAGATGACGGTAACTGTATTTGTATACAAGAAGGATGGTCTTGATATAGATCTGCTTCAAGAGGCATCAGAAAAGCTAGATCCAATTTTTGAAGCAGAAAAAGAACTCAAGGACAAGTATTATTTAGAAATATCATCTCCGGGTATAGATAGACCTATAGAGACGGATGATGATTTTAGAAGAAACATGGACATAAAACTCGATGCAAAACTAAAAAATAACGAAAAGCACATAGGCATACTTAAAAATTACGATGAAGAGTCATTCACACTTGATTGTGATGGAAAAATTATTGAAATCAAAAGAGTCGATGTAAGAAAACTTACGCAGGCTATAGAATTTTAGGAGGGTATGATGAACAAAGAGTTTATAGAAGCTTTAGATGAATTAGAAAAAAGCAAGGGTATATCTAAAGATGTTATTTTTGATGCTTTGGAGACTGCATTAGTATCAAGCTTTAGAAAAAATTTCCAAACTGAGCAAAATGTTGTAGTTGACATCAACAGAGAGACAGGAGATATAAAACTTTATTCGCAAAAAACTGTTGTTGACGAAGTAGAAGACGATGTCAATGAAATATCATTAAAAGATGCTAAGAAAATTAGCTCCAAATATAAAGTTGGTGATACAGTTAATTTTGAAGAAGCTCCAAAGGAGTATGGCAGAATAGCTGCTCAAACAGCTAAACAAGTTGTAATACAAAAGATAAAGGACGCTGAAAGAGAAAAAATTCACGATGAATTTATAGTAAGACAAGGCGAAATTATTACAGGACAAATACAAAGAATATCAAATAAGAACATCTTCATAGACATGGGTAAGGTAGAGGGCATAATTCCACCAAGCGAACAAATCCCAAATGAAGTCTATAAGATGGGAGACAGATTAAAGCTAGTTATATCAGAGATTAGAAAGACTAGTAAAGGACCACAAATAGTTCTTTCAAGAGCTAAGGCTATACTAGTTAGAAGACTTTTTGAACTAGAAGTTCCTGAAATAACTGAAGGACTTATCGATATCTACTCAATCGCTAGAGAAGCAGGATCTAGATCAAAGATTGCTGTTTACGCAAAAGATGATAGCATAGATCCACTAGGCGCTTGCGTTGGACAAAAGGGTCAAAGAGTTAACTCCATAGTTGAAGAGCTAAATGGAGAAAAGATAGACATAATTATTTACAATGAAAATCCAGAGATATTCATAAAAAATGCTCTATCACCAGCAGATGTAGTTAGCTGCGAAATTAACGAAGAAGAAAAATCAGCCATCGCCATAGTACCTAACTCACAAATCAGTTTAGCTATAGGTAAGCAAGGACAAAACGTAAGACTCGCTGCTAGACTTACTACTTGGAAGATAGATATTCACCCAGAAGATCCTAGCACATTTACAGGACCAACAAGTGAGCCGTACTACGATGCTGACAATCAAGAGATATTAAATGATTCATTAATTGATTTATTTAGAAATGGCGAAGAATAAAACATTTGAGAGAAAATGCGTCGCATGCAGGTCATTTCACAATAAATATGAAATGCTTAGACTAGCTAAGACTGAGGAGGGCGTATTTATTGACAAAGATCAAAAAATACAAGGCCGCGGAAGCTATGTGTGCAATAACGAAGAATGCATTAATCATGCAATTGAAAAGAATTTATTTAAAAAATCTTTAAAATGTAATATAGATAATGAAACCTTAGAGGAGCTAAGAAATGTAAAGAAGGAGTGATTATATGAAGACAAGAGTTTACGAATTAGCGAAAGAATTGAATATGGAAACAAAAGAACTACTAGATAAACTCCAAGAACTAAATCTACCGCCAATGACTCACTTAAGTGGTGTAGATGAAGAAACAGCTAATATGATAAGAGATCTTTTTATAGAAGAAGATAAAATAGCTGTCAAAGAAAAACCAAAGAAAAAGATACACAAAATTAAAGAAGAAAGTGAAATAATAGATAAAAAAGCAAGTGATAAAAAAGCTAATAAAGCAAAGAAGGGCGCGAAAACTGAAGAAAAGCCTGAATTAAAGAAGGCGGAAGCAAAAAAGGAAGAGGTTAAGAAGCCTGAAGCAAAAAGACATGAAATAAAGAAAGAAACAAAGCAAGAAGCAAAAAAGGAAAGCGCTGAGAATAAGAATAAAAATAAGGATAATAAAAACAATAATAGACAAGCAAACGCTGGAAACAAGAAAAACGCAAACAAGAACACAAGTAAGCAAAACAAGAAAAATGACAATAAAGCTCAAGAAGTAAAAGAAGAAAAAGTAGAAGCTAAAAAAGCTAAAGATGAAGTGGTTTATATCACTGATCCTATCGTTGTTAAGGACCTTGCTGAAAAGCTTGGTGTTGGTGTAAATCAATTAATTACTAAGCTTATAATGCTTGGACTTATGCTTAATCAAAACCAAAGTATTGACTTCGATACAGCATCACTTATGGCTGATGAATTTGGCGTAAAAGTTGAATTAGAAGTACCTCAATCAGAAGAAGAAGCACTAGAACTTGATTTTGAAGACAGTGAAGACACTTTAGTTACTAGACCACCAGTAGTTACAGTTATGGGACACGTTGACCATGGTAAAACATCACTTCTTGATGCGATTAGACAAACTAAGGTACAAGCTGGAGAAGCAGGTGGTATTACTCAAAGAATTGGTGCCTACAGCATCAATGTTAAAGGCAAAAAAATAGTTTTCCTAGACACACCTGGCCACGAAGCTTTTACGCAAATGAGAGCTAGAGGAGCGCAAATCACTGATATATCAGTAATAGTTGTCGCAGCAGATGACGGTATCATGCCACAAACAAAAGAAGCCATATCACATAGTAAGGCAGCTGGCGTACCTATCATAGTAGCGATAAACAAGATAGATAGACCAGAAGCAAATATTGAAAAAATATATCAAGAGCTAGCAGATAACGATTTACTTCCAGAAAAATGGGGTGGATCAACTATTACAGTAGAAGTATCTGCAAAGAAGAGAATCAATATAGATGAACTACTTGAAATGATCACACTAGTTGCCGAGATGGAAGACATCAAGGCAAATCCTAACAGAAGAGCAATGGGTACAGTAATTGAAGCTCAACTTGATAAAGGACAAGGACCTACAGCGACTGTTCTAGTACAAAAGGGAACTCTTAAGAAGGGCGACTACGTTGTATCAGGAACATCTTGCGGTAAAATTAGACTTATGGTTGATGATAACGGTAAGGGCATCATGAAGGCGACACCAAGTACACCAGTTAAGATCATGGGCTTAAGCGAAGTTCCTGAAGCAGGCGAATTTTTCTACGCAGTTGAATCCGAAAAGAAGGCTAGAGCCATAGCTGAGATGAGAAAAGAAAAGCAAAGAGAAGAAATGATTACAGCTACTCAAAAAGTTTCTTTGGACAATCTATTTGACAGAATCAAAGAAGGCGAGCTAAAAGATTTAAATGTAATCATTAAGGCAGACAACAAGGGTTCAATCGAAGCCATCGCTTCATCACTTACTAAACTTTCAAACGAAGAAGTTAAGGTAAGCGTTATACACAGCGGTGTAGGCGGAATCAGTGAGTCTGACGTAATGCTTGCTAGCGCATCAAACGCCATCATCATAGGCTTTAACGTAAGACCAAACAATGGTGCGATGGACTTAGCAAACGCTGAAAGCATTGAAGTTAAGACATATAGAGTTATTTATGACATCATAGATGATATCAAAAACGCTGTTAAGGGTATGCTTAAGCCAAAGACTAAGGAAACTGTTTTAGGTAGAGCAACTGTACGTGCTACATTTAGATTACCTAATGGACAAAGCATTGCTGGTATCTATGTTGACAACGGTAAAATTACAAGAAATTCAAGCATAAGACTTCTTAGAGACGATGTGGTTATTCATGACGGAGGCATTTCTTCATTAAAGAGATTTAAAGATGACGCTAAAGAAGTAGCTACTGGATATGAAGCTGGTCTAGGTCTTGAAAATTACAACGATATCAAGGAAGGCGACGAAATGGAAGCCTACATCATAGAAGAAGTTAAAGCTTAATAGGTGATATTATGGACAAGAGAAGATTATATAGAGTACAATCTGAAATACAAAGAATTATCTCTGAGTTACTAATCGAAGGACTTAAGGACCCTAGAATTGATCAAATGACTAGCGTATCTAAGGTTGAGCTATCTAACGATACTTCTGTGGCTACTATATATTTCTCGATTTATGGCAGCCAAAAAACTAAAGAAGATACCTTAAGCGCCTTAGAAAATGCTAAGGGCTATATCAGATCACGTCTTGCAAAAGTTTTAGAGATCAGACAAGTTCCTGAACTTAGATTTAAAATTGATGAAAGCGTTGAATATAGTATAGAAATTCAAAAGATACTAAATAAATTAAACTTAGAGAGCGAAGAAAAATCAAACGAAGAGCAAAAAGAAGATGAAGAGTAATAACAGTATAAAAGATATTGGTCTAGCGATTGAAAATGCATCTAGCGTAAACATTATTTCTCACAAATCTCCGGACGGGGACAACATGGGGTCAACGCTTGGCCTTTATCTCTCACTTAAAGAAAAATATAAAAATAAAACTATAAATATAATTAAGCCAGATGATATTCCTAGTAAATACAAGTTTATCGAAGAAACAAAGTTTTATGACGATGACATGAGCGAGTGCGATGTGCTTTTAGTAATTGATTGCGCTGACGAGAGAAGACTTCTTAATGAAGATAATTTAAAATTTGCGAAAAAAATTATCAACATAGATCATCACAAGAGCAATAAGTATTTTGGCGATATAAATTATGTTCTAGAAGAGTATTCATCAAGCGCTGAGATAGTTTATGATATCATAAAAGAACTTGATCTTCCTATGAATAAAGAAATTGCCACTATGCTCTACATCGGCATAGATACTGACACAGGAAGGTTTATGTACTCGTCGACAACAGATGAGACTATGCAAAAAGTTTCTAAACTTATGAGCTATGGCATTGATATAAATGAGATAAATATAAAGCTTTATAGAAGCATGAGTAAAAATATTTTTGATTTATATAAACTTGCTATTAATAAAATAAATTTCTATAAAGATTTTGCTTATTTAGTTTTGGAGAATGATGATTTTTTTAAGACTAATACAAGCAGGGACGATACTGACGATATACTTGCATTTTTACAAGGACTTGAAGATTATGACATGATTGCCATAATCAAAGAAGTTAAAGATATTTACAAAGTTTCTTTAAGAAGCAAGTACAAATACGATGTAGGTAGCATTGGAGAAGACTTTGATGGCGGCGGACATAAATACGCTGCTGGATTAACTTATAAAGGCAGTTTAGATGAGCTAGTTAAGAGATTGAAGGGATATGTTGACAATGCAAACTAGCGGAGTAGTCAATGTTTTTAAGGAAAAAGGCAAGTCTAGTAGATATTATACAAATAAGGTAAAGCATCTGAGCAAGATGAAGACAGGACATATAGGCACCTTAGATCCTATGGCTTTTGGCGTGCTTCCCATAGCAGTCGGTGAAGCAACTAAGTTTATAGATTTTCTGGATTTTGATAAAAAAGCTTATATTTATAGAATAATTTTTGGCAAAACAACAGAGACTCTAGATGCTGAAGGAGAATTTACCGATGAAGAAGCATGGGACTTTGAAAAAAATGATTTATTAAGAGTCTTGGATGAGATGGAAGGCGCTTACGAGCAAGTTCCGCCAAAATATTCCGCGAAAAAGATTAATGGAGTGCCTATGTATAAATTAGCCAGAGAAAATATAGATATAGACACAGCTTCAAGAGCAAAAACTGTTCAAATTTATAAAAACAGACTTTTGAAATTTAACAAAGAAAAATCTTATGCCATAGTCATGAGTGATGTCTCAACAGGAACTTATATCAGGACGCTAGCCTTTGATATAGCGCAAAAATTAGGAACTATATCATATATAGATTATCTTATGAGGTATTATAGCGGTCCATTAAAGATTGATGAGGCTATCTGCATAGATGATATGGAAGAGGATGACCTTATTCCAGTCGATACGCTCATAGATTTGCCTGTACTAAAACTTCAGGAAAAAAGGTTTAAAGCCGTTCAAAATGGTATGAATTCTTATGTGAATGACGCGTACAATGAAGAATATTACAAGGTTTACTGCGCTGATAAATTTTGCGGCGTGGGATATGTAAAAAAAGATGAGAGTGGCAGAAAGAATATTTATATGAAAAAGGTTTATAAATATGAGGATAATTAACTTAAAAGATGAGTTTACAAGTGAAAAATGCTATATAGCTCTTGGTTACTTTGATGGAATGCACTTAGGACACTTAAAAATAATTAAGACTTGCATAAGTGATACCAAAAGAGATAAAGTTTTATCATCTGTTTTATTACTCGATTTAAAAAATGCAAAGAGCATAACGACTATAGATGATAAGATCAAGATACTTGAAGAGCTTGGTATAGATACAGTCTATGTGATTGATTTTACAGATGAACTGAAAAGAACAGAGCCAAAAGCCTTTGTTAAAGATATATTATTAGATAAGTTAAAAGCGATAAAAACTTATTCAGGCGAGGACTATACTTTTGGACTTGACAAATTAGGAGACACAGCCCTTCTTAAAGAGATGATGAAAGAGAGTGGCGGCGAAGCCGTAGTACTAAATTTTGAACTAGACGAAAAAATGCAAAAAATTTCATCTAGCAATATTAAAAAATTGATACTATCGGGCGAAGTGATGAGTGCAAACAAAGAATTATCAAGGTACTATTCGATAAAGTCAAAGGTTATCCATGGCAAGAAATACGGCTCAACAGTTGGCATACCAACAGCAAATCTAAATATAAACACAGGCTACATCATTCCATATCAAGGCGTATACGTAACAAAGATTAAGATTAAAGACCAAATATATAAATCAGTTACTAGCGTTGGCAAAAACTTAAGTTTTAATGAAGATTTTGTAAGCGTTGAGACAAACATTTTCGATTTTGAAGATGACATATACGATGATACTGTAAGATTATACTTTATTTATAGGATCAGAGATATGTTAAATTTTGAAGATAAAGATGATTTGATTAAGCAAATCAAGAGCGATATAGATTTTGCAAAAAATTTTGAAGATTATTTATAATTATGAGTATAAAATGCTTTACAAATGCTAAAGTTCATGATATACTAATATAGGTACCTTATGCTATGTATATCGTTCCCGTCGATACACTTGGCTGAGGCAAATATTATTAAGGGGGAAACAAAATGTTATCAAAAGAAGAAAAATCAAAAATCATTGATGATTTTAAAATGCACGAAGGGGACACTGGTTCTACAGAAGTACAAATAGCTATATTTACTAAGAGAATCAATGACCTTACAGAACACTTAAAGACACACAAGAAAGACCATCACTCAAGAAGAGGTTTATTTAAAATGATCGGTCAAAGAAAGGGTCTTTTAAAATATTTGTATAACACAGATATTGAAAAATATCGTGAATTGATAGACAGATTAAATATCAGAGGATAAAGAGGGCGGGGATATCCCGCTCTTTTATTAGATTAAAGGAGATGTGAGATGCAAGAAAATTTTAAAACTACCTTAGCAGGTAGACCTTTAGAAATTGAAACAGGAAAGATGTGCGAGCAAGCTGGTGGCTCTTGCTTAGTTAAGTATGGAGATACTTATGTTTTAGTTAATGCGACAAGCACAAAAGCACCAAGAGAAGGGGTAGACTTCTTCCCATTAAGTGTTGATTACGAAGAAAAATTTTATTCTGTTGGCAAGATACCAGGAGGATATATAAAAAGAGAGGGAAGACCTTCAGAGAAAGCAGTTTTAACTTCAAGGCTGATTGATAGACCAATTAGACCTTTATTTCCTGAGGGCTTTTTTAATGACGTACAAGTCATAGCAACAGTACTTTCAGTTGATCCGGACAATAGTCCAGAAATTGCTGCTATGATCGGTTCATCAGTAGCTTTATGTATTTCTGATATACCATTTAACGGACCAACAGCAGCTGTTTACGTTGGACTTATAGATGGCGAATACGTTATCAACCCAAAACAAGAAGAGATGGAAAAGTCTGATATAAACCTATGTATTTCAGGCACAAAGGACGCTATCATGATGGTAGAATCAGGATCAAATGAAGTTTCTGAAGATCAAATGATAAAGGCTATACTAAAGGGACACGAAGCTATCAAAGAAATTTGTGAATTTGAAGAAGAAATTATCAAAAAGATAGGTAAAGAAAAATATTCATTTGAAAAATTTGAAGCAAAAGAAGAAATTTTTAATGAAATCGATAAAGAGTTTAGAGAAGACATTAAAGACTCTATATTTGAAGCTGATAAAATCCAAAGAATTGAAAACAGCGAATCACTTAAGGATACTATACTAAATAAATATCTTGAAAAATATCCAGAAGATCAAAAGAGCATACTTAAAACTATTGATGATATCACTAGCGAAGAGTTCAGAAAAGGCATACTTGAAAGAAATTTAAGACCTGACGGAAGAAATACTGAACAAATCAGACCACTTTCTGCAGAAGTTGGCTTATTACCTAGAGCTCATGGATCAGGATTATTCAAAAGAGGTCAAACTCAAGTTTTAACTATAGCTACACTTGGCTCATTTGGCGACAGTCAATCACAAGACGGCTTGGTTGAAGAGGGCGAAAAACACTATATGCATCAATACAATTTCCCTCCATATTCAGTTGGAGACGTTAGACCGCTTAGAAGCCCAGGCAGAAGAGAGATAGGCCATGGAGCCCTTGCTGAAAGAGCTTTAGTTCCAGTTATACCAACACTTGAAGAGTTCCCATACACTATAAGACTTGTATCAGAAGTACTAAGCTCAAACGGTTCTTCATCACAAGCAAGTATATGCGGTTCAACACTTGCTCTTATGGATGCTGGTGTACCAATCAAAAAACCGGTAGCAGGTATTGCTATGGGACTTATTAAATCAGATGCAAATACTAAAATATTAACAGACATTCAAGGACTTGAAGATCACCTTGGTGATATGGACTTTAAAGTAGCTGGCACTAAAGATGGTATCACAGCTATGCAAATGGATATCAAGGTTCAAGGTATAGACGAAGAGATCATGAAAGTGGCTCTAGAACAAGCTAAGAAAGCTAGATTTGAAATACTTGGTGTAATCACATCAGCTATTAGTGAACCAAGAAAAGAATTATCTGAATATGCACCAAAGATTGCAACAATCAAGATAGATCCAGATAAGATTAGAGACGTTATAGGCTCAGGCGGAAAGGTAATTAACAAGATTATCGAAGAAACTGGCGCTAAGATTGATATAACTGATGATGGTGACGTATACATCTCAGCAGATACTACTGAAGGACTTAACGGTGCTAAGAAGATGATAGAAGACATCGTTAAAGAAGTTGAAGTAGGCGAAGTTTACTTTGGTAAAGTTAATAGAATAACTAATTTCGGAGCTTTTGTTGAAGTGTTAAATGGCAAAGAAGGTTTATTACACATTTCACAAATTTCTAAGGAAAGAGTAAATAAAGTTGAAGATGTATTAAAGCTTGGCGATGAAATTATGGTTAAGGTTACATCTATTGATGAACAAGGCAGAATCAATCTTTCAAGAAAGGCCTTGGTAGAAAATTCTGACGGGGAATCAAAATAATAGGATAAAATTATGGCAACTATTAAGATAATAAATAAGAGTAAAAATGAAATACCAAAATACCAAACAGAAAATTCAGCTGGCGTTGACATAAGAGCTTCACTTGATGAAGACCTTGTATTAAAAGCTGGTGAGTTTAAACTAGTAAGTACAGGTATCTACTTAGAGATACCTTCTTCTTACGAGGTTCAAATCAGAGCAAGATCAGGACTTAGCATTAAGCACGGCATTGGCCTTGTCAATGGTATCGGAACTATCGATAGTGACTATAGAGGCGAAATAAAGGTTCCTCTAATAAATTTTTCGAAAGAAGATTTTACTATTGAAAATGGTATGAGAATCGCTCAAATGGTTTTATCAAAATACGAAAAAATAAATTTTGAAGAAGTAGATGAGCTTTCAGACTCTGAAAGACAAGATGGCGGCTTTGGTTCAACAGGAGTAAAATAATGACATTAATTAAAGCAATAATACTCGCTATAATTCAAGGCATAACAGAGTTTTTGCCAATAAGCTCATCAGGTCACTTGGCCATAGTTCAAATTTTATTTAATATAAAAGAAGGTAATGTATTTTTCTCACAAGTTTTGCATTTTGGAACCTTACTTTCAATTTTGCTTGTTTATCATAAACAAGTTATAAACATGATAGTAGAGTTTTTTAAAATGCTTGCTTCATTAATCAAAAGAGAAAAAATAGAGCTAAACCATTATCAAAAACTAGCTCTATACATCATACTAGCGACTATACCTACAGTTTTCATCGCTTTATATATAGAAAAGTATCTAGATCAATTATATATGTCATTATCACTTATAGGTGTATTTTTCATCATAACAGCAATATTGATATATTATATTGATATTAATTTGTATAGTAAAACAAGGAGAATCACTAAGGCTGGAGTACCAAGAGTGCTTGCAATTGGAGCAGTACAAGGCATTGCTGCACTGCCAGGCATATCAAGATCAGGCTCAACTATATTTATTTCACATGCATTAGGAATAAATAAGAAGGATGCAGTCGATTTTTCATTTTTACTAGCAATACCTGCTATGTTTGGCGGCTTTATACTTGGATTAAAAGATATATATAAAGAGGGAGCGACTGTAAGTTTTGATTTAAACGCGATAGTCGGACTTATAGTAAGCTTTATAACAGGAGTACTAGCGATTAGGTTAATAAAAGTACTTGCTAATAATAAGAAATTCCATGTATTTTCTTATTACTTAGTAGTATTAGGAATTGTTTGTATTGTAGCAAACTACTTATAAAAGAGATGTAAGCGAAGGGATTGTATGAAAACTACAAAAAAAAGAACAAATATAAAAAATAAGAGCAAAATAAATAAAAAGGTAGATAAGAACGAATCTTTATTGATATCAGGCCTAATAATACTTTTTGCGTCCGTATTTTTGCTAATTTTTGCAAATAGTGATGCAACTGGTGTTTTTGGTAGATGGATAAAGAGTGGTCTTGTCTACCTTTTTTCACTTGGATACAATATATTTTTATTTTATCTATTGGTAATAGCTTTGGTTTTATTGATACCAAAGTCTAGACCATTTGCAAAAAAATTAATAATATCATTAAGCATTATATTTTTAAGTCTTTTAATTATTTTTGATTCATCTACATCACTTATGAGTTCATTCTCAGCACACGTTTCTCAAGCGACTGAAGCAGCGGGAGAACTTGCTTCTGGCGGACTAATAGGCGGTGTATTTGGTTTTCTTTTTTATAGATTATTTGGTGGCGTTGGTACTGTTATCATTTTAGTTATTATTAATATAATTAACATTTATACGCTAACAAGCATTAAAAGAGCTGATATTATCCAAAAAACTGATGACACTATGAATAAAATTCAAGATGGAATTGAAAATAGTGTTGAAAAAATTAAAATTAAGAGACAAGAGATGAGAAATAAAAAGATATTTTCTTCGGATGATATTTTTAATGATGAAGATGATATCAAGACTATATCTGATACGAATACCGTTACAAACACAAATGATATCAATCTTGAAGGCTTTGACAATGATTTTATCGATATAAAGATAAACGATTCATCAAATACTAAAAATACAGAAGCAGTAGATAAAAAAGAAGACGATCTTAAGGCTAAAGAAAATCTAAAAACTGATAAAAAGCCTAAGACTATTAAAAAAGAGATAGAAAAAACTCAAAAAACTGAAGATACAGAAGATAATAACGAAGAAATTGATATTGAAAAAGAAATTCATAAGGAAGATATAGTTCATTATGAGTTTCCGTCACTTGATCTATTAAAAGAGGTTGAAGTTACTAACACAAATTCAAAAGGTAAAGAGATTAAGGACAATATCAAGATTATTCAAGATACGCTTAACAATTTTGGCGTTGATGCTAAAGTTATTGGGGTTAACAGCGGCCCAACTATTACCTCTTATGAGATAAGTTTAGCTGCTGGCGTTAAAGTTAGCAAGATACTAAGTCTATCAGATAACTTAGCTCTAGCACTTGCAACGACTGATATAAGGATACTTGCGCCTATACCAGGCAAGAGTGCGGTCGGCATAGAAGTGCCTAATAAGAATAAGGATACGCTTTTATTAAAAGAAATTCTGGATAGCGACGAATTTAGAAATTTAAAATCAAAATTGCCGCTTGCTTTAGGAAAAGATGTTACAGGTAATACCATCATCAGCTCCATTGCCAATATGCCACACTTACTTATCGCTGGTGCAACAGGTTCAGGTAAAAGTGTTTGTATCAACACCATAATCATGAGTATACTTTATAAGGCAAGACCTGATGAAGTAAAATTAATTATGATTGACCCAAAAGTTGTTGAATTAAATGTTTATAATAATATTCCTCATCTTTTGATACCAGTTGTTACAAACGCTAAAAAAGCGCAATTCTCGCTAAACTGGGCAGTTCAAGAGATGGAGAAGAGATACCAATTATTCGCTAAAAACAATGTCAAGGACATGCAAAGCTATAATGAACTTGATACTATCACAGAAAAAATGCCACAGATAGTCATCATTATAGACGAGCTTGCTGATCTAATGATGGTTGCTGCAACAGAGGTCGAAGACGCTATCTGTAGACTTGCTCAAATGGCGAGAGCAGCTGGCATGCATTTAATTGTAGCGACTCAAAGACCATCGGTCGATGTTATTACAGGAACTATAAAAGCGAACATTCCTTCGAGAATTTCCTTCCAAGTTTCTTCGCAAATTGACTCAAGAACTATACTTGACATGAGCGGTGCTGAAAAATTATTAGGCAAGGGCGATATGCTTTACTATCCATCGAACCTTTCAAAGCCAATTAGAGTTCAAGGCGCCTTTGTCAGCGATAAAGAGGTTAAGAGAGTTTGCGATTTCATAAGAAATCAAGGCGAAGCAAATTATAATCAAGATGCTGTTGAATCCATAAGCACGAATAATACTAGCCAAACAATGCAAGATGATAAGGACGATTTGTACGATGAGGCGGTTAAGCTGGTTGTAGCGGATGGACAAGCATCTATATCATATTTACAAAGAAAACTTAAGATAGGCTACTCACGTGCTGCTAGAATCGTTGACCAAATGGAAGAGATGGGCGTTGTCAGCGGCTACGATGGATCTAAGCCAAGAAAAGTTTTAATTGAAGAAGAAGATTTAGAAAATTTATACGGTGAAAGCGGTGAAGGACTTGAATAAAGTATTTATACTTACTATGGGCTGCTCAAAAAATGATGTAGACTCAGAAACAATGGCATATAAACTTAAGAATAACGATTATACCATAATAAATAATCCATCTGATGCTGATTATATAATCATAAACACTTGTTCATTTATAAATGCAGCGAAAGAAGAGTCCATAGACGCTATATTTGATATGATTAATCAAAAGAAGGATGGAGCTAAGATTATTGTTAGCGGATGCCTTGCTCAAAGATACTCAAAAGAGCTAAAAGAAGAGATTCCTGAGATAGATATCATAGTTGGTACAGGTAATTTTCAAAATATTTCCGAAATAATTAAAGAATATGAAGAAAATAATAAAGATGATGTTTATATCGATAACATAAACGCGGATATTGAATATATAGAAAAAGATGTTGCGGACATCACTGAATACGTTAAAATTGCTGAGGGCTGTAACAATAACTGCTCTTACTGCATAATACCAAAGCTTAGAGGTAGACTTAGATCAAGGTCCATTGACGATATAGTTAATGAGATTAATCATCTACATAAGCTTGGCACAAAAGAAGTTATTCTTATCGCGCAAAACACAACAGACTACGGCATGGACATATATTCTAGGCCATCACTTGATATGCTTTTAAAAGCAATACTAGAGAGGACTAAAATGCCTTGGATAAGGATTATGTATCTATATCCAGATAATATCACAGATGATTTAATCGAAACATTTAATTCATCAGATAGAATACTTAATTACATGGATATACCGCTTCAACACGCTTCAGATCACGTTCTTAAGATGATGAATAGACATATTGATAAAGATGAAATTCATGAATTAATCACAAAATTAAGAACTAAGATAGCTGATCTAGTTTTAAGAACTACATTTATAGTCGGCTTCCCAGGTGAGCGAGAAGAAGATTTTGAAGAGTTACTTAATTTTATTAAAAAAGAAAAATTTGATAAGCTTGGCGTTTTCGAATATAGCGATGAAGAGGGTACAAGGAGCTACTCTTTCAATGAAAAACTTGATGAAAAGACAAAAGCTGAAAGAAGAGAAAAAATTATGGACGCGCAAATGGATATCTCAAGAGCGAGCCTTGAAAAAAGAGTTGGAACTGTGATGAAATGTTTAGTTGAAGATGGTGAAGCTGGCGAATACACTCTAAGAAGCTTTATGGATGCACCTGATGTAGATGGACAAGTTTACGTAACGAGCGATAAAGACCTAGAGATAGGAAGCTTTGTAGATGTAAAGATTATTGAAGCGCTTGAATATGATTTAAGAGGTGAAATTTATGAACCTAGCAAATAAAATAACAATGTTTAGAATATTTTTGCTGCCAATTTTTGTAATAAGCTGTTACTATGATCAAAGCGGCATATCAAGCCTAATTATATTTTTACTTGGCTCATTTAGCGATTTTCTAGATGGATATGTCGCTAGAAAATACAATATGATCACAGATTTTGGTAAGTTTATAGACCCTATTGCTGACAAGATACTTGTTTTAAGCGCCTTCATCATGTTTATAGACAGGGGCTTCGTTGAGCCATGGGTAGTCATAGTAGTTTTATTTAGAGAATTACTTATATCAGGCTTTAGAATGCTTGCAGCGAAGAAAAATATATCCATAGCAGCTGACATTTTTGGTAAGCTTAAGACGACAACACAGTTTTTCTCGGTAATATTTTTCTTCTTAACAATTATATTGATAAATAGAAATATGTATATAATAGGAAAAGTATTATTATACGTCTCAGTAGCGCTAACAATATTATCGATGATAAATTATCTATATAAAAATAGGGAAGTATTCAATGGAACAATGCAATAAAATTATTGAAATTTTAAAAAATAATAATTTAAGCATATCAGGAGCAGAGTCAATAACAGGTGGACTAATATCAAGCGAACTTGTTAAAGTCTCTGGCGCATCTGATGTTTTTCGTGGCACACTTGTTTCTTATCAATCATCGGTTAAGATAAATACACTAAAGGTTAATAGCGAATTGATTGATAAATACACACCAGTATCTATTGCGGTACTATCTTCTATGCTTGATGGAGCGAAGAATTTATTTGATACTGACATCGTTTACGCCATAACAGGAAGCGCTGGGCCAACGTCATATGATGGGATTCCGGTTGGACTTGTTTATTATGGTATAAGCTATAAAAATCATCAATATTTACATAAAAAGGTTTATACAGGCCCAAGATGTGATATAATAAAAGAAGCAAAGAACGATTTAATCGATTTAATTTTAGAAATAATAATTAAATAATAGAGGTGAAGAAATGGACATGAACGAAAGAGAAAAAGCTCTTGATGAAGCTTTGAAAAAGATTGAGAAAGATTTTGGTAAAGGTTCAATAATGAGACTTGGCGATCACGCTAAGCTAAATATTGAAAGCATTCCAACTGGATGCTTATCACTTGACATGGCTTTAGGTATAGGCGGTATACCTAAGGGAAGAATCATTGAAATCTACGGACCAGAATCAAGTGGTAAGACTACATTAACACTACACATTATTGCTGAATGTCAAAAAAGAGGCGGCACAGCTGCTTTTATAGATGCAGAACACGCTTTGGACCCACAATATGCAAGAAACTTGGGAGTTGATATCGATAAACTTATAGTATCTCAACCGGATAATGGCGAGCAAGGTCTTGACATAGCAGAAGCACTTGTTAGGAGCGGCGCCGTTGATTTAGTTATTGTTGACTCGGTTGCAGCACTTGTACCTAAGACTGAGATTGAAGGAGCTATGGGTGATGCAACAATCGGTTTACAAGCAAGACTTATGTCACAAGCGATGAGAAAATTATCAGGTGTTATATCAAAAACAAATTCAACAGTAGTATTCATTAACCAATTAAGAGAAAAAATTGGTATCATGTTTGGTAGCCCTGAGACAACTACTGGTGGTAAGGCATTGAAATTCTATTCATCAGTTAGACTTGACATAAGAAAATTTGATGTAATCAAGCAAAAAGAAGAGACAGCTGTTGGCAAAAAAGAAGATGTCATCGTAGGTAACAGAGTTCGTGTGAAAGTTGTTAAGAATAAAGTTGCTCCTCCATTTAAGGTAGTTGAATTTGATATTATGTATGGAACAGGCATCTCTAAGGAAGGCGACATCCTAGACGTTGCAGTTGATAGAGGTATAGTTGAAAAAGCTGGCGCATGGTTCTCATACAATGGGGAAAAACTTGGACAAGGAAGAGAAAATGTTAAACAATTATTCAAAGAAAAACCTGAACTTATGGAAGAGATAGAATTAAAGGTTAGAGAAGCAAGTAAAAAAGAAGACGAAGCTTTAGAAGCAGAAGAAAATACAGAAGAATAAAGTTGATATAATGAAATTTGTATTTATAACAGATACACATATAAAAGAAAAAAATCCTATAAATAGACTTGATAATTATTTTGAAACGGTAATTAATAAGATTGACGAGGCTGCTCATTTTGCAGTTGAAAACAAGGCCAATTTTATAGTTCACGGTGGAGATCTTTTTGATACTCCAACCGTTTCAACTATTTGTCTTGTCAAATTTAATAGGATTCTTTTTTATTTAAAAGAGAATAATATAAAATTTTATGTGGTTAGCGGTAATCACGATATATATGGCCGTAATCCAGATACGCTTCCAAGAACGCACCTAGGTCTACTCGAATCATTTGGCGCTATTGAGATGCTTGATAGAGAAAATACTATTGAAGAAAAATTTTCTAATGGCAATAGAGTTAAAATTATTGGCACACCATATATATACAAGATGGACGCTGAAGATAAAGAAGCCTATCTACTTAGTGAATATGATAAAAAAGATGGCGAGTTTCTGATAAATGTCGTTCATGGCATGCTATTAGAAAAACCATTTATAAAAGAGATAGAACACACTGTTGTTACCGATATAATCAACACTAAGGCGGATTTAACATTATCAGGTCACTACCACACAGGCTTTGGCATAATAAGCCTTAACGATAGAATATTTTTAAATCCTGGTTCGCTTACAAGGTGCTCAAACACGACTGAAGAGTACAAGAGGATGCCTCAGTACGCTCTAATCGAGATAAATGATGACCTAAAACCAGATATCAAGCTTATTGATGTGAAGTGCGCAAAACCTGGCTATGAAGTTTTAGACAGAGAATATATCGAAAAGCATAAGAATGATAAATTAGAAGTTCTTAATTTTGAAAACACCATAAAAGAAGCGGCAGACTTTGATAAGTACGATTACTACAGCGTTTTAGAAGAGATTATTGAGGCAGAAGGCGTTGAAAAAGAAGTTATAGACGAGGCAAAAAAGCGCTTAGAGAAGGCGGAGGAAGATATTCATGGTCAAGATTAAAAAGATAGATCTAATTAATTTTCAATCGCATAAATTTACTTCGCTTGATTTTGCGGATGGACTAAACGTAATCGTCGGACCATCTGACAACGGCAAAACATCGATACTAAGAGCAATACGCTGGGTATTTTTCAATGAACCGCAAGGACTTGGTATGCTTAGAAATAACGAAGATTTTGTATCTGTCAGAATTTATTTTAATAATGATTACTCAGTTGAGAGAAAGCGTTCGAAAAAAGAAAATTTATATATCATATATAATGAGAAGACTGGCGAAGTTCAAGAGTTTAATAGCTTAAGAACAGGGCTTCCACCAGAAGTATCAAACGTGATGAAGATAAAAAAGATTACGCTTGATAAGGCGAGTGACATCAACTTCAATATACAGTTTCAGCATGATGGACCTTTCATGTTTAGCTATACAGCGACACAAAAGTCAGCTCTTATCGGTAAGATGTATAATTTAGATGTAGTTGACAAAGCCATTGATGATACAAACAAGGATATAAAATCTCAAAAGTCTGATATCAAGAGGATAAATGAAGAAATTAAAGAGCTTGATGAAAAAATTTTAATATATAAAGATATAGAAAAAGAAGAACAATTACTTAAAGATAGAGAGACACTTACAAAAAATATAGAAGAATCAGTAGAAAAACTAAATTTAATAAATTCACTTAAAAATAAACTTGATGAGAACAAGAAAAATAAAGACTATTTAATTGAAAAGATAAAGGATTTCGATAAAATTTTATCCAACGAAGCGCTTATAGAAAATATTTCTAAGTCTTATGAAATTTTAAATAAATATAAATCTTATCAAAATAAACTAGCTTTGATAAAATTAGATATCGATAAAACCGAAGCCATTTACAAGAAAAGTAAAAATATAACAGAAAAGCTTGATATAGACAATACCATAATCAAAAATTTAAATGCATTTAATAAGCTTAATGAATTAAAAAAACGTTTAAACGAATTAAATGGGTCAATTGAAAAAGGTAAGTACTTCATTAAGGAAAACGATGACAATTTAAATAAAGACTTAAAAGAATACACAGAACTACTTATCAAGCTAAAGAAGTGCCCATATTGCAACTCAGACGTTGACAAGGCACACATCGACTTGATTGTGAAAGAATATTTATAAAAGGTGATATTATGGATTATACAAATAGACTTGAGGCCTTGAAAGACAGTTTAGACAAGGCAAAACTAAATAAGGTAAAGTATGAGGAGAGGCTAAACATTCTTCTTAATGATAGGGAGAACATCATTAAAGAGATAAAAGCGCTTGGCATAGAGCCTGAAAACCTTGAAGCAGAGATAAAAAATTTAGAAAATAAAATAGCTACAGATATTACAAAGGCAGAGGAGCTTTTAAAAGACAATGATTAATTACGCTTTAGAGATCGATAGAATTAAAAAATTTAATAAGTCTCTAGAAAATAAAATTTTGCAAGATAAAACCAAGAGGGAGATGCTTCTCGAGAAAAAAGCTTCACTTATGAAAGAAGCAGAGCTATTGGACGAGAAGAACATGGTCTTCGAAAAAACGAAGCTGCTTTTAGAAAAAACTAGTGATTACGCTAGAAAACAAGCAATTAAGAGCATCGAGAGCATGGTTACAGGCGCACTTCATGAAATTTTTGCCTCGCAAAGCAAGTTCGTGATTGAAGAGAAGAGCATCAATGGTAAAGTCGCTGTCGATTTCTTTCTAGAAGATGAAGTAGATGGCGAGAAAGTTCTTACAGATCCGCAAGAGCAAAGAGGCGGGGGATACGTTGACATCATCTCACTTGCGCTTCGCTTTGCGATGATAGAAGTATTTAATCCCAAGATTGAAGGGCCGATACTGCTTGATGAGCCAGCAAAATTCGTTTCAGAAGATTATATCTACAATGTTGCTGAATTTTTATCCAAGGTGAGCGAAAGCTTTAAGAGGCAGATAATTATGGTTACGCACTCAAAATATCTATCAAACATAGGTGACAAGACCTTTGAAGTAATTAAGCGCGATAATGTTTCGGAAGTAGTGGAGAAGTAGGCTTATGATTATCAAAATCTTAATTGGCTTAGTTAAGATAATCTTCATGATAGCCTTTTTCCCTATAATATTAATTTTATCTTTGTTTAGTGATAAAAATACTGCAAAGCAAAAGAAAAATAAAAAGCAAAAGAAAAAAGATGATCTAGCTTGGATAGATCGACTTGAAGAGCTAGATGCCCTTATAGATGATTAAGTTAATAGTAAAAGATGTCCTATATAAAGCACAAAATTGTGTTTTATATAGGATTTTTTATTTGGTGGCTAAGTTAATTATACAATCTTCCAAAAAATAATAATTTCAAAAATATATGTCTTATCGTGATAGCGTTTTTTATTGACAAAAGATAATATCTATGCTAGACTTAATAAGTTAGCGTTTGCTAACAAATATTATCATAGGAGGTAAAATATGAGCAAAATTAAAAGAATTTTATCTGTATTTCTTGTTCTAGGAATGATATTAACAAGCTTTGTAGATGTTTTTGCAATTGAAAATAATGCGCAAAGCTATGAAGAAAAACTCGTAGAACTTAAAGAGATAGACGATAATGAATTCGTAGACGCAATTATTAAACTAAACAAGGAACTTGATTATTCTAGGATAGATAGCTTTGTTCAAAACAAAAGCTATGGAAAATCCAAAGAAGAGATTCAAGACGCAATCAGAGAGGAGATTGTCGAACAATCTGAAAGACTTGCTGAAAACTCACAAAAAAGCATAGTAGATATACTTGAAAGCGAAAAAGAAACAGGACAAGTCAAATTTTACGAGTCATTTCATATAATAAACTGTATTAATGTAATTGCTAAAAAATCATTACTATCTAGTTTAGCTAAAAGAAGTGAAGTTGAAAAGATAGTTTTAAATAAAAAGATAAAAGCTGATAAAAAAGAAAAGAACGCACCTGAGGTAAGAACTTATTCAATGAACTCAGCAAACGGAAAGCATGTTCCATGGAATTTAAAAGCTATTGCTGCTGATAAGGCTCAAGAACTTGCAAGCTCGTCAAATAACGAAGTGGTTGTAGCTATCATTGACTCTGGTGTTGATGGAAGTCATCCTGCAATTAAAAATAATTATAGAGGAAATGACCAAAATTTAAAAAAATATTCTTGGTATAATGTTGTAACTGAAAAGACTGGAGATAAAGAAGAACCTTATGATGATAGAGGACATGGGACTCATGTTTGCGGAACTATCTTGGGCCAAAGAGAAAACTCTCTTTTAGGTGTTTGTCCAAGTGCTAAGTGGATGGCTGTAAAAGTTTTTGATTCAAATGGTGAAACAGATAATGCTAAGCTTTTAAAAGCTGGTGAATGGATTATGGCACCTAAAGATGAAAATGGTACACCTCATCCAGAAATGGCTCCAAAAGTTGTAAATAACTCATGGGGTGGTAATTCAACAGATGGATTTTATCAAGATATGGTTAAAAAATGGAGAGAAGCAGGAATTTTTCCTGTATTTTCTGCAGGGAATGTAAGTCAATTTAATGATGGAGGGGAGGATTCTATAGGGACACCTGCTTCATATCCAGAAGCTTATGCAGTTGGAGCTATTAGACAAGATGAAATAGTTGCAAAATTTTCTCTAAGAGGGAAATCTAACTATACAGAAAATTTTAAGCCGGATATTGTTGCGCCTGGAGTTAATATTTTATCTTCAATTCCAAATGGAAAATATACAATTTATACTGGAACTTCTATGGCAAGTCCTCATGTTACAGGTGTTGTTTGTTTGATGCTTAAAGCTAATCCAAATTTAAGTGTTGATCAAATTGAAAAGATTTTAAATGAAACTGCAACACCTTTAAAAGACAATAACTATACAACAACTCCAAACCATGGTTATGGGCATGGAAAAGTTGATGCTCTTAATGCAGTTAAGCTTTCTGTAGGTCAAAAAAAGGGAAAAGATATAGATATTTCAAATATGAAACTTTTACAAGGTCGTATTCTTACAAATGGAGTGGATAATGAAAAACCAGTTATAAATCACACTCCGATTAGTAAGATTTTTACAACATATAAAACAACTTTTGATGCAAATGTAAAAGATAATGTTGGAGTCGATAGTGTAAAACTTTATTTAAATGTTGGTAGTGAATATAAATCTTATGATATGCAACTTAAAAACGGAAATGGACTTTCCGGTTATTATAGTATAAATGTTCCAGTTAGTACATTTAAAAATGTTAAAAATGGAAAATATTATATCGAAGCTACAGATATTAATAAAAAAATAACTAAGAGCGATGAAATTTCTTTTGAAGTTCAAAATGGAATTGGAATTGGTTATACACAAGATTTTGAAAAAGATACTTCAGGTTTTGAGTTGGGTGGACAATCAAAATTATTTAAATGGGGAAATATTAAAAAAGATGAAGCAAATAAAAAATTAATAGGGATAGAACCTTATAAAAATGTTCGTGGAAATTCTATTTTTGTTATGCCTCCAATAGATTTAACAGAAGAAACTAGAAATCCGGCTTTAAGTTTTAAACATTTTTATGACCTTGGAAATTACGAATCTGCCTTTTTTGATACTGCTGAGGTTTGGATTGCAGAAGCTAAAGAAGATAGTGATCCAGATAATTTAAAATGGGAATTAAAAAGAATTTATAAAAATTCTTCAAAAGAAAAGTGGGCTGATGAATACATTGACCTTTCAGCTTACAAGGGTAAGAAAATTTGTGTAATGTTTGGATTTAGACCTAATGGAGAATATAAAAGTAGTGGTAATGGTTGGTATATTGATGATATAAAAATAGAAGAAGCGTCAAAAGAAATACCACAAACTCCAAGTAAAGATTTAAATTTAAAAGATAAAAAAGATGGTAAATTAACTTACACATTTTCTCCTATAAAAAATGAAAAGATTACATCTTATGAATTATATAGAGCAACAAATGAAAATGGACCTTTTGAACTTATAAAAAAAGTTGAAAAGGGAGATTCTAAAAATGGATTTGGAAAATATTCTATTGATTTAGTTGATACTCCAAAGCCACAAAAAGGAACTTATTATTACTATGCTGTTGCAAAGATTGGTGAAAATAAAAGTGAACCTTCTAAAATTTTATCTCATACTTTTACAGAAGGGAAAGAATTCAAAAGTTTTGATTTTGAAAAAGAACAAGATGGATGGACTAGTGTAGAAAGTGATAAAGAAACAAAATGGGATTTTGGTAAATTAGAATATGGAGATCAATATAGTATAAACTATAAAAAACCTACTATTAATCAATCATTAGGTAAAAATGACGGTATGAATGTTTGGGCGACAAATTTAAATGATTATAGAAAGCCTAACACAAAATATTCACTTATCTCTCCAAGTATGGACTTGTCAACTTTAAAAGATGCTACGCTTTATTATCAAAACTGGTTTGGTTCAAGTGGAAAAAGAAAAACTGATGATTATGGTTCATATAATCAAGATATAGGAGAAATTTATTTTTCAAAAGATGATGGAACAACTTGGGATAAAGTTTATACTTTAGATGAAAGTGAAGTAGATAAGCATATAAAACATGCTTGGTTTACAAATGGTGTTGAAATTAAAAAAGATTATTTAACAGATAAATTTAAAGTTAAATTTGTTCTTGATGCAGGAAGTGATAAAGGAAATACAGATCCGGAGCAATGCGGAGGTTGGTATATTGACGATATTACTATAAATACTAAAGATGTAAAAAATGACAATATATCTCCATTTAAGCTTTTAAATATGGAAAATTTAAGTGAAGAAAACGCAAAAAAAGATATACTTCCATTAGTTGGGAAAATTACAATTAAAGAAACAGGAAAAACTGTTAATACAGAAGCTGGAACAGGTAAATTTAGTATAAAGCTTCCGGCTGGTAAATATACTGTAGTAGTTAGTGCAGATGGCTATAAGGACAAAGAAGAAGTTATAGACCTTACAAATGATGTAAATAAAGATTTTTATTTAGATAATTTTAAAAAAGTTTCTATATCAGTTAATGTAAAAGATTCTGATTATGAGTCAATAAACGGAAATGTAAAACTTTATAAAGAAGGAAAATTAGAACCCTTAGCAGAAGAAAATGGAGAAACTGTTAGATTTACAAACTTAACATCTGGAAATTACACTTTAGTTGCAACAAGCGATGGTTATAAAAGATTAGAAAAAAATATTAAAATTCCTGGAACTGGAACTGTAACTATGTTTTTAGAAAAAGTTTATCCAGAAAGTCAGTTAAATGTAGGTTATACAGATGAAAACGCAACTACACTTTCAGGAATGGACCTAAAGGATAGAGCGTTTGCAAATAAAATTTCAAATGATAAACTTGTAGATATAAAAGAAATTTCATATTTTATTACAAAAACTAAAAATGTAGATTTAACTAATAGTAAATATAGAATTTCTATTTATGATAAAAATACTGAAGATGAACTTCCTGGTAATATTTTATTTTCAAAAGATTTAACATTCGAAAAAGAAGGCTGGAATAAACTTTCTATTTCAAACGTTCAAGTAAATGGTGATTATTACATTGCATTTACAAAACTAGATGGAGAAATTGCACTTGGAATGGATGATAGTAAAGATGGAATTAATTCTTTCCAAATGTTTAACAGTGCTTGGGATGAACCTGAAACTAAAGGAACATATATGATAGGAGCCAAGGTTAATACATTATCTGATAAAGAAGTGAAACAAGTTACAATTAGTTTTGATAAAAACGGTGGTAGCGGAGAAATGCAAGCTGTAAAAGTAAAAGCTAATGAAGATTATAAATTACCAGAGTGTACATTTACAGCTCCAGACAATCAAGAGTTTGATGCTTGGCAAGTAAATAATGAAAGAAAAAATGTATCAGATACAATAAAAGTAGATAAAGATTTAACAATAAAAGCTCTTTGGAAAGATAAGAAAAATGAAAATCCACAAGAAGAAAAACTTGACCCTATAATGCCAAATCCACTTTTAATGACTACAAATGTAAATGATTTTACTCATTTTATAACTTATTCTAATGATAACAAATCTGATGAGTATTTAAAATCAGCCCAAAAAGTTATTGTAAATCACAAAGGAAAGATAAGTGAAATAACTGATGTTAAAGGCATTGACTCTACAGATTTCGCATCTAATCCAAATAAAAAACTACAATTTTCATTTACTGAAAAATTAGATAAAGATGATACTATAACTATTGTTTCAAGTAAATATAAAAATGTTGTTATAAAAATAACAATGGATAACCTTGTCGGAAATGATGTCTATTATGGAATAAGTGCAAATATTGAAGGTAAAAAGGTAGTTTATAAAGTTACTTTTGATAAAAATGGTGGTAGTGGAGAAATGAAAGATGTAGAAGTTGAAAATGGAGGAATTTTTACAGTTCCAGAATGTACTTTTACAGCACCTTCAGGTATGGAGTTTGATAGTTGGGAATATATGAATGAAAAAACAGAGGTAGGACATCAATATCAAATTACTAAAAATATAACAATAAAAGCTCTATGGAAGAAATTAGCAGATCAAAGCTTTGATGTAAAATTCAATCCTGGCGAAGCTAGTGGTTCTATGGAAGATGCTAAAGCGTATGCAAATGAAGACTTCATTGTACCTGAAGCAAAATTTATAGCTCCGGATGGAAAAGTATTTGATTATTGGCAATTAGATAATGAAAAATTACGTCCAGGTCAAAAGATTGTTTTAGATAAAGATATTGAGCTTAAGGCTATGTGGTATGATTTATCGCTTAACACAAAAGATCCTTCTGAACCAATTCTAGAAGAAATAGAATCAAAAGATTCATCTTATACTAAAGAAAATTGTAAGCACAGCATTGCATATAAGCCAAGCGACAAGGAATATCTTGATGCTATCAGAGAAATAAGTATAAAAAGAAAGAGTGGAGATATAAATAATTATCTATTTACTCAAGAAGCAGGACAAGATATGAACGGACAAGATATTTTAAATCTTGTATTTACAAATAAAACTTTCTTTGAAAGAGATGATGAGATTATTATTTCAGCAAGAGGATATAAAGATTTAAGACTTCACGTATTATATAGTGAAGATGCTGGCGCGAGCGCTTCATATGGTCTTGAAATTGTATCAACAATTAAATTTGAAACATTTGGCGGCACAGAGATTGAAGATCAAACCGTAAGAGTGGACTCTTCATCAATCAATGGGCTGGTAAAACCAAATCCAGATCCTAGTAAAGATGGTTATAAATTTATTGGATGGTGTAAAGATAAAGAATGTAGGGAAAATTTTGATTTTAACTCAGAAAGACCTATCACAGATACAACTGTTTATGCGAAATGGGAAAAAGAAGAGGGAGTAGCACCACAGCCAGGACCAAGTCCACAACCAGGACCTGAGCCACAACCAGAACCAAATCCACAACCAGGACCACAGCCAGGACCAAGTCCACAGCCAGGACCAGGACCAAGTCCACAACCAGGACCAGAACCACAGCCAGAACCGAAACCAGAGCCACAACCAGAGCCAAGACCAGAGCCAAGGCCATTACCATTACCAGAAGATGATGAAAGACCAATTAGGCCATACAGACCTAGACCAAAAACTGAAATTACAGAAGAGAAAAAAGTTAAGGAAGAAACACCTAGCTCCAAGCCTATTGAAAATAAAACTCAAGAAAATCTTTCTACTAAACCTATTGAAACAAAGAAGGAAGAAGGTATTATAATCGAATACCCTAAACAAGAAGTTAATCTTAAAGACGTTTCAAATGAGCCAAAAGATGAAGCTATAAGAAACATGGTAGAAAGAGGCGTTCTAAAAGGCATGGGCAATGGTGAGTTTAAAGCAGATTTAAGCATTAATAGAGCCATGGTAACAAAAGTATTCATGACTATATCTTTAGACAAAAACATAAACGCTGTGAATACATTTACCGATTTAGAAAATGATAAGTGGTATTACGAATCTATGTTGTGGGCTACATCTAAAGGCATAATAAACGGCTATAGTGACGGAACTGTTAAAGCAGAAAAGAAAGTTACTAGACAAGAGTTTATAGTTATGCTATACAATCTTATTAAGGCAAATAATATAAAATTATATGATGTAGTTAGCGTAGATGAAAATGAGTTTAAAAACCTACCACAATGGTCAAAAGAAGCAGTTATAGCGATTAAAAAGACTGGACTACTTCAAGTTGAGCCAAAAGGCAAGTACGCACCTGAATCTGAATTTACTAGAGGCGAACTTGCTTATACACTTGATATGCTTATAAAACTATTACAATTACAAAATAAATAAGCTGCATAAGTAAGACAAAGGCTATGAGTTGACTCATAGCCTTTTACATTGTAAAATTATTTAATTTTTTCTAAAAATATATTTTTAATTCTATCTAATTCTTTTTCCGCCTCGTCTTCATTTTTTGTTCTTATAGAGAAATAGAATTTAATCTTAGGTTCTGTGCCAGATGGCCTTATCGCTATCCATGAGTAATCATCGATGTAGTACTTAAGTACGTTCGATTTATCAAGGCCAGTTTCGTCATTTAAGTAGTCAATCCTTTTAATAAATTTAAGTCCACCTATCTCGCTCTTATAATTATTTCTAAAATTATCCATAATCTTATCCATCTTGTCCTTGCCATCAAGTCCTTCGAAGACTATGGACTCTTGCGTTTGAACAAAGTAGCCATATTTTTTGTATAGTTCATTTAAGTGGTCTAAGACGTTTATATCATGCTTTTTATAATAAGAAGTCATTTGAATAAGTATCATAAAAGCGTTTACAGCATCTTTGTCTCTAACAAAATCTTTATATACATAGCCGATACTTTCTTCAAAGCCGAAGAAAAAGTGCTTGTCACTCACATTTTCAAAGTCATTAGCAAGCTTACAAATGTTTTTAAAACCAGTCAAAACATCTTTAGACTCAAGACCATGGTCCTCGGCAATGGCTTTTGCAAAATCTGATGTAACGATTGATTTAACAAGATATGAAGTTTTTTCGGCCTTTTTATGATTAAGAATGAAGTCAAGCATAAGCGCGCCAAGCCTATTGCCATCTAAAATTACGTAATTATCATTTTTCTTCACAGCCATATTGATTCTGTCGCAGTCAGGGTCACTAGCAAATATCGCATATGCATTTTTTTCTTTAGCCAGCTTTATCGCCTCGTTAAAAGCTTCTTTAAACTCAGGATTAGGGTAAGGGCAGCTAGTAAAGTCAGGGTCTGGATGCTCTTGAATTTTAGGTATATGATAATTTTTAAAGCCAAAATCCTTTATCACTTTGACAATTGGCTTAAGACCAGTACCATTGAGAGGTGTGTAGACAAAATTTAAATTTTTATCCATATCTACATCAAGTTTAATAGAGTAGAGATCCTTATAATAAGAGTCAAAAAACTCATCATCAATCATTTTAAGATAATTTTCATTATTATCTGTAATAGAAATATTATCAAAATTTACAGTCTTCATCTTACTTTGAACAAGCTCAGCCATATCTTCAAGAATTTGCGATCCGTGCTCGTTATAGACCTTGTAGCCATTGTAATCTTTTGGATTGTGGCTCGCAGTTACCATGACCCCAGCAGAGGCTTTGTAATGCCTTATGCCATAGCTTACGAAAGGCGTTGGCAATGCATCATCAAAAAGATAAACCTTAATACCTTCTTTTGTGAAAATGTTTTTGCTAAGATGAGCAAATTCACGAGACATATGTCTTGTATCGTAGCCAATAACTACAGATGGCGCATCAAACTTTTCTTTTAATACTAAGGCGATGGCTTTGGCAGCAAGTTTAACTGTATATACGTTCATCATATTTGTGCCAAGACCAAGCTTACCTCTAAGACCAGCAGTTCCAAATACTAGGTCAGTCGCAAAATTATTTTTAATTTCATCTTCACTCATCTTTTTAAGAAGAGCATCGTCATCGCTACTTAAACTTGAATACGAAAGCCAAGTTTTGTATTTGTCATTAGTACTATTAGTTCTAATTTTCTTTTTATTTGAGAGCAAATAATATTTCATATTAAAAATCCTTGTAAGATCATCCATTATCTTAAGAATCTTCTTGCTTGCATAGCTCGTTTCTATGTAGACATTCACAAGCTTGTAAGGCCTTTTAAAATCAGAGCTCTTAGTAGATGAAAGATTATTCTCATCAAAATACATGTCTATGCTATCTTTATAATAATAAGTAAGAACCTTAAGCAAAGTCTCATACGCTTCGTAATAACTATTAACCTCATAAGCTTTTCCATTTATATATATATAAGAAAGAATAAGTCCGCTTTTATAATTAGCATAAGTGAAGCAGTATGGCTTAGTCGTTATGATTTGTGTATATGATTTATTTTTATTTATATCGTCATCGCTGTTTTTGAATTTCAAAATTTTGCTCATTAAATCACTCCTTTGTATATATTATAATACATATAGGGAAGATAAACAATAAAAAAGATCAAACTACAATAGTTTGATCAATATATGGCGGGAGTATGTGCGAATCGAACACACCTATGAAGCTACAAACCCCACATGCACGGTTTTGAAGACCGGAGAGCCCACCAGGACTCATCTACCCCCAGACCTATATATTATAGCATAATTGATATGAATTTACAAGTCATTTATATTTATTATGAGAATTTTTATAAAAAATCAATAAATATTAAAAAAAGTCTTGCTATTTCCAAAAATTTATGGTAAAATATCAATGTTATGAAATTTGGAGGTGAGATTATTGGCAAACATTAAATCTGCGAAGAAAAGAATATCAGTTATTAAGAATAAAACTTTAGTAAATAAATCTAGAAAAACTGAGCTTAAGAACCTTATAAAGAGATTTGAATTATTGGTTAGTGAAAGCAAAACAGACGAAGCTAGAGAAGTACTTAAAGTTATAGATAAAAAGTTAAAGAAAGCAGAACAAAGAAACTTATTCCACAAGAATAAAGTTGCTAGAAAGATGAGTAGATTAACTCACAAGTTAAATAAGGCTGTTTAGTTAAAAGAGACCTTATTGTCTCTTTTAACTAATTTTAAATTTTTTAAAAAATTTTTAAAAAACCCTTTACAAATCAAAAATCTTGTTGTATAATAGTAAAGTAGTTTTGGACCATTAGCTCAGATGGTAGAGCAACTGACTCTTAATCAGTGGGTCTAGGGTTCGAGTCCCTAATGGTCCACCACGAAGAAACGTGTTATTGCACGTTTCTTTTTTTATGCTTATATTTATTAATAAGTATAATAATTGAGCGTATTTGTGATTCTAAGCAATTGACAAATACCCCATTTAATGTTAAGATATTAGCAGGTGATTATAATGGAGAATTTTGTAATTATAGACGGTTCGAGCCTACTTAACAGGGCTTTTTATGCAATTAGATTATTAAGTAACAAAAAAGGCATATTTACTAACGGTATCTATGGCTTTTTAAACATGCTCGACAAGATTAATGCTGACTACGAGCCAAAATACATGTGCGTGGTCTTTGATAGAAAAGAAAAAACTTTCAGAAAAGATATCTATGATGATTACAAGGGCAATAGAATGAAGTTCCCTGACGAACTAAGCGTTCAATTCCCAATACTTAAGGATATACTTACTAAGATGGGTATTAAGGTTTTAGACAAGGCTGGCTTTGAGGCAGACGACCTTGCAGGCACATTAACTATGATTGATGATAAAGATATTAAGAAGTTTTTAATAACTGGTGATAAGGACTATCTACAATTAATTAAAGATGATACAGACGTTATTATCACTAAGAAGGGCGTTAGTGAGTTTGATACATATAATATTGAAAAGATGAACGAGGTTTATGGACTAAGCCCTGATGAATTCATCGATCTAAAGGCTCTTATGGGTGATCAATCGGACAATATCCCTGGCATTTATGGTATTGGTGAAAAGACTGCTCTTAAAATTCTTAGCGAGTATAGGACTATAGAAAATCTTTATAATCACATTGACGAGCTTAAAATTAACAAGACTAATCAAAGGATAATTGATGGCAAGGACATGGCTTTCTTATCTAAAAAGCTTGCGACTATCGTTAAAGATGTTGATATACCGATGAATATCGATGATTACAAAATTAATGATGCTGATAGTGATGCACTTAGAGAAGTTTTTGAAGAATTAGAACTAAATTCAAGATTAAATTCCTTAGAAGGTAGCAAAAAAATAGAGGTAGCGGAAAATAATTTAGATGTAGAAATTATTGGTGAAAATAATTTAAATGCACTTGAAAATGTTAAAAATGAATTTATATTTAGCATCACTACTGATACTGATAAATATTTCACTTCAGATATTTTATATATCACTTTTATACTAGATAAAATTTATATCATCAAAACTAACAATTTATCTTGTATAAAAAATATTTTAGAAGACGAAAATATTAAAAAAATTTCACATGACATAAAAAAAGCTTATGTTTTAGCGCAAAAAGAAGGCATCAAGATTAAAAATTTTGCTTTCGATACTGCCATCGCCTATTATTTAATTGATTCAAACAAATCAAACTATAGCATACAAAATATGGCTATGGACTATTTGCAAAGACAAATTAATGCTTTTGATGACATTTATAAAAAGGAAAAAATTAGAGATAAAAGGGTCTCAATCATTGACATGGATGTGGCAAGTGAAGTTTTAAGTAATGAGATTAAAACTATAAAAGATGCTTATCCAATACTTAAGGAAAAGATTGATAGTTTAGACGAAAGAACTCTTTTCTACGACATAGAGCTTCCTCTTAGCGAGGCTTTGGCTGACATGGAATTTACTGGATTTAGGGTCGATAGAGATGAGCTTTTAAGGCTTGGAGATGAATACGACGAGCTTATTAAGGAAAAGGAAAGAATTATATTTAGCTTAGCAGGTGAAGAATTTAATATAAATTCGCCTAAAAAGCTATCTGAAATATTATTTGATAAGCTTGGCATAAAGCCTATCAAAAAGACTAAGACTGGCTATTCAACTGATGCTGAGGTTTTGGAGAAGCTTTCAAACAAACATCCAATTGCAGATCAGATAGTTGAGTACAGAACTTATCAAAAACTTAAATCAACATACATTGACGGACTTAAGGACTTAATCGATGATACAGGAAGAATTCATTCTTATTTCAATCAAACAAATACAGCAACTGGAAGGATTTCATCGCAAGATCCAAATCTTCAAAACATTCCTATAAGGACTGAGGCTGGTAGAAAGATTAGAAAAGCTTTTGTTAGCAAGGATGGCTACACACTAGTTGACAGCGACTACTCACAAATCGAGCTAAGGATACTTGCTTACATCGCAAAAGATGAAAAGATGCTTCACGCGTTTGAAGAGGGCTTTGACATACACAGAAAAACTGCGTCAGAAGTATTTAACATACCATTTGATGAGGTTGATAGTGAGCACAGAAGCAGAGCAAAGGCAGTTAACTTCGGTATTGTTTATGGTATAAGCGATTATTCATTGTCACAAGACTTAAAGATTTCACGAAAAGAAGCTAAAGAATATATCGACAACTATTTTGAAAAATTCTCAGGCGTTCACAAATATATGAATGATGTAGTTGAAAAAGCTAAAGAAGATGGCTATGTTAAGACACTTTTCAATAGAAGAAGAAATATACCAGAGCTTCAAAATTCAAACTACAATATAAGAGCTTTTGGCGAGAGAGTTGCGCTAAATATGCCTATACAAGGCACTAGCGCGGACATAATCAAGATTGCCATAGTTAAGATATTTAATAAATTTAGAGAATTAGGTATCGATGCGCACATCATAGTTACTGTTCACGACGAAATCGTTGTTGAAGCAAAGAATGAAGAAGTGGACAAGGTTAGAAAGATTATTAAGACTCTTATGGAAGATATCGATGGACTTGATATGAATCTAAAAGTTGATATTAATCAAGCGGATAATTGGTACGATGCAAAATAATTATATATTGACAGGATCTATTGCTTCAGGAAAATCATCAGTTTTAAAGATTATAGCTGAAGAAGGATACAATACCATCAGCGCGGATGGAGTAGTTAAGGGACTTTACGAGGACGAAGAGTTTTTGAGGAGCTTTAAAAAAGAAATTGGTGAAAAATTTTTTACAATTGATAAAAAGCTTGACAAAGATAAATTAAGAGAGACTCTTTTTAAAGACATATCCTTAAAAAATAGAGTGGAGGCCTTCGTGCATCCACTTGTTTATGAAAAAATAAAAGAAATGCTTTTAGATGGATTTAATTTCATCGAAGTGCCAATGTTTTTTGAGGCACGTGAATATTTTCTTGATTCTAAAATTGAGATTAAAGGCATTATCTTTGTAAATATTGATAAAAAAATACAAGTTTCAAGACTTATGCATAGAAATAAAATTAGTGAAAAAGAGGCTATAGCCATGATAGACACTCGCGTTACGAGCGAAGAAAGGATTAAAGCGTCTAATTATATTATAAATAACAATGCCTCAGAAGACGATTTAAAGAGAGAAGTCTTGAAAACTTTGGAGAGAATAAATGAAAAAGCTAATTAAATTTATAATAAAGCTATTTATAATAATATTTTTGGTGGAGTTAGTTTATCTATACTTCATACCCAAAAAGTATGATGATATTATTGACAAATACTCAAGTGAATACAATGTCGATAGATCATTAGTTAAAGCGGTTATATTCAAAGAATCACGCTTTAAAGAAACAGCAGTTTCATCAAAAGGCGCAATCGGCCTTATGCAGCTAATGCCGTCGACAGCGCTTTGGCTTATGAACAAGCTAAAGATAGAAGATTATAAGATAGAGTCTGCCGACAATAACATTAGGCTAGGAACATATTATTTGTCATACTTAATGAACCTTATGGACTCAGATGAAGAGCACGCGCTTCTTGCATACAATGCAGGACCAGAAAATGCTAAACGCTGGGTCAATTCTGAAGGATACAGTAAAGAAGATATGGACAACTATGTTGACTTTAACGAAACAAGAAAATATGTTAGAGAAATCAAATTAACAAAAAATATAATTAGTTTTATGGATAAATATGGTATTTTTCTTGGTGAGCTTTCAAATTTATTGGAGGACTACATAAGATGAAAAAGAAAATATTTTTATTAATAATGGTTTTTGCGCTTTGCATCAATTTTGTAGCTTGCAATAAAAGTGATGATAAAGAAGACGCGAATAAAGAGGGTGGAGAAGCATATTTATTGTCACAAGGAGGCAATATCAATCTGCCGCTAACACCATTTAAAACATTTAATCCAATACTTAATGATAACTTGTATTATTTTTATTTCAAAGATTTGATATATTCAAGCCTTTTAGAAATTAATGACGATTCATCACTAAATAATTTGTTAGCAAGTTCAGTCGAAAAAATTGACGACAGAACTTATAGAATAAAGTTAAGAGAAGGCATTAAATTTCATAACGGCAAAGTTTTAAGCGCAGATGATGTAATTTTTTCATATAATTATATATTGAATAATAAGGATAGATCATTTTATTATAACTTGATCAATGACGAGTCAAATAAAATTTTTAATGGCTCGCAAAACTTTGCTATGAATAGAGTTGATAATAACACTATAGAAGTGAGATTTGCAAGCGCAAGTAAAAATAATTTATATAAATTAACTTTTCCTATAATATCATCGTCTGATGATTATAAAAATTATACGCCTAATGGCACAGGACCATTCAAGTTTAAGTCTTATGAAAATAACAAGACGCTTATTTTGGAGAAAAATAAATCTTATTTCAATGGTCAAGCATCAATTGATACAGTTACAGGCATTGTCATAGATAATCCTAGTAACTTTGAAGGCATTTTTGAAACAGGAAAGCTTGATATATACACGGCTTTTGATACAAATTACTCAGAGTTTTTAAACAGCTCTAAGTATGCTGCACTTGAGTTTCCATCGAATAAGCTTTATTATATAGGATTTAATTATAAAAAGAATCCATCACTTGACTTAAGAAAAGTAATTGAGGCTAGTATTAATAAAGATATAATAAATAAGGAAGTTTTTTCTACTAATTTATCACTATGTCAAGGATTTTATCCTGAAGAATCAGTATTTGGTCTTCACGATATAAAAGAGAAAGAAGATTTATCTAAGCTTAGTGTGAAAAAGAATGAAAATCATCAGTATGTCGATGAAAACAATAAAATTATTAAATTAAATATACTTTATAACAAAAACGATGCCAAGAAAAGAGCTATAGCCAACATAATCTATACACAGCTTGATAATGCTGGATTTAAGGTTGAGATGCTTGGTAAAAATGCAAATGACATTAGCTTTACTGAAAACTACGACATCTATGTAGGAGAGTATTTAGTAAATAATTCATTTGATTTAAACTATAGGTTTTCAAACAGATCAGAAGCAAATTTTACTAGTTACTCTGACGATAGATATGAAGCTTTACTTAATAATTTATATGCTAATAAGATTGAATACAAAGAAATAAATAATTTTCTTCAAGATGAAAAGATATATATACCGCTTGGTTATGAGAAGAACGCTTTAGTTCTTAAAGAAAATATGATTTATGATGGCAAAATTAATTTTCAAAATGTTTATTCGAAGATAAAAGATTTAATTATTGTGAGCGCAAAGTCTTGATATTATTCGAATTTAATGTTATAATATTTATTTGTGAAATGGGGTGATTTTATGTCAATACTTAAGACCTTTGCTGGAGGCGTTCATATGCCCGAGTATAAGGAACTATCAGAAAAACAAGCAATTGAAGAGCAAAAAGAGCCAAGTAAAGTTGTTATTCCACTAAACCAACACGTAGGCGCTGAATGTACACCACTTGTTAAAAAAGGCGACTTCGTTAGAGAAGGCCAAAAGATTGGTGACAGTGATGCATCTTTATTTGCACCTGTTCATGCTAGTATTTCTGGTATAGTTAGAGATATTGGCAAAGTTTACACTACTGGAGGCTGGCTTGTAAATTCAATTACTATTGAAAAAGCAAGTGATGAAGAATTAGAGGCCTTAGGCAATCCAAATTGTAGTGAACTTTTAATGGAGGGTTACGGTGACTTTAGAAATCTATCTAAAGAAAAAATCATCGAACTAATTAAAGAAGCAGGAATTATAGGTATGGGTGGAGGAGCGTTCCCATCGTTTGCAAAAATACAATCGTCTGACGATGGCACCATAGACACTATAATCATCAATGCTGCTGAATGTGAGCCGTTCTTGACATGTGACCACAGAATGATGCTTGAATATTCAGACAGAATGATAGGCGGACTTAGGATAGTTATGAAATATCTTAACGTTAGCAGTGCTTACATAGGAATTGAAGATAATAAAAAAGACGCTATTGACCTACTAGAAGAAAAGCTTAAAGATGATAAGTTTATCAAAGTAGCAGTACTTAAGACAAAGTTCCCTCAAGGAGACGCTTACAGAATGGTTGACTCAATCTTAGGAAGAAAAGTTCCTCAAGGAGGAAGAACTAAGAATGTTAACACATTTGTAAGTAATGTTGGTACATTCGTTGCTATTTACGATGCAGTAACATTTGGTCACGCATCACATAAGAGGGTAGTTACAGTTACAGGTAACGGTGTTAAAGAGCCAAAGAACATCAACGCATACGTTGGAACATCTATTAGAGACCTAGTTGAAGAAGCTGGCGGATTTAATGGAGACGTTACAAAAGTTATTGTTGGTGGACCAATGACTGGTGTTGCACAATATTCATTAGATACACCTATATCTAAGAACACATCAGGCATAATCCTTTTAACTGATAACGACTATAAAGATCAAGAAGAAAGCCAATGCATTAAATGCGGTAAATGTGTTGACGCTTGTCCAGTACACTTAATGCCACTTTATATCTCAAGATATCAAGAGTTAGGCAATTTAAAGATGTGCGACAAGTACAATGCTCAAAGCTGCATAGTATGCGGATCTTGTTCATTCGTTTGCCCTGCAAAGAGATTCTTAGCTGAAAGGATTTCAGTAGCAAAGAGAGAGATAAAACAGTCTCTAAGAAGATCTAGATAGGAGGGAAATATGGAAACAAATAAAAATGTTCAAAGTGAAAAGCTTTATAGAGTAAGCTTAGCTCCATATTTGCGTTCTAAGTCTACTACACAAAAGATGATGCTAGACGTTATCATAGCTATGCTACCAGCTCTAGCAGCAAGCATTTACTTCTTCGGCATGAACGCTTTGATGTTAACTGTTGTATCAGTTATTTCATGCGTTGTAGCAGAAGTATTTATGCAAAAATTATTCAAAAAGAAAGTTACAGTAAGCGATTTATCGGCTGTAATTACAGGAATTTTACTAGCATTTAACTTACCAGCAAGTGCACCTTGGTGGATGCCTGTATTTGGCGGATTCTTCGCAATATGCATAGTAAAGCAAATCTTCGGCGGAATTGGTTCTAACTTTATGAACCCAGCACTTGCCGCAAGAGCAGCTATCATGGCATCTTGGCCAGGACTAATTACTAATTACATTACACCTGATGGAGTAGCATCAGCTACACCACTTCAATTAATGAAAGCTAGAACAACAGGTGAATTGCCATCACTTATGGATATGGCAATTGGTAATATCGGTGGAGTTATAGGCGAAACTTGTTCAATACTATTAGTTTTAGGAGGAATCTATCTAATAGTAAAGAAAGTTATTGATTGGAAGATACCTTGCCTATACATTTTAACAACAACAGTATTATTAGCAGCATTTGGCGTTGACATAAGCTTATTGCCATACCATATACTTGGTGGAGGTCTTATTTTAGGAGCCTTCTTCATGGCAACAGACTTCGTTACTTGTCCAGTAACACCAAACGGAAGAATTATATTTGCTATAGGATGCGGTATAATCACAGCTATAATCAGAGTGTATGGCGGTATGGCAGAAGGTGTTTCATACGCAATCATACTTATGAACACAGCTACACCTCTAATCGAGTCATTAACTACACCTAAGGTATTTGGGGAGGTTAAGAGCAAATGAAAGAAACAATAAAACTTGGTTTAATATTATTTATCATTGCGGCTTTCTCAGGAGGAATACTATCTTATACAAACAGTTTAACTAAACCTATCATTGACGAAAGAGAATACGAAGAAACTCAAGCTGCATTTAAAGAACTAATTCCAGATGCTGATAGTTTTGATGAGCTTGACGCAGCAAAATTAGAAAGCTTAAAGAGTGAAAATAAAAAAATACAAGATATATATGAAGCAAAGAAAGATGGTTCAGTAATTGGATATACATTCAAAACTGCTGGATCAGGTTATGGCGGAGACGTTGTTATATTAACAGGTATTGCAGAAGATAAAATTACAAAGATACTTGTTTTATCACACAAAGAAACACCATCACTAGGAGATAGAATCGAACATGATGAGTTTAAAGATCAATTTGTTGATAAAGATGCAAGTCATGAACTAGTTTTATCAAAGAGCGCTTCTGGAGAAGAGATACAAGCTATATCAGGCTCAACAATTTCTTCAAGAGCAACTGTAGAATCTGTTAATCAAGCAATTGACGCTTTGAGTAAGTTAAAGTAGAGGTGCGAGATGAAAATATCAAAAATATTTAAAAACGGTATGATTGATAATAATACAATATTATCACAATTAGTTGGTCTATGCTCAGTACTTGCCATCTCTAGTACTCTAAAAAACTCAGTTACAATGGCAGCTGCAGTTTTAATAGTTACAATTCTTTCGAACTTTTTCATATCCTTATTAAGAAAGGTAATACCTTCAAAGATAAGAATACCTATATATATAGTTATCATAGCAACATTTGTTACTATCATTGACTTAGTATTGCATGCATATTTACCAGATATGTACAAGCAATTGGGCTTGTTTATCCCACTTATAGTAGTAAACTGTATGATACTTGCTAGAGCTGAAAGCTTTGCATCAAAGAACAATGTTTTTTACTCGATAATTGACGGCTTAGCATCTGGCTTAGGTTATGCTATTGCAATATGTGCATTAGGTTTTGTTAGAGAGTTAATAGGCGCAGGTTCTATATGGGGTAACCAAATATTCCATGGAGCTTCTCTATTCGTACTACCTCCAGGAGCATTCATTGTTCTAGGTATATTTGTAGCAATCTTTAACATATACTTATTGAAAAAGAAGAAGGAGGAAAACTAGATGGGAACAATATTTAAGATTCTTATTTCTACAATTTTTGTAAACAACTACGTTTTCGCTCAATTCTTAGGAATTTGTCCGTTTTTAGGTGTTTCAAGTAAAGTAGAAACAGCGACAGGTATGAGTGTAGCCGTTACATTCGTAGTAACACTTGCTTCAATCATTACTTATTATGTACAAAAATTATTATTAGATCCATTTAATCTAGGATATTTACAAACAATAGTTTTTATACTTATCATAGCATCACTAGTACAATTTGTTGAAATGGTTATAAAGAAAATTTCTCCAGCTCTTTATGGAGCGATGGGTGTTTTCCTACCACTTATTACAACAAACTGTATGGTACTAGGTGTTGCAATACTTAACATACAAAGTGGATACAACATCTTTGAGGTAATAACAAACGCTATTGGCGCATCACTAGGTTTTGGCCTAGCACTAATACTACTTTCATCATTAAGAGAAAAACTAGAACTTGTTGATGTACCAGAACCTCTTAAGGGAATGCCTCTTGCATTAATCGCAGCAGGACTTATGTCTATTGCGTTCATGGGCTTCTCAGGACTAGTATAGGAGGTACACTATGGAAGTATATTTAATACCTATAGCAGTCTGTGGTATCATAGGCTTGATTTTTGCTGTTTTACTATCAATAGCTTCAAGAGTTTTTGAAGTAAAACTAGATCCAACAGTAGATAAGGTTTTATCTGCACTACCAGGAGCTAACTGCGGTGCCTGCGGTTTTCCAGGATGTGAAGGACTTGCCAATGCAATTGCAAAGGGAGAAGCACCTGTTAACACATGTCCAGTAGGTGGAGCAACATGCGCAGGTAAGATAGCTGCAATACTTGGTGTTGACGCAGGTAGCACTGAAAAGATGGTTGCCAACGTATTATGTCAAGGCGACTGCGATAAAACTAAAATAAAATATGATTACAAGGGCATAGAAAGCTGTTCATTTGCATCACAAATCTCAGGCGGACCAAAGTCTTGTGAGTTTGGTTGCGTTGGATGCGCTTCATGCGTTAAAGCATGTCCATTTGATGCTATCGAGATGGTAAATGGCGTTGCTCATGTATTAAAAGAAAAATGTAAATCTTGTAAGATTTGCGTTGGAACATGTCCAAAGAAAATTATTGAGATGGTTCCATATAAGAGCAAGGTATTTGTTAAGTGTAAAAACACTAACATGGGTAAAAAAGTTAAAGAAGCATGCGGTATAGGATGTATCGGATGTAAGATTTGTGTTAAGAACTGTCCAAAAGATACTATTGCTTTTGAAAATAACTTGGCTCACATTGTTTACGAAGGATGTATTAACTGTACTATATGTGCACAAAAATGTCCTACAAAGGCAATTCATGCTGAGAATTTAAAACCAAAGCCAGCAGCTCCAAAGCCAGCAGCACCTAAGGCTGAAGTACCAAAAGCAGATGCACCAAAAGCAGAAGCTCCTAAGGCAGAGGCTCCAAAGGTAGAAGCTCCTGCAAAGGAAGCTGAAACTGCTAATAGAGAAGCATAATTAGATAATTATCTTTTAAGGGTATGGTAGAGCCATACCCTTAAAACGATAAAAAGAGGTTTATTAAATGAAAAAATTAGATGTCGTTTTAATAATTTTTTTAATATTATTTTCATTTATCTTTATCGTTAAAGATAAATTTTTCGCGTCTAATTCAAATGATAAGTACATAGCCATCTCTGTTGATGGCAAAGAATATAAAAATCTTGAATTTAAGGATAAAACATATATATATCCTTTAAAGACTAAGTATGGATTTAACAAGATAGAAATTGCTAAGGACTATGTAAGAGTCTTAGAGGCTGACTGTCCAAATAAACTTGATGTTTTACAAGGAAAGATACATTCAATTAATCAAAGTATAGTTTGTATACCAAATAGAATGATCATTGAGATAAAGTCAAGGACAGATAAAAAAGATAGTGAAGAATTGGATGCAGTGATTAAATGATGAAGACGAAAGATTTTATTTATATTGCTTTATTCACTGTATTCGCAGTGGTTTTAAGCATCATAGAAAACTTCATACCGCTATCGTTTAGCATACCAGGCCTAAGGATAGGTCTTGCAAACATCGCAGTTCTTGCAGTTTTGTATCTATACTCTTTTAAATACGGCTTATTTATAATAATCATAAAGAATATTTTAGTTTTTCTTCAATTTGGAAACATCATCGCCTTTTTGATGTCGATGAGTGGAGGTATATTAAGCGTTATATTTATGTATATATTTAAGCGATACTTAAATAAGTATTTTAGCATTTATGGTGTGAGCGCTGTTGGAGCTTTTTTTCACAATTTTGGACAAATTTTATGCGCATCAATAATATTATCAAATAAGATTATTTTTGCATATTTACCAATACTAGTCATCATAGGAACATTTACATCTATAGTAATTGCCAAAATTGCAGAGCTTTTTATCAATAGATTTAAAAATATAAGAGGGTTTATCAATGAATAATATAGAAGAGAAAAAAATAATGATGCAAGACATTAAGCTTGACGACAGACCAAGGGAAAAGCTTATAAGCCGTGGTAGAGAAGCACTTGAACTTGCTGAAATCTTAGCTATAATCATAGGCACAGGCACAACAAACTATAGCGCAATTGATTTATCTAAAGAGATTTTAAAGAGGTTTAATAATTTAAATGGCTATGCATCTTTAAAGGTAGAGGACTTAACTGAAATTAGCGGTGTTGGAAAGGCTAAGGCCTGTCAAATCATAGCTGCGCTTGAACTTGCTAGGAGACTGACTGGACCATCAAGTCTATATGAAGCTGAAAGTCTAAACGATCCAAAAAAAGTTTACAGGGCATATAGAAATGAGTTTATGAACGAACCTCAAGAAAAATTTATAGTGCTTGCACTTGATACAAAACTTAAACTAATTAAAATAATTGAAGTTTCGAAAGGCACAGTAAACTCAACACAGGTGCATCCAAGAGATGTATTTAGAGATTTAGTTAAGTGCAATGCAAGTAGCTGCATACTTATTCATAACCACCCAAGTGGTGATTCGAGTCCATCACACGAGGATAAACTGCTAACGAATAGACTAGTAGAGTGCTCGAAAATTATTGGTATATCTATTTTAGATCATTTAATTATTGGAGATACTTTCTTTAGTTTTAAAGAACATAATCTCATGGAGTGATATAATGAATTTTATTAAAAAACATAAAGTAATTTTAACAATTTTAGTTTTACTATTAGCCATAGTTCTTATTATTACCATAAATAATAAGAAAAAGTCGCTTAATAGCGTTGAGTCTGCGCCTAGTGATATCATGTCTAAGATATCATCGTTTTTCTATGGCGGCGCGAACAGAATTTCTAACGGTTTTAAAGGTTTATTTTCGAAAGATGATTCAAAGAGCAAGATAAAAGAGCTTGAAGAAAAAGTAAGTATACTTGAAGATAAGAACAGAGAGCTCGAAACTGTGATTATGAAGTCATCATATCTTAAAAAAGAATACAATTTATTGCAAAATACAAAATACGATTTAACGAAGGCCAAGATAGCGTCCATGGATCCTGATGAATGGTACAAGAGATTTACCATAAACAAAGGAAAAAAAGATGGTGTTAAAGACGGAGACATAGTTATAGGCGCTTCTGAAATACAAAACAACGTATACATCGAAGGACTCTTGGGTAAAATCACAGACGCATCAAAGGATTCATCAAGAGTTATTTCTCTTAATGATGATAAGTTTAAAGTAAGTTTTAATATACTTAGAAACAATGAATCAGGCGTTATGGGCGGAACTTTCGATTCTAAGATTGAAGGCTATATGTTTGATTCAAATGCCGATGTTTTAGTTGGCGACAAGCTTATCACATCAAGTTCATCAGATGAGTACCCACCAAACATTTATTTAGGGGAAGTAGTTGAAGTTATAAACGATGAATCAAATTTAAAGAAGCTTATAAAGGTAAAGGCGGCAGTAGATATAAAAGATGTTTCAAATGTATTTATAATTAAAAGGTAATGAGATGAAAGTTTTAGCATTTTTAATTTTTTTATTTATAAACTATATTTTAAAAGCAGCCATATTACCAAACTTTTTGCCAATTAATTTTATATTTAACATGACGCTTTGCTTAGTCGTGTCGCTTGCATTATTAGCAAAGAGCAGAGAAGGCTTAATTTGGACCATAGTTGTAGCAATTTTAAATGATTTACTTGCTCATGAGGTTTTGTTTTTAAATTTATTTTTATTTACAATAATTTATTTAATAATATATTTTATTAGAGATAACATTAATATGGAAAATTTATTAAGTATAGCTATAGTAAACATAGTAGTGTATTTATTTTATATAATATTCTCATACATACTATTAAGTTTTATGGGTGTAGACATTATTATTTCGCATCTTGCTAAAAATATCTTTTCTATAAAGATAGTTTTTGTAGCGCTATATGGAGTGCTAAGCTATCTTATATCAAAGAAGATATTTAGGTATAAAAATTATGACATCTAGGTGATATCATGAATAATCTTGAGAAGAATAAGAGATATACATTTATAAATTTTGTGATTATAGTTATTTTGAGCATTTTAGTATTAAAGCTTGCTCATTTAACTTTAGTTGAAGGCGATCACTACAGGTATATTTCTGACAATTCTAAAATTAGAACGATAACTGTTACAGCTCCGAGAGGCGAGATTAGAGACAGGTACGGAAGGTTAATAGCTGGCAATCTTCCTTCTTTTACTGTGCAAATTTTTAAGGATGATATGCTAAACTTAGAGGCTGAAGATAGAAATAAAGCTCTTCTTGAGCTAGCAACAAGTCTTGAGGAGGATGGAGTAATATATCAAAACGACTTTCCTGTAGATTTTAATTATTTTGCGTATAAGGATGATGCTGACTACATCAGCAAAGATAAGTCACCTATAAAAACTGTGATAGATTTTATAAAAAATAAAGATGTTTTAGATAGCTGCTTAGACATGTACATGACTTTTAATAATGATGAGAAGAGTTATGATGTAAGACTTGCTAATAGAGCTTTATATGCGATAAAATCAAAATTTGTTGACTTTCCAGTTGAATATAAAAATACTGGAGATAAATATGAATTCGTAGCAAATGATAAATTTCTTGATTTTAAGCAAAAGAACGAATTTAATGAAGGACTAAGCCCAAGAGGGCTAGTTACTGAGATCATAGTTAGTGATGACACAATTCTTAGCAGAATTCTATCTCATCCTATGATTAGAAAGCTTGTTTATGAAAAATTTAAAGATAATGGTCTTGAAAAAATTGCGCTTAAGGACTGTGTAAACACATTTTATGAGTCATATCTTGAGCAAAAAAGAGCACTTATGAAGCAGTATCCAAATTTTATTACTTATGACACAAGTGCTAAAGACGATTTTATCAATATTTTCAAAAACACATCACTAAAGAATATGCTGGGAAAAGCATATAAGAACGAAGATGATGAAATTATTGCTCCAGGAAAGATTTTGATCGACCTAATCAGATCTAAGAATATTGAAACAAAGGTTGAGGCTATAATTAATCCGGATAGCTTAGATGTTTTATATAGATATAAAGACGAAAAATTTGATTCAGATACACCAGCTATTGACGAACTTATTAAAGAAGCTGACAATAAGGAAATTATGAATCAGTTTATTAGTAATAATAAAATTAGGCCATATGCTCAAAAATGCTTACTCGAAGATGAAGTACAAACAAGGATTTCTATAGCAGGTGATTTTGAGTATGTGGATTTAATTCAGTACAGGACATTCTTGGAGAGAATTTTCAAGTTTAAAGACAAATTCGAAGACAAAACTCCAGAAGAAACACTTCGTAAAGCTATGGAAAAATACAGCATTGACGAGGATTATGCTCGCTATGAAGCAAAGACTCTTCTTAGCATATATGAGCTATTTTTAAAGCAAGGTCAACTAGCTTATCAACCGATAAAATTTGCTTATGGCATTAAACCACAAACAGTTGCTAAAATCGAAGAAAAATTATATTTAAATACAGGTATAAATATTTCTATCGAGCCAATTAGGTATTACCCGATGGGCTCAGTTATGTGCCACGTTATAGGCTCTTTAGGAAAGATATCAACCGATGCCGAAATTGAAAAATATATAAATCAAAAGAAATATTTACCTGACTCAATCATCGGTAAAACTGGTATTGAAGAATCTTATGAAGATGTACTCAAAGGTAAAGACGGCGAGATGGTTGTCGAAGTCGATAGAATTGGTAACAAAACTAGAGTTATTTCAGAGACAAAACCTGAAAGAGGCAATACCATCTATCTAAGCATTGACGCTGAATTACAAAAGAAGTGCGAAAAACTTCTTGAAAGAACAATAAAAACTATACCAAGAAGCGGCACCTTCGCTAGTAAGTATGGCGATTTCAAGATGGGGTGGGACAGAAAAAGAAAGAGAACTTATGATAATACAAGCTCTGGATCCATCGTTTTAAATAATCCAAACACAGGTGAAGTATTGACTATGGCAAGCTATCCTGGATATAATCTAAATTTATTCGCAACAGGTATTAGCAAAAGTGACTGGGACAGCTTGGGCCCTATAGAAGTTAAAAACCCATTAGCAGCAAGACCGCTACTAAATGTAGCGACACAAACTGCGGTGCAACCGGGTTCTATATTTAAGATATGTACTGGACTTGCGGCACTTGAGAAAGGTCTTAGCCCTCAGACAAAAATTAGGGACATGGGATACGCAGAGCTTGGCACAAAGAAATTTAGATGCCTTTTATGGACTGATTATCACAGGACGCATGGCGATGTCAATTTAAGTGATGCTTTAAAAGTTTCTTGTAACTACTTTTTCTATTCTTTAGCAATGGGAGAGAACCAAAGATTAGGAAAGAAACTTGAAATAAAGCTATCAATTGATGATATTGTTGATATGGCGAAAAGATTTGGCCTTAATGACAAAACAGGTATTGAGATTAACGTTCCAAACGAATTTTCTGGCGGCGTTCCAAATCCTGAAAAGAAATTACAAAACATGAGATTTTATTTAAGAAACTATTTGAATGACAATCTCGCAAATTATGTGAAAAATGGCGTTAGATATGATGAAGTCTTTAGAGACAAGGCGATAAATGAAATATTATCTTGGCTTGAAGAGGGACCAAATATGACAAGAAATCAAGTTATTGAAGAGCTTGATAAGCTTGGCTTTGATACAGAAAAGAAGCTCCATGGCAAGCGTGAGGGCTTAGCTGATATAATTAAGTACACTTATTTAAATCAAGCTAAGTGGAATCTTGCTGATACACTTTATGTAACTATCGGTCAAGGTGATTCATCATATACACCAATACAGATGTCAAATTATGTTGCTACCATTGCCAATGGCGGTGAACGCAATAAATTAACTTTAATTGACTCAATTAAGTCTTATGATGGACTTGAAGATGTATATAATTTTGAAAGAAAATTTGAGGATATTGGACTAAAGAGTAAAAGCGAATTAGATGTTGTTAAAAATGGTATGTACAAGGTAAGTAAGTTTGGTTCGGCAAAACCACTTTTCCAAAATTTCCCTATCAATGTGGGATGTAAGACTGGTACAGCTGAAAAGGATGGTGTAAATCCATACACAAACAAGCCATACGATTCATTCTCATGGTTTGTGGCTTTTGCGCCTTATGAAAAACCAGAGATAGCTGTAAGCGCCTTAGTTTTCCAAGGCGGCATGGGTATAAATGCTGGACCTATGGTAAGAGAAGCCATAGCAGAGTACCTTGGCATGAATAAAGAAAATATTTCAAATGACCTACCACTTGTAACAAAGGTCTTAAAGTAAGGAGAATATATTGATTAATAGAAAGAAATTAGAAAAAATACTTAAGCTTGTGGAAAAACCCGCAAGATATATAGGTATGGAGAAAAACTCAATAGTTAAAGATTTTGATAAAACTAAGGTGAAGTTTGCTTTTTGTTTTCCAGATAATTATGAGCTTGCAATGAGCTATTTAGGACTTCATATACTTTATTTCTTGATAAATCAAAATGAGGATTATCTATGTGAGAGAGCTTTTTTGCCTAGCTATGATATGGAAAAAATGATGAGAGAAGAAAATCTTGAGTTTTTCTCACTAGAAAATAAAGAAGAACTTAAAAATTTTGACGCAGTAGGCTTTACTTTGCAATATGAGATGAGCTTTGCTAATATATTAAGAATGCTAGATTTAGCTAATTTAGAATTAAAGAGCATAGATAGAAAAGAAAGTGATCCAATCATAGTAGCTGGAGGACCTTGTGCAGTTAACCCTGAACCAATTGCTGAAATTATTGACGTATTTCAAATAGGTGAGGGCGAAGAGATGATGCTAAGATTCTTGGAGCTTTTAAAGATTAAAAAAGAAAAAAATCAAAGCAAAGATGAATTTCTTGAAACGCTTGCTAAAGAAGATGGCTTTTATGTGCCAAAATTCTATAAACCCCATTACAATGAGGACGGAACTATAAAAAATTATGAAAAATTAAATCCAAATTGTAAAGACAGAGTAAAAAGAAATTATATCTCAAGCGTTGACAAGATGTTCCAAATCGATCGAATGATAGTTCCATACATCGACGTGGTTCATAAAAGAGCTGTAGTTGAGATATTTAGAGGATGCACAAAGGGATGCAGATTCTGCCAAGCAGGCATGCTTTATAGACCTATCAGAGAAAAATCTGAAGAAAATATTAAAAATATTGCAAAAACTATGATAGATAATACTGGCTACGACGATGTTAGTTTGTTTTCGCTAAGTACTTGTGATTACACTAATCTTAGAGAAGTAGCGGGTAAGATGAAAGAGTATTTTGTGAAAAATAATGTAAGTGTTTCGCTGCCATCATTAAGACTGGATTCGCCGAGCATAGATGTTTTAAAAGACCTTTCAGACGTAAGAAAGTCTTCTTTAACATTCGCTCCTGAGGCAGGCAGTCAAAGGCTTAGAGACGTTATAAATAAAAATGTTACTGAAGAAAATTTAGTTGATGTAATGACTTATGTTTTTGGTGAAGGCTGGTCCAAGATTAAATTATATTTCATGATAGGCCTTCCAACTGAGACAGAAGAAGATATTAGAGGCATAAAAGAACTTGCTTATTTAGTTAGAGACCTATTCTTCAAAAGAGATAAGGAAGATATTAAGGGAGATTTTAGGCTTGTTGTGAGCACATCATGCTTTGTACCGAAGCCATTTACACCATTCCAATGGTTTAAGCAAGACAGCATAGATGAATTTTATGAAAAGATTGGCATACTTCGCTCAATTATCAAAGATAAAAAGGTCGAGTATAATTATCACGATCCAGAGCTTAGCTACATCGAAGCAGTTTTAGCAAGGGGCGATAGAAAATTATCAGATGCACTTATTTATGCATATAAAGAAGAGAAAAAAGCAGAAAAACTAGACAACGAATTCATTTATGAAAATTATTTAAGTGCATTTAAAAAATATAATCTTGATCCAGACTTTTATGCAAGACGTGAAAGATCTTTTGATGAAGTTTTGCCTTGGGATATAATTGATGTTGGCGTCAGCAAAGAATTTTTGAAAAGAGAGTATGAAAAATCAATTAAGGCAGAAACTACAAAAGACTGTAGAATTTCTTGTAACGCTTGTGGTATAAAGAATTGTGAAATGAGGGGTAAGCATGAAAATTTTGTGTAAATTTACAAAACTCGGATACTTAAAATTCATCTCACACTTAGACCTTGTAGATTTATTTCAAAGAACACTTTTTCAAAATAAGGTTGACGTAAAATTCTCAGAAGGCTTCAATCCGCATCCAAGGATGTCTATAGCATATCCATTGCCACTTGGAATTGAGTCTAACAGCGAGTACATGGAGATTTATCTTAATTCAAGGATTGATTTAAAAGATTTTTTGATAAAGATGAATGAGAGACTACCAGCTGGAATCAAGATTATTGAAGCAATGTATGATGACGATGAGTCCATATCAAATAAAGTGAAATCAGTTGTATATGCCTTTAAATTATTAAATACATTTTTTGATAAAAATAAAGACATCGATATAGCTAAAGAACTTGATAAAATCAACTCCATGGACATAGTTGAAATTGAAAGAAAGAGAAAAAAGGGTAAAAGAAGAATTTTTGTTAAAGAAAATGCAAAAGAGTATCTTAAGCGCTTAGAGCTTAAAGATGATGCTATATACGCATACATCAAAATGAGTGAGAATGGCTCATTAAAGCCCGCGCTCATCTTTGATATACTAAATAATTATACAAATATAAATATGGATGAACTTGATATTGACCTTGAACGCATAGGTTTATACCAAGATGAAGATGGATTAAAGGAAATATTTCTTTAATTATAAAAAATATTTATAAAAGACTTGTAAATTATAAATAATAATGATATAATATGAATTACAGAGTAGAGGAAATGCGCTAGTGTTAAAAGATGGGATGTAGCTTTTAAACGAATGGCATTGAGCCGCGGTGTTTCTTCGCTTCCGCTGTATAAATATTATATTATTTAGAACAGCCTCTGGAATTTTATTTTAGGAGGATTTTTTTATGCAAAAAGGAAGATTTACGACTAAGAAATTAGTTCTAAGTGCATTGTTCGTTACATTAACAATTTTAATGTCTAAATTTTTGAAGATTAAAATTGCTACTGGATTAGTTTTCTCGTTTGGAGGATACCCACTAATGTTTGGTGGTATGGTTTTAGGACCTTATTATGGTTTCATGATGGGTATAGTTTCGGACGTTATTAAATTTATGCTATCACCAAGCCAATTTGGTTTTAACGTCTTCTTTACAATATTAGAAGGACTTTTAGGATGGTTCCCAGGATTTATTCTTTGGAAATTATCAAAAGGCGAAGGTTTCTCAGCTATGCTTAATGACAGAAAACTACAAAATAAAGTAATTATATCAACAAGTTTATTCAGAGCAATATTTATTAACATTATCTGTAATTCAGCGCTTTTACACATATATATGGGAAAAGCACTAGTAGCACTAATGACAGCAAGAATACTAAAGAACACTATCGAAATATTCTTAGTGTACTTCATTCTTACAGCTATAGTAGAAGCTTTTAGAGTTAGAAAAGTTAAATTTGAAGTTTAATTAAAATTTTTAAAAAATATAAATGCCTCATAACATTCCTGTGAGGCATTTTACATAAGATAAGGCAGAGTACTAAGCTCTGCCTTTAATTTATTTATTTTCTCTATCTTTTAAAATAGACTGAACTGCTTCATCAATAACCTTTTCGTTAGTCTTTCTGAAATTACCATCAACAAGGTAGATATCATCTTTAAATCTAAATACAAGAGTAGATATGTGATGCACGCTCGCGATATATGATTCTACATATTCATCATCGAATTCATCAAAATTTAAATATTCGATCTCGCCTTGATTATTAAAAATGTTTCTATCTTTAATAACTTTGTAGATATAGTCAAGTATCTGAGTTTTTTTGCCGTGGTAGTGTTCGCTAGTCATAGTTAAGACCTCACCGATATTATTCTTATCGGTAGTGTAGCTATAGTTTTTTGTATACTTGTCTATAAAAAAGTTTTTGCTAATGAATTTATTGTTATTGTAATAAGAGTGTTTGCTAATATTGCTATCAACTTCAAATATTTCTTGATCCATAGCGTTGTTTATGGGCATATCTAAAAGTTTTGTCTGTAAATTTGTTACCATAAACAAAGATATTGCAATGAATAAGAATCTTGGGAAAAATTTATCAAAAACTTTCTCAATAAGTAATTTATACAATAAAAATGTTAGGGCTGAGCCGATTAGGAAAAAGTATGACGAGAATAACTTGATTAAAGTAATGTTTCCTACTGAATAATTGTAGATATCAAGTCCTACATAAGAAAGCCCCATAAGTATTATAAGCGTGATTAGGATAACCATCAAAACTCTACCGAATTTAAAAGCTTTATCGCTGTTAAATTTTTTACGTAAGGCTTTTGAGTAAAAATAGATGATTCTTCTTAAGTACATAATTGACAAAGTTAAGAATATTAGCGGTATGAAGACCATAAACATGAACTGTTTTAGATTTATAAACTTGTCAATGTTTGGCCAGAATAAAAATATGCTGCTCGCTAAAAATATCATGAATAATGATATAAAAACAGATATTGAGAAGAATCTTATGTTTGAGATGTTCTTCCAGCTACTCTCATCAGCGTCATTTATTGCTTTTTTGCTAGCATTGTGATTTTCAAATATGTTTATATCTTTAAAGCCACAGACGAATTTAAATCCAGCACTCTCCATATCATAAAGATGAGTGGAGAAGGCGCCAAATTTATTCTTTCTAGACTTTGTAAATGGATAGCTTTCACAAAAATATTCAAAATTATTAGCATCGACAGCTTTTTCTAAGCTAATCGATGCTTTTTTAATATCTTTAATCTTGTATCCTTCTTTTCTTAAATTATTAAGATGCTCCTCAAGGCCTTTGTAGTCAATGTTTTGAAAGAGCATTATCTCTTTTATTTTTGCATTTTTTTGCATAAGTTTTCACCTTTTTTATATAGTATAAAGCCTAATGGAACGAGTATTATCGATATCCATTGTGATGTTGAGAAGAATAAGAAGTGTCCTCTTACGTCATCGTATCTTAAAAATTCAACTAAAAATCTTCCTATACCATATAGCATCATATAAAGACCTGTAACTTTACCCTTTGATCTGTCTTTTTTTGAGTAAATAAATAATATTATAAATATTATCACGTTGCCTAAAGAGCTTAATAATTGAACAGGGAAGAGCTTTACGCCGCTTAGCCCAACGCTTTCCTTTGGAAATATCACGCAAAATTTTCTATCCCATGGCATTCCGTAGCAGCAACCAGCCATAAAGCAGCCGATTCTGCCAAATGCATGAGCAAGTGGCACTTCTGGAGCCATCGAGTCTGTTATATCTAGATAATTAAGCTTGTATTTTTTAGCGTAAATATATAAAGCTATGAGAGCGCCTATGATACCGCCGTAAAAAACATAGCCGCCAGCTAGTATATTACTTAGCGTTGTAAATATATCTTTTGAATTCTTAAAACTTTCTATAACAAAGTTAAAATCTGTAATTAAGTAGAGAAGCTTAGCTCCTATGAAGCCTCCTATCATACCATAGACAATTGAATAAAAAATAGTTTCTTTATCTGCTGGATATTCTTTTTTTCTATACCAATAAACAAGGCTTGCCACAACGATGCCAAGAGCTATAAGCGAGCCGTAACTAGCAAGTCTTATTCCAAATATTGTGTAAAATGGTTTCATAGTCTACCACATATAATTCATAAGTGAACAGCCAATGCATGATATACAAGCTATGCAGGCAACTGTAACTAATAAAGTAGCTGCAATACCTATAGTATTAAGTATTATGCCTGTCTTTGCATATGTTCTGTCACCTTTGTTTCTTGCGTCAACACCCATAATCAAGCCGACTATGGCAAGTATAGTTCCTATAAAAGATGCTTGACCTAAGAAAATACAAAACAATGATATAACACCAAGAACTAAGGATGTCATGCCCTTGTTAGTACCACTGTCATATCCAGCATTATTCTTATAGTCATAGTTATAGTCGTTTCTGTTGTAATCATAGTATTGACCTTTAGCTCTTTTTCTTTCTTGTCTTTGTTTTATTTCTTCTTCACTTAAAACTTCTTGTTCGTTGAAATTATTATCTTCATAATTATTATTCATATTATCCCTCCTATATTGTTATATACCCAATTAATAAATATTATACATAAAAGAAAGAAAAATTACAAGAATAAAAATATTAAATTTATAAAATATATGGTATAATAAATACTAGAGGTGATTTTATGAGTTTTACGCATTTACACTTACATACTGAATACTCCTTGCTTGACGGCTCTAACAAAATAAGTGAGCTTATTGACAGAGTTAAAGAGCTTGGTATGGATGCATGTGCCATAACTGACCATGGCAATATGTATGGCGTAATCAAATTTTATAAAGAAGCAAAGGCAAAGGGCATCAAGCCAATCATTGGTTGTGAGGTCTATGTTTGTGATGATAAACTTGTTAAAGACAAGGAAACACCTTATTATCACTTGATACTTCTTTGTGAAAATGAAAAAGGATATAAAAATCTTATAAAAATAGTTTCAGACGCCTCTATCAATGGTTACTATTATAAACCTAGAACTGATTTTAAATATCTTTATGAGCACAGCGAAGGACTTATAGCACTTTCAGCATGTTTAGGCGGAGAAGTACAGAAGATGATACTTGACCAAAACATGGATGGAGCAAAAAAAGCAGCTCTTAGGTATAAGGATATATTTGGAGAAAATAATTTTTTCTTAGAGCTTCAAGATCATGGCATAAAAGAGCAAGCTTATGTGAATAATTATTTGATTGAACTGTCAAAGGAATTAAATATTGGCTTAGTCGCAACAAACGATTGCCATTATTTAAAAAAAGAGGATGCTAAGGTTCATGACGTGCTTTTATGTATACAAACTCTTTCTAAAATTGACGATGAGAACAGAATGCGCTTTCCAAGCGAAGAGTTTTACGTTAAGAGCCCTGAGGAGATGGCAAAATTATTCTCTTATGTGCCTGAGGCAATAAAAAATACAGAAATTATTAAAGATAGATGCAATATAGAAATTGTATTTCATCAAAAACATTTGCCAAACTTTGAGATAGATGAGGACATCACTCACGCTGAATATTTACACAGACTTTGCGAAGAAGGCTTGGTAAAGAGATATGGTGAAGTAAGTAGCGATATAAAAGATAGGTTGGAGGAGGAATTTAACATAATTAACTCCATGGGCTATGTTGACTATTTTCTAGTTGTTAGAGACTTTATTACGTATGCTAAAGAAAATGGTATACCAGTTGGACCCGGAAGAGGTTCAGCTGCAGGAAGTGTTATTTCATACGCATTAGGCATTGTTGACGTTGATCCACTAAAGTATGATTTACTTTTTGAAAGATTTTTAAATCCAGAGAGGGTTTCAATGCCCGATATAGACGTTGACTTTGGATACGAAAGAAGATCTGAAGTAATTGATTATGTTATTAATAAATATGGTGAAGATAAAGTTAGCCAGATAATTACCTTTGGTACACTTGCCGCAAGAGCTGTTATTCGTGACGTTGCTAGAGCTTTAGATGTACCTTTAAACAAGGCGGATACGCTTGCTAAGATGGTTCCAAGAGACTTAGACATCACCATCGACAAAGCATTGGAGAGAAATCCAGAATTTAAAAAAGCTTATGATGAAGATGAGGAAGCGAAAAAGATAATCGATATATCAAGGCAATTAGAGGGACTGCCAAGAAACATCGGTACTCACGCAGCTGGTATTTTGATTACAGAAGAAACAATTACAAATCATTTGCCATTGGTTAAAAATAAAGAATCAATATCAACTCAATTCACAATGACGGAGCTTGAAGAATTAGGCTTTTTGAAGATGGACTTCCTTGGACTAAGAAACTTAACCGTGATTCAAGACGCTCTTGATATGATAGAGAAAAATTATGCTACTAAAGTTGATTTTGAACACATGGAATACGATGACAAAAATGTAATGAATTTATTTACAAATGCAGAAACTATTGGAGTATTTCAATTTGAATCGGTAGGCATGAGAAGGTTCTTAAAAGAGCTTAAAGCACAAAAGTTTGAGGATTTAATCGCTGCCAACTCATTATTCAGACCAGGACCTATGCAATCAATACCGAAGTTTGTTGAGTCAAGGCACGATCCATCGAAGATAACATATCTTGATCCGCATCTTGAGCCTATTTTGAAAGAAACATACGGCTGCATCGTATATCAAGAGCAGGTAATGAGGATATTTAGAAACTTAGCTGGATACTCACTTGGCGGCGCTGACATAGTTAGAAGAGCCATGAGCAAGAAAAAGATGAAGGTCTTGGAGCAAGAGAGAAAAAACTTTATCTATGGCAAGGACGATGGAGATGAAGTTATAATCAAAGGTGCTGTGAGAAATGGAATTAAAGAAGATGTAGCTAATCAAATTTTTGATTATATGCTTGATTTTGCTAATTACGCTTTTAACAAATCTCACTCAGCTGCTTATTCAGTCGTTGCTTATAGAACTGCTTATCTAAAATATTATTATCCAAAAGAATATATGGCGAGCCTACTTAGCTCAGTTATGGGTAATACAACAGATGTTATAAAATATCTTGAAGAGTGTAAAAGACTTGGCATAGAAGTTTTAAGACCAGATATAAATAAATCATTTAGAAAATTCACAACAGAGGATGATAGCGTAAGATTTGGCCTTTCAGCAATTAAAAATGTTGGCACGAACGTGATAGACTCGATACTTAAGGCAAGAGGCAAAATTGATGGCTTCACATCATTTGAAGATTTTTTAACAAAGACAAACGCTGTAGACAAAACTGCCATGAATAAAAAGTCAGTTGAGTCATTGATTATGGCTGGAGCACTTGATTCTTTAGGACTTAATAGAAGTCAAATGCTTGGCTCATACGACTACATTTTAAAGAGTATACAGAAGGACGCTAAGAACAATGCTCAGGGACAGATGGGCTTATTCGGCCTTGGTGAAGATACCTCTTCAAATGTCGGTTACAAAATACCTTATGCAACAGAGCTATCGAAATTTATGCTTCTCGATGGAGAAAAAGAGATGACGGGTATATATTTCTCAGGCCATCCGCTTGAAGAATTTACTAAGGAGCTTAGAACAAACAGTGATTTTAGCTCAATTGAGATGAAGGAAAAAGTTCTTGACGAGACGGATACAGACCTTAGAGACAATATGCTTATTTCTTATGCAGGAATGATTTCATCTGTCACAAAGAAAGTTACTAAAAACAATCAAATGATGGCATTCATTGAGCTTGAAGACCTTTATGATAGCATAAGAGTAGTTATATTCCCAAGAATTTATGAAAATTATAGAAATCTTATTAAAGAAGGGGAAAACGTTGTAGTTAAGGGAAGACTACAAATAAGTGCCAATGATGAGATAAACATCATTGCAGATAGAGTGAAAAAACTTGAAAAAAGAAAAGAAACTCTTTATTTAAGAATAAAAAAAGATTTAGGTGAAGATGAAAAGAAAAATATTTTAGATATATTAAAGAAATATAAGGGAGACAATCCGGTTGTTGTCTACTTTGAAGAGACAAAATCAAGTATTGAATCAAACGATAGCACAGCCATTGAAATAGACAATGAAAAGCTATACGAAGATTTAAAAATGTATTTAGATGAAGATGATATAGTTATAAAATAGGAGGAAGAATGAAGACTATTGCTATACTAACAAGTGGTGGCGATGCACCTGGCATGAATGCTGTAATAAGATCAGTTGTGAGAACAGCTATATATAACGATTTAAAGGTTCTAGCAATAAAAGAAGGATACAACGGTCTTATTAAGGGCGATATTGAAACGATGACGTTATCAAGCGTTGCGGACATCATACACAGAGGCGGAACTATACTTAGAACTGCTAGAAGCGAAGAATTTATGACTGAAGAAGGCATGGATCAGGCTCTTGATGTGATAAAAAAATTTAAAATAGATGCCATAGTGGTTCTTGGTGGCGACGGAACATTTAGAGGAGCTAGGGAACTAGCTAAAAGAGGTATTAAAGTTATAGGCATTCCGTGCACTATAGATAACGATCTTGGCTATACTGACTACACTATCGGCTTTTTGACTGCGGTTGAGACGGCTGTTTCTGCTATAAGTAAATTAAGAGATACGTCTGAGTCACATGGCAGGGCAATAGTGCTTCAAGTAATGGGAAGGAATTGCGGCGATATCGCTCTATACTCAGGTATAGCGGGCGGTGCTGAATCAATCGTTGTACCAGAAGTTAAATTAGATATAGACGCTATTATTAATAAGATAAAAAATGGTAAAAAGAGGGGCAAAAAACACCATATAATCGTTGCAGCTGAAGGGGCACTTGATGCTTATGAGCTTGAAAAGATTATCGAAGAAAAGAGCGGCATAGAGACTCGCGTTACTGTTCTTGGCTATGTTCAAAGAGGCGGTGTACCGACAGTTCAAGATAGGATACTAGCAAGTGACTTTGGTTATGACGCTGTGAATTTATTAATAAATGGCAAGTCAGGACTAGTTTTAGGATATAAAAATGGCAAGATTATAGAATTAGATATAGATGAAGCACTTGAAGCAAAAAAAGAATTTAACAAAGATTTATTAAAGATGGTTGATATATTATCAATTTAGGAGAAAATATGAAAAAAACTAAGATAGTTTGTACAATTGGGCCAAGCTCTGATACTTATGAAGTCTTAAAAGCACTTATAAATGAGGGCATGAATGTGGCTAGACTAAATTTTTCACATGGCACTCATCAAGAGCATAAAAAAAGGATAGAGACTATAAAAAAGCTTAGAGATGACTTAGATGAGCCTATTGGAATTATGCTTGACACAAAGGGTCCTGAGATTAGGATAAAAACTTTTAAAGATGGCATGATTAGGATCGAGCAAGGACAAGATTTTATTTTAACGAGCGAGGACATAGAGGGCGATGATACAAAGGTTTCTGTCACATACAAAGACATTGCCAAAGATTTAAAGGTAAATGACAGAGTCTTAATTGACGACGGCCTTGTTGAGTTCACTGTAAAATCAGTCGATGAGAACAATGTTTATATGAGGGCTGTTAACTCGGGCGAGCTAAGCGATAGAAAAGGAGTTAATCTTCCTTCAGTTAAAGTAAATTTACCAACGCTTACAGAAAAAGATATAGAGGATTTAATCTTTGGTATTGAAAATGATGTAGACTTCATTGCTGCTTCATTTATTAGAAGCGCAAAAGATGTATTAGAGATAAGAAAAGTTCTTGAGAGCAATGACGGAGAAGACATTAAAATAATTTCTAAAATAGAAAATCTAGAAGGTGTTCAAAATATTGACGAAATAATCGAAGTATCTGATGGAATCATGGTAGCTAGAGGCGATATGGGTGTTGAACTTGATGAAGAGGACATACCTTTAGTGCAAAAAGATATAATTAGAAAATGCAATCTTAAAGGCAAATTCGTTATCACAGCGACACAAATGCTTGACTCAATGATTAGAAACCCAAGACCAACAAGAGCAGAGGTAACTGACGTTGCCAACGCTATCTTAGATGGTTCGAGCGCTATAATGCTCTCAGGCGAGACGGCAGCAGGTGCTTATCCAGTTAAGGCATGTGAGATGATGAGAAAAATTGCTTTAAAGATTGAAGATAGCCTTGATTATAAAATTTTAGTAGATAGCACAAACGATGAACACGAGATCAATATCACAAACTCAATCGCTAAAGCGACTAGAGAAGCAGCTTATGATTTAAACGCAAAAGTTATTATAGCCGCAACATCATCAGGGCTTACAGCAAGAAATATTTCAAAATTTAAGCCCAAATCACCAATCATAGCAGCAACTACAAACGAAAAAGTCAGAAGACAATTATCAATTGAGTGGGGCGTCTACCCAATCAGAGCAAAACTTGCTTCAAGCATAGATGAATTATTTTATGAAGCAGTAAATATATTAAAGAATATAAAATTTGTAAAGGAGGGAGAACTAGTCATATTGACGGCTGGCATGCCGCTTGGAAAGACTGGTTCAACAAACATTATGATGGTAAAGACAGTTGGAAAACTATTGTGCAAAGGCATGGGCATAGGCAAGCACAAGATAAGTGCAAGAGCTTGTGTTGCAAAAAATGCTAAAGACTTAGAAGAAAACTTTTCAGATGGCGATATTATAGTAACGATAGGGGTATATAAAGATATGCTACCATTTATACAAAAGTCATCAGGTATAATTACAGTCGAAGGCGGTTTAACAAGTCAAGGTGCAATAGTTGGCATAAATTACCATCTAGCAACAGTTGTTGGCGTGGGCGATGCGATGAACAGTATTAAAACTGGTGATATAATCAGCATTGACGCAGCAACTGGAGAAATTTACGAAGGAAAAATTTTTAATGAAGAGGAAGTGATTTAATGGCAGACACAAGAAGCTCGTGGCAAGAGTATTTCATGTCAATCGCTCATATGATAGCTAAAAGATCTACCTGTGATAGAGCGTTCGTTGGCTGTTTATTAGTTAATAAGGATAACAGAATAGTCTCAAGCGGTTACAACGGCAGCATCAAAGGCAATCCGCATTGCTCTGAGATAGGCCACACAATGAGGGACGGCCACTGCATAGCGACTATACATGCAGAGATGAATGCACTTTTATATTGTGCAAAAGAAGGCATCAAGGTCGATGGATGCGTATGTTATGTAACTCATTTCCCATGTCTGAATTGTACAAAAGCCTTGATACAAGCAGGAATAAGTAAGATTTATTATTCAAACGCATATAGAGTAGACGATTATGCACTAGAATTACTCGATAAAAATCACATTGAACACATTCAATTAAATGTGGATATAGATTAAAAAATTTAAAACAGGGGGAGAAGAAAATGTTAAAAGAATTTAAGGAATTCATTTCAAAGGGTAATGTTATGGACCTAGCAGTAGGTGTTATCATTGGTGGAGCTTTCGGAAAGATTGTTAGCTCACTTGTTAATGACGTAATTATGCCACTTATAGGACTTATACTTGGTGGCACAGACATGAGCAATTATTTCCTTACACTAGATGGCGGCAAATACACAACACTTGCACAAGCACAAGAAGCTGGGGCAGCTACACTAAATTACGGTTTATTTATTACACAAGTAATAAACTTCTTAATTATAGCCTTTGTAATATTTTTAATGGTTAAGGCTGTAAACAAGGCTAGATCACTTACTAAGAAGCCTGAACCAGAAGCAGCACCAACAACAAAGGAATGCCCTTATTGCAAATCAACTATAGACATAAACGCTACAAGATGCCCTAACTGCACATCAGAATTAAAATAATAGGAGAGATTTATGACAATACTAAATAGAAACGAAGTTGATAAGAGTCTGACATGGGACACATCAGCTATATATAAATCAAAGGAAGATGCTAAAAAAGAGGCGGATACTGTTTTAGAAGCATCATTAAAATTAAAAGAGAATTATGAAGGCAAATTAAATGAATTTGACACAATAGTTAAAGCTTTTAAAGAATATGAAAAACTAATAGAAAGATTTTCTTTAGTTATTGATTATGCATATCTTAATAAAGATGTTGACTTAACAAATTCATCTGAGTTAGCGTTCTTTTACGAGCTACTAAACATGTATAACAAGCTTGATGAAAACACATTATTCGTAGAACTTGAGATAGCAAAGCTTGATATTTCAATGCTTGAAAAGCTAGAGAAAGTAGATGGATTAAAAGCATATTTCCATAGCGTTATATTAAAGAAGAAAACTTATTTAAGCGATGCGGAAGAAAAAGTTATACAAGCTTTTACACCATTAACAATGGCTCCAGAGCAATTGTATAACACAATCAAGCTTCAAGACTTGACATTTGAACCGTTTGAGGTCAATGGCAAAAAATATAATAACTCATACGCTTTATTTGAAGAAAAATATGAATACGATGAAGATAAAGACTTAAGAAGAGAATCATTCAAGCACTTCTATAAAGATTTATCAAAAACTGTCAATAGCACAGCTGCAGCATTTAACTTAAACATGCAAAAAGATAAAATCATCTCAAAGCTAAGAGGCTACGAGAGTGTAACAGATTATTTACTTGCTAATCAAGAAGTTCCTAGAGATATTTATGAAAATCATCTTGATACAATTATGAAAGAGCTTTCACCAGTTATGAGAAAGTTTGCCAGAACTTTAAAAGAAGGACTAGGACTAGAAAAGATAAATTATTATGATTTAAAAGCAAATATAGATCCAGAATTTGATCCAGAGATAACACTTGATGGAGCAAAAGATTATATCTATAGCGCATTAAATGTATTGGGTGATGAATATCTAGAACAAATTAAGAAAGTTTTAGAAGGCAAAAATATTGACTACGTTGAAAACAAAGGCAAATACACTGGAGCTTACTGCGCAACACCAGCTGGTTTCCCATCATATATACTAATGACATGGACAGGCAAGATGGATAGCGTATTTACTATGATTCATGAGCTTGGTCATGCTGGAAACTTTATGTTATCACAAAAGTATCAATCATACTTTGATGCTAACACAGCTATGTTCTATGCAGAGTCACCATCGACAATGAATGAGATGATGCTTGCAAATTATCTTATGAAAAAGACTGAAGACCCAAGAATGCTTAGATGGATTTATTTCTCAATCATTGCTAAAACATATTATCATAACTTTGTTACACACTTCTTAGAAGCATATTTCCAAAGAAAGGCATATAATTTAGTTGATGAGGGACAAAATTTAGATGCCGATACACTAAATAGATTATTTAAGGAAACACTAGAAGAGTTTTGGCAAGGTGAAGTCGAATTAAATGAAGGATGTGAAATGACTTGGATGAGACAGCCACACTACTACTCAGGACTTTACTCCTACACATACTCAGCCGGTTTATCGATAGCTACAAATGTTTCAAGAAAAATACTTGAAGGCGACGAGAAAGCTGTTAAAGACTGGTTAAACGCAATAAGACAAGGCGGTTTATATAATCCAGTTGAGTGGGCAAAACTTTCAGGCGTAGATATAACAAATACAGACTCACTAAAGAAGACTATAGAATATATTTCATCAATAGTTGATAAAATTGAAGAATTAAGTAAAAATTTATAAAAAATCAATGAAAATACTTGACAATTATATAAATTTGTATTAAAATACTTGTTAGTGTTTTAAAAAAGACCCGGAAACTTTTTTAAAAACAATGTTTTTAAAGGAGGAAGAAAATGAGTTCATTTATGGCCAATGCTCAAAATATTGAGAGAAAATGGTTACTTATAGACGCTGAAGGCAAAGTCCTAGGTAGACTAGCAAGCGAAGTTGCTAAGATTTTAAGAGGAAAACACAAAGCAACTTTTACACCACACGTAGACACAGGTGATTTCGTTATCATCGTAAACGCTGATAAGGTGAAATTAACAGGAAAGAAATTAATACAAAAGAAACACTATTATCACACAGGTTATCCTGGAGGACTTAGAGAAATCAGTTACCAAGATATGATGCAAAACAATCCAGAGATGGCTATCAGATTAGCTGTTAAAGGTATGCTTCCAAAGAACAGATTAGGAAGACAAATGTTTAGAAAATTAAAAGTATATGCTGGCCCAGAACATAACCACGAAGCTCAAAAGCCAGAAAAGTATGATTTTTAGGAAGGAGGACGAATAGATGGAAAAACTTATTCAAGGAACAGGCAGAAGAAAATCTTCAGTAGCAAGAGTAAGATTAGTGCCTGGAGATGGTAAATTTACTATCAACCACAGAGATATTGATCAATATTTAAAAGAAGAATTGTTAAAAAACATTGTTCGTGAACCTCTTAACTTAACAGATACACTTGGTAAATTTGATGTATACGTTTTAGTAAACGGTGGCGGATTTACAGGACAAGCTGGAGCTATAAGACACGGCTTATCAAGAGCTTTACTTGAAGTTGATCCTGAATACAGATCAATATTAAAGAAAGCAGGATTCTTAACTAGAGATCCACGTATGAAAGAAAGAAAGAAATACGGATTCAAGAAAGCTAGAAAGAGTTCACAATTCTCAAAGAGATAGTTTTATTACTATATATACAAAAGACCTTGCGGATGCAAGGTCTTTTTATGTGCGTCTACTTAAATTTAAATAAAAAATTGAACTAGATACTATAAATATTTTATCTAAATTACTAATTATTTAATCAAGAACTTTTTAAAATTATAATATTTTTGTGTTTATTTAGAAATAATTAAAATTTTTTGAAAATAAATAAAGAAAATTTGAAAATAATGGTAAAAATTAAATTTATATGGTATAATAATGATGAAGGTTTGTCTAGAGAACATAGTAAAGTGTTTTTTAGGAGATATCTTCATTAGTTTCAATAATTAACAATATTGTTTTACATGGAGGCCTTATATTATGTTCTTAGCTTTAGCATGAGACGTAATATTCCTTGTAATAATAAAAATATTGTATGTTATAATAGTAGATTAAGGAGGATAAAAAATGGAAGGCAAAAAAACTGCTTTATACGATGAACACGTAAGACTAGGTGGCAAAATCGTAAATTATGCTGGCTGGTTACTACCAGTTCAATACGCAGGTTTAATCGAAGAACACAATGCCGTAAGACAAAAACTTGGGGTATTTGATGTATCTCACATGGGTGAAGTTTGGGTTACAGGTAAGGATGCATTTGATTTTGTAAATCATCTAATTACTAATGACTTACACGCTATTGAAGATGGTCAAGTACAATACAACATTATGTGTTACGACAATGGTGGTGCTGTAGACGACTTACTAGTTTACAGATATAACCAAGAAAAGTTCTTCTTAGTAATCAACGCAGCAAACGTTGAAAAAGACTTTGAATGGATTACAAAACAAGCTAAAAACTTTGATGTTAAGGTTGAAAACGTTTCAGATCAAACATCTCAAATAGCTGTTCAAGGACCACTTGCGCAAAAAGCTGTACAAAAATTAACAGATGTAGATTTAGACACAATAAAGTTCTTCCACTTTGTTGATGGATTTGAGCTAGCTGGTAAAAAAGTATTAATTTCAAGAACAGGTTATACTGGCGAAGACGGATTTGAAATTTACACTGACAATGATTCAATAGTACATCTTTACAAGGAAGTATTAAAAGCTGGCGAAGAGTTCGGAATCGAACCATGCGGACTAGGATGTAGAGATACACTTAGATTCGAAGCAATGCTACCATTATACGGTCATGAAATATCACAAGATGTTTCACCAGTAGAAGGAGGATTAAACTTCTTTGTAAAACTTGATCAAGAAGCTGACTTTATTGGTAAAGAAGCTCTTAAGAAGATCAAAGCTGATAACAAGAGAATACTTGTTGGCTTTGAAATGATTGACAAAGCTATACCAAGAGAAGGATATGAAATTGAAAAAGATGGCAAGAAGATTGGCTACGTTACAACTGGATATCTATCACCAACACTTGGTAAAAAGATCGGTAACGCTTTAATCGATGCATCTTACAAGGAAATGGGCGCAGAATTTGATGTTATCATCAGAGGAAAAGCTCAAAAAGCTAAACAAATTAGCAGAAAATTCTTAAAAGAAGTTAAAAAATAAATATAAAATCACAGGAGGAAATTATTATGGAAATTAAAAAAGGATTACTTTACACAGAAGATCATGAATGGGTTAAGGTTGACGGAAACGTTGCTACTGTTGGTTTAGCTGACTATGCACAACACAACTTAGGCGACATAGTTTATGTTGAACTACCTGAAATTGATGATGGATTTTCAAAAGGCGACGCAGTAGCATCAGTTGAATCTGTTAAAGCAGCTTCAGAAGTTTTCACAGCAGCTAGCGGAAAGATCGTTGAAGTTAACGAAGCTCTTGATGATGAGCCAGCTCTAATCAATGAAGGACCTTATGATGCTTGGATATTCAAGATTGAAATGAATGATCCATCTGAATTAGACGATTTAATGGACGACGAAAAATACGCTGAATTCGCTAAGGAGGACTAATATGTATCCATATCTTAGTCAAACTCCCGAAAATATAAAAGAGATGCTTGACAAGATAGGTGTAAAGTCTGAAGAAGATTTATTTGACTGTATTCCTGAAAGTGTTAGATTTAAAGGTGAATTAAATCTACCTAAACACAAATCAGAATTAGAAGTTAGAAAGATCATGACTGAACTTGCAGATATGAACTGCTCAACAAATAAGAAAGTTTGTTTCTTAGGAGCAGGAGCATATGACCATTACATTCCTTCAGTAATTGGAGCTATAGCTTCAAGAAGTGAATTCTACACTTCATATACACCATATCAACCAGAAGTATCTCAAGGAACTCTTCAAATGATATTTGAGTTCCAAACAATGATGAGTAATTTAGTAGGACTTCCTATTACAAACGCTTCACTATATGACAATTCTAACGGCGTTGTTGAATCAGCTCTTATGTGCTGCAATACAACTCGTAAGAAACAAGTTATAGTATCAAAAGCATTAAGCCCATCAGCTAGAATGGTTTTAGACACATATACACACAGCCATAACATAGAAGTAGTTGAAGTTGATATCAAAGACGGCGCTACTGATTTAGACGATCTTAAGAATAAACTAAGTGATGATGCTGCATGTGTAATCATGCAAAATCCAAACTTCTTCGGTGTTATCGAAGATATGAAGGCTGCTTGCGACTTAACTCATGAGTACAAGAAAACATACTTCATCGCTGACGTTGACACTAACTCACTAGGTATACTTCAAAGACCTGGCGACTACGGCGCAGACATCGTTGTTGGTGAAGCTCAACCATTTGGTATACCACTATCTTATGGTGGACCATACTTAGGATTTATCTCATCAACTGATAAGTTTATGAGAAAATTACCAGGCAGAATCGCTGGTCAAACAGTAGATAGAAATGGTAAGAGATCTTGGGTACTAACATTAACAGCTAGAGAACAACATATCAGAAGAGATAAAGCTACTTCAAACATCTGCTCAAACCAAGGCTTAAACGTACTTTGTGCAACAATTTACATGGCACTTATGGGCAAGAAGGGCTTAAGAGAAGTTTCTGAACAATGCGCTAAAAAAGCTCATTATCTACAAAAAGAACTTTGCAAATCTGGTAAATTTAAATTATTATACAATAAACCATTCTACAAAGAATTCGTTATCACTAGCGATATTTGCGTAGATAAGATTAATGAAGCTCTTAAAGCTAACGGTTTCATGGATGCATTTAAGCTTTCTTGGTTCTACGGAGATGAATACAAGAACACATTTATGCTTGCTGTTACTGAAAAGAGAACAAAAGAAGAAATGGATAAATTAGTTAAGGTATTGGAGGGTGTTGAATGTTAGATAGATATGACAAAATAATATTTGAAATTTCAAGACCCGGTAGAACTGGATACAATTTACCAGATCTTGACGTTGATGATTTAAAATTAGATAGTGTAATTCCAAGTGATTATTTAAATAATGAAGAACTTGATTTACCTGAATTATCTGAGGTTGACGTAGTTAGACACTATACAAATCTTTCAATGAAAAACTACGGACTTGATACTGGCATGTACCCACTTGGATCATGTACAATGAAGTATAACCCTAAGATAAACGAAGAAATGGCAGGACTTGAAGGCTTTAGAGATCTTCATCCATACCAAGGAGACGGATGCACACAAGGCGCTTTAAAATTAATGTATGACCTTGCTAACGATTTAGCTGAAATCTCAGGCATGGACGGAGCAACTCTTCAACCAGCAGCGGGTGCTCACGGTGAGTTAACAGGTGTTCTTCTAATCAGAGCATATCATGAAGCAAGAGGAGATATGAACAGAAATAAGATGATTATTCCTGACTCTGCTCATGGTACAAACCCTGCAACTTGCTCTATGGGCGGATTTACTCCTATAGAAATTAAATCAGATGAAAACGGTTTAGTTGATCTTGAAGCACTAGATGCAGCTATGACTGAAGAAGTTGCTGGTCTAATGCTTACAAATCCAAACACATTAGGTTTATTTGATAAAAATATTGAAAAGATAGCTGAGATAGTTCATAAAAAAGGCGGTCTATTATACTACGATGGCGCTAACATGAACGCAGTTATGGGTCACTCAAGACCTGGAGACATGGGATTTGACGTTGTTCACTACAACGTTCACAAAACATTCTCTACACCACACGGCGGTGGAGGACCAGGCGGTGGACCAGTTGGTTGCAAGAAAGAATTGCTTCCATTCTTACCTAAGCCAGTTATAGCTAAGAACGGTGATAAATACTTCTTAGATTATGACAGACCACAAAGTATAGGTAAGGTTAAGGACTTCTACGGACACTTTGCTATCCTAGTAAGAGCTTACACTTATATCTTAACAATGGGTTCAGATGGTTTAAGAAAAGCATCAACAAACGCTGTTTTAAACGCAAACTATCTATTAAGCCAATTAAAAGAAAATTACAATGTTCCATACGATACAATTTGTATGCATGAATTTGTTTTAGGCGGACTTAAGAATACTGAAACAGGTGTAACAACACTAGATGTTGCTAAGGGACTAATCGACAGAGGATTCCATCCACCAACAGTATACTTCCCACTTATAGTTCATGAAGCATTAATGATTGAACCTACTGAAACAGAAAGTAAAGAAACATTGGATGCTTATGCAGCTGCTCTTAACGATATTGCTAAAGTAGCTAAAGAAAATCCAGAAGACTTACTAAATGCACCATTAACAACAATGGTATCTAGACCAGATGAAACATTGGCAGCTAGAACACCAGTTTTAACATATACAAAAGAAGAAAAATAGTAAGTAATATATGGGGGCATGTGTAAGTGCCCCTAATACATAAAATTTTGTAGGAAGGTATAATATGAACGCAAAATTAAAGTCTAATTTATTAATAGTTTTGGGAGCCTTTATGGTTGCCATAGCCGTTTATTTCTTTTTAACTCCAACTAATATGACTATAGGAGGAGCAACAGGCATTGCCATAGTCTTATCGTATTTATTACATTTACCAATGAGTTATGTTTTATTTGCGACAAACATAGTTTTATTCGCCTTAGGATTTTTATTCATCGGTAATAAGTTTGGAGTAAAAACTGTGCTTACTTCACTAGGCATATCACTTATTATATTTATTTTAGAAAAAATTGTTCCACTAGATGGACCTATAATCGATGATTTATTACTTCAAATGATTATAGCAGTTATCGTGTCAGCTGTAGGCATGGCAATTATACTTAATCAATACGCTTCAATTGGTGGTACAGACATCTTATCAAAGATTATAAATAAGTTCACAGGACTTGATTTAGGCAAGGGTGTACTTTTATGTGACCTTGTAATTACATTGTTTGTAGGTATAGTTTTTGGACTAAAGATAGGACTATACTCCTTACTTGGCATTATAATGAATGGACTTATTATAGATTTTACTATAGATGGTTTGAATACATCTAAAAATATCATCATAAACACTGAAAAACCTGATTTAGTTAAGGACTACATCGTTAAAGAGCTTAATCACTCAGCAAATCTTTATAAAGCAGTAGGCGCATACACAGGCATTGAGCGCACTGTTATTATGACTGTTTGCTCAAGAAGAGATTATTTGCTTTTGAAAAGATTTATTGAAAAGAACGCTCCTAACTCTTTCTTGGTTGTCATGAATGCAAGTGAGGTTTATGGTTTTAGATGGAGGAATATTTCTGACTAATAAATTTTGGAGGTACTATGTTTAATTTTGACGAAGTAATCGACAGAAGTGGTTTGTCGTGTGCCAAGTATGAAACTTCACGCGAAGCAGGTAATGATGAAACTGTCATACCATTTACAATTGCTGATATGAATTTTGCAACAGCTCCTGAAGTTAAAGCCGCTTGTTTAAAAAGAGCTGACAGAGACTTCTATAGCTATACTGTTCCAAGCGAAGATGTGTATGAAGCCATAATTAATTGGCAAAAGGATATGCATGAACTTGATATAAAGAAAGATTGGATCGTTTTTTCGCCAGGAACTGTCCCAGGACTGGATCTTGTAATTAGAAGTATAGTTGAAGATGGCGAGAAAATAATCATTCAGACACCAGCATATCCACCGTTTTTTAATTTCTCAAATTTAAAAAATATGGAGATACTTCAAAATAAGCTTATTTTTGAAGACGGTAAATATAAGATAGACTTTAAAGATTTAGAAGAAAAAGCAAAAGAAGCAAAAGCTATAGTTTTATGTAATCCTCATAATCCAGTTGGAAGGGTATGGACAAAGCCTGAATTAGAAAAAATTTCAGAAATTGCTTATAAATATAATTTATATGTGATAAGCGATGAAATGCATCAAGATTTTACTTTTAATGGCAATTATTATACACCTATGATGAGAGTGTTTAAAAATTATGAAAAAGTAGTTTCATTTATGGCACCATCAAAAACATTTAATATAGCGGGACTTAATACTGCTTATGCAATAATACCTGATGACAAGCTTAGAGAAAAAATAAACGATGTTTCTAGTAGATCTTTAATGGGTGCGGTTAATCCCTTTGGTTTATGCGCATTAAAGGCTGCGTATAATGATGGCAGAGCTTGGTATAAAGATATGATTAAGTACCTTGAAGGCAATATAAACTACGTTACGGAAGAATTTTCTAAGATAGATAAAATTAAATTTGAAAAGCCTGAAGGAACTTATTTAATCTGGATCGATTTATCAGATTTAAACTGCGAGCCAAAGAAAATGCATGAAATATTTGTAAAAAACAAGATATTCTTATCTGATGGGGCAATGTTTGGCGATGAAAAATCAGTTAGAATTAATCTAGCTTATCCAAGAGAGATCATAAACTTCTTAGTAAATAGTTTTAAGAAGTCTATAGAGGAGATAAAAGCATTAAATTAATATAAAAAGAAAAATATAGAGGTATGAGCCTCTATATTTTTTTGTATTCACTAGCTAAACTAGCTATATATTTATTTATTATATCTTTTATGTTATCATCTACGAATGGATTTTTAAGTCCGCTTAGTTTAATACTTGTCAAAAAGTCTTCTTTGCTTGCGTTATCCATAAGCGTGTTCATCTTTTTAAATGCATCTTTTTTGTCATCTAAGAAATTATTACAAAAATCAAGTCCACTAATATCGCCTATAGCATAGTTAATTGAAAGCATTGGTGTATTAAACAAGTTATTGTAGTTAAGCCACCACATACCAACATCAAACTCATTTTTATCAACCGAGATAAAAGGGAAGTACTCGGCGTGAAGTTTTCTAAATATTTCATATCTCTCTTCAATATCAGTTTTTATATCAAGATAAAGGCTCTCTTCAAATTCACTAATTAAGCAATAGAAGAGAATATCATATAAAACTTTGATTTTATAAGCTGTAGCATATTTCTTTGCATCATTAAGAAAAAGTTCATCAATAAAATTCATCACAATAAATGAAAAAGCAGTTGTATATGCACGAATGATGTCATCTTCAGGACTTGTATATTCTATGATTTCATTATAAGAACTTTGATAGTTTAGAAGGGCATAGCTTAGGCAAGTGATAAATTTATTGAATTCTGAGTGATTAGCCTCATAATTAGTAAATATAAAAGAAGTGTCAAAATTATGCAGATAAGAAGCAAAAGTAATTTTTGCCTTGTCCTTCCTCGGATTTAAATCAAGTGAACTATCATCAAACATTTTATCAATTACCTTTGATAAGAAAGGACTGTCATTTTTTAAATTTTCAGATATTTTCTTTAACAGTAGATATGGATCTTTTATTGGGATTGTATTGTGTTCTTTGAAGTAGACTCTCATATCATAAGTATATATATTGTCTACGCCAAGTTTTTTCTTTTGTATATCCGTAATTATATGCATATTACTTGCAAGATGCTTTTTTATTGAATTTCTAAAATTAATAATATCGTTATGGTCGTAATCAATCCTGCATCTGTCTTTATCTGAAAAGTCAAGATAGCCGTCAAAACCTAGTCTTTTAGCTATCTTGTGTCTAATAACAACAAGGTCTCTATACTTTTCCGCATAAAAGTCTTTGCTCTTGACATTATTTTTATTCATAGCAAGGGCAACTTTTTTCCTTTTTTCTCTGTCTGGTGATGTAAGATGAGTAATTAAGTTTCTGCTAGTAACAATTTCATTATCAATAGAGATTGATATAGCATTTCTACGATCGCTAATCTCTTTCAATATCTTATTTTCATTTATGTTTAAACCGATTACATCCTTATAATATAAGTTTTGCTTTATTTCAAGCTTATCAAAGAAATATTTGCCCCATCTTTTCTTAAGTTTATCTAAGTCATCGTCATCAAGCAAGGTTTGAGCAAATTTTACGCATGCTTTTTTAAATTCATCTTCATTGTCCTCAATGTATTTGAACTCACCATTAAAAAACTTATCGCTGCTATCCTGTGCAAACCTGATAAATACGTATTCATAGAAGCTATCGTATCGTCTTTTAATAATGTCAACCTCTCTGATTATAGAGTTTTTTTCATCAAAACTTTTAGTTCTAGCGAGGCGATTGGCATAAAAATTAATTAGATTTGCTTCACTAATTATATCTATTCTTTTATAAAGTTTTTTAATTTCATCAAATTTCATATAACTCTTCCTTTTATGTATATTATAATTAATTATATATCATTATTTGTACTTTTTCAATGAAATATGAATATTTACATAAAAAATTAAAAAAGTAGTTGACAAGCTAAAACATTTGTGATAAACTATGAATGTTAAAAATATACCGCGGCAAATATATTTTTAGAGGTGTTTTAATGTCAAGTTTAAACGGACCAAGAGTAAGAACGGTCAGAAGATTAGGCTTAAATGTCTATGGATTAGCGAAAGCTACAAAAGGTATGAAAAAAGGAGCTGCACGTTCAGATAAGAAATTATCTAACTACGGACTTCAATTACTAGAAAAACAAAGATTAAGAGCTTACTATGGAGTGCCAGAAGTTCAATTAAAGAAGGCATTCTTAAAGGCTAAGAAATCTAAGGATCAAACAGGTCACGCTCTTATCAAATTACTAGAAACAAGATTAGATGCATTTGTTCTTAGAGCAGGATTTGCTCAATCAATCAGACAAGCAAGACAAATGGTTGTTCACGGACACATCCTTGTTGACGGTAAGAGAGTTGATAAACCAGCTTATCAATTACAAGTTGGACAAAAGATCAGCTTAAAAGAAAAATCAAGATCAAATGAAATGTTCAAGGAAAACTTCCAAACAGTTGTTGGAAACTCATATCCTTACATTGAAAAAGATGTTGATAAATTTGAAGCAGTTTTATCTAGACTACCAGAAAGAGAAGAAATTCCAATAGAAATCGAAGACGTTTACGTAGTAGAATATTATTCTCATTAATAAATTAGCTCTCAGTACATGTACTGAGAGCTTTTTCATTGTAAATACTTATTTTATTTTGGAAAGGCGGACTAATCCGTCTTTTTTAGTATGTGAAGACCTTATCGTTTTCTGTTATTATAGCCTCATGAGTAGCTTCACCCATGTCTTGATTATATTTTTTCATTAAGTAGTCGTAAATTTCTTTCTTAGAATTAAATCTTAATAGTTGATATGGCTCTTGGAAGCTCAATTTTTCTAGAAAGTAGTATTTGCCTTGATTTTCATACATTAAACCAGTGTGGCCAATAAAGAGTATATTTCCATCAATCTCGTCATTTGAGTTTAAGTAAACAGAAATAACTTTTATCTTATCGTTATTAAATTTAATGCCTCTTTCACTAAATTCTTTAGTAATTAAATCTTCATAATTTGCTTTTTCATCCTTAACATTGATTGGAGCATAGTATGTGATAAACTTTTTCATATCATCTTCGCTTAATAGTGACTTATCACTAATTGCTTTTTTGTCAAAATCTAAAACAGAGGATTTATCTTCAAGCTCTTTATTTACATCCATGCTATTTTTCATAAGTGAAAATGTAGTTATTCTGCAGTTTATGCCTAAAAAGTCAGGATTTTTTTCAGTAAATTTGTCCATGCTATTGTTATAAGCTACATCGTCGCTATATTTAGTAAAGCTAGATGCTAGTTCGCTAGTGTCAGCACTTTCATTATAAGTATCAAGATTACTCATAAATGAATCTACATCGCCTTCATTAAGACCTTTATCAAGGAGCGCATTTTTTAATTCGTTCTTAGTCTCATCGCTTGAAAGATTAGTATACATTATGGTATCGTCATCTTTATCGTTTGGAGTTTCATTTTGCTTATCAACCTGACTTGCCTCATTACCATGATCATTTGTCTTAGGAGCACATGAAACAAAAAGTAGTGCCATGGTCAAAGTTAATAGTATTTTTAATATATTTTTCATATAATCACCTCATGTAAAATTATAGTTCACTAAAATTTAATTGTCAATTAGCTAAGCTTTACAAAATGGTAACAGTTTTTATATTATTATATTTACATAAATATTTAAAAAGCTCTATTTTTCTTTTTCTTGACATAAAATATAGCATAGTTTATAATTGTTATATAAAAGGGAGGAATCGATATGAATTCAAAAACTTTAGCAAAGGATTTAATCAAGTTTATTGATGCAAGTCCATGTGCTTTTTTTGCTGTTAAGGCGATGGAAGAAGAACTACATAAGAGTGACTATAAAGAATTAAAAGAAGAAGACAAGTGGGATTTAAGCTTAGGAGGAAAGTATTTTGTAAAGAAAAATGATTCAGCCATCTTAGCTTTTGAATTACCAAATACTAAAAAGGATCTTGCTTTTAAGATCATCGCTTCTCACTCTGATAGTCCATGCTTTAGAGTTAAACCAGAACCAGATATTTATCAAAATGGCTATCACAAGCTAAATACTGAAGTTTATGGTGGAGCTATCTTGCACACATGGTTCGATAGAGCTTTATCGCTAGCTGGTAGAGTATATACAAAGAATAAAGAAGATGCACTTCATCCAAAGATGCACTTAATTAATATTGACAAGGATCTTATGAGTATAGTAAGTCTTTGCATACATCAAAACAGAGAAGTAAACAAGGGTTTCGATATAAACGCTCAAAAGGATACTCTTCCAATTCTTGAGCTAATTAACGATACTGTGGAAAAACTTAAATTAGAAGATATCATAGCAAAGGAGTTAAAAGTATCTAGAGAAGATATTCTTGATTTTGATTTATTCTTATATGACAGAGAAGGCGGCAAGATTGTCGGCTTAAACGACGAATTTGTTCAAGTTGGCAGACTTGATAACTTAGCCATGGCTCATCTATCATATAAGGCGCTTATTGCTAATAAGGCTTCAAAGGCAATAAATTTAATTTATGTTTCTGATAATGAAGAAGTAGGCTCAATGACTAAACAAGGCGCAAACAGCCCATTCTTAAAAAATGTTATGAGAAGAATAATTTTAGCCCTTGGTTTAGATGATGAAGAATTTTATAGAGTAAAGGCAAAATCATTTATGATTTCATCTGACCTTGCTCACGCTTATCATCCTAATTATCCAGAAAAGTGCGATATAACAAACATGCCTAAGATGGGCGAAGGCGTTTGTATTAAGTACGCTGCAAATCAAAGCTATACATCAGATGCCGAGTCAGCTTCTGTATTTAAGCAATTTGCAGAAAATGCTGGAGCAAAGGTACAAGCTTTCTTAAATAGATCAGACGTTCGTGGCGGATCAACTATTGGCCCAATCAGTTCAACTCAATTAGATATAAAATCAGTTGACATCGGTAACCCAATACTTGGTATGCACTCAGTTAGAGAATTTGGAAGCGTTGAAGATCATTATAACTTGTATAAGATATTCACAGAATTTTTCAAATAATGAAGGGTAAAAAGACTAAAATCTTTTCTGTAATCGTAATTGCTTTATCTATAATAATAGTACTTTTAAGTGCATACTTTATTGACGGACCAGAGAAAATCATATCAACAGTTAGGCAAGCTAATGGATTTTATTTGCTATTAGCAGCCTTCTTGATATTTTTATTTTGGTTTTTTGGTTCACTTTCTCTTAATGCACTTTTAAAAGTGTTGGGTGCAAAACTTAGGCCAGTTGATGCATTTAAGGTAACTATGACAGGAGCCTTCTTTAACGCAATCACACCATCATCAACAGGCGGACAGCCTATGCAAGTTATGCGCATGAGAGACTTTGGTTTAGCTCCGGGTCTTTCATCGTCGGTAGTAATTTTATTACTTATAATAAACAATGTCGTTACACTTATCTTGGGATTGTTCTCGATATATTATTCCTATCATAGTTTAGGCAAGGCATGGTTCACTGGTCTTATGATGATTCTTGGCGTTGCTTTAAGCGTTTTAGTAACATTTTTAATAGCGAGCGTAATAATATTCCCAAGAAAGAGTAAAGAAATTATAGTTAAGATTGTAAGATTTTTTAACAAGAAGAATCCTAAAGAACAAATAGAAAGATTAGATAGACAGATAGATTCATTTTATGACTCATTTAGAGTATTTAAGATGGAAGGCTTATATAAACTTTTGCCTTGCGCAATATTTGTAGCATTACAAAACATATCTTTGTGGTCAATACCTCATGTAGTTTTTTCAGCCTTTGGCGGAATAACAGGCGATATAGTGCTAAGTGTGTGCGCTGCATGCATGGTCGCACTGATTTCAGGTTATGTGCCACTACCAGGAGCTGCGCTAGGAGCTGAAGGAGCATTCTTGGGTATATTTGGACCATTATATAAAAATATCTCGTCAATTGCCATAGTAGTGATACTTTGGAGAGTATTTACATTTTACGCACCAATCATAGTTGGAGCATTCTTTACAGTTAATTTCAAATCAGATAAAGAGGTAGAAAGAAATGAATAACGAAGAGAAAAAATATATACCAAGTGTCGATACAGTTCTTAGAAGACATGTACAAAAAGTTCCTGAAGCTGTTTATAGATGCTCAGGCATAAACATCATGGGAAGAAGGATTAAGTCCTTAGTATTTTCAACTGATGTTGCCATCATCAGAAATACTAATGCAGATGGAGTTATAGCTGTATATCCATTCACACCAGAGTTATCAATAACAAAGGCGATACTTGATGTTTCACCAGGACCAGTCTTTGTTGGTGTTGGCGGAGGCTTGACTACTGGCCAAAGAAGTATACAGATAGCTTTTCAAGCAGAGCTTCACGGAGCTTTTGGCGTAGTTGTAAACGCTCCTATGAAAAATGAAGTTATTAAAGAGATGTCTGAGTATATAGATATACCTGTAATTGCTTCAATCGCTTCATTTAATGACGATATTGAAGGCAAAATCAATGCTGGAGCAAGAATACTTAATATAGCTGGCGGAAGAGAAACAGCAAATTTAATTAGACACGTAAGAAAGATAGTCGGAGAGAAATTTCCTATCATAGCAACAGGCGGTCACAGCGATGAGCATATACTTGAGACAATAAATGCAGGAGCAAACTGTCTTTCATACACACCAAAAACATCGCCAGAGATACTTGAAGACATAATGATTGCTTATAGAGATAAATAAGATGATTCACCTCTATTATTAGAGGTGTTTTTCATGTTAGATGTGATTTTATTAGCTATATTATAGTTCTTATATTGACTAGACTTATATTGAAAAAAATTATTGTTTATGATATAATTATCATGAAATTTTATGAAGAGGTATTAAATGAACAATTTAGGAAAAACAATTGAAGCAAAAATAATTGCTAAGAATGGAAACGAATATACTCTAGAAGACTTTGATCATAACAGATATTATGCCAAGTCCGATGAAAAGCATCATGATATAGGCGATACTGTTAAAATTTTTAATTATCCAGTAGATAATGAAATTGTATCATCTTTTAGACTTCCATATATTGAAGTAGGCGAGATTAAGGCATTAAAGGTAGTTAGCAAAACAAAAATTGGCTACTTTTTAAACATGGGACTTGAAAAAGATGTTTTATTGCCATTTTCAGAAGCAATTAGAGATCCAAAACTTAACTCCATGGTACTTGTTAAGCTATATATAGACAAGTCTGGTAGACTTGCGACTACTATGAAGATAAGAAAGACTTTAGAGAGGTCTGATAATATTAAAAAAGGCGATATTGTTGATGGTATCATTTACAATATCTCTAGAGAATTTGGCTTATTCGTAGCAGTTGATGACAAATATGAAGCCATGGTGCAAAAGAAGGATGTCTTCGAAGACTATGAAGTAGGCGAGAGAATGAAGTTTAGGGTACAAACTGTTCGCGAGGACGGAAGGCTTTTATTAAGCACTAAACTTGAAAAGTCAGCTTATGACGAGCACAAGAGTGACTCGATTAAGGTATATGAAATTTTATTAAAGCATAAAGGTAAGATGAATTACGCAGATAAGAGCGATCCTGATGATATAAGGAAAGTCTTTAACATGAGTAAATCATCATTTAAAAGGGCAATCGCCATTTTGTATAGACAAAGAAAAATTATTATAAATGACGATTCCATCGAAATTAAGGAGGATTAATATGTCAGTAAAAATTAACACAGAAGTAATTGAGATGATGCTTTTCTTTTGGCAAAGCATTTCAGAGAGAGAAAAGGTTTCTGAAGACTACATTAGAAGCGTAGCAGAAAGAGATGAAATGAAATACACTTTCTGCGAAGGATTTAATGAAGAATCAGTTAGAAAAGTACTATCAGCTATATCAAATAATGAACTTTTAAGCGACGCTTCAAAAGAAGAAAAGAAGTTTTGGAACAACAATATGTGGATGACAGAGGATTTAGGCGTTGTAAACATGATGGTTGAGCCAATCAAAAAACTTAACTTAGACGGACTTAATGCTAACAAGACATTAATTTTCGTTCCAGGTCATTTAGAAGAAAAATATATCGATGGAGATACTATCGTAGTGAACTTCTTTAAGATAAATGTAGATATTTTCGGAGGAACAGGAGCAGTTACAGTTAACGGTAAAGACTTTAAAGACTATATCGTTGATTTAGTTCAAGGCAAATAATTAATAAAACATCAGGAGGCAGTATGGAGATATTAAAAGTAGAGCACTTATCAAATGCTTTTGATGGAAAAGAAATTTTAAAAGATGTAAATTTTACAGTTAATTCTGGAGAGATAATTGGCTATATAGGACCCAATGGTGCTGGTAAATCAACAACTATCAAGATAATCATGGGTCTTAATAGAGATTATTTTGGAGATGTAACTGTCTTTGGTAAAAATATTAAGGATTCACTTGACTATAAGAAAAAGATAGGTTACGTGCCAGAAGCGAGTGAAGTTTATGAGAATTTGACAGCAATTGAAAATATTGAGCTAAACGCAGCTCTTTATGAAATTGATATTGAAAGCGCTGTTCAAAGAGCTAAGACTATGCTAGAAGTGCTTGAGATGAAAGATGTGATGGATTCACAAATATCATCATTCTCAAAGGGTATGAGACAAAAGTATCTATTTGTTTTATCCTTATTGCACGACCCAGACATAGTATTTTTAGATGAGCCACTAAGCGGTATTGACGCAAACTCAGTTTTAGTAATAAAAGAAATACTTGCTTCGCTTAAAAATAAAGGTAAAACTATATTTTATTCATCACATATCTTAGAAGTAGTTGAAAAACTATCGGATAAGATAATTTTACTGCAAAATGGAAAAGTTATATTAAATGACAGCATTGACAATATTAAAAAGACTCTTAATAACAATGAAGGCAGTGATGAATCTCTTGAAAATATATTCAATGAAGTAACTGGATTTACAAATCATAAAGAATTAGCGGAAGAATTCGTTAAAGCCATGGGTGAGAGTGATGTTTAAATTATTCTCACTAAAAGTGCTTGATTTATTCAAGCCGCTTTTTAACGGACTTAAGGTTAACTATGAAAAGCTTAGAGCAATACTTAAGGCTAAGCTTATCATGGAAAACAGAAGAACATCTGCTTTTTCCAATAGCTTTTCGGGTCAAGAAAGCAATAGTAAAATATCACAATTCTTTCAAAATAGCAATTTTTTTAAAAGAGGCTATATATTATTTTTAATTTATGGACTAATACTAGCAGGACTTTGCGCTAGTATTGATGATATAAAAATAAGGTACACAGTTCTTTTTGCTGTAGGTATGTTTTTGTTCTTCGCAGGAATCATCGTAGACTTTACTGAAGTTCTTATAGATACAAGAGATAGAGACATTTTACTTTATAAACCTGTTGGCGAAAAAGAAATAAATTTAGCAAGGTTAATATCACTAATCATATATGTAGTGAAATTAGCCTTAATTATGTTTGGTCCAGCACTTTTGCTTACATTAGTAAAAAGGCCGCAAGAAGTGCCTATACTACTAGTTGAAGTAGTTATGCTATCTGTAAGCCTTGTAATGTTTGAATATATATTTTATTATGTATTATTTAGAATATTTAAAAATCTTAATATCAAATCTATAATAACAACAGTACAAGTACTGATCTTTGTTGTACTTATGATAGGCTTTCAAGTTTTTGGACACATTGTTGATAAAGAAATGGCGATAAAAATATTTTCAAGTGAAGCTTTTAAATATTTATTCATACCAATGTGGTTCACAGGACCATTTGAGCTATTATATGGCAATTTTGAAACTATAAATATAATTTATACAGTACTTTTAATTGTATTTTTCATTGGATTTATAGCGATAAATACAGCTATATCCAAAGATTTTGAAGAAATTTTATCCAAGAAGGATAAAGTTATTATAAATAAAAAGTCAAGCTTTTTACAAAGACTAACAAATAAGTTTTTTGCCAAGAATGATATGGAAAGAGCTGGGGTGAACATGGTATTTTGGATGAAGGGCTCTGATGAAAAACTAAAATTTCAATTAGGCTCTATATCACTTATGATAATTGTTTATCCACTAATCTTTTTATTTGCTGCGTTCAAGAAGGGCAGCGACCCAATGGCTGATATGGTTTTAAGAGATCATGCAAGGTTCGTGACTTTAATTAATTACATGTCATCTATGATGGCTCTGGGCATTTGGCAAATTTTAAATTATGCTACAAATTATAAAGCATCAGTAATACATTTAATCACAGGCAATCTAAGACTTAAAGAATTTAGAAATGGTGTAAAAAAGGGAGGATTATTTTGCTTTATATTTGTTCCAGTTTTGATAAATGCGATGCTTATGTCATTATTTGTAAAAAATGCTTGGTTTATTGACTATATCAATCCAATCATATTTATAATGCTATCAGGTATCATCGCTTCGGACCTTTTACTGAAGAATATACCATTCTCATTGGACATAACAAAGATTAAGAATGGACAAAAGGGATACTTTTGGGCTGGCATGGCGGCTATGTTTATAACAGCATTGCTTACAGGATTAAATGCTTTACTTATATTTTTAAACACACCATTTATATATTTATATTCATTAATTGGTTTAGGAGCACTAATATATTTACTTAAAAAATAGGGGAAACAATGAAAGCAATAGATTTGGACGAAAGACGAGACTTAATTCTTCATGGCGACATGAAAAAGACAATAATAACGCTCGCAACACCCATAGTTTTAAACAACATAATACAAACGCTCTACAATCTAGTTGATTCTTATTGGGTATCAGGTATTGGCGAGATAAGTTTCGCAGCGACTGGATTTATTTGGCCAGTTATGTTTTTGTTTATATCTATAGGTATCGGTTTATCAATAGCATCGACGAGTCTTATTTCTCAGCTCATTGGTAGAGGTGATATTCAAAAAGTAAAAACATATAAAGAAAATGTTTATATATTAACCATTATACTGTCTATCATATTAGTAAGTATAGGGATAGTTTTTTCTTCGACCATTCTTAAACTAATGGGTGCAGAAGGAAAATTATTCGTAGAGAGCAAGGCTTATCTGGATATTTTATATCTAGGTATACCCTTTGTATTTATATTTTTCTCGACGAATTCTATGTTTCAATCAGCTGGAGATACAAGAACTCCAACTATAGTCAGCGGTATATCAACAATAATCAATGCCGTACTTGATCCTATATTTATATATGATAAAATTCCATTCATTGGTCTACAAGGACTTAACATGGGGATTAAGGGAGCAGGGCTTGCGACTATATTGTCACAAGCTTTTATGGCAATAATTTTAATTATATGTGCAATTAAAAAAGGTTTAATTGATATAAACTTTTTTAAATATAAATTTGATAGTGCTGCCTGTAAAAAGATTATTTCTATAGGCGTTCCGTCATGCGTAGGTCAATCAGGTGAAGCACTAGGCTTTATCATACTTAATACTTTTGTTTTATCCTACGGTCAAGATACATTGACTGCTTTTGTAACAATAAACAGGGTCACATCAATCATATCGCAGCCACCAGGAGGTATAGGGCAATCAATAGTAAGCATAGTTGGTCAAAATAAGGGCGTTAAAAATTATGACAGAGTAAAACTTGCCTTTAGAACCGCTTGTAATATGTCAAACTTTATTTGCATACTAGGCTCAATAGTGGTTTGGATATTTAGAGATCAAGTTTTAGGAATATTTTTAAATAATGCAAGCGAAAATCTTATGTATCTTTCAAGAGAATATTTGTTTTTCATCTTGCTAACAAATTTTTGCATGGGTCTTTATAATGTTTATCAAGGACTTTTCCAAGGCTCAGGAAAAACTGATCTTGCGATGAAGATGCTTCTTGGAAGACTTTGGGTATTAAGAATACCTATGATACTGGTATTTAAACATGTATTTATGATGGGACCTATCGCAATATGGCTTGCGATGAGTTTATCAAATTTATGTACATCACTGTATGGCTACATACTATATAGAAAAGGTAATTGGAAAGGGGATATAATCTAATGAATCAAGCTATAATTCTAGCAGCTGGCGAAGGCTCTAGAATGAAATCATCTCTGATTAAGGTCTTGCACAAGATAAACGGAAAGGCAATGTTAAAGTATGTTTTAGATGCGACTGAAAGAGCTGGCTTTGACAAGAGATATTTAATTGTTGGCAACAACAAAGATAAGGTTATCGAAGAATTTTCTTCAGATAAAAGCATAGAGTTTATCGAACAAAAAATGGGGCCAGGTGAGCCTTATGGCACTGGTTATGCAGCATCACTTGCCAAGGGCCATATAAAAAATGATGATAATGTTTTAGTTATTTTTGGAGACACACCACTAGTTGATGAAGAGATATTAAAAGATTTTCTTAAATTTCATAAAGATAACGATAATAATATGACTATATTAAGTGCCATCTTAGACAATTGTGATGGTTATGGCAGGATACTTAGGGATAAAGATAATAATCTTACTAAGATAGTTGAGCAAAAAGATGCAAACGATGAGGAGCTTAAGATAAAAGAAGTTAATTCAGGAATTTATTGCTTCAAGGGCAAAGATTTTTTAGACGCAATAAATAATTTGAAGAATGATAACGTTAAAAAAGAATATTATCTAACCGATGCTGTTGCTTATCTATTGAGTAAAAATAAAAAGGTTGATGCATATATAAGCGGTGATCAAAATATTGCTCTAGGTGTTAACAATCAATTAGATTTATCCAAAATTGAAGAAATTGTAAGAAAAAAAATTATTACAAAATGGATGATAGAAGGTGTTTACTTTAAAAATCCATCCAATGTATATATAGAAGAAAATGTTAAAATTGGCAGAGACGTAGAGATATATCCAGACGTTATACTTGAAGGAAATACGATTATTGAAGATAATGTAAAGATATATGGCTACACTAGGATAAATAATTCACATATAGCAAAAGGAGTTACTATTGAGAGCTCATTGATTGAAGACTCATTTATTGATGAGAGGACAAAGGTGGGACCAAACGCACACCTTAGACCAAATTCAAAAATTGGAAAAGATTGTAAAGTTGGTAACTTTGTTGAAATAAAAAATGCTAGCTTAGGCGATGGAACGAAAGCTGGTCATTTAGCGTATGTGGGCGATGCAGATGTTGGCAGCAATGTCAATATCGGCTGCGGCGTAATCTTTGCAAACTATGATGGCAAGAATAAATACAGATCAAAAGTAGAAGATAATGCCTTTATAGGCAGCAATTCTAATTTAGTTGCACCAGTTGAGATAGGCGAGAACGCCTACGTAGCTGCTGGCTCAACCATAATAACAGAAGTTAAAAAGGATTCTTTGTCAATAGCAAGAGCTAGACAAGTTGATAAGATAGATTGGGTAAAAAATAAAAAAAATATGGAGGAAGAAAAATGAATTCATTTCTAGGACAACTAAAAGTTTTAACAGGAAACGCTAATAGAAAATTAGCAAAAGATGTATGCAAGCACTTAGGTGCAGAGCTTATTGATTCTGAAGTTACACATTTCTCAGATGGAGAAATAGCTGTAAATATCAAAGAAACAGTAAGAGGCGCTGACGTATTTATCATTCAACCAACACATGAACCAGTTAATGATAACCTTATGGAGCTTTTAATCATGATAGACGCATGTAAAAGAGCTTCAGCTGGCAGAATCAACGCTGTTATTCCATACTATGGATACGCAAGACAAGACAGAAAGACTAAACCAAGAGAACCAATCACAGCTAAATTAGTTGCTAATCTAATTGAAAAAGCAGGAGCAGATAGAGCTGTTCTTATGGACCTTCATGCAGGACAAATACAAGGCTACTTTGATATACCAGTAGACCATCTATCAGCTATAAAACACTTAGCAGAGTACTTCAAGTCATTGAATCTTAATGATGTAGTAGTAGTTTCACCAGACCTTGGCGGAGTTACTCGTGCAAGAAATTTTGCTAATGAATTAGACGCTCCTATCGCTATAATTGAAAAGAGAAGACCAAAGCCAAACGTATCAGAAGTTATGAACGTTATAGGTGACGTTGAAGGCAAAACTTGTATCTTAGTTGACGATATCATAGATACAGCAGGAACTATTTGTCATGCTGCTGAATATTTAACTGAAAAGGGCGGAGCAAAGAAAGTTTATGGCTGCGCAACTCATGGTGTATTGTCAGGACCAGCTATTGAAAGGCTTATCTCTAGTAAGCTTGAAGAGTTTATAATTACAGATACAATTCCTCTAAACATAGGCAATGTTACTGATAAAATCAAAGTTGTAAGCATAGCTGATCAACTAGCTAAGGCAATCGAAAGAATTCATAACAACGAATCAATAAGTTCGATATTTGATTAATGAAACTCATAGTAGGACTAGGCAATCCTGGAGATCGCTTTGATGGAACTAGGCATAATGCTGGCTTTGAAACGATTGACATCTTAGCTGATGAGTTAAATCTTAAGCTAAACAATGCTAAGTTTCATGCACAATTTGGCTACACGACATATAATGGAGATAAGCTTTATCTAATGAAGCCTATGACATATATGAACGAGAGCGGTATTGCTATAAGAGAGTTTATGGCATACTATAAACTTGATATCAAAGATTTAATTGTAATAGTTGATGATATCGATATAAATTTTGCTACGCTTAGGATAAAAAAGTCGGGAAGTGCTGGCACACACAACGGTTTAAAGTCAATTGTTTATCAGCTTAACAACGATAAATTTACTAGAGTAAAGATTGGTGTAGGCAAAAAGTCGGAACATTTTGATTTGGCAGACTTTGTTCTGTCTAGATACTCTAAAGAAGAAAAAGTAGATATAGAAAAAACATATAAAAACGCAGCTAAAGCGTGCCTTTGTATACTTGATAAAGGCGAAGATTATGCGATGAATATGTACAACGGAAAATAGGTGGAATATGGATATTTTACAAAAAGGCTTATTAGCTTTTCAATACAAAGATATAGTTAAGGACGTTAAAAACTGTTTAAGTCCAATATTTATTAATGGTCTTGTAGAAGAAGCTATAGGTGTTAGCGTTAAAACTATCCAAGATGAAACTGATACTAGCTCAATCATCATCACATATGATGAAGCAAGAGCAAGAAGAATTTATGAGGATCTAAAAAATTCTCATGCCAATGTATATTATTTAAAAAAGAGAGAGATGCTTTTTTATAATGTTAGCGACTCCTCTTTAGAAACTGAATATTCAAGGATACAGACGCTTATGTCTGTACTCAAGGACAAAAACTCTATCTTGATAATGGATGTAAAAACTCTTGATGAAGAGCTTATCTGTCAAGATATCTACGAGAGCCTAAGTTTTAGCTTAAAGACTAGTCAAATCGTTAATATTGATGAATTAACTAGTTCTTTAACTGAGCTTGGATACAAAAGAGCAAGTATCGCCTCTAATAAAGGTGAGTTTGCTCTTAGAGGCTCTATTGTGGATATATTTGACTCGATTTCTGATATGCCATTTAGGATAGAGTTTTTTTCTGATGAAATTGATTCTATAAGAATATTTGATAAAGACACACAGAAAACTATTGCAACGACTGAAGAAATTATTATTAATCCGGCGAGAGAAATTTTAATTCTTGATAAATATAAAAAAAACATTATTGATAATTTAAAAAAAGATTTTGACAAGACAAAAGAAGCTAACAAAAGCTCATACTCACTTATGAATGAGAAGTTTAAAGAATATTTTGAGATGCTTAAGGAAGATAGTTTTGATAAGAACAGATCATTGCTATTAAGATATATTCCTGATAAATTCAAGTGCAGCATCTTTGATTATTTTGATGAAAATACTTATATTTATTTAGATGAGAGTAAAAGACTTGAAGAAGAGTATGATAAGTACATAAATTTTCACTCTCAAGAGATGGAGTCCTTATATAAGAACGGCGAGATACTACTAAAAGAGTTTAACGCCATCATGTCATATGGTGACGTTCTTAGTAGGATTAAGAAGAATAATTTACTTTTATTGTCAAATATATTATTAAATACAAAAGATTTTAATCCAAAAGCTATTTACAATTTACATTTAAATTCTGTAACAAAGTATAATTCTAAGTATGAAGCACTTATTGATGATTTAAGGCATTATAAGCTAAGAGGCTATAAGATACTTTTATCGATTAAGGACCTTGAAAGATATGATAGAGTTTATTCTCTATTAAAAGATAATGACATAGCTTTTATACAAGAGGATGAAGTAGATGACAAGATTTTATCAAATCAACTCTTATTAAGAAATGATTCATCTACTAGAGGTTTTGTATTTAGTGAAAATAAATTTATAGTTTTATCTGAAAATGATATTTATGGCTCGCAAAAAGAAAAACTTAGAAAGAAAAAATCTTCAAAGAAGCTTGATATTTCAGATATATCCGAAGGAACATATATAGTTCATGAAGACCATGGTGTAGGTATATATAAGGGCATAGTTAAGCTAGAAGTTCTTGGCGTAAAAAAAGACTTCTTATATATACAGTATAAGGGCGAGGACAAACTTTATGTACCAATCGCTCAGATGGATAGGATACAGAAGTTTTCTGATAAAGATAGCAAAGACGTTAAGATAAATAAATTATCTACAAATGACTGGATCAAGCAAAAATCAAAATCAAAGAAGGCTATTGAAAAGATGGCTGAAGATTTAGTTGAGCTATACGCAATAAGAAAAGAAAAAGAGGGCTATGCCTTTTCAAAAGATACTGCTTGGCAAAGAGACTTTGAAGAGTCTTTCCCATATGAAGAGACGAAGGGACAGCTCGAAGCAATTATCGATATAAAAAGAGATATGGAGTCAAATAAGCCCATGGATAGGCTTTTATGCGGGGACGTTGGTTTTGGCAAGACTGAAGTAGCCCTTAGAGCAGCGTTTAAAGCTATTATGGACGGTAAGCAAGTTGCATTCTTATGTCCAACAACTATACTTTGTCAGCAGCATTATGAGACAATTATTGAGAGATTTAATAAATATCCAATCCGTTCGGCCATGATGTCTCGCTTTAGAACAAGTAAAGAGCAAAAGCAAACAGCTGAAGAACTTAAAACACATAGCATAGACATAGTCGTTGGAACACATAGATTATTATCAGATGATGTTAGATTTAAAGATTTAGGCTTATTAATCATAGACGAAGAACAAAGATTTGGTGTTAGAGATAAAGAAAAAATTAAAAAACTTAAGGAAAATGTTGATGTTTTATCACTTTCAGCTACACCAATACCTAGAACCATGCACATGGCTTTGTCAGGCATAAGAAGTATGTCTGTTATAGAGGAAGCGCCTCAAGATAGATATCCTATACAAACCTATGTATTGGAGTATAATAAGAGTCTAGTTAGAGACGCGATACTTAAAGAGATGGATAGAGACGGTCAAGTGTTTTTTGTCTTTAATAATGTTGAGAACATTGAAAAAATGTATAATGAATTACAAAATTTAGTTCCTGAAGCAAGAATTGCCATCGGTCACGGACAAATGACTGAGTCAAAACTTGAAAAAGTTATGATGGATTTTATGTATCATAAATATGACGTTTTGCTATCGACAACCATAATCGAGACAGGTTTAGACATACCAAACGCAAATACAATTATTGTTTATAACTCAGAAAATATGGGTCTAAGCCAGCTTTACCAGTTAAGAGGAAGAGTAGGCAGAATGAATAGAATTGCTTACGGCTATTTCACTTATAAAGAAAATAAAGTTCTTACTGAAACACAAGAAGAGAGATTAAAGGCAATAAAAGAGTTTACTGAGCTTGGCAGTGGATATAAAATTGCTATGCGTGATTTGCAAATTAGAGGCGCAGGTAATTTATTGGGAACGTCTCAACACGGCCACATTGCTGCGATCGGTTATGATTTATATATCAAATATTTAAATCTTGCTATAAAGAAGCTTAGAGGCTATGAGGTTAAAGAAGATATTGATACAAGAGTTGACATCACCGTTGATGCTTATATACCAGATGATTTTGCTCCTGACGAATACATTAAGATGGATCTATATAAAAAGATAGCTGCAGTTGAAAACGAAGAGATGAAGAGCGAGCTTATAGATGAAATCGTTGACAGATTTGCCGATATACCTAAATCAATAGTTAATCTAATCGATATAAGCGAGATTAGATCCATGGCAAAAGAATTTTCGATAACATCAATTAATGAGGTCGGTGGCGATTTTAGGATAGAATTTTTAAACGATAAAGTTATCAATCCTCAATGGATAGCTGATATATATAAGAAATATAAGAACAGACTTTATATAAACAAGAGATATATGAATGTTATAAGAATATCTATAGAGGGCGAAAACAAGATAAAACTCATAAAAGATATATTAATTTTATTTAAAATGAGTAAATAGATAAAAAAAGCTTGAAAATTTATTTAAAAAGATATATAATAATCCTATGAGTAAAAATTAAGGGGAGATATGATGAAGAAAAACATTAAAATTATTTTGCTTGTTTTAACTGTGATGTCAATCTTATTTGCTACATCTTGTAAAAAAGCAGATGAAGATGCAGTAGCAACAGTTAACGGAAAAGCAATAAGTGAAAAAGATTTCACAGAAAACTATAAAGTATATGAACGTATGTATAAGCAACAACTTGGAGAAGAAGCGCTAAAGAAAACTGATAAAGACGGTGTTTCTTTTAAGAATAAGCTTAAAGATAATATACTTGAAAAACTTATAGTTGATGAACTTATTAATCAAGAAATCGATAAGAAGAAGATTGCTATCGAAGATGAAGAAGTAAACAAGTTATATGAACAAACAATCAAGGATATGGGCGGTAAAGAACAATACGAACAATTCTTGAAACAACAAAATATAACAGATGATTTCATTAAAGATAGTATCAAAAAAGATTATAAGCAACAAAAACTAGAAGAATCTTTTTATAAGGACAATAAGATTACTGATGAAGAAATCAAAGAATTCTATGATTCTAACAAGGATAAGCTTATAAAGTATAGCTTAAGCCAAATCATGGCGGACAATGAAGATGACGCTAAAAAGCTTTACGATAGACTTCAAGCTGGTGAAGATTTTGCTGAACTAGCTAAGAAAGAATCAAGCGATACTTACTCAGCATCAAATGGTGGTAAGATGGGCGAAGTTCAAGCATCATCAATGCCAGAAGAGTTCTTAAATGCAGTTAGCTCAACTGAAATCGGTTCTTACTCAAAAGTATTTAAGAGTGATATGGGATATCACATAGTAAAAGTTGAAGATAAAAAAGATCAACTTGAAGATTTAAAAGCTGAGATAGAACAAACATTAAAAACTCAAAAATTTGTTGAATACATGAAAGAACTTAGAGCAAATGCAGACGTTAAGAAGATGGATTTACCAGAAATTAAAGATGACGATGTAAAGACAGACGATGAAGCAAAAGATGCTGATAACAAAGACGCTGATACTAAAGACGACAGCAAAGACACTGAAACAAAAGATGACAGTGAAGCTGAAGACAAATCAGATAATAAATAAGTAATAAATTTAAGGAGGATATTATGGCTGAATACAAATTAAAAGCACAAAAGCGTGAAGCTGTAGGAAAAAATAAAGTTGATAAAATTAGACAAAATGAACAATTACCAGCAGCAATTTTCCAAAAAGGAAAAGAATCAGAACACATTACTATCAATGATCTAGAATTCAAAATGTTATACCAAAAAGCAGGTATGACAAGTATCATAGATCTTGACATCGATGGAGCTGTTAGACCAGCTATTATTAAGGAAATTCAAAGACACCCATTCAAAAATCAAATTCTACATGTTGGTTTCCAAGGAATTAACATGGACGAAAAGATTAAGATCGAAGTTCCAGTTGAATTACTTAACAGAGATGAAATCAGAAAACAACCATCTGTATTAAATCAACAACTTGATACTATCGAAGTTCTTGTATTACCAAGCAACATTCCAGATAGCTTCTCAATTGATGTTCAAAACATGGAATATGATGACTCATTTACAGTTAAGGATATAGTTGGTGACAACAAAGATGTTGAAGTACTTATAGATCTAGATGAAGTTGTATGTTCATTATCAGCACCAAGAGAAGAAAAAGAAGAAGAAGCAGTTGAAACTTCAGCAGCTGATGTACCTGTAGTAGGTAAAGAAGAAAAAGAAGAAGCAGACAACGAATAATATTGTTTATATGGCCTTGCCGCTCGTTAAGAGTAGCGAGGCTTTTTATTTTGTGTAAAATTATTTAATTAAAAATTAAATTATAATCAGTATACTTCTTGACTTAGAGAAATATTTATTTTATAATAAATATGTATGCAAAGGAGAAAAATATGATTAAAAAACCTAAGTTAAGAATAGATATAATTTTAGTAATGTCAATACTGGCGCTACTTGCTTTTGGCACCATCATGGTATATTCAACTACACTATCATTTGCAAAGCCAGTACAAAACGGCTTAATGAAAACACATTTTTTGTCTTTAGCATTAGGACTAGTTGTGATGTTTACTTTGATGATAATCGATTACAATATATGGGGCAAGCTATACCTTTTTATATATGCTGGATGCATCTTATTATTAGTGGCAACACTTATATTTGGAAAAACTGTTCACGATGCGAAAAGCTGGATACAAATAGGATCTAGATTTTCATTTCAGCCATCAGAGTTTGTAAAGGTAGGTTTAATAATATCACTTGCAAAGTACATAGATAAAAATATAGAAAATTTAAATAATCCATTTGTTTTGCTTAAAATACTTGCATTTGCATTCTTACCAGTATTTTTGATTCTTTTACAACCAGATTTTGGTACAGCAATTGTATATGTATTTTTCATTTTCATAATGATATTTTCACAAGGAATTTCTTTAAAATATGTTATGTACGCTATAGGTTTAGGAATTTTATCGATACCAGCATTATGGTTTTCAATGAACCAATATCAAAAGAACAGAATATATGACTTTCTTGATCCAACAAGAGATGCTATGGGCTCAGGTAGACAAGTTATTCAAGGCAAAATCGCACTAGGCTCAGGCAAACTTTTTGGCAGAGGTTTATTTAAGGGTACACAAAATTTATATAAATACGTTCCAGAAAAACATACTGACTCAATCTTTGCTATAGTAGGTGAGGAAACTGGCTTTTTAGGTGGAGCGATAATGATACTTTTATATTACACCATGTTAAGAAGAATGCTTATTATAGCTAAGAGTTCTGACAATGTTTTTGGTTCCGCAATGGTATCAGGATTTTTAGGTATGTTTTTATTTCATATAGTGCAAAATATAGGTATGATACTAGGAATTTTACCAGTTACAGGAATTCCTCTACCATTTATAAGCTATGCAGGAACTTTCCAATTAACAGGCCTTGCGTGTATAGGTCTAGTTCTTTCTGTTAATTATAATAGAGGGGCAAAAAGATTTACTGACGATAGTTTTGAATTATTAAAATGATTATAAAACACAGTGAACTTGATAAATTAATAAAAAAATACAGCGTTGATGCATTTAGGATTACCGATGCATCAAGATTAGATTTGCTTGGAGATGCATCAAATGAATTTACTAAGTACAATAAGGAAGAAAGATTAAATCCAAAAACTCTTTTTCCGAATGCTAAAAGTATAATTGTTTTTGGTTTAAGTTATAATTATAAAAAAGCTAAGAGAAAAGAAGGATCTTATTTATTATCAAGGTCATCTTATGGATATGACTATCATAAAATTTTCAAGGAAAAGCTTGATAAAATTGATAAAGAATTATTTTTAGATGAGAAAAGTGAAAGTCATGTCTTTGTTGACACGGGTCCTTTGATTGAAAGACTTCTTGCAAAAAAATCAGGCTTAGGATTTTTAGGTAAAAACACCTGCATTATTAATCCAAATTTGGGCTCTTTTATCTTTATTGGGTATATAATAAGTAATGAGCCTAGTGATTTTTATGATGAAAGTCTAAAAATTGATTGCGGCACATGTGATATATGTGAGAGAGCTTGTCCAAATAGAGCACTTTGCGGCTATAAGATGCAGATGACAAAGTGTTTATCGTATATCACTCAAAAAAAGGGCGACTTAAGTGAATTTGAAAAGAAAAATATAAAGACTTACATATATGGCTGTGACATTTGCCAGGAAGTTTGCCCTTACAATAAAAATGCCAAAAAAGTTTATCATGAAGAGTTTCATGAATCAGATAACTATGGACTTGTATATAAAGATGACTTTAACTTAAGCAATAGAGAATTTAAAGAAAAATATAAAGCTATGGCAGCCTTATGGAGAGGCAAAAAAATTCTCGAAAGAAATGCAAATATTATAGATAATAATAAAAATGATATAGTCAAATGAAAGGAAGGGTATTATGTCAAATGTACACGAATTAGGATTTTTAAAAGACAAAATCCAAGAGTTAAAAGATCAAGGAGTTTATAGAAAATTACCTATATTAAGCTCACCTGATGACGCTGAAATTATTTTAAATGGTAAGAAGGTAATAAACTTATCATCAAACAACTACTTAGGTTTTGCTAATAACCCTAGAATTAAAAAAGCTTCTATCGCAATGGTAGAAAAATACGGAGCAGGCTCAGGAGCTGTTAGAACCATAGTTGGTAACATGGATATCCATGAAGAACTTGAAAAAGTTTTAGCAGAGTTCAAAAGAGAAGAAAGAGCATTCATCTATCAATCAGGATTCAACTGTAACGCAGGTACAATCCAAGCGGTAACTGAAAAAGGCGACTTAATCATCTCTGATGAATTAAACCACGCTTCAATCATCGACGGCTCAAGACTTTCTAAAGCAGATAGAGCAATATTTAAACACTCTGATATGGATAGCTTGGAAGATGTTTTAAAAGAAAAGAGAAAAGATTATAGAAACGTTCTTATTATAACTGACGGTGTTTTCTCAATGGATGGAGATATAGCTAAGCTTCCTGACATCGTTGATTTAGCTGAAAAATACGAATGTATGACTTACGTTGACGACGCTCACGGATCAGGAGTTCTTGGAGAAAATGGTAGAGGTACAGTTGACCACTTCCATTTACACGGAAGAGTTGATTTCTCAATCGGTACTTTATCAAAAGCTATTGGCTGTATCGGTGGTTATGTAGCTGGCTCAGAAACTATGTATGAATGGCTTATCCATAGAGCAAGACCAGTATTATTCTCAACAAGCTTAACACCAGCATCAGTTGGAGCTATAACTGAAGCTATCAAGATGCTAATGGAAAGCAGTGAATATACTGATAAACTTTGGGATAACGCTAGATATTTCAAGGAAAAACTAGGCAAGCTTGGCTTTAATACTGGTCACAGCGAAACACCTATCACTCCAGTTATTATTGGCGAAGAAGCAAAAGCTATGGAATTCTCAAGAAAATTACTTGAAAACGGAGTATTCGTTTCAGCTATAGTATTCCCAACAGTACCAAGAGGAACTGGTAGAGTAAGATGCATGGTTACAGCAGCTCATACAAAAGAACAACTTGATGAAGCATGCAGAATATTTGAAAAAGTAGGAAAGGAAATGAACATTTTACAATAATGTTCGTTACGAATATGCTTATCAGCATAACTATATATGATGCTTTGAGCTTAAAAGATAAACGCATGGTTGTTAAATCCATCGTAGAAAGAATAAGGTCAAGGTTTAACGTCTCTGTTTGTGAAGCTGCAGACAATGATAAGTGGCAGGTAAGTGATTTAGGATTTTCCTTCGTTTCAAATGAAAGTAAATATAACGAGAAAACTATCGAGAAAATTATAAACTTTATCGATAATGACGATAGGGTTGAAATTACAAACATAGATAAAGAGATGTATAGTTATGAAAAAAGTATTAAATAAAAAAGAAGTAAATACAGTTTTGGACATACTGCGTCAGGATTATCCCGACGCAGGTCCTGAGCTGCATTTTAGAAATGAATTTGAGCTTTTGATAGCAACGATATTATCAGCTCAAACAACAGATAAGCAAGTCAATAAGGTTACTGATGTGATGTTTCAAATCATGCCAGAACCAGTTGATTACATAGAAAGACCTCTTTCTGAAATTGAAGATATGGTCAAGTCCATAGGCTTTTTCAGAAATAAGGCAAAAAACATACAAAAGACTTGCGATATATTAGTACATAAATACGATAGCCAGGTGCCAAAAACGTTTGAAGAGCTAGTAGAATTACCAGGAGTAGGAAGAAAAACTGCCAATGTAGTATTATCAAATGCTTTTGGCGAACAAAGGATAGCTGTTGACACTCATGTATTTAGAGTTTCAAACAGAATTGGTTTAGTTCATGAAGATAATGTATTGGATACTGAAAAAGCACTTATGAAAAAGCTTCCAAAGGACACTTGGTCACTTGCTCATCATCTTTTGATATTTCATGGAAGAAGAGTATGCAAGGCACAAAGACCATTGTGCTTGGAATGCGATTTGAGCGAGATTTGTTTATATAGAAGGGGAATGGATAAATGAAAAAAGGATTAGCAATATTTATAGTCCTAATATTAATTTTAGGCGGAGGATATTTTGGATACACAAAATATAAAGAGCTTAAAAGGATAGAAGCTATGGAAGAAGCACTACAAGGAGATAATATTTACTCAGGCATCACCATTGATGGAATTGATGTTGGAGGACTTTCAAAAGAAGATGCAAAAGAAAAAATTCTTACAGCAAAAGCGAGTGAATTAGAAGGAAAAAATATCAACGTAACTGTTGAAGACAAAAATTATAACTTTGAGTTAAAAAATCTAGATCATAAGATGGACGTTGATAAAGCAATTAACGAAGCATACGATTATGCAAGAGAAGGAGAGCTAGAAGAAAGATATAATAAATTTGAAGCACTTAAAGAAAATCCACTAAATATTAATATCGATAAAGAAATTGATTACTCACATGTTGATGAATTTGTATCTAAAATTGCTAGCGAAACTAATTCAGACGCAGTAAACGCAGAATTTAGCGTGAGTAATGGCAAAATAACTTCTACTGAGAGTAAAGAAGGAAAAAAATTAAATTCAGAAAAATTAAAAAATGATATAATTGATGCTATAAACAATAGTAAAGAAACAGTTACTGCAAGTGTTGAGACTATTGAACCAGAGAAAAAACATTCTGAGTTAGAGAAAATCAATGGACTTATAGGCTCATTTACAACAGATATCAGTACTAGCTCAAATGAGAGAAAGACAAATATAAGAGTATCATCAGATACTGTTTCAAAGAAATTATTGCTTCCTGGAGAATCTTTCAATTTTAATAATGCTATAGGAGACGTAACTGCAGCAAAAGGTTATAAAAATGCGCATGTATTAAAGGGCGGAGAATATGAGGATGGCCTAGGAGGAGGTATGTGTCAAACTTCAACAACACTATATAACGCTCTTATAAGAGCTGGAGTTAAAATCATTGAAAGACACCCTCATTCAAGAGCAGCTGCTTATGTACCAAAGGGACAAGATTGTGCAGTTTGGAGAGGAACAAAGAATTTAAGATTTAAAAATGATTTTGATTTTCCTATATATATAGACTCAAGTGTGACAAAAAACAAAGTAACATTTTATGTATATGGAGACAAAACTAAAAAAGATTACGATATAAGCTTCAAATCAGAGATAGTTGAAGTAATTAAATCTGAAACCATTGAAAAAGTTGATACTAGCCTTAAACCAGGAGAGAGAGTAGTTGATTTCAAGGGTTATGATGGATATAGAGTAGTAACTAATAAAATTATTACTAAAGATGGAAAAGTTATTTCAAATAAACAATTTACGAAAAACTATTATCCAAAGAGAGATACAATAGTTAGAGTTTCTGAAAAATCTGCAGATATTGATAGCTCTGGCCAAGATAGTGGGAATAACGATGCGGTGATTTTGCCATGATAGATATAAAAATACTTGCCTTCGACATGGATGGCACCTTATTAAATAGTGAAAAAATGGTGAGTAGAGGCACATCACTGGAGCTTGAAAGATTAAGTAATAATGGAGTTGAAATAGTTCTCTCAAGCGGTAGACTTTATAAATCAATCGAAGCTTATGCACACATATTGCCATTTAAAACTTCAATAGTAGCCACAAATGGAAGTGTGGTCACAGACTATGAAGGCAGAAGGGTTTATGAAAAACCAATCGATACAGATGCTTTTATAAAAGTTGTTGACTTATTATATGATTATAAGATGAACTTTCATTTTTACGGAGTGAATGAGTTTTATAGGCTTAAGGGAACTACATCACTAAACACATACTCAAGAGTACCTAAAAATATAAAAGATACTATAGATATAATTGAATATAATAACATAAAAGAAATTAAAGAGTCATGCGAGAACAATTCTTATTTTAAAGTATTACTAGTAGAAGAAGATAAAAAATATATTGAAGAAGTAAGACAAGAGCTAAGCAAAATTGACAAGATTAAAATATCAAGTTCTTGGACTAATAATATTGAAATTGTTCCAGAAGGTGTAAATAAAGCTAGATCATTAAAATATCTGTGTAAAAACTTAGGACTAGATCTAGATAATTTAATGTCCTTTGGAGACAACAATAATGACATAGAAATGATAGAAGAATCGAAAGTTGGTGTTGCTATGAGTAATGCTACTAACGAGTTAAAACAAAAAGCAGATTTCATAACTGATTATGACAATGATCATGACGGCATAATGAAATTCTTAAAACAATATTTCTAGGAGGAACTCATGGCGATCAATATAGTTTTACATGAACCAGAGATACCGCATAACACGGGAGCGATAGCGAGAACTTGCGTTTTAACAAACTCAAGATTGCATCTGATTAAGCCGTTTGGCTTTGATTTAGACGACAAACATTTAAAAAGAGCTGGTCTTGATTATTGGAAGTATCTAGATCTTACAATATATGAAGATTTAGACGATTTTTTCGAAAAGAATAAAGATATAAATTTTTATTTGGCAACCACAAAGACCAATAATATTTATTCTGATATTAAATTTAAAGATGGCGACTTTATTTTCTTTGGTAAAGAAACAGCTGGTTTACCAGAGGATTTGATTAAAAAATATAGCGAAAGAGCAATAAGAATACCAATGATTAAAGATTTAAAAAGATCGTTAAACCTGGCAAACTCTTGTACGGTTATATTGTATGAAGCATTAAGACAGCTTGATTTTATGAATCTAATATAGGTGATGAAGATGGATTATTTATTAGGACTTATGGGCGGTCTTGGTTTATTCCTATACGGAATGAGCCTTATGGGAGACGGACTTCAAAAGGCAGCAGGAAACAAATTAAAAAATATTATTGGCGCTTTAACTAAAAATACCTTCATGGGTATATTAGTTGGTACTGTAGTAACAATGATTATACAAAGCTCATCAGCTACTACAGTTATGGTTGTCGGCTTTGTAAACGCAGGACTTATGAACCTATATCAAGCAGTTGGAATCATCTTTGGAGCAAATATTGGTACAACAATCACAGGCCAAATGCTAGCTCTAAATATTTCTAGATACGCACCAATAGCGATATTTATCGGTGTTTTATTATTTATGCTTGGTAAAAAGAAAAGAATAAAAAGTTATGCAGAAATTGTTTTAGGACTTGGCATACTATTCTTTGGTATGGCAGCTATGGGCGATGCGATGAGGCCATTAGGAGAAAGCGCAGTTTATGCTAATTTAATGGCAAAATTAACTAATCCGTGGTTAGGACTTTTAGTCGGTCTTGTAATGACGACAATACTTCAATCATCATCAGCTGCGCAAGCAATAATACTTGCACTTGCATCACAAAACATTATTAATATGCACATAGCTTTCCCAATATTATTTGGACAAAACATAGGAACGACAACAACAGCACTTATTTCAAGTATTGGCGCAAGTAGAACAGCAAAGCAAGCGGCATTTATTCACTTTATTTTTAATGTGTTTGGCTCCATAGTATTTTTACTTTTCTTAAAGAATCCAATAGAAGCTTATGTAGTCAATACTTTTAGTTCAGCTACAACACAAATCGCTATGGCACATACATTCTTTAACGTGATAAATGTACTTTGGATGATGCCATTTGCTAAAGTTTTGGTTAAGATTGCGCAAAAACTTATACCAGAAAGTGACAATAAAGAAGACAAGCACGCTATACACCTAGACTATCGTATATTAACTACACCAGGTTTAGCCATAGGAACAGTTGTGGACGAACTAACAAGAATGAATGATTTAGTTTTACAAAATATAGAAGATTCAAGAAATTTGTTAATTAACAAAAAGATTGAACTTATGGAAGTTATTTATGATAGGGAAGATCTGATAAATAGCTTACAAAAAGAAATTATAGATTATTTAGTAAAAGTATCAACATCAGGACTATCTAAAGAGCAACATGAAACAGTTGACGATTTGTTCTTTATAGTAAATGATATTGAAAGAGCGGGAGATCATGTTAAAAATATAACTCAACTAAGTGAAGAAAGAATAAATATGGATATACATTTTACAGGCGAGGGCAAAAAAGAACTTAACGAAATGTATGATTTAACTGTAAAAGTATTTACACTTACAATGGAAGCCTATAGGTCTATGTCTGAAGATATGGCGTATGATATAGTTGAAGTAGAAAAGAATATAGACGTATGCGAAAAAGAATTTAGAGAGAAACACTTTAGAAGACTTATGTCAAACGAATGCGAAGAAGAGCAAGGCATTATATTCTTAGATACAATATCGAACCTTGAAAGAATAGGTGACCATGCAGACAATATCGCAGGATATGTATTAAAACATTTTGAATAAATTATAAAACTATAGAATAATAGCAAAGATTTTTTAATTCAGATATAAAAAAATAAAATACAGAAAAGCTTGCAATTTTATACTATTTGTAGTATAATATAGTTAGTAAAGAACTGGACGACAGATGCGGGAGAGAACGTATGTCACCGAAGGGTAAAGAATTTGAGCTCACTACTCTAATTCAAAAGTCTCAGGTAAAAGAACCGTATTTTGACAGTACTCTGGAAAGCTTTTAGCACCGATGGAGCAATCTTGTTTAAGAGAATCTCACAGGTTATAGACAGAGAACAAGAGTGGCTTGTTTTCTGTTTTTTAATTTACGGACAATTTGTTAATAAACAATATGTAGTATAAGGAGGAATATCATAATGTATGATGTAATTATTATTGGAGGAGGCCCTGCAGGACTTGCAGCTGGCTTATACGCTTCAAGAGCAAGACTTAAAACTCTTATCCTAGAAAAGGAAAAAGCAGGCGGACAAATAGTTATAACTGATGAAGTTGCTAACTATCCTGGTTCAGTTGAAGAAGCTTCAGGCCCAAGCCTAATTAAGAGAATGAAAGATCAAGTAGACAGCTTTGGCGCAGAATTCGTTATAGACACAGTTGAAAAACTAGAACTTAACGATAAAGTTAAAAAAGTTGTTTGCAAAGACAAAACTTATGAAGGCAAAACTGTTATAGTTGCTACAGGCGCTACACCAAGAAAGATTGGTTGCCCAGGCGAACAAGAATTCACAGGCAGAGGCGTAAGCTACTGTGCAACTTGCGACGCTAACTTCTTTGAAGACATGGAAGTTTATGTTGTTGGTGGTGGAGACTCAGCTTTCGAAGAAGCAATGTATCTATCTAAATTTGCTAGAAAAGTTACACTTGTTTACAGAAAAGGTAAAGATGAAGCACGTGCAGCTGAAAGTATTAAGGAAAAAGCATACAAGAATCCAAAACTTGACTATATCTGGAACGCAACAGTTGTAGAAGTAAAAGGTGATGGTATTCTAACAAGCATAGTACTTGAAGATACTAAGACAAAAGAAAGAAGAGAAATATTTGCTGACGAAAACGACGGAACATTTGGTTTATTCGTATTCGTAGGATATACTCCAAAGAACGATATTGTTGAAGGCATCCTTGATATGGAAGGCGGATACATTGTAACAGATGAAAATATGCACACAAATATACCTGGAGTATTTGCAGCTGGAGATAATAGGAAAAAACAATTAAGACAAGTTGTAACTGCAACAGCTGATGGTGCTATAGCAGCTACACAAGCTGAAAAGTATATTAACGAGCACTTTGCAGACTAATAGTCTGAAGTATAAATTAAAGAATTTAAAGAAATTTTAAGGAGGAATCGTAATGTTAGAAGTAACAAAGGACAATTTCGAACAAGAAGTTAAACAAGCTGAAGGATATGTATTAGTGGATTTCTGGGGACCTACATGTGAACCATGCAAGGCTTTAATGCCACACATCCACGCTATGGAAGATGAATTCAAAAACGTTAAGTTCACTTCATTCGATATTTCAAAAGGAAGAAGATTAGCAATTGGCGAAAAAGTTATGGGTTTACCAGTAATTGCTATCTATAAAGATGGTTCTCAAGTTGATTCAAGAGTTAAAGAAGACGCTACTAAAGAATCAGTTAGAGAAATGTTAGAAAAATATAACTAAAGTTTATTTACTATTATATAGTTAAATATATTTAAAATTTTAAGGGAGGTGAGATTATGCGTCTAGAAATAGGCAACGTGCTTATTAAAGATGTTCAATTCGGCCAAGAGACAAAGGTAGAAAATGGAGTTCTATATGTAAATAAAGAAGACATCATCAACCTTTGCAAGGAAGATGAACACATTAAATCTGTAGACGTAGAAATCGCTAGACCGGGAGAAAGTGTTAGAATCACACCGGTTAAAGATGTTGTTGAACCAAGAGTTAAAGTTGAAGGACCTGGCGGAGTATTCCCTGGAATTCTTTCAAAAGTTGATGTAGTTGGTTCAGGTAAAACAAACGTTCTTAAAGGTTGTGCAGTAATGACAACAGGTAAAATTGTTGGTTTCCAAGAAGGTATTGTCGACATGACAGGCCCAGGTGCTCAATATACACCATTCTCAAAAACTAACAACATCGTTGTTATTGCTGAACCAATTGATGGTTTAAAGCAACACGAACATGAAAAAGCTCTAAGATATTGTGGATTCAAGACTGCAGCTTACTTAGCAGAAGCAGCAAGAAACTTGACTCCAGATGAAACAGAAGTTTATGAAACATTACCTTTAATGGAAGGTGCTGAAAAGTTCAAAGGACTTCCAAGAGTTGCATATGTTCAAATGCTACAATCTCAAGGACTTCTACATGACACATACGTTTATGGTGTCGATGCAAAACAAATAGTTCCTACAATTTTATACCCAACTGAAGTTTTTGACGGAGCTATAATCAGTGGTAACTGCGTATCATCATGCGATAAGAACCCATCTTATGTACACATGAACAACCCAGTTGTTAAAGAATTGTACAAAGAACACGGTAAAACTATCAACTTTGTTGGTATGATTATCACTAACGAAAACGTTTATCTTGCAGATAAGGAAAGAAGCTCAAACTGGACTGCTAAATTAACTAGATATCTAGATCTTGATGGAGCTGTTGTTTCACAAGAAGGTTTTGGTAACCCAGATACAGACTTAATCATGAACTGCAAGAAGATCGAAGGTCAAGGCGTTAAGACTGTAATCATTACAGACGAATACGCTGGTAGAGACGGTGCTTCTCAATCATTAGCGGACGCTGATAAGGCTGCAGATGCAGTTATTACTGGCGGTAACGCAAATGAATTAATTGAACTACCTAAGATGGACAAAGTTATAGGTCGCCCTGAATTTATCGATACAATCGCAGGTGGATTTGACGGTTCATTAAAGGCTGATGGTTCAGTAACAGTTGAAATCCAAGCTATAACAGGAGCTACTTCTGAAGTAGGTTTCGGATATTTAACAGCAAGAGGCAAATAATTAATTAAAAATTTTAAAATTACAAATTAGGAAAGGAGAGTTTTTGAATGTCAATATTTAATGAAAATTCAAAAGTTGTTATAATTGGCGACAGAGACGGTATTCCTGGTCCTGCTATGGAAGAGTGTGTAAAGACAACTCCAGCAGAAGTTGTATTCTCAGCTACTGAGTGTTTTGTCTGAACAGCTGCAGGCGCTATGGACCTAGAAAACCAAAACAGAGTAAAAGAAGCCGTAGATAAATACGGTGCAGAAAACATCATAGTTTTACTTGGTGGAGGAGAAGCTGAAACAGCAGGCTTAGCAGCTGAAACTGTTACAGCAGGTGACCCTACATGGGCTGGTCCTTTAGCCGGAGTCTCGTTGGGACTTAAGGTATACCATGCATTAGAACCTGAATTTAAGGAAAGTGTAGATGCAGGTGTTTATGACGAACAAATAGGCATGATGGAAATGGTATTAGACGTTGACGCTATTACTAGTGAAATCAAAAATATCAGAGATGAGTACACTCAATATAAATAGTGCCCAAAAATTTTAGTAAAAGGGGGGAAATATGATGAGTAAATTAAAAGTAGTTCATTATATTAACCAATTCTTTGCCGGTGTTGGTGGAGAAGAAAAAGCTGATATAAAACCTTACGTTGAAGAAAAGGTTATGGGTCCTGGTATGGCTTTAAATGGCCAATTCAAAGGAGAAGCTGAAATTGTTGCAACTATAGTATGTGGTGACTCATATTTCGGAGAAAACATAGAAGAAGCAAAAGCAGCTATACTAGAAATGGTTAAAAAATATGAACCGGATCTATTCATCGCAGGACCTGCATTTAACGCAGGAAGATACGGTGTAGCTTGCGCTACAATTACTGACGCAGTACAAAATGAACTTGGAATTCCAGCAGTAACTGGTATGTACGTTGAAAACCCAGGTGCTGATATGTTCAAGAAATCAGTATATATAGTAAGCACAAAGAACAGTGCAGCTGGTATGGTTGACGCTGTTCAACACATGGCTCCATTAGCTCTTAAATTAGCTAAGAAAGAAAAGATCGGTACTCCAGCAGAAGAAGGATACATCGAAAGAGGAGTAAGATACAATCTATTCGTAGAAGAAATAGGAGCAAAAAGAGCTGTTGACATGATGCTTAAGAAGTTAAAAGGCGAAGAATATGTTACAGAATATCCAATGCCTAACTTCGACAGAGTTGATCCAAATCCAGCTATAAAAGATATGGCTCACGCAACTATCGCTTTAGTTACATCTGGCGGTATTTGTGCAAAAGGAAACCCAGATCACATCGAAGCATCATCAGCTTCTAAATACGGAAGATATGACATTACAGGTGTAGACGCATTCACAAGTGAAAATGCTCAAACAGCACACGGTGGATATGACCCTGTATATGCAAACGAAGATCCAAACAGAGTTTTACCTCTTGATATCATGAGAGAATTTGAAAAAGAAGGTAAAATTGGTAAGTTATACAATGCATATTTCACAACAGTTGGTAACGGTACTGCCGTTGCAAATGCTAAGAAATTTGCATCAGAATTCTCAAAAGAATTAGTTGAAAACCATGTTGATGGAGTTATATTAACTAGTACATGAGGTACTTGTACACGTTGCGGTGCAACAATGGTAAAAGAAATTGAACGTGCAGGAATCCCTGTAGTTCACATGTGTACAGTAGTTCCAATTTCATTAACAGTAGGTGCTAACAGAATAGTTCCTACAATAGCTATTCCACATCCTCTTGGAGATCCAAAACTTGATCATGATGAAGAAGTTTCTCTAAGAAGAAAATTAGTTGAAAAAGCATTACATGCTTTAGAAACTGAAGTTGATGGACAAACTGTTTTCGATAAATAATTATTTTAGATAATTATAATTCGCCCTTTCAATTAAGGGCGAAGTACATAATTAGTTTATGTCATAGTATTGCTATGTTATAGATAATTCATAATAAAAAAATATTACGGAGGTGTATGGATGAATTATTCAGTATTAAAGGGTGCAGCTTATGTATTGTTACAAGCACCTGATATGGTAATCCACAATGGAACTACACAAACAACAGAAAGAACTCTACATCCAGATTCAGAGTATCTAAAGGCAGTTCCAAAACATTTAAGAAGTTTCGAAGACTGTGTTAACTATTTACCTAACCAAATTTATATAGGTAATGAAGTTCCTGAAAAATTAAGAGAAGTACCTGAGCCATGGCATGAACACTTACTATCTGGCGCAGACAGACACGGTGTTAAAGGTGAAATTCTTCCACAATCTGAACTTATAGGTATGATGAAAGTTGCAGATGTTTTTGAGTTAGTTTTCTTAACTTCAGAATTTACTGATCAAGTTAGAAAAGAATTCGAAGAACATCCGCTAATCAATGATGAATTAATTGCTAGATTAGGAAAAGGTACTGAATTAGCAGAAATTGAAGGCTTAATCAATGATCACGGTGCTGAAGCAATCATGAACGAAGACAAAATTGTTGGTTGCGTAAAGAGAGCGCATGATGTTGACCAAAACTTATCTGCTCACGTAATGTTTGAAAACTTAGTAGTTAAAGCATCAGGTATATTTGCTGCTTTAAACTGTATAGAAAAGAACCACATAGACCCTGCATCAATTGAATATGTGATTGAATGTTCAGAAGAAGCATGTGGCGATATGAATCAAAGAGGTGGCGGTAACTTTGCTAAATCTATAGCAGAATTAACTGGTTTAGTTAACGCATCAGGTTCAGACGTAAGAGGTTTCTGTGCTGCACCAACTCACTCTTTAATTTCTGCTGCTTCTTTAGTACAAGCTGGAACATTTAAGAATGTAATGGTAGTAGCTGGTGGTTCTAGTGCTAAACTTGGCATGAACGGAAGAGACCATGTTAAGAAGGAAATGCCAATAATCGAAGACTGTGTTGCAGGATTTGCATTTGTTGTTTCTCAAAATGATGGAGAACATCCAATAATAAGAACTGATATTGTCGGCAGACATACAGTTGGTACTGGTTCATCACCACAAGCAGTTATCACTTCTTTAGTTACAAATCCACTAACAAAAGCTGGATTAAAAATCATAGATGTAGATAAATATTCAGTAGAAATGCAAAATCCAGATATAACAAGACCAGCTGGAGCAGGTGACGTTCCTGAAGCTAACTTTAAGATGATAGGAGCTTTAGCTGTAAAGAATGGCGAAATCGAAAGAACTGCACTTCCTGATTTTATCGTTGAACATGGTATGAAAGGTTGGGCTCCAACTCAAGGCCATATACCTTCAGGAGCACCTTATCTTGGATTTGTTATAGATGATATCAAGAGCGGAGCAGTAAAAAGAGCTATGATTGTTGGTAAGGGAAGCTTATTCTTAGGTAGAATGACAAACCTATTCGACGGTGTATCTATAGTAATCGAAAAGAACCCAGGAAAGGTTAGCGAAGAAGGTGCAGCATCTGAAGAAACTATTAAGAAATATGTTGCAGATGCAATGAGAGATTTCGCTAAATCATTCACTGAAGAAAATTAGAGGTGACGATATGTCAGACAACATTAAGAAAATGATTGGACAAGTTTTTAATGACATCGCAGATGGATTAGAAACTGGTTCATTCGGTAAAAAAGTACGTGTTGGCTTAACAAGTTTTGGTAGCGAACATGGTACTGAAAACTTAGTTAAAGCTGCAGAACTTGCTCAATCTAGAGATTCTTCAATAGAAGTTGTTCTTATCGGTCCTAAAGCAGAAACAAATTTAACTCAATATGAAGTTTCTGATGAAGATCAAGGATATAAGAAGATGGAAGAACTACTAGATGCTGGAGAGATAGATGCATGCGTTACTATGCATTACAATTTCCCAATCGGAGTATCAACTGTTGGTAGAGCAGTAACTCCTGGATTTGGTAAAGAAATGCTTATAGCAACAACTACAGGAACATCTTCTGCACACAGAGTAGAAGCAATGGTTCTTAATGGTATCTATGGCTTAATAGTAGCTAAAGCATTAGGTAATCAAGATCCAAGTCTTGGTATACTAAATGTTGACGGAGCTAGACAAGTTGAAAGAGCTTTTAAACAATTAAACGATAACGGATTTAATATAAAATTTGCTGAGTCACACAGAGCTGATGGCGGAGATGTAATGAGAGGAAACGACTTATTACAAGCTTCATGCGACGTTGTAGTTAATGACTCACTAACAGGTAACATCCTTATGAAGATGTTCTCATCATTCACAACAGGTGGATCATATGAAGCTAATGGTTTTGGATATGGACCTGGTATTGGCGAAGGATTTGATAGAACTATCCTTATAGTTTCTAGAGCATCAGGAGTTCCTGTTGTAGCTAACGCTTTAACATATGCTGCAGGCCTTGTTAAAGGTAATTTACACAAGGTAGCTAAGAAGACTTTTGAAGCAGCTAATGCAGCTGGCTTAAAAGATGTTTTAGCATCATTAAATAAAGCAAATGAAAAGAAAGATGACGGACCAAAGGAAGCTGTTGCAGCCCCACCAAAGGAAGTTGTTGAAGAAGCTATTGCTGGTATCGATATACTAGAACTAGAAGATTCAGTACAAGCACTTTGGAAAGAAGGCATCTATGCTGAAAGCGGTATGGGTTGTACAGGACCAGTTATCATGGTAAGTGCGAAGAACCTTGATAAAGCTAAAGAAGTTTTAACAAAAGCTGGATATATAACAAGTGATGCAAATTGCTAATAAAATGAGGCGCAAGCCTCATTTTTTTATGCAAAAATTTTATGATAATTATGTGATTAATTTAGTTTATTGAAAATATTGCAAAAAATATATATGTTTTAGCATAAATATATTATAAAAGGTATGAAAAACTTATGATTTAATGGTATAATATACTTGGTGATACTATGGAAAAAAATAAACAATACTTTAATGAATATATTATGGACCTAAGATCTATTATAGAATTATCAAGTTTTTCTTTAATGATACTTAATTTTATTTTGCTACCTGTATCTAAGGTACATAGGCTTGATATAGCTTTAAGCGTATCATTAATTTTTTATTACTTAATCATAAGACCAAGAGTTAAGGACACACAAACATTTTATGTCTTTAGAATTATAGCTAGCAACGCAACTAGAAGAGCTTTTTTGCACTTTATCATAATTCGCTTACTAGTTAAAAGAAGTCTTGATGTTTATACTAATCATTATTTTATTAAATATACTATAATTATGACGATTATATTTATAATGTATATAATTATTCTTGCATATATCAGCAATGCTAAATTAGCTAAGAAAGAAAAGTTTTTTAAGAATTTCAAATACAATGATAAATTATTAATTGAAAATTATACGCTTGAAAATTTCGAGAGCTTTAAATATTATAATAATTTAAGTGCTCTTTATTCTGATGATAATACTAATAGTGAACTTATTGATATGAGGTATAATTATCTTATGTCAATACTTTCCAAGCAAGAAGATGATGAAGAACTAGAGAAAATTAGACTTGATATCATTAAAAAGATTGACGAAGCATACAAGTTTATAAAATTTGAAAAAAAGTAAAAAAAGTTCTTGACTTTTAATTTTATTAGTAGTATGATTATAAAGATAAAAAAATATAGGGAGGATATTATGCTTAAGGGAAGAAATTATATTGATCCGGAAGATCTAAGCCTAGAGGAGCTAGATGAGCTATTTGATCTAGGTAAAGAAATTGTAAAAAATGAAAAGGATTTTATTCACGTTTGTGACGGTAAAATCCTAGCTACTCTATTCTATGAGCCCAGCACGAGAACCAGATTTTCATTTGAAGCCGCTATGTTAAGATTAGGCGGAGGTGTTATTGGTTTTTCGGAGCCGGGCTCTAGTTCTGTAGCAAAGGGCGAAACACTAGCAGATACATTAAGAACTGTTAGCTGCTACTCAGACATCATTGCTATGAGACATCCAAAGGAAGGTGCTCCTCAATATGGACACAGCGCATCTACAGTACCACTAATTAATGCAGGCGATGGCGGACATCAACATCCAACTCAAACACTTACAGACCTATTTACAATACTAAGCGCTAAAGGCAAATTTGATGGTATGACTATAGGTTTATGCGGTGACTTAAAGTTTGGTAGAACAGTTCACTCACTAATCAAGGCAATGTCTAGATATAGTAATAACAAGTTTGTACTTATATCACCAGATGAATTAAAAGTTCCAAACTACATCAAAGAACAAGTTCTTGATAAAAAATCTATACCATATACAGAAGTAGAAAGACTTGAAGATGTAATTGATGACCTAGACGTACTATACATGACTCGTGTGCAAAAGGAAAGATTCTTCAATGAAGCTGACTATGTAAGATTAAAAGACAGCTACGTACTTGATCTTGAAAAACTTAAAAATGCTAAGAAAGATTTAGCAATTCTTCATCCACTACCAAGAGTTAATGAGATAGCAGTTGAAGTTGACGACGATCCAAGAGCTTGGTATTTTAGACAAGTAAAGAACGGTATGTATATAAGAATGGCACTTATAGCAAAGTTATTGGGGGTTAAATAATGTTAAGTATTAATAGTATTTCAAAGGGAATAGTTATAGACCACATACAAGCTGGACATGGCATACAAATATTTGAATATCTTAATCTTAGAGAAGCTGATTATACTGTAGCTTTAATCATGAACGCTCACAGCGAAAAGATGGGCAGAAAAGATATGATTAAGATAGAAAATGAAATAGACCTAGATTTATCTGCACTAGGCTTTATAGATCCAAACATCACAGTAAATGTTATCAAAGATGAAAAGATTGAAAGAAAGATTAATCTAACTCTTCCAGAACTTGTTGAAGGCGTTATAAAATGCAAGAATCCTCGTTGTATAACATCTGTTGAAAGAAATATACCACATAAGTTTGTCTTAGTTGATAAAGAAAAAGGCAAATACAAATGTGCATACTGTGATCATGTTTATGGCGAATAATATGATTATAGATAGATTATTTGAAGAAGTTCAAAAATTGGGCCCAATCTGTGTCGGTTTAGACACAGATTTGTCCTATATTCCAGAACATTTAAATAGTATAGAAAGTATTGCAGATAGAGTATTTAAGTTTAATAAAGATATAATCGACTCAACAGAGGATTTAGTCGCTGTTTATAAACTTCAAATTGCATACTATGAAGCACTAGGTGTTGAAGGACTTATGGCATACAAAAAAACTCTTGAGTATCTAAGAGGAAAAAATAAATTAAGCATAGGTGACATCAAAAGATCTGACATTGCTAAGACTGCTGAAATGTATGCAAAAGCACACTTTGAAGGAGATTTTGAAGCAGATTTTATCACTCTTTCACCATTTATGGGATATGACAGTATAAAACCATATCTAAGTTATTTGGAAAGTGGAGAAAAAGGAATATTTGTTTTACTAAGAACTTCAAATCCTGGCGCTTTAGATATAGAATACCTTGAAAGTAAAGGCGAAACATTGTATAATATAATAGGAGACAATCTTGATAAGATTGCTGAAAAATACATTGGTGACTACGGATACTCATCTCTAGGTTTCGTTGTTGGTGATAATATCATGGACAGCGGCGAGCAAGATGATATAAGAAAGAGATTCCCAAGAACATTTTTCTTAATTCCAGGTTATGGCGCTCAAGGCGGAAAGGCTTCAACTGTTAGAAAATTACTAAATGAGCTTAACGGCGGAGTTGTAAACTCATCTAGAGGAATAATAACAAGTCATATTAAGCACAAAGATGAAGCTGATTATGATGATAAAAATTATACAAAATATATTAGAGAAGCTGTTTTAAAGATGAAGGAGGATATTTGTGGCTAGAAATGCATACAAAGAGGGTACGATATTAGAAAATAATCACATTATTGATAATATCTACGTTTTAAAAGTTAGTGGACCGTTTGAAGGTGCACCTGGACAATTTTATATGATTAAATCTTGGCAAGGAACAGACCCTCTTCTAGCTAGACCTATAAGCATCTATGATATAGATGAGGATGGCAATATCTATCTACTTATAGCAAATGTTGGCAGAGGAACAGATATTATGATGAAGCTTAAAAAAGGCGATAAATTATATCTTCTTGGACCACTTGGAAATAAGTTTCCTCTACCTAATAAAGATGAAAAAATAGCTTTAGTTGGTGGCTCTGTTGGCATAGCGCCTCTAAAGTACCTTGCTAGATCTATACAAAATATTACTAAAAATATAGATTATTATGCTGGTTTTAGAGATAATCCATATCTTATTGAAGATTTCGAAGAATATGTTGAAAACACATACATATCTACTGAAAGCGGAAAAGTTGGCTATAAAGGCTACATCATAGACATAATTGAGAGTGAAAAATATGATAAGATTTATACATGCGGACCATTCCCAATGATGAAGGCTTTATTATTAAAGGCTCACAATAGAAATAAAGTCTTAGTTAGCATGGAATCAAGAATGGCGTGTGGTGTTGGTACATGTAGAGGATGCAGTATAAAGACTAAGGTTGGTATGAGACGCGTTTGTAAGGACGGTCCAATATTTGGAGGAGGTGTGTTTTTAATTGACTGATTTAAGAGTTAAAATAGCTGATATTGAATTTAAAAACCCACTTATAGCTGCGAGCGGTACCTTTGGTTTTGGTAAAGAGTATGAAGAATACTACGATATCTCAAAACTAGGTGGCGTCTCAACTAAAGGACTTACACTTAACCCAAAAGACGGAAATGAAGGCGTTAGACTTTTTGAAACACCAAGTGGCCTTATGAATAGCATCGGCTTAGAAAATCCAGGCATACAAGCTTTTATAGATAAGGAACTAGATTTTTTACTATCAAAAGATCTTATCACACTTGTAAACATTGGCGGCAATAACATAGAAGATTATCTAGAAGCAGTTAGTTTAATATCTGAAACAGAGGCTCAAATGATAGAGCTTAATATTTCATGCCCAAATGTTAAAAGCGGTGGAATGGCTTTTGGTATAAAAACATGCGTTGCAAAAGATGTGGTTAAAAAAGTTAGAGACATAACAGATAAACCACTTATAGTAAAACTTTCACCAAATGCTAACGATATAGTCGAGATGGCTAAAGCTTGCGAAGAAGTCGGCGCAGATGCACTAAGCCTTGTTAACACATTTAACGCTATGGCTATAGATATAGACAGACGCAAAACTGTTTTTAATAACAAAACTGCAGGTTTATCGGGTCCAGCAATCAAGCCTATAGCTTTAAGAATGACATATGAAGTGGCAAAAGCCGTTAATATACCAGTTATTGGCATGGGAGGCATCAGAAATTACACAGATGTCATCGAATTCATCATGGCTGGCGCAAGTGCAGTTCAAGTAGGAACTATGAACTTTACTGAGCCTATGATTATGGCAAATATGGTAGAAGATTTAGAAAAATACATGAACGATAATAAGATAGAAAGTTTTGAAGAGATTAGAGGAATAATTTAATGAGTATAGGCGTAGATATACTTGAAATATCTAAAATTAGAAAATTAATGAAAAATGAAAAGTTTTTGAATCGCTTCTTTAGTGATGCAGAGATAAGCTATATAGAATCATCAGCTAAGGCTGATGAAACTTGTGCTGGAATTTTTGCGGCTAAAGAAGCTATTATTAAGGCTTTGAACGGTAATTTAGCTGGCTTACAATATAAAGATATCTCTATAGAGAGAAAAAACGATGTACCATTTGCTTATGTGAATGGTATAAATTTTTTTGTCTCAATATCACACGACGGTGGCTATGCCATAAGCGTTGCAGGTACTGACGAAAATACTTATAAAATAAATATTGATGATGAATTTAAAATATTTAAAAAGAGGAATGATTTTACACATAAAGGCGATTACGGGAAGCTTGCCATATTTGCTGGTTCTTTGTCTATGACTGGAGCGCCTTATTTTGCGTCGCTCGCTGCGATGAGGACTGGCTGCGGTCTATCTTATTTATACATTGATAAGGATATACAAGATATACTTAGCGTGAAGCTTTCTGAAACAATAATTAGAACTAATGATAATTATGATTTAGCTGATATGGACGCTGTGCTTTTTGGACCAGCGTGGTCATTCTTTGATGATAGAGATAAAATTTATAAAGATATAATTGCTTCAAATAAAAAACTTGTGATCGATGCAGATGGTCTTCATTATTTAAAGAAGTATGCAGATAAATTAGCTTATAGAGCTGTTATCACACCGCATTTTGCTGAGCTAGCAAGACTATTAGACGTTGACATAGAAAAAATTATAAAAGATCCTAAAAAATATGCGCGAATCGCTAGTGATAAATACGAAGTGGTGGTAGTTTTAAAAGGTCACAATACTATTGTCATGGATAAAGATATTGAATACATAAATAATACAGGAAATCCTGGAATGGCGACAGCAGGTTCTGGTGATGTACTATCTGGAATTATAGCATCGCTTATTGCTCAAGGCTTTAAAGTCTTTGACGCAGCAAAGTTCGGAGTATATCTACATGGCTTAGCAGGGGATCTTGCAAAAGAAAAATACACAGAATATTCTTTAATAGCAAGTGATATAATCGAGTTTATACCCAAGGCTATTAAGTTGATGGAGGTAAAATAAATGAATGGCAATAGAGCCGCTTGGCTTGAAATTAATTTAAACAATCTTGAGTACAATATCAATTCTATTAAAAAAGCTATCAAACCTGAAACGAAGATTATGCCAGTTATTAAGGCTGATGCTTATGGTCATGGAGCTGTAGCTCTTGCAAAATTTATGGAAGGCTTAGGTATTGACAGATTTGTTGTATCCGTTGCAAGCGAGGCTATGGAACTTAGAAAAGCAGGCATTGAAGAGGATATACTTATGCTTAACTACTTAGAGGATAATTATTTAGAAGAAGTAGTTAAATATAATTTAACGAGCGCCATATTTAGCTATGAAAAGGCAAAAAAACTTAGTGATGAAGCTATAAGACAAAACAAAGTGGCTAAGATACATATCGCTTTAGATACTGGTATGTCAAGGATTGGCTTTCAAGCAGATGAAGTCCACAGAGCAAAGTCTGTAGAAGATATTTTAAAGATTTCAAAACTTGAAAATATCGATATAGAAGGTATATTTACACATTTTGCTAATGCTGACATAAAAGACAAGACTTTAACAGAAAAGCAATATGATAACTATAAAAAAACTGTATCCATGCTCGAAGATTCTGGACTTAAAATAAGGATAAAACACGTTTCTAACTCAGCATCCATCATGGATTTAAAAGAATTAAACCTTGATTATGTTAGAGCAGGCATAATTCTTTATGGTTACTACCCATCGGATGAAGTTATAAAAGAAAATTTACCTTTAAAAAAATTAATGCAATTAAAAGCATGCATATCAAACGTTAAAGAGATAAAAGCAGGAGAAGGTGTTAGCTACACTTTTTCTTTCATTGCTGATAAAAAGACTAAAGTTGCTACTATTCCAGTAGGTTACGCAGATGGAGTAAGAAGACTTTTACAAAACAAGCTAAAGGTTTTATACAAAGATAAACTTTTAAACAGCATTGGAAACATTTGTATGGATCAATTTATGGTTGATGCTACAGGAACAGATGCTAAAATTGCTGATATAGTAACCATCATAGGTGACGGTACTAACAAGGCTATGACTTATGATGATATTGCTAAAATTGAGGGCACTATTAATTATGAAGTGCTAACAGATATGAAAGATAGAATTTCTAGAAAATATTATTATAATGATAAAGAAATAAGCTCACATAATTATAAAGATATATAGCTTAAACTGGTAAAGTTATTGACTTATAAGCGATTTTAAATTATAATATAATTGTCTTACTTATCAGAAAGGATGTGAGAATATGATAAAAAGAGGTGATATTATATATGCAGATTTATCACCTGTCATAGGCTCTGAACAAGGTGGTGTGAGGCCAGTCATTGTTATTCAAAACGATGTAGGTAACAAGTATTCACCAACCATCATAGTAGCTGCAATTACAAGTCAACTTAACAAATCTAAATTACCGACCCATATAGAAATAGATGGACCGGAATTTGGCTTGCCTAAAGATAGTGTTATTTTACTTGAGCAGATCAGAACTATTGATAAGAAAAGATTGAGAGAAAAAATTGGAACCGTAACCGACAAGCTGATGGCTAAGGTTGATGCCGGTTTAAAGATAAGTTTAGCGTTAAATAAATAATTTTATTTTACATATAAATTATAGGAGGATAAAATGAGTATTAAAACCATTTCCGTATTAGGATTAGGATATATTGGCTTACCAACAGCCACAATATTAAGTGATCATTTCAAAGTATTTGGATATGATTCAATAAAAGAAAAAATCGAAAAGATTAAGAATGGAACTTTAGAGATTGATGAACCAGGTCTTAAAGAAATTTTAGACAAAGCTCTAGAAGAGGGTAAGATAGAGGTTTCAGATAGAATTCATGAAGCTGATATGTATATCATCTGTGTTGGAACACCTTTTAATGAAGACAAGAGCTGCGATTTAAAATATATTAAGGATGCATGTCACGATGTTTTAAAAGTTCTTAAGAAAGGCGATACAGTTGTCTTAGAATCAACATCTCCACCACGTACTACAGAAGATGTTGTTAAGCCTATACTTGAAAAGTCTGGCTTAAAAGTGTCTGAAGACATATATTTAGCTCACAGCCCTGAAAGAGTTATTCCAGGAAATATTTTATATGAGCTTAAAAATAACCATAGAGTAGTGGGTGGCGTTGACAAAAAATCTGCTGAAATCGTTAGAGATGTATATAAGACATTTGTTGACGCAGAAGTATTTACAACAGATGCAACTACAGCTGAAGTATGTAAATTACTTGAAAACACATTTAGAGATGTAAATATTGCTCTTGCAAATGAAATGCTTAAGATATGTGATACACTAGGTGTAAATGTATGGGAACTAATTGAATTAGCTAATAAACATCCAAGAGTAAATGTTCATACACCTGGACCAGGAGTTGGTGGACATTGTATTTCAGTAGATCCATGGTTCTTGGTAACAGCGGATAAAGAAAATTCGAAACTAATTCATCAAGCAAGAGATATAAATGACTCTATGCCTAAATTTACAGCCGATAAGATAAAGAAGATAGTTGAAAAAGGCTCTAAGATAGCTATACTTGGCTCATCATTTAAGCCAAATATTGATGACTTTAGAGAAAGTCCAATAACTCATCTTATTGCTTTACTAAATGATGATTATAATGTAGCTGTTTATGATCCATTCAAAAACGATCAAATACTTGAATTTAATGAACTTTATGGTGATATTAGAGAAGTAATTACAGGTGCAGATTTATTGGTTTTAGGAGTAAATCATAGTCAATTCCAACTTCTTGACTATAAAGAAATAAAGAAAGTTATGAATAAAAAGAATATTTTTGACACAAGAAACTTTATTGATAGAGAAAAAGTTGAAGAACTAGGATTTAATTATTATTTATTGGGTAGTGGAGAACTTGAGTAAGATATTATTTATTGCAAATCAATTCCCGCCAATAGGTGGAAGTGGTGTGCAAAGAAGTTTAAAATTTGTAAAGTATCTATCAAGGCTTGGCAATGAAGTCTTAGTCGTATCAAAAGACGCTAGCAAAGACTTAAAAGATGACAGCTTATTAAATGATGTTCCTGAAAATGTGAGAGTCATCAGACTTAAGGCACATGACATTAACAATAGCGGTCTTATTAAAAAAGTCTATGCTAAGTTTTTTGCGCTTCCAGATGCTGAAGTTTTTTGGTATAAATTTAATAAAAAAGAGATTGAAAAGATAGCTCTAGAATTTAATCCAGATGTTATATACACCACTAGCTACCCTTATTCAGCACATTTATTTGGATTATATCTAAAAGAGAAATTTCCTAAGATGAAGTGGATAGTCGACTATAGAGATGAGTGGACGAATAATCCATTTCATCTAGATAGCTTTTCATCAAGAATAAAGATGAAATTATCAAAAAAGACTGAGCTTGAAATAAATTCTAAATGCGATTATTTTATTACAAATACTAGATTTATGCTTGATAACTTTGTAGCTGATTTGCCTGAGCTTAAGGGCAAGTCCACATATATACCCAATGGTTACGATGAAGAAGACTTTTTAGGCATATATCCAAAAGAAAAGAGCGATAAATTTACCTTTATTCACACAGGTGCTTTATATGGAAGAAGGAATTTGCATGAATTTTTATCAGCATTGAAAGAGCTTATTGATGAAGGAAAAATTGATAAGAGCGATATTAGGATAAATATAGCTGGCAATGTAAAAGACTCTCAGATAGAAGAGTATAAAAAGACTTATAATTTAGAAAAAGAAATTAATTATTTATCTTATCTAGCTCATGAAGAATCAATAAGAAAACTTCTTGAGGCAGACGTACTTTTGCTTTTAATAGGTAAGGGCAAAGGTTCTGAGAATTTTTATACAGGAAAAGTTTTTGAATATCTAAGAGCTTATAAAAATATTTTAGCCATAGTTCCAAAGCACGGAGCAGCAGGAGAGCTTATAGAAGAGACAAAGACGGGTATAGTCGCTGAGCCGGGTGAGACTAGAGAGATTAAAAACGCTATAATGAAGCTATATGAAAACTATAAGAGTGAGAATAATTATTATGGCTATAAAGAGCTTATCAAAAAATATTCAAGAGAGGCACAAGCAGAAGAGCTTAATAACATTATAAACAAAATTTTGGAGGAATAAATGAAGAAGAAATTCAAGATAAATATATTTGATATATTTATTATATTAATCTTGTTATTACTTGCATTTTTACTTATAAACAGAAAAAACATTAAGTCTAGCATAGGTAAAGAAGCAAAAAGAACAGTTATAATCACAGCAGAAGCTAAAGATAATATTACCAGAGATTCAATCAAAGATTTAAAGCCAGGAGACAAATTATTCGCTCAAGAAACATTTCAAGACGGAGAAATTATTAGCGTTGATATTCAAGCTAAAAAGAACGAATTGGTAAAGACTAATGGCGATATAATCGTTGTTGATGACGCAGAATTTGTTAACCCTATAGTTAAGATTAAGGCAAATGTTAACTATACAGGACCATACATGTCTTTAGGCGGACAAGAGATAAAAGCAGGCGTTGATATGTACGTTAAAACAAAAGACCATGCATATCTTGGCTATATAACAAATGTGGAGGAAGTAGATGAAAATAATAGATAATAAATTAAGATTATTTGGCAAAATAAGTTTATTAGATATACTAGCAGTATTGATTGTAATAGGCTTAGTTTTCTTTGCTTCACTTAAACTAATGAGAAAAGATGTAGCTGATATAACTTTAGGTAAAACTACTGAAAAGTATGAGGCAACACTTTATTTATATGAAAATAAAGGCAATACTGATTGCATAAGAATTGGCGATCAACTAGGAGAGATGAAAAATCACTTTGACATCTTTGTTAAAGATGTCAAGAGAGAAGACTACTACGTAAACACAGTTGATAACAATGGTGAGATTAAAAAAGTGATTGATCCACTTAAGGAAAAAACTGTAGTTACTATAGAAGGTAATTTTTCTAATGTAAGCAATTCACTTAAATTTGGCAAGCAAGAGCTAAGACTTGGCTCAACAATATTCTTAGAGTCTGACAACTACAGACTTAGCGCTCTTATAGCTGATAGAAAGAAAGTTGATTAAGATGGAAAAACTATTCAAAGAGAGTTTTTTATATAGATTATATGTCTATATACTTTCTCTACTTAGATCAAGCTTTCTATTTGACTATACTAAGCCTCAATACAAACAAAGGACTTATAGTGACAGTCTAAAGGGAAGCTTTTTATATAAGTTGTTAAATAAGATTGATGCAAGGATGTCTGTATTTTATAAAAAACTTAACAAGGTTTATAGAGATAGCTTTATTCATGTTTTAGTAGATAAATTTAATAATTCATTTCATGAGTCAATCATTTACAAGGGCTTTATTAAGCTAACAGGTGTAAAATACTTTGGCTTTATTTTTGTCTTAGTAATAGTTTTTTATATATTCACTGACTACATTATCAGAAAAATTCCTGGACTTAGCTCATTTGCAAACTATTGGGATGAATTCTATTTCTTATTTATGATTTTTTATCTAGCAATGAGAAGGATGAACTCAAATGGCAGCATTAAGTATAATTTCACTCCATTTGGTTTTGTTCTAGCTATATATTTTATTCTAGGAATAATACATGTACTTGTAGTTCAACCAAACACTAAGATAGCTATAGAAGGCTTTAGAGCAATGTTTCAACATGTTTTGTGGTACTACATTTTTGCGCAATTCTTCACAAGCGAAGATATTGTCAAGACTGTGTCAAAATTTATATCACATGGCGGATTTTTACTTGGTCTTCATGCCATATATCAATTTATATTTAAAGTGAAAATGCCAGGCAATTGGATAGACTCAAGCGAATCGATAAAGGTAAGAGCCTTTTCTATAGTTGGTTCGCCTAATATACTTGGTGTTATATTTGTATTAATTTTACCATTGGTAATATCATTATTTTTAATTGAAAAGAATAAAAAGCTTAAAGCAGTATATTTTATCGAGACTATGGTAATGCTTTTAGGTTTGTTATTAACATACTCAAGAGGAGCATGGATAGCTTTTGCACTAGCTATGCTTGTATTCATTTTATTTACAAACGTTAGAGTATTAACTCCATTTGTGATACTTGGATCTTTATTTATAGTCTCAGGAAATTCATTATCAACAAGACTTTTATATATGCTTACACCCGAATATATGTTTAAATCAGCTAGTGGAGGCAGAATCTATAGATGGACTATAGGTTTAAAAGTTTGGTCAAAGCATAAATTTTGGGGCGTTGGCCTTGGTAGATATGGCGGAGCAGTTGCTATAAACAATGATTTATCACCATTCTACTTAGATAATTATTATTTGAAGACCTTGGTTGAAACAGGTTACTACGGCGTATGCGCAATTGGCTTTATGATACTTGGATTTTTAATATCTACATTAAAAGTTGTATTTACTCAAAAGAATTTAGATAACAAAATATTAGCATGCGGACTATTTTGCGGTGCATTAGGTGTTTTAATACAAAATTCAGTAGAAAATATTTTTGAGTTCCCAGCTATGATTATATATTTTGTTATGTATGCAGCACTAATCATGGGATTAAGAAACAAAGGAATTGATTATGAAAGTACTTCATCTAATTAGTGGCGGAGATACTGGCGGAGCCAAGACTCACATCATAAATTTACTTTGCGGTTTAAAAGATAAAGTTGATGTAAAATTAGTTTGCTTTATCAAAGGACCTTTTGCTGACGATTTAAAAAAGCATGGCATAGATGTCGAAGTAATCGAGCAAAGAAGCAGATTTGATTTTTCTGTTGTAAATAAACTTAAGGACCTCATCGAGAGTGAAAATTTTGAGATAGTTCACTCACATGGAGCCAGAGCTAATCTTATAAGCTACTTTTTAAAGAAAAAAGTAGATGCTAAGTTCATAACTACTGTTCACAGCGATTATTTATTAGATTTTAAAGATAATTTTTATAAAAATATAGTTTTTACCGATCTTAATAAATTTGCCTTAAAAAGATTTGACAATTACATAGCAGTTTCCGATAGTTTTAAGGACATGCTAGTAAGTAGAGGATTTGATAAGGATAAGATATTTACTATATACAATGGTATATTTTTAGAAGATAAAATAATAAAAGATAAAGAAAGCTATTTAATAGAGAAAAATATTGATTACAAGAATAAGTTTATAGTTGGTATACTAGCTAGACTTGACAAAGTTAAAGACCATGAAACATTTCTAAGAGCGGCAAAAGAAGTGATTGATATAGATAAATCTGTCATATTTTTACTTGCAGGCGATGGTCAAGATAAAGAGCATTTATTAAGCTTAAGAAAAGATTTAGGCTTAGAGCAAAATGTTTATTTCTTAGGCAACGAGACTCATCCATATGATTTTCTGAATGCGATTGATATAAACGTTTTATGCAGCTTAAGTGAATCATTTCCTTATGTCATAATGGAGAGTGGCTCACTTAAAAAAGCTACTATAGCGTCAAGAGTTGGCGGCATACCTAAGATAATTTTAGATGGCGAAACAGGAAAGCTATTTGAAAAGCAAGATTATAAGGCGCTTGCTGCAGATATACTTGAGCTAAAAAATAAAGCTGATGAGCGTAAAAAACTTGGTGAAAATTTATATACTAGAATCATTGATAATTTCACTCATATAAAGATGGCTGAGAAGCACGTAGAAATTTATAAGAAGATTTTAGCAAAGCATGTCATTATGTCAGGCTACTTTGGTTTTTCAAACTCAGGCGATGACGCTATATTAAAGTCAATACTTGAGTCTTTTAAAGCCTTGGATCCAAGTCTAAATATAAAAGTACTGTCAAAGGATCCAAGTCTAACTGAGAAGGAATATGGTGTTCCAGCTGTTGATAGATTTAAGCTCTTTGATGTAATTAAGAGCATTAAAGCGTCTGACATGCTTATAAGCGGCGGCGGAAGCCTCTTACAAGACAAGACAAGTTCCAGATCAATTTGGTACTATTTATTAATAATGAAGCTTGCTAAGCACTATAAGAAAAAAGTTTTTGTTTATTCGAATGGTGTTGGACCGATAAATAAAAAATTCAACAGAAATTTCACAAGAAGAGTACTTAACAAAGTTGATTATATCACGCTCAGAGATATTGATTCATATAATTTCATTAAATCAATTGGTGTCAACAATCAAAATGTAAAAGTTTTATCAGATCCAGTCTTTAATCTAAAAGAGGCAAGTGATGAAAGCATTCGTGAGAAATTTGATATAAATAAAGATACAGTTTTAGTCTCTGTTAGGTCATGGATGAATGACGAAAAACTTATAGATGAGCTAGTTAAATTTTTAAATTATCTTATTGATCAAGGAAAAAATATTGTTTTCATGCCAATGCAGATGCCAAGAGATACGACTATCTCAGAAAAAATTGCAGCAAATTTAAAATCAAGCAAGATAATCGATGAAAAATATCCAGTTGAAATACTTATGAATCTTATGAAAAACGCTGATTTTATCGTTGCTATGAGACTACACGCTATGATATATGCAATTCATCAAAACTTGCCATTTATAGGCCTTTCTTATGATCCAAAGACTGAGACGCTTCTAAAAGATTTTGATGAGAGCATAAATATTGACGTAGATGGTATTAATTATGATGATTTAACTAAAGCTTATGAATACATTAGTAATAATAGAAAAGATTTTATAAATATATTAAGTTCTATTAATGAAGAAAATAAGAAAAAGGCAATAGAAGCAAGCAAGCTTGCACTAGAACTTTTAAAGGATGATGCTTATGGACATTAAAATTTTAGGTGTAAGAATAAATAATATTGATATGTCAGAAACCATTGCGAAGATTAATGAATTTTTTGATAATGATAAACTTAATTATATTTACACACCAAATCCAGAGATAGTTATGAGAGCTGGAAGAGATGATGAATTTAAAGAAATAATTAACTCAGCATCACTAAATTTATGTGATGGAATTGGTCTAATGATAGCATCAAAATTAAAGAAAAAGCCGCTCAAATCAAGAGTTACAGGCTATGACACGTCTATCAAGATATTGGAGTTAATGAATGAAAAATGCCTCTCGCTGTTTTTGTTAGGCGCTAAGCCTGGCATAGCTGAGAAAGCTATAGAGAAGATTAATCATGATTATCCAAACATAGTCGTAGCAGGCTATAATAACGGATATTTCAAAGGCAGTCACAATGGCAATGCATCTTGCGATGAAGAAGAAGCTTTGATAAAAAAGATAAATGATTCAAAGGCGGACGCCATCTTTGTAGGCATGGGAGCGGGCTATCAAGAAAAATTTATCTATTATAATAAAGATAAAATTAAATCAAGGCTTGCAATTGCTAATGGCGGGGTAATAGACGTATTAGCTGGCAATGTCAAGATAGCGCCAGCTTTTATAAGAAAGATAGGTATGGAATGGCTGTATAGACTCATAAAGGAACCAAAACGATTTAAAAGACAACTGGACATACCAAGATTTTTAATGAAGATAATTTTTACAAAAAATGCAGTAGAGTATATAAATTGAAATAGGAGGTTAATATGGACATTAAACAAAAGGCAATAAATACTATTAGGGTATTATCGGCGGAAGCTATTGAAAAAGCTAATTCAGGCCATCCTGGTTTGCCACTAGGAGCAGCGCCAATGGCATTTACATTATTTAATGAGCACTTAAAGCACAATCCAAAGAATCCTGATTGGATAAACAGAGACAGATTCATCTTATCTGCAGGACATGGATCAATGCTTCTATACTCATTACTTAATTTATATGGATATGGACTAAAGATTGAAGATTTAGAAAATTTCAGACAATTTGACTCACTTACACCAGGTCACCCTGAGTATATGCATACAAAGGGCGTTGAAGCAAGTACTGGACCACTAGGACAAGGTATTGCTATGGGTGTCGGTATGGCTATAGCTGAAAAACATTTAGCAGCTTTATTCAATAAAGATGACAATAAACTTATTGACCACATGACTTATATACTTTGCGGCGATGGCTGCTTACAAGAAGGTATTTCAAATGAAGCATCATCTTTAGCTGGAACACTTAAGCTAAATAAATTAGTTGTTTTATATGACTCAAACAACATTACTATTGAAGGCGATACAAAATTTGCTTTCACTGAAAATGTTAGAGCAAGATATGAAGCACTTGGCTGGAACACTCTATACGTTGAAGATGGTAATGATATCGAGGCTATATCCAAGGCTATAGCTGAAGCAAAAAAAAGCACTGATAAACCAACATTAATTGAAATTAAGACTAAGATTGGTTATGGCGCTACTGGCAAAGAAGGAAGCGCTGACGCTCACGGAGCACCTTTAGGAGCTGAATCACTAGCTGCACTTAGAAAAAATCTTTCATATGAAGAAGAAGGCTTCAATGTGAGCAAAGACGTTCTTGACTATATGAAAGAAAAGAGCGTAGAGCTAGAAAAATATGAAGAAGATTGGTACAAAAAATTAGAAGCATACAAAGCTAAATACAAAGCAGATTATGACAAGCTTATGAGCTTCTACGATAAAGAAGTAAGTGAAGAAGTATTAAAGGCTTGCACTGATATAGAACTAAAAGATGATGCATCAAGAAGCTCATCAGGCAAGGTTCTTAACAAGGTAAGTAACGTCTTAGAAAATCTTATGGGCGGATCAGCTGACCTAGGTCCATCAAATAAATCAGTTATGAATGATGAAAAATTCTTCTCAAGCGAATGTCCAGAAGGAAGAAACATACACTTCGGTATCAGAGAGCACGCAATGGGAGCCATTGTTAACGGAATTTTACTTCATGGCGGATTAAGATCTTATGCAGCAACATTCTTAGTTTTCTCAGATTATATGAAGCCATCAATAAGACTTGCATCACTAATGAATTTACCTGCAATATATATATTAACTCATGACAGCATAGGTGTTGGCGAAGACGGACCAACTCATCAACCTATAGAGCACTTAGCAATGCTTAGAAGCATACCAAACATCAATGTAATTAGACCTGCTGACTCAAGAGAAGTTTGCTACGCTTGGCAAGCAGCTTTAATGAGCAAAAAAACACCAACATGCTTGATACTTTCAAGACAAGGACTAAAACTTCTTGATAATTCATCAGAAGAAGCATTGAAGGGCGCTTATATAGTTCATAAAGAAGCAAAGGATGCAATTGACGCTATAATCATAGCTACAGGATCAGAAGTAGCTTTGTCAATAGAGGCTGCAAAAGATTTAGAAGCAAAAGGTAAGTCAATAAGAGTTGTTAGTATGCCATCACAAGAAATATTCTTAAATCAAGACAAAGAATATATCGAAAAGATACTTCCATCAAATGTTAAAGCTAGAGTATCAGTAGAAGCACTTTCAACAATGCCTTGGGGCAGATTTGTTGGCCTAGAAGGTACTGCAATTGGTATCGATAGATTTGGTTCATCAGCACCAGGAAAAGTCTTATTTGAAAAATACGGAATTACTAAAGAACATGTTAAAGAAGAAGTTATTAAGCTTATAGAAAAATAATCAAAATTATAAAACCCTCTTTACTCATTACGAGTAGAGAGGGTATTTTTATGCGTAAAAACAATTAATAATTAATAGAAAGTACTTGACTTTTCTTATGAAATATGATATATTCAATGTGAAAATATTAAAATAAATGAAAATGAAATAGGAGGTACAATATGGATTTATCAAATGGTGAATTACAAGTTATGGAGCTTCTATGGCAAGGAGATGTTTTAGATGAGAACGGAGAAATACAAGCTTTAGAATTGTCCAAAATTTTAAAAGAGAAATATGGAATTAGTAAAACTTCTGCCTATACATTTATAGGTAGGCTCATTGAAAAGGGGGTCTTAGATAGGCGTTATCCAAAATATACGATTAGTGTTATTATGTCACGCGAAGAAGCTTTACTTAGCAAGCAAAAAGAAGCGTTTCAAAAATTATTTAAAGGATCTCTTGTAAATATGTGTAAAACATTCTTGAGCACAGAAAAAGTTTCAGAAGAAGAACTTACAGAAATGAAAAACTTATTAGATAATTTTGAAGTAGAGGACAGTAAAGGTGATAGTAGACATATATAATGAATATGCTTTGCTTAAAAGTTTTAAAAGTTTACTGCTTATAATATTAATATTACTTGTGAGAAAATATTTAAACAAAAATGCTTTTAAATCAGCAAGTATTATTTTATGGGCGCTCTTATTTGCATACTTGATATGCCCATATCAAATTTTAATTAAAATTGAAGAATTTAACGCCAATTGCATATTTAATTTTATATTATACATCTTAAGTTATATAGACTCAATTTTAAGGCTAGTATCAAAAAAAGTAAGTTATGTTTTATATCCGAGAAACCGCTATATAGTAACACTGATTATTTTGTGCTATGTGCTATATAAATATATAAAATTTGATAAAATTATGAAGGACTCAAAAATAATACATGACAATAAGAGCATAGATTATATAAAGTCTTTTAAATTAAGAAGGACAGTCAGTATTTATATAAATAATAATTTAAAAACTCCAGTGACGTATGGCTTATTGAAGCCTAAAATAATTCTCCAGTCATATATATTAGAAGATGAAGGATTATTAAAGTATGTAATGATGCATGAGCTAACACATATAAAAAGATTTCATATTTTATTTAATCATATAGTAAATCTTGTAGCTTGTGTATTCTGGTGTAATCCACTACTTATTATTAGTTTGAAATATCTTGAGCAAGATATTGAAATCTATACAGACAAAGAGGTAATTTCAAGATTGGGAGATACTATAGAATCAAGAAAAGAGTACTGTAAGTCAATGTTTCAGCTTATGAGCAATTCTGTTAAAAGAGATGAGGTATCTTTAAAATTAAATCCAAATTTAGAAAGGATGATAATAATGAAAAATTATAAAAAAACAATACTAGGCACATTTATTTTCGCTTTAACATTTCTTTTTAGCATACCAGTTTTTGCTAGTGTAGTTAAATTAGAGAAAGATAGAATAGAAGTTATTGGAACAGAAGTAGAGTTTCAAAGTGTTGACAATTCTGATGGAAGAATTCAAATCATAAGTGAAGAAGAATTTAATAAACTAAAACTAAAAGATATATATGCACCTCAACTAAGATTTATAGATATGAGTGAGATCAAGACAATTAATGAATATGATAAATTAACCTATAAATTCGATACAGGTTTATGGACTGGAAGCAAAATGATGGATTTATAATAAAATTATTAGATTTAAAGCCTATTTCTAAAATTGAATATTTTATAGTTATAGAAGAAGATAGTCATAAAATCTATGATAACAAATTTTCTTCAGATAAGATACTAAAGATAAAAGCAAATTCAGGTAGTAAATATAGAATTTATATATTTAATCTTAATAATTGGAAATTAACTGGGGATATAAACATAAATGCTTATAAATAATAGTTTTATATATTGTTAATATTAAAACAATTATAATTTTATAATGCTAGCTATAATTATAATTGTTTAAATAATATAAAACTATAGTGATATGGGGGTGCATGACTGATAATTAATTATATTATATAAAATTTATGATTGGATTGTTAACAAAAGGAGGATTATTATGAACAAGAAAAAAATATTATTATTAACAACAATACTAATTTTTACACTTTCATTATTTGCTTGCAATAGGGATGTATCAAATAATGATAATGGGGACTCTAAGGAAAGTGTAGTTAAAACTTATAAATTCCTTAAAGTAAATGAAACAGAGATAGAAGCACAAGAAGTTATACTTTTAAATTACTTCTTAGAAGAAGATAAGAAAGAACTAGAAAGGTTAGAAATACCTGAAGATGAATATCCAGGTGGTTTTTATTATAAGGAATTAGACAATAAGGAGACTCTTAAAGCTGATGAAAATACAAAAGTAACGATTATTGATGTTGAGGAAAAGTACTCCAAAGATACAAAGGGCGATAGAAAATATACTTTTGAAAGCTTTAAAGATTTTGCTTCCTTGTTTAAAACAAACGAGGATTTAGCAAATAGAATTTATATTGTTGAAACAAAAGATGGTAAAGTAATAAAAGCAGAGGAGAAACTTACAAATTAGTTTTCACTCAATACGATTGGAAAACATTATTAAGGCGATTAGAATTATCTCTAATCGCCTTTAAAATTTATTATTCTTCTGAGAAATTATCAAAGTAACCCTTTATATATACAATAGGCGTGCCTTTATCACCACTACCGCTTGTTAAATCACATAGTGAGCCAATAAGGTCTGTTAATTGTCTTGGTGTTGTTCCTTGTGATTCCATTGAACCAACTAAGTTATTTCCTTTATTATGAATTTTTTCTTTTATAGCTTCTTCTAGCTTTTCGCCTTTAAGTCCAGCAAAACTATTGTCAGCGATATATTTTAGTTTTATTTCGTTTGGCGTACCTTTTAAGCCATCAGTAAAGGCAGGGGATACAACTGGGTCAGCTAGTTCCCATATCTTACCAACTGGATCTTTGAAAGCACCATCACCATAAACAAGAACTTCAATCTTTTTGCCAGTTTTTTCTAGAATTTTATCTTGAATAGCGTAAACGATTTTTTCGCAATCCCTTGGGAATAGTTTTATCTTGTTTTCAGTAGATTTGTTTGAACCAAGTATACCATATTTTTCATTATATCCAGATCCATTGACAGGTGCATTTAAAATTTCTGATAAACAGAAAATCTTTTCAGCACCAGCATTTTTAAGTTTTTCTTTAGTTCTAATGCGAGTGTGTATGCTACATACTAAGATATTTTTAGTGTATTTTAGTATGTTTCTTTCATTATTGCCAAATAACATAACAGCTTCTGCGCCTGTTTCTTCAATTATTTCCTTGTAGTATTCTATATAGTCAACATTAGTAAATATGTGCTTTGTATCAGGAAAGCATTTTTTGAATTCTTTTTCTTCAACTATCTCGCCGTAAGGGTTGATGTCAAAGTTATCAAGCTCATCTGGGTCGCAAAGGTGATTACCAACCTCATCATGAGGGTAGCTTAATAAAACATATACTTTTTTAAAAGCTCTAGCAATACCTTTTAAGCAAATTGCAAATCTGTTTCTACTCATAATAGGGTGTATTAGAGCAACTTCGTCACAGTTAAATTTATTTTTAAGATCATTAGTTATATCATCAATTGTAGCATAGTTATTCATTGACTTAGCAACTATTGACTCAGTTAAACCAACAACATCCCTGTCATCGATTTTAAAGTTACCAGCTTCACTAGCTTTTAATATAGTATCAACAGCGATGTCTACAATATTATCTTCTGCTGTAATTATAGGGCATCTCAAACCCATTACATTTGTACCAATATATCTTTTCATAATACTCTCCTTTGGAAATTTCTAATTTTTCTATCTGTTATAAGAACAGGAACCTTCATATCGAATCTACTAATAACAACTCTATATACATAAAGCTCTTCAAAATTTATAGCAACGATCTTAGTTCTTTTATCAAGAGAAGCTAGGAATCTGTCGTAGTAACCGCCGCCATAGCCCATCCTAAAGCCTCTGTGATCAAAGGCAACACCAGGAACTATAACTAAGTCGAGTTTTTTTCTATCGAAATTTTCTTTCTTCTCTGGTTCTAGTATACCATAAGTCGATGGTTTTAATTCATCAAAATTTGTAATTTCTTGTAAAAAAAGGCTTCTATCTTCTTTTATTGAAATAGGTAAGATAATTCTCTTGCCGCTTCTAAGCGCTGTCTTTATAAAGTCATGAGTATTAACTTCAGTGCCAAAGCTTGCGAAAGCCATGATATTAGTAGCGTTTTTATATTCATGAGTCGCCATCAATTTATCAATAATTATCTTTGATTTATTAATTCTATCTGTTTCGGAGATATTGTTTCTTATCTCTAAGAGCTGAGATCTTAGTGTTTTCTTATTCAAAGAAATTCCCCCTTTATTTTTTATCTGTTTTGTATTATAATATATATGTATATTTTACCACAAAATGAATATAAATGACAAGAGGTGTTATTTTTTGATTAGATTAGAAAACGTTAGTAAAAAGTATGGCGAAGTCCTTGCTCTAAACGATATAAACTTACATATAAAACCGGGTGAGTTTGTATTTTTAATAGGACCATCTGGAGCAGGTAAGTCAACTTTAACTAAATTAATATTAAAAGAGATTAGGCCCACAAGCGGCAAGATATATTTAAATAACGAAGATATTACAGATGTTAGCAATAGAAAGATACCTTATATCAGAAGATATATAGGCGTTGTTTTTCAAGATTTTAGACTTTTGCCTAATAAAACTGTTTATGAGAACGTAGCCTTTGCTATGGAAATCATTGGCAAGAAGCCTAGAGAGATTAGAAGAAGTGTGCCAATTATACTAAGCATGGTTGGTTTAAGTGACAAAGCAAAATCTTATCCTCATCAGTTATCTGGAGGAGAGTGTCAAAGAACAGCCATTGCCAGAGCCTTGGTTAATAAACCTGATGTCATCATCGCAGATGAACCAACAGGTAACCTTGACTCAGATACTGCATGGGAGATAATGAATCTATTGCAAGACATTAACAATAGAGGCACAACCATAGTCATGGCAACACATGCTAAAAACATAGTTGACGAGATGAAGAAAAGAGTAATCACTTTAAACCACGGAAGCGTTGTTAGTGATATGTATGAAGGTGGGTATTACTGTGAAATCTAGAGAATTGATAAATATTATAAAAGATGGTTTTAAAGGGATAGCAAGACACTTTAGCATGGCTTTTGCATCGATAATATCAATATTGTCGGTTTTATTAATACTTTCAACTGTATTAATAATAGTTTTAAGTGTAAATAAAGTTGTTGGCGATACTAAAGAAAAGATAAATGAAGTTAAGGTATTCTTACTAGATGGCGTTGACGATGCGGGAATTAAGGAACTTGAAGGCAAGATTAAGGATATAGACGGGGTAAAAAACGTAAAATTTATATCAAAAGATGAAGGCCTTGAAAGTATGTTTGAACAATGGGAGAACAAAAGCTATTTATTGGAGGAATACAAAGAAGATAATCCACTTCCAAATGCTTTTAAAGTTAATGTTGAAGATATAGAAAAGACAAACGATGTTGCAGCTAATATAAAGCTCATACCAGGTGTTGAGGATGTAAGATTCTTATCTGAGGAAGTAGTTCATCTACTTAAAATATCTAAGTATATGCAAATAGGTGGCTTTGGTTTGATTGTAGCTTTGATATTTATATCAATATTTTTAATATCAAATACTATAAAATTATCAATTAGTTCAAGAAAGAAAGAAATCGAGATAATGAAATATGTTGGGGCTACAAATAGCTACATTACAGGCCCTTATGTTTTTGAAGGTATATTGATTGGCCTTATTGCAGCTGTACTAGCTATAATGGTAGTGAAATTTGGCTACTCATACATCTACGAATACATTGTAGTTTCAAATAGCAGCCTACTAAACGAGGCAATTGTAAGCCCGGATAGTATATTAGATGACTTCAGCATAATATTTATTACATTAGCTGTAGGTATTGGTATGCTTGGCAGCATTGGTTCATTGAAGAAGTTATTGAAAGTATAGGTGATTTTTTGTTTAATAGAAAGAGATTTATTATTGTTTTATTGATTATAGTTCTAAGCTTTCAAAGTGTTTTTGCAGCAGGAAAGCTAAAGAACAAAAAGAAAAATATTGACAAGAAGATAAAAGATACTAAAACTGAGATTAATATAAAACAAAAAGAGTCTACAAGCGTATATAACACCATATTAAAATTTGGCAACAATATATCAATACTTAATACTAGCATTGTTAATCTTAATACTGCCATAATTGATACCGACAAAAAGATAGCTCAAAAAAGTTCTGAGCTTGAAGATGCTAAAGAAAGATTAAAAGAAAATGATTCTTTATTCAGAAAAAGACTTAGAAGCATGTATATGAACAGTGACGATAACTATGTTACAGTACTTCTTTCATCAAAATCTTTAGATGATTATTTGTCCAAGAAAAACATGGTTCAAAAGATGGCTAAGAGGGATAAGAAGCTTATAGAGAGCATAGAAGGCGAAGTTGACAACATTGTCAAGATAAAAACTACATTAGAAAATCTAAAAACGACTCAAGTTCAAAATAAAAATAAATTATCAAGTCAAAAAGATGAAGTTTCAAAATTAAAGATAGAACAAGAAAAACAATTTACTATATTAAAAAATGATATAGAAAAAGCCAAGAAGAGTCTTGCAAAATTAGAAAGAGATTCTAGAAATCTTAGTGCACAAATACTTAAACTTCAATCAAGTACTAAGAAATTTGTAGGAGGTAAACTTGGATGGCCACTACCAGGTTATACAAGAATCAGTTCTGGCTATGGCTATAGAACACATCCTATACTTAATATAAGAAGATTACACTCGGGTATAGATATACCTGCACCTACTGGAACAAATATTGTTGCTGCAGCAAGCGGTACAGTTATCTTTGCAGGTAAGTATGGCGGATATGGCAACTTAATCTTAGTTGACCACGGCGGAAAGATAGTTACAGGTTATGCGCATTGCTCAAGACTTTTAAAAAGCAAAGGAGCAAAAGTTACTAAGGGTCAAGCGATAGCAAAAGTTGGATCAACTGGATTTTCAACAGGAGCGCACTTGCACTTTGAAGTAAGAAAGAACGGTAATTTCACAAACCCTATTAATTGGGTTAGATAATGGAGGATACAATGAAATTAAAAAAGATACTAATAACGATATTGGTCTTAGCATTATTTTTAACTAGCAATGTTATTTCATATAACCTTGGTAATTCTAGCCAAAAACTTGCTGATAAGAAGATTATTGCAAAAAAAGATGATAATGAGAAGTCAAGTAAAAAAATTAATGATGAATACGTATTAGAAAGAATAAATGAAGTAAAGCGTATGATAGATAAAAACTACTATAAGAAAGCTGATGATTACGACGTTCTTATAGGTATGCTAAAAGGAGCTGTAAACAGCTTAAAAGATCCATACTCATACTATATGACTGAAGATGAATACAAAAAATTCAACGAAGAGACTGATGGCGAGTTTGCTGGACTTGGCATATACGTAAGTGGATCCATAGATGACAACTTAATCACAGTTGTTGCTCCAATGAAAGGCACTCCAGCAGATAGAGCAGGATTAAAAACTGATGATAAGATTATAAAGATTAATGGAAAAGATTTTACTGCTGATAAGATGGATGATGCTGTTAAGATTATGAGAGGTAAACCTGGTGAAAAGGTTAAAATAACAGTACTTAGAAGAGATGAGAATGGCAAAGCTAAATTTATTGATTTTGAAATAGTTAGAGAAATAATAAAAGTACAAACTGTCTCATCAAAGCTTTTAAAAGATAATATTGGCTATATAAGTATATCTGGTTTTGATACACCAACATATAATGATTTTGACAAGCAATACAAAGAGCTTAAAAAACAAGGCATGAAAAAACTTATACTTGATTTAAGAAACAATCCAGGAGGACTATTAACAACATCAACACAAGTAGTTAACACTTTTCTTGATGGCGGACTAATAATGTACACACTTGATAAGCAAAACAACAAGGAAACAATAAACGCAACTAAGGGCGCAGATGATATCAAGATAGTTGTTCTTGTCAACAAAGGCTCTGCATCAGCTTCAGAAATAGTTGCTGGGGCACTTAAAGACAGAAAGAGAGCTACTATAATCGGTACACAAACTTTTGGTAAAGGCATAGTTCAAACAGTTTTCAACATGCCGGATGGAGAAGGCTTAAAGCTAACAACAAGTGCATATTACACACCTAGTGGAGTTAATATACATGGCAAGGGTATAGCTCCAGATATTAAAGTAGAATTAAATAAAGAAGTAAAAACTATATCTATAGATAATCTTGCAAAAGATAATCAAATACAAAAAGCTATAGAAATATTAAATAAATAGGAGAGTTAAAATGGCAAAAGATTTTGAATACGAAATACTAGAACAATTAGGAGAATTTTCTAACAATGGTAGAGGCATGGTTAAAGAAGTGAATGTTATTTCATGGAACGGTGCTGACGGCAAGGTTGACATAAGAAACTGGAAAGAAGATCACAGCAGGATGGGAAAGGGCATATCCCTAACACACGCTGAAGCAAGAAAATTAAGAGACTTATTAAATGATATAGACTTAGGCTCAGATGATGAGTCTAGCGAAGACGAAGAAATATAAATTAATTAGATGAGAAAAAATATATCTTTATTAATTATATTTATCTCAATAATTTTATTAAGCGCTTGTTCAAACGGTCCACTATTTATCAAGGACAACGACAAGCGCTATGGCTTTGATGACATTGATTCTCCTATAGAAGAAGGAGAAGAGATTGAATTAAGTGAAAATAAAGAGCTTGCTTTTGTACTTAGAAAAATCAATTATTTAAAAGAAATTGATGTGCAAAATGACAGGGTGGAAATTGATAAAAACGATACTTCATTATTAAGCATGGTAATTAAGCCATGCTTAACTGATGATATAGAGGTTTCTTCTGTGGTTTATAAAAGTGGTAAGTTTCATATTACGCTTTCTTCCAAGAAAAGCTCTAAGAATGTTTGTGCACCATATATAAGCATTAAACTTCTTAAAAAGCTTCCACAAGACATTGAAGCGGATGACTTTGTTATTGACAAAGAAAATATTAAAACTATAGATATAAAATACACTAAGGATAATGCAATAAATTTTGTTAAGCAAAAGTATAATTTAATTACGAACCTACCAGATTCAGCGGAATTAGTTTATATGGATAAACCTATTTGGCAAATAAAGTATAAGTTTGTCTATGATAAGAGTGATTATGAGCATCCAATAAAAAATATTAGAATAGATTTTGATGCCAATGAAGGTAAAGTATTAGCTATAAATGAAGACGACATATCAAAATTTATTGACAATGGCAATATTTTCGCGCTTAACACAGAAAAGGTGATTTATTACAACAAAAAATCTAACGAAACAAATAATATATATATCTATAGCACTAAAAAACAAAAATCTAAGAAAATTTTATCTTTTGATGGTTCAATCAAATCTATTTACAAAAATAATAAGAGCGACGACATAATTATAAATTATAAAGATACTTCATCAGATTTACGTAGTGTGGTTTATTTTGCTAGCAAAGATGAATATAAGTTTATTGAATATAAAAACGATGTAAATGTCATTGATGCAAGCTTTAAGAGCGAGAGCTCTTTATTACTTATTAGCAAAGCTGAAGCAAATATAACAAAGCTATATGACTTTGATATTAATGACGATAATTATCTAGAATTGTTTAGTGCTGAAGATAATATCATAAAAGCTTCGTACATCAACGGTTATTATGTATATTTATCAAAGTATGATGTAAATCAAATGCTATACATCACTAAAGATTTTGAGGATTATGACTTTATTGACGAGGTAGAAAATTATTATTACGCTGATGATAATTCTTTTGTTTATAGAAGTGACAATAAAGTTGAAGGCATAAGCCTATATACTTATAATTTAAGCGAAAGATTTTACAAGATGATAATTAACGGTGATTATTCATACATTAAAAAAATTAATGATGACTATATTTTAGCAAAAAAAGATATAAATCACGAGTCTTATGATTTAATATTGCACAAATTGGATAATAATCTTAAAGAGGAAGTCATTTTTGAAAACGTGGACAATTTAAATTTATATTTAACAAATGATTTAAAGAAATTATTTAAGAGCACTAAGGTTATAGATAAGAACTATACAAAGAGGATAATTTATGAGATAGATATTAGCAAGGGTGATATATAGTGAAATTCAATCTAAAATCAGAATATATTCCTACTGGTGATCAGCCAAAAGCGATAGAGTCACTAGCTGATGGAATAAAAAAAGGATATAAGGATCAAGTTTTGCTGGGCGTAACAGGCTCCGGCAAAACTTTTACTATGGCAAATATAATTAAAGAAACACAAAGACCAGCTTTAGTCATTGCACATAATAAGACTCTTGCATATCAGTTATACAGTGAGTTTAAAGAGTTTTTTCCTGATAACTCAGTTGAATTTTTTATAAGTTATTATGATTATTATCAACCAGAGGCTTATGTGGCGGCAACTGATACCTATATCGCTAAGGATAGTCAGATCAATGATGATATAGATGAGTTAAGACACTCTGCAACAGCTGCTTTATTTGAAAGAAAAGATGTAATCATTGTTGCGTCCGTTTCATGTATATATGGTCTTGGTGACCCTATTGATTACGAAAAACTAATGGTATCACTCAGACCTGAGATGCAAATTTCCAGAGACGATGTAATTAAAAAATTAATTAGTATACAATACGTTAGAAATGACATAAATTTTATCAGAGGTACATTTAGAGTTAGGGGAGATATACTTGATATATTCCCAGCATCAGAAAAGACTAATGCATTTAGAATTGAGTTTTTTGGCGATGAGATTGACAAAATTCTTGAAATAGATTCATTAACTGGAGAGGTTATAGGTACTAGAGTGCATGTATCAATATTCCCAGCGTCTCACTATGCGACAACAGATGATAAAGTTAAAAAAGCTATTGAAAGCATTAAGTTTGAGCTTGATGATAGACTTAAGTGGCTTCATGAGCATGGCAAGCTTGTTGAGGAACAAAGGCTAAAAGAGAGAACTAATTATGATTTGGAAATGCTTAATGAAATTGGGTTTTGTTCAGGTATAGAAAATTATTCAAGACACTTATCACAAAGACAGCCTGGATCAAGGCCATATACCTTGATAGACTATTTTCCAAAAGATTTTATAACTTTTATAGATGAGTCACATGTAAGTGTGCCACAAATCAGAGCGATGTACGAGGGAGACAGATCAAGAAAAACTTCTCTAGTTGATTATGGTTTTAGACTACCGAGCGCACTTGACAATAGACCTCTTAAATTCACTGAGTTTGAATCTATGATGAATCAGGTTATATATGTTAGTGCAACGCCTGCTCAATATGAGCTAGAGAGGTCGAAAAATACAGTAGAACAAGTTATTAGGCCAACTGGATTACTTGATCCACTTATAGAAGTAAGGCCAACTAAGGGTCAAATTGATGATTTAATAAAAGAAATTAGAATTAGAGCTAAAAAAGATGAAAGAGTTTTAATCACAACACTTACTAAGAAGATGGCTGAGGACTTAACTAAGTATCTTGATCAATTAGGAATCAATGTTACTTATATGCACTCAGACGTCACAGCAATTGACAGAATGCAGATTATAAAGGATCTTAGAGAAAAGAAATTTGACTGCCTAGTCGGAATAAACCTTCTTAGAGAAGGACTGGATTTGCCAGAAGTATCTTTAGTAGCTATACTTGACGCGGACAAAGAAGGCTTCCTACGTAGTGAAACGTCTTTAGTTCAAACTGCAGGAAGAACTGCGAGAAACTCAAACGGATTAGTTATTATGTACGCTGATACTATAACTAAGTCTATGGAGAATGCTATTAATGAAACATCTAGAAGAAGAAAGATACAGATGAAATACAATGAAGATAATAATATAACGCCTATGACTATTAAAAAATCCATTAGAGATGTTATTGAAGTAACTAAGGCAATGGATGAGGGCGAAAAATATACTTACAGCGCTAAAGGAGTTCAAGATAAGATAAAGAAACTTAGGACAAAGATGAATAAGGCGGCTAAGGATTTAAATTTTGAAGAAGCTGCTAAATATAGAGATATGATTGAAGAATTGAAGAAGGAGGAGCTATTCATTGGAGAATAAAATAGTTATTAGAGGTGCCAATGAAAACAATTTAAAAAACTTAGATATTGATATACCAAGAAATAAATTTGTGGTTATAACTGGACTTTCTGGCTCAGGTAAGTCGTCACTTGCTTTTGATACAATATACGCTGAAGGTCAAAGAAGATATGTAGAGAGCCTTTCTAGTTATGCTAGAATGTTTTTAGGTAATACTACAAAACCAAATGTTGAGTTTATAAGCGGACTTAGCCCATCTATATCAATAGACCAAAAAACTACTAGTAACAATCCAAGATCAACTGTAGGAACAGTTACAGAAGTTTATGATTACCTAAGACTTTTATATGCTAGAATTGGCCAAATATATTGCCCAAGCTGTGGCAAAAAAATTACATCACAAACAATTGATCAAATTGCTGATATTATCATGAGCCATAAAGAAGGACAAAAGATTTATGTTTTAGCGCCAATCGTTAGAGGACAAAAGGGTCAGCACAAAAAAGTTCTTGAGCAAATTCAAAAAGATGGTTTTGTTAGATATATCTTAGATGGTGAAATGCATGATATTACAGATAAAGTTGAGATTGACAAGAATAAGAAACATGATATAGACATAGTTATAGACAGACTTGTAATTAAAGATGGTATTTTATCGAGACTTACAGGCTCGCTTGAGACTGCAGTACATTATTCTAATGGACTTGTTAAGATAAATTATTTAGATTTATATGAAAAATCTTATTCAACAAAGTATGCTTGTATTGACTGCGGCTTATCATTCGATGAGCTATCTACAAGATTATTTTCATTCAACAGTCCCTTTGGTATGTGCGAGAGATGTAACGGTCTAGGATATTTTAGAAGTATTGACAAGGACTTAGTTATACCAGACTATTCACTTTCACTTGAAGAAGGGGTTATAGAACCATTTAAAAATTCAAAGAAGGGCACTTATTATTATAAAATATTTAAATTTATTTTAGATAAATATGATTTTAAAGAGGACGAGCCATTTACTAAGGCACCTAAGAAGATGATAGATGATATACTAAATGGTACTGATTATAATGTAAGATTTAAGTATGACTCGTTATTTACCAAGACTTCTAAGGAATTTAACAAAAAATGGCCAGGAGTTTTATCCGTGATGATGGATAGACTTACAAATTCTATGTCTCAAGCAATTAGAGATAATACTGAAGAGTACGTAGAAGAGATTGAATGCCCTGAATGTCACGGTGCAAGACTTAAAAAGGAAGCGCTTGCTGTTAGAGTGGGCGATTTAAATATTTATGAATTTACTCAATTAAGTATAAAAGATGAGCTTGATTATATAAATAATTTAAAACTAAATAAAACAGAAGAAAAAATTGCTGAACAAATATTAATCGAGATAAAAAAGAGATTATCTTTTTTAATAACTGTAGGACTTGATTATTTAAATTTATCAAGAATGGCAAAAACGTTATCAGGTGGTGAGGCACAGAGAATTAGACTGGCTACACAGATAGGCTCAGCGCTAGTTGGCGTTATATACGTTTTAGATGAGCCATCCATAGGTTTACATCAAAGAGACAATTTAAAGCTGATACAAGCTCTTAGAGAGCTAACTGATGCAGGCAATACTTTACTTGTAGTAGAGCATGACGAAGAAATAATGCACCATTGTGACGAAATCATAGATATTGGTCCAGGAGCAGGTATACATGGTGGTCATCTTGTTGTTCAAGGCAATATCAATAAGGTAATGAAATGTAAAAAGTCTATCACAGGTGATTACTTATCCGGAAGAAAGAAAATTCCTCTAAAGGATGAGTATAGAAAGACTGATAAAGATAATGTTTTGAAAGTAATAGGTGCAAGTGAGAATAATCTTAAAAACATAGATGTAGAAGTGCCTTTGAGCGAGTTTGTAACAGTAACAGGTGTTTCTGGCTCGGGCAAATCAACACTTGTTAATGAAATTATTTATAAATCACTAGCACAAAAGATTAATAAATCAAAATACAAACCTGGCAAGAGAAAAGCTGTTGAAGGCATTGAAAATATTGATAAGGTCGTAGTTATTGACCAAAGCCCAATAGGCAGAACGCCAAGATCAAATCCGGCGACATATACTGGCACTTTTGATCTTATCAGAGATGTCTTTGCCATGACACAAGAAGCAAAGATGAGAGGCTACCAAAAGGGAAGATTTTCTTTTAACGTAAAGGGCGGTCGCTGCGAGGCATGCAAAGGCGATGGTATACTTAAGGTTGAAATGCACTTTTTGCCCGATGTTTATGTGCCATGCGAGGTATGTAAAGGTAAAAGATATAATAGAGAGACGCTTGAAGTTAAGTTTAAAGATAAAACTATAGCCGATGTACTTGATATGACTGTTGAGGAAGGACTAAAGTTTTTTGAAAATCAACCGCGTATAGCAAAAAAATTGCAAACGCTTTACGATGTAGGCCTTGGATATATAAAGATAGGTCAAAGCTCAACAGAATTATCAGGCGGTGAAGCACAAAGAGTTAAACTTGCGACAGAACTTTCTAAAAAATCAACTGGTAGAACTATATATATACTTGACGAACCAACTACAGGACTTCACTCACATGACGTTTCTAAACTTATAAAGGTATTAAATACACTTGTTGATCAAAATAATTCGGTTTTAGTAATTGAACATAATCTTGATGTTATAAAGCAATCAGACTACATCATAGACCTTGGTCCTGAAGGTGGAGACATGGGTGGAACTATCGTTGCCACTGGAACACCAATTGAAGTAGCTAAAAATAAAAATTCTTACACAGGAAAATTTTTGAAAGAAATATTTGAAAAAGAAGGAAAGCTTTAATTAGATTAAAAGCAAGACGTTTCGGGTATATTTTATATACGGAGGTATTTATGAAAAAGAGCTTTCTTAAAAAATTTATAATAATATTTATAGTTCAAATACTTTTCTTAGGAGTTTTCAATGCGAAAGCTATGTCTAAACCTGACAATGGCTTTGTCTTAGACGAAGCGAATGTTATTTCACAGGAAACTATTAGCTATATAAATGAAACTAATAGAAAGATGAAAGATTATGGCAGCCAGGTCGCTGTACTAACTGTTAAGGACTTAGGTGGCAAAGACATAGAATCATTTTCTAATAAAGTTTTTAGAGAATGGGGTGTAGGTGATAAGAAAAAGAACAACGGAGTACTTCTTGTAATTAGTTTAAATGATAGAAAAATAAGGATAGAAGTTGGTTATGGACTAGAAGGCGCGATTAATGATGCTAAAGCAGGAAGAATTATAAGAAATGTAATTAGACCAAATTTTCAAGCTAAAGAATATGACAAGGGCATCAGAGATGCTTTTGATAGCATTATTTATTACATTGGCGAAGAATATAACGTAAAGATTCAGGATATAGATCCTAATGAATTAGGACTTGAAGATGATTTTTCAATAAGCCTACCTATGATAATACTAATAATTTTTATTTTTTTAATACTCTCATCTAGACTTAATAGATATAGATACTTACATGGCAGAAGAGGAAGAATGTATAGACGAGGACGCAGAAATATATTTTTCGATGATGATGATCCATTCGGCGGCTTCTTCGGAGGCTCTGGTGGTTCAGGCGGATTTGGTGGCTTCGGCGGATCAGGTGGTGGCAGCTTTGGCGGCGGATCATCTGGCGGTGGCGGAGCATCTGGATCTTGGTAAAATTTAGATAAAGGAGAATAATTATGGAAGAAAAAAGACAAAGAAGAGGTAGATTTTCACCACTTTTAATTATACTAGGAATAGTAATTGCATTAGGTGGTTTGGTAGCATCTAAGTACAATGGCTTAGTTAGAAAACAAGAAGATGTTAACAAAACTTGGGCAGAAGTTCAAACACAATATCAAAGAAGAGCAGACCTTATACCAAACTTAGTTGAAACAGTAAAGGGTTATGCAAAGCATGAAGAAGAAACACTTGAAAATATTGCTAAACTTAGAAGTGGATACACAGATGCAAAAACACCTGAAGATTATGAAAAACTTGATACAGAACTTGCAAAAAACATTAACATAGTTGTAGAAAATTATCCAGATTTAAAAGCTAATGAAAATTTCTTAAGCTTACAAGATGAATTAGCAGGAACTGAAAATAGGATAGCAGTTGCAAGACGTGACTTTAATAATGAAGCAACTGAGTTTAATAAATCAGTTAGGACTTTCCCTAACAATATCTTTGCATCGATGCTAGGCTTTGATAAATTTAAAACATTTGAAGCTCAAGCAGGAGCAGAGAACGCACCAAGCGTTGATTTTGGTAAATAATTTAATTAAAAGTCAAACTTTAATCGCGTTTGGCTTTTTCTTGTGTATTATGTAAAATATTTATTTACTTATAGTGATTTTAGTGATATAATAACAACATAAGTAATTTTAAGGAGTGAATTAAGTGAAAGTTAATTTTGACAAAAAAGAAAAAAATAAAGTTTACTTCAATGTAGACGTAGATTGGAAAGAATTTGAGCCTAAGATAGACGAGGCTTATAAGAAGATGAGATCTAAATTCAATATTCCTGGATTTAGAAAAGGCAAAGTGCCTAAGATGATTATTGAACAAAACTATGGTGTTCAAGTATTTTATGATGAAGCTATAAACATAATGCTTCAAGACATCTATCCAAAGGCATTAGAAGAATTAGATTTAAAAGTTGTTGATCAACCAGATGTTGATGTAAAAGACTTTAAAGAAAATGAAAAAATCAATTTAACTTTTGAAGTAGAAGTAGTTCCTGAGTTTGAATTACCAAACTTTGAAGAAATGGAAGTTGAAGACGTTAAAGAAGAATTCGATAAAGAAGTAGTAACAAATGAAATCGAAAGATTAAGAAATGAAAATGCTAGATACACTATTGTTGAAGATAGAAAAACTAAAAAAGACGATATTGTTAAGCTTGATTTCAAAGGATATGTTAATAATGAAGCATTCCAAGGCGGAGAAGCTAAGGATTACGAACTAGAAATTGGTTCTAACTCATTTATTCCAGGATTTGAAGATCAATTAATTGATAGAGCTATAGGCGAAGAATTTGATGTAAATGTTAAATTCCCTGAAGAATATCATGCTGAAGATTTAAAAGGCAAAGACGCTAAGTTTATTTGCAAGATAAATGAAATCAAGGTTAAAGAATTACCTGAACTTGATGATAACTTTGCTTCAGACGTTTCTGAATTTGATACATTAAAAGAATTCAAAGCTGACCTTAGAAAGAAATTAAAAGCTCAATTCAATGAAATGGTTGATACTCAAAGAGAAAACAAGGTTCTAGATAAAGTTATCGAAGAAACAAAATTTGACGTTCCAAACAGAATGATTGAAGATGAAGTTGAAAATGAGCTTAGAAATTTCCAATACAGATTACAAGCTCAAGGACTTAACTACGATGATTACAAGAAATATACTGGCAAAACAGATGACGAGATTAAAGATACATTCAAAGAGCCAGCTGAAAAGAGAGTTAAACTTGGTTTAATACTTGAAAAATACGCAAAAGACAATAAGATAAAAGCCACTAAGAGAGATTATGACAAAGAATTGGATAAATTAGCAGAAATGTACAAAGCTGAAGATAAAGAAGAATTTAAAAAATCAATGAGCGAAGGCTCTTTAGAATTTTTAGATAGAGGCATATTAAACTCAAAATCAATAGACGATATAAAGAAAAAAGTAAAATTTATTTAATGAGGTGATAAAATGGCATTAATTCCTATGGTTGTAGAACAAAGTTCCAGAGGAGAAAGGTCATATGATATCTACTCAAGGCTTTTAAAAGAAAGAATTATTTTCTTGTCAGGCGAAATACACAATGAGATGGCTGACCTTATAGTTGCTCAGCTATTATTCCTTGAAGCAGAAGACCCTGATAAAGATATACAAATCTATATAAATTCACCAGGAGGCTCAGTATCAGCTGGATTTGCCATATATGATACAATGCAATATATAAAACCCGATGTATCAACTATATGCGTTGGCTTAGCAGCATCTATGGGTGCATTCTTATTAGCAGCAGGCGCTAAAGGCAAGAGATATGCCTTACCAAACGCAGATATTATGATTCATCAGCCACTTGGTGGAACACAAGGACAAGCTGAAGATATTCGTATTCAAGCTGAAAAGATTCTTGAAATAAGAAAGAGAATTAATAAGATTTTGTCAGAAAAAACTGGTCAAGATATTGATATTATCAACAGAGATACTGACAGAGACTATTACTTAAATGCTGAAGAAGCAGTTAAATACGGTCTAATAGATAAAGTTATGGAGAAACATTAATAGATGTCTAAATATGATGAAATAAGATGTTCCTTTTGTGGTAAGACTCAAAATGAAGTCAAAAGATTAATTTCTGGACCAAATGTATATATCTGTGATGAATGTATAAACGTTTGCATGGATATTTTGGAAGAAGATCACTTATTAAATGAAGATACTTTTGATTTTGAAGATATGGTTTTACCAACACCAATGGAGATAAAAAAGTCTTTGGATGATTATGTTATCGGACAAGATGACGCTAAGAAGACTTTATCCGTTGCTGTTTATAACCATTACAAGAGAATTACAAAGGATACTGTAGATAAAGATGTAGAGATAAAGAAAAGTAATATATTACTACTTGGTCCAACAGGAAGCGGTAAAACACTTCTTGCTGAGACATTAGCAAGAATACTTAACGTTCCATTCGCTATATGCGATGCAACTACTCTTACTGAAGCAGGATACGTTGGAGAAGATGTCGAAAACATCATACTTAAGCTTATTCAAAACGCAAATTATGATATAGATAGAGCTGAAAGAGGCATTATCTATGTTGATGAGATTGATAAGATTGCTAAGAAGAGTGAAAACGTTTCCATTACAAGAGATGTTAGTGGTGAAGGCGTTCAACAAGCACTTCTAAAAATTTTAGAAGGAACTATTGCCAATGTTCCACCACAAGGCGGAAGAAAGCATCCTCAAGAAGAGTTTATTCAAGTTGATACAAGCAATATACTTTTTATAGTTGGAGGAGCCTTCCAAGGTCTTGACGATATCATTGCCAAGAGAACCAATAAAAAATCTTACGGTTTTGGATCAGAAATTTTTGACAAATCAAAACAAAAATCTGAAGCTTTAAAACATGTTGAAAGCGAAGATTTAATGAAATTTGGTCTAATTCCAGAGCTTATTGGTAGACTTCCTGTAACTGTCTCACTTAATGAGCTCAAAGAAGATGATTTGGTTAAGATACTTAGGGAGCCAAAGAACGCTCTTATCAAGCAATATCAAGAGCTTATAAGGATGGACGGCGCTGAACTTGAATTCACTGACGATGCAGTTAGAAGGATAGCTCAAAAAGCTATTGAAATGAAGACTGGTGCAAGAGGACTAAGGAGCATTATCGAAAAAGTAATGCTTGATATAATGTATGAACTTCCATCTAAAAAGTACAATGGAACTTTAAAAATTGATGCTTCTATTATAGATGGAAAGAAAAAATTAACTTATCCAAACGAGGATAAAGGAAAAGAAGAAAAAATTGTTTCATAGATAAAGCAGACTGCTTATTTGAAGCTTAATAAGGCCGGACATAATTGTTTCGGCCTTTTATTAAAGGAGAAAGATATGGATAATTATGAAGAAATAATCGATAATTTTTCATTTGATGATGACTATGGAGAAGATGGAATCAAGGCTCCCATAGTCTCTATAGAGAACTTAAATCTAGTTAGTAATAACTTTTACAGTGTAAATTTAGATAATGAAGACTTGGTAAATTCTATTGCTAAAGCGTCTAAGACTAATGGCATCTTTGCTGTTTATCAACTAAAAGCAAACAGAAAGACTATATCTAGTACTAAGTCTGTCTACGAAATTGGCGTACTTGCTGAGATTGAATCCATAGTTCCAAATAATAAATATATGAAGATGAACTTCAGAACTCTTTCTAAGGTTTATTTAAGTGATGTTTTTAAGAGCGATGGCATTGTTTATGGTCATCTTATTAAATTAAATGATGAGAATGACTATTCATTTGACAATCCTGAAAATATTACATATTCTGGAGTTGTTAAAAGTGCTCTTGACAAGTTAAATGCCTTGATTATGGAGAATCAATCAAGTAAAGACAGGATAGAGCCAAATACTGTAGATTATAATGTATTTTTGGATAGTATATTCTCAAGACTTGATATTGACAAAAAAATTACTCAAGAATATATCAATGCTAACGATAAAAAAGAAAGAACTAAGATAGTTATTGATACTATAAATAAATCCATAGTTACTATAGAAGTATTAAAAACACTGCAAGATAAAACTAAAGATGCTATGGACAAAAATCAAAAAGATTACATCCTTCATGAACAATTAAAAATTATTAAAAATGAACTAAATGCTGATAAATCAGGAGCTAAAAATATTTTCGATGTTTATAGAAACGATATCAAAAAGCTAAAAGCTCCAAAAGAAGTTGAGGAAAAGGCTTTCAAGGAGATAGAAAAGCTCGAGCAAACACCACTTACATCGCCCGATTATCCTTCAACACTTCAATATATTGAGCTAATTAAGGATCTTCCTTGGAACACTAGAACTAAGGATACAAAAGATTTAAAACTAGCTAAGGAAATCCTTGACAGAGATCACTATGGCTTAAAAGATGTTAAGGACAGGATACTTGAGTATCTTGCAATACTTAATAATAAGAAGGCTATAAAGGGATCAATTATATGTTTTGTTGGTCCTCCAGGAGTAGGAAAGACTTCTATTGCTAATTCAATTGCAAATGCTACGAATAGAAATTTTGTAAGAATGTCACTTGGCGGTATTAAAGATGAAGCGGATATAAGAGGACATATGAGAACTTATGTTGGATCTATGCCAGGAAGAATAATTTCTTTAATGAAGAAGGCTAAGTCAAAGAACCCAGTATTTTTATTTGATGAAATTGATAAGATTGGCCAAGACTTTAGAGGAGATCCATCAAGCGCCTTACTAGAAGTGCTTGACAGCTCGCAAAATAGTGATTTTACTGATAGATACTTAGAGCTTCCTTATGACTTATCAGAAGTTTTATTCATTACAACAGCAAATTCATTAGATACTATACCAGAAGCCTTACTAGATAGACTTGAAATTATAAGGATAGAAGGCTATACTGACGAAGAAAAACTTAATATAGCTAAAAAATATCTAGTACCAAAATCTTTAGAAAATGCTGGACTAAATAAAGATGCAATAAAATTTGAAGATGAAGCACTTTATAGACTTATCGATAATTACACAAGAGAGTCTGGTGTGAGAGAGCTTGAAAGAAAAGTTCAATCTATAATAAGAAAATTAGTTTATAAAAAATATATGGAAGATGATTTAATCAAAAAAGTTGATGTAAAAACTGTTGATAAATTATTAGAAGGACCAATATTTGAATATAACTTAGTTGATAAAAAGGATAGTGTTGGTAAAGCTGTGGGTCTTGCTTGGACTAGAGTAGGCGGAGATACAATAAATGTAGAGGCGCAATTAATGCCAGGCGATGGCAAATTAAATATAACTGGTAATCTAGGAAAAGTTATGCAAGAATCTTGTCAATTAGCTATTAGCTACTTAAAGGCGAATTACGAATATTATAATATTGATAAGAAAAAGTTTAAAGACTTTGATATACATGTCCACGTACCAGAAGGAGCCATACCAAAGGATGGACCAAGCGCTGGTATAACAATAACTACAGCGATATTATCTGCACTTACAGATCAAAAGATAAACAGATATTTTGCCATGACAGGCGAAATTACACTTTTAGGAAACGTTCTTGCAATTGGCGGTTTAAAAGAAAAAGCTCTTGCAGCAAAGAGAATGAAGATCAAAGATCTTATACTTCCAATGGAAAATAAAAAGGACTTTGAAAAACTTCCAAAAAATATTAAAGAAAGCCTAAATGTACACTACGTTAATAATTTTAAAGAGCTTAGTAAAATTATATTTATAGATGGTGATAAAGATGCTTAAGATTAATGAACCATTCCTAGAGAGGATGGCTGTTGATGAGAAAAGTTATCCAAAAGATGGACTTAAAGAAATCGTTTTAGTTGGCAGAAGTAATGTTGGAAAGAGCTCATTTATAAATGCACTTACGAACAGAAAAAAACTTGCATATACATCATCTTCACCAGGAAAGACTAGAACAATAAACTTTTATAATATTGATAATATGTTTAGAATTGTTGACCTTCCCGGATATGGTTATGCTAAGATATCGATGAGCGAAAGAGAAAAGTGGAAGAAAATTATCGAAGAGTACCTTGTTAAGTCACAAAATATTGCTTTAATCTGTCAAATAATTGATGTTAGGCATGAGCCAACAAAATTAGATTTGATGATGTATGATTATATTCAATCAACAGGTACTGACTATCTCATCATTGCTAATAAGCTTGATAAACTAAAATCATCACAGATATTAAAACAAATTAGCATTATTAAGAAATCTTTAATTAATCTTGAAAAGGATAGCTTAATACCATTCTCCTCACAAGATAAAAGGGGAGTAAAAGAAGTTTTAAATAAATTTGAGGAAATAATCTAATAATTAAGGCGATCGTATTGATCGTCTTTATTTATTACGCAAAAAGGTCAAGCAATAATGCCTGACCTTTTTATGTACTAGGTACATATTGATAAAAACCGAATCGTTTCAGCTTTTAAATTTTAGTTACATTTTAGTAAACATGTCTTTACCAACACCGCAAACTGGGCATACCCAATCATCAGGGATGTCTTCGAAAGCTGTTCCTGGAGCTATACCTCCGTCTGGATCACCAACTTCAGGATCATAAACGTAACCGCATGCATCGCATTCGTATTTGTCCATAATGCTACCTCCTTCCTTTCGAGATATTTATACCCAAAAGATATTATTTCTAACAATATGTTATTAATTTATTTTAGCGGGTATAAATAGACTAGTAGAGGAATGATATAATGTATAAATTTTATGGAACGGTATCTTCAAACATTGAGAGTGTTGAAGTATTTGTTGATAGGATAGTAGAAAATCTATATGAATATCTGCCTAATGAAATGATTTTTAACATTAGGCTTGTTCTTAATGAACTTTTGTTAAATTCTGCCTCACATGGCAATCAATACAGCAAGGACAAGAAGGTTAAACTATACATATCAATAGATAATGAGACTATCAAATTAAGAGTAGAGGATGAGGGCGCTGGCACTTTAAGTATTTGTTCAAACAAAGAAGTTTGTAATCTTGGAGGAAGAGGTCTTAAGATAGTTGAGGCTTTGACGGATAAAGTGGCTAGACTCGACCATGGAATAAAGTGCACTATTTTTTCAAGCTTTCTTGATCATAGGAGCTAAAATACTTGTAATTATTATAAAAAAGTATTATAATAAAAGGTAGTGTTTAGGAGGAATAATATGTTAAGAGAAGATTTAAGAAATATAGCAATCATAGCTCACGTTGACCATGGCAAAACAACCCTAGTCGACCAAATGCTTAGACAATCAGGTACATTTAGAGAAAATCAAGTTGTACAAGACAGAGTTATGGACTCTGGCGACCTTGAAAAAGAGCGTGGAATTACTATACTTTCAAAAAATACAGCCGTTATACATAACGGTAAAAAGATAAATATCATAGATACACCAGGCCATGCTGACTTCGGAGGAGAAGTAGAGAGAGTTTTAAAGATGGTTAATGGTGTTGTTTTAGTTGTTGATGCTTTTGAAGGACCTATGCCACAAACAAAATTTGTATTAAAGAAGGCATTCGAACTTAATTTACCTGTTATAGTTTGTATAAACAAAATAGATAGACCAGAAGCTAGACCAGTTGAAGTTGTTGATGAGGTTTTAGATTTATTTATAGAATTAGGCGCTGAAGACGAAGCACTTGAAGCACCATTTATCTTTGCATCAGCTAAAAAAGGGTATGCTACAAATCAAGTTACTATAGAAAAAGATAATATGGATGATTTATTCGATGCAATTATTGAGCATATACCAGCTCCTGAATCCAATGAAGAAGAGCCACTACAATTACTTATATCTACTATCGATTACAATGACTATGTAGGTAGAATCGGTATAGGTAAAATTGAAAGAGGTACTATTAAAAACGGTGCTGAGGCTGTCTTAGTTAATAAGCTTCATCCAGAAATGAAAAGAAAAGTTAAGATAGGTAAATTATATGAGTTCATTGGTCTTGATAAGGTTGAAACAAATGAGCAAAAGGGCGGGGCAATAGTTGCCGTTACTGGTATTGAAGACATATCTATAGGCGACACTATAGCTGATCCTGAATGTCCAGAAGCTCTTGACTTTGTTAAAATCTCTGAGCCAACCATCTCTATGAACTTCATAGTAAATGATTCACCATTTGCAGGAAGAGAAGGTAAATACGTAACATCAAGACAAATAAAAGCAAGACTTGAAAAAGAATTACAATCAAATGTATCTTTAAGAGTTGAAGAAACTGATTCGACTGATGCATTTAAGGTATCAGGAAGAGGGGAGCTTCACTTATCAGTTTTAGTTGAAACAATGAGAAGAGAAGAATATGAGCTTCAATTATCAAAACCACAAGTATTATTTAAAACTGATGAGAACGGCAAAAAACTTGAGCCAATGGAAAAAGTTACTGTAGACGTATCTGAAGAATTTGTTGGAGCAGTTATAGATAAATTATCAAGAAGAAAAGCTGAATTACAAGAGATGAAAGAAAACTCAGCTGGTTACTCAAGACTTATATTTAAAATGCCTGCAAGAGGCTTAATTGGATATAGAAGCGAGTTTATGACTGATACACACGGTGAAGGCATTATTAACTCAATCTTTTTGGGATATGAGCCATACAAGGGAGAGATACCTACAAGAACAACTGGCTCACTTATTGCTTTTGAAACTGGTGTAGCATCAAGCTATGGACTAAATATAGCTCAAGGAAGAGGCATACTATTCATTGGACCACAAACTGAAGTTTATGAAGGCATGGTAGTTGGAGAAAATCCAAAGGGCCTTGATATAGAAGTTAACGTTACTAAGAAAAAACAAATGACAAATACAAGAGCTGCAGGCTCAGATGATGCAATCAGACTTAGCCCTCCAAGAATACTATCACTTGAAGAAGCACTTGAATTTATTGAAGATGACGAACTTATTGAAGTAACACCAAAGTCTATAAGAATAAGAAAGAAAATTTTGGATACAAATAAGAGATATAAATCAAAGAATAACAAGAAATAGGAGAAATTACATTGGATATATCAAAACATGTTTTAATAGGTTATATATTAAACTTGCTTTTAGGCTTGTTCATAGTTTTTAAGGAAAGAAAGAATATAAAGTCAACTTGGTTGTGGTTAATGATACTACTATACTTGCAATTTGTTGGCTTTATACTTTATATGTTCTTTGGACTTAATTATAGAAAGAGAAAAACTTTTGACGAAAAGATGATGCTTGATCAGAAAGAGAAAAGAATTGTTGAAAATCAAAAGAAATTTTTTGCGCTTACAAAGTCTGAGGATTTAAATTCAGATCAAAAAGAGCTTATAAATTTGTGCCTATCAACATGCGATGCTACTTTTACTGATTATAATGATGTAAAATTTTATTTCGATGGAAAAGATAAATTTAAAGATTTATTCGAAGACGTAATTAAGGCTCAAGAGTATATTTATATAGAATATTACATTTTTAAGACAGATAAATTAGGAAGAAAGTTTATCAATCTTCTAAATCAAAAGCTTAAAGAAGGGGTAGAAGTTAGAATCTTAGTTGATGCTGTTGGATCAAGAAGCATTAGAAAGAAGTATTTTAGAGAATTTAAGAAGCTTGGAGGACAGATTGACTCATTCTTTCCATTGTTCTTCTCTAAATTTACAACAAGATTTAACTATAGAAATCATAGAAAGATAGTTATAATAGATGGTAAAATCGCATATAGTGGCGGTTTTAACGTTGGCAATGAATATATAAGCAAAAGTAAAAAATTTGGTTTCTGGAGAGATACTCATTTTAGGCTAACAGGGGATATAGTTGAAGAGTATTTAAGAAGGTTTAACTTTGATTATAGATTTGCAACTGGAATTAAAGCTGACGGAGAATATTATAAAGACCATGATGAGAAGACTTTAAACAGTATGCAGCTTGTAACGTCAGGACCAGACTCAATGTTTGAAAACATAAAGAACGTTTATCTAAAAATGATAAGTACTGCAAAAACTAGACTTTGGATACAAAGTCCATACTTTATACCAGATGATTCTATATTTGAGGCGATAAGGATAGCTGCTTTATCAGGTGTTGATGTTAGAATAATGATACCAAATAAACCTGATCACATCTTTGTTTATTGGGCAACACTCAGTCATGTAGGACAGCTATTAGAAGATAACATCAAGGTATATCAATATGAAAACGGTTTTTTACATTCTAAGCAAGTTATAAAAGATGATGATATATGTACAGTTGGAACAGCTAATTTTGATATTAGAAGTTTTTCACTAAATTTTGAAGCTAATCTAGTATTCTATGATCAAAATACAAATAAACTACTTAGCGAACAGTTTTTGAAAGATATTGAAAAATCATCTGTATTAACACTTGAAAAGTATAATAAGAGAAGTAGAATCGTTAGAATAAAGGAATCAATATCAAGATTATTATCACCAGGACTATAATTTATAGTCCTTTTTTATTGTATAAATACTAATTAAACTATAAAAAATATCTATGTTTATCATATAAAACCTTGCTTAAATAAAGAATATGTGGTATAATAACTTTAAGCGTGATGCTTAAAACCAATAAAATTTAATAGGAGGTGTTTTAAGTTTGGATAAGTTTTTATCAGGCGAAGTATTGATTGCAGCTCTTCTTGCAATAGTAGTCGGAGCTATCATAGGATATATACTTAGAAAGATTATAGGCGAAAAGAAGATTAAAAGCGCTGAAATTGAATCAAGTAGAATTATCGAAGAAGCAAAGACAAAGGCAAGTCAAGATGCAAAAGAAAAGATACTATCCGCTAAAGAAGAAATTCACAAACTAAGAAATGACCTCGACAAAGAAGCAAAAGAAAAAGAAATCGAACTGAAAAAATCGGAAAAAAGATTGATCAACAAAGAAGAAAATCTTGATAAGAGAACACAATCTTATGAAAAGAAAGAAGAACAACTAAAAAACAAGATGAACTCATTAAGCAAGAAGGAAGAAGAAGTTGAACAATTAATTGAAGAAAGAAGAAAAGAAGTTGAGCGCGTTTCTAAAATGACTACTCAAGAGGCTAAAGACATAATCTTGGATGAAGTTAAGAAAGAAATGACTCACGAGTGTGCTGCTTATATTAGGCAAGCAACTTACGATGCAAAAGAAGAAGCACAAAAGAATGCTAGAGAAATCATAGCAGATGCTATTCAAAAGAACGCTTCAGACTATGTAACTGAAGTTAGTGTCAATGTTGTTAATCTACCAAATGATGAGATGAAGGGAAGAATCATCGGTAGAGAAGGTAGAAATATAAGAACACTAGAAACTTTAACCGGAGTAGATCTAATTATAGACGATACACCGGAAGCAGTAGTATTATCAAGTTTTGACCCAATTAGAAGAGAGATTTGCAAAATTGCTTTGGAAAAACTTATAGCTGACGGAAGAATTCATCCAGCTAGGATTGAAGAGATGGTCAACAAAGCTAAGGTCGAGGTAGAGACAGTTATAAAAGAAGAAGGAGAAAGAGCCGTTATCGAAGCTGGTGTACGTAACTTACATCCTGAACTAGTAAAACTATTAGGTAGACTTAAATTTAGAACAAGTTATGGTCAAAATGTTCTAGAACATTCTATAGAAGTTGCTAAAATATCAGCAACTATTGCAGAAGAGCTAGGAGCAGATATAAGACTTGCTAGAAGAGGAGGTTTACTTCATGACATCGGTAAATCCATTGACCAACAAATGGAAGGAAGTCATGTTGAAATAGGTGTAAATGCTTGCAAGAGATATAAGGAAAACAAAGAAGTTCTAAACATTATCGGTTCACACCATGGCGATGAAGAACCAACAACAGTCGAAGCTGTTATAGTTCAAGCCGCAGATGCAATATCCGCTGCAAGACCAGGTGCTAGAAGAGAAACCTTAGAATCATACATCAAGAGACTAGAAACACTAGAAGGTATAGCAAACTCATTCGAAGGTATCGAAAAATCTTATGCTATACAAGCTGGTAGAGAAATTAGGATAATGGTTAAACCTGAAGTTATAGATGAAGATAAAATGCTTTTAATGAGCCGCGATATTGCTAAACAAATTGAAGAAAATTTGGAATATCCAGGTCAAATAAAAGTTACTGTCATTAGAGAAACAAGAAGTACTGATTACGCTAAATAGTATTTAAATAAAATGTGTAGATGAAATGTCTACACATTTTTTGTTTGTATATAAAAATTGTTTGTGTATATAGTAAATGATAAATTATAAAATTTGTATTAAAAGTAAATATCTATAATTATAAAATTTGATAAAAAAGCTTTGACATTTATAAGAAAGGGTGGTATAATAGAAATAAATAAAATGTCGCTAAATATAAATTTAGTGACATAAATACACAATATCGAAAGGGGCTCCAAATATATGGCAATTACAAAAAAAAATGATCCTAACTATATAAAAGACTTTTTAGGATATTTAAAATCAGTCAAAGGTTTATCCGTTAATACTATCCAAAGTTATTATTACGACTTAAAATCTTTTCTTCACTTTGTCGCTATTCGTCTAGAAATTTTAGATCAAAACGATGAATATTATTATACATCTGTCACTATTGATGATATTAAAAGGCTTCAAATTAATGACCTATATGCTTTTATATCCTATGTTGATGAAGATCTTGATAATACTAATTATGGTAAATATAGAAAAGCTGCTGTAGTTCATGCTCTATACGCTTACCTAATGAAGGTTAATCTAATTGATAATAACGTTGCTAATGAGTTAGAAATGCCTAAGATTGATCAGCGTCTACCTATATATTTAACACTAAATCAATGCGAAACGCTACTAAATACCATTATGAAGAATGAAAATAATGAAATGCGTAATCGTGATTATGCTATAATTATGTTATTTTTAAACTGCGGCTTGCGTATATCTGAGCTTACTAGCCTAAATTTAGACTCTATTAATGAGAATAGATACATCAATGTCGTTGGTAAAGGCAATAAAGAAAGACAATTATACTTAAATGATGCTACCTTTAGTGCAATAAAGGATTACATTGAATTGAGACCAAAAGATGTGAAAGAAAGCGATAAACACGCCCTTTTCATCTCTCAAAAGAAGGTTCGTATGTCAAATCGTGCTGTTCAGTACATGTTTGATAAGTATTTACTAGAGACTGGTCTTGATAAAAATAAGTTTACTGTGCACAAATTAAGACATACTGCCGCTACCCTTATGTACAAGTACGGCTCGGTTGATATAAGGTCTCTCCAAGAGATTCTTGGCCACACATCAGTTGCCACAACACAGATATATACACATCTTGACAATAGCACTCTTAAAAAATCAATTGAAAACAATCCACTAGCTAATAGAAAAAAGTATTAGATTTGCTCTAATACTTTTATTTTTCACATATTATATTATAATGATATCTTCCCTGCGTCTACTAGGTCTTGTAAGGCTATCATAAGACCTAATTTACCTTGTTCTAAGGACATTGATCCTTGGAAATATGCTATATATGGCTCTCTTATAGGACCATCAGCAGATATCTCTATGGATGAGCCATCTATAAAGCTACCTGATGCCATAATTATTTTGTTCTCATAGCCTGGCATATCCCAAGGCTCTGGTGTTAAGAATGAGTCAACGCAAGCTGCTTTTTGTATTGATTTACAGAACTTTATAAGTATATCTGGGTCTTTGAATTTTATTGCGCAAACTATATCTGATTTGTGCTCGTTATATTCTGGTGTGCATTCAAAGCCAAGTTTTGTAAATACATATGAGAATAAGCTTTGTGTTTTAAGAGCCTCGCATACTACTCTTGGCGACATATATAAGCCTTGAAGCGTTGTTCTAAGCGTGCCGTAAGATAAGCCAAGCTCTTTACCAAGTCCTGGTGCATATAAGCGGTCTGCAGCTAGCTCAATAAGGTCCTTTCTTCCAACCAGATATCCGCCACCTAAACTTATGCCGGCACCAAGATTTTTAAGAAGTGATCCTGCTATGATGTCCGCACCAATATCTGTTGGTTCAATACTATCTGTAAATTCACCGTAACAATTATCATACATGATGACAATGTCTGGATGCTTATCTTTAAACTTAAGCATATCATTCTTTATTGCGTGAAGATTGATCGCCTTTCTAAATTCATATCCAATTGACCTTTGCACAACAATTGCTTTGGTGTTTTTTGTAATTTTCGATTCTAAGGCCTCAAAATCGATCGTAGCGCCTTTTAGTTCCACTTGGCTATACATTATACCTTTTTTTATTAAAGAGTCCCTTAAATCTCCAACTAAGCCTATACTTTTTTGTATAGTGTCATAAGGAGCTCCAGTAACGTATATAAATTCATCTCCGTGGTTAAGAACCGACGAAAGCATTATATATATAGCGTGAGTACCAGAAACTATAGAAGTTCTTACTAAAGCATCCTCAGCATTAAAGATGTCTTTGAATATTTCTTCAATTTTATCTCTACCGATGTCACCATAACCGTAGCCAGTAGCAAAATAAAAGTCTGATGCAGCCAAATTATTTTTTTGCATAGCATGTATAACTTTTATTTGATTGATCTCTTTATTCTTTTCATATTCTTTATATGTTTCATTTAAATTATCAGAAGCATCATTAACTAAATTTATGACAGCATCAGATAAATCGTATTTTTTGTAAATATTATTCATTCTTCCACCTTTTTTTAATGTCATTGTATATTGTTTGGACTGTTTGGTCTACATCGTCAAAGTTCATATCAATAAAATTGGCTTCACTTTCACGTCTAAACCATGTCAATTGTCTTTTTGCGTAATTTCTTGATTTTTGTTTAATCAGTTCAACAGCTCTTTCATAAGTAATTTCTCCTTGCAAATAGCTTATAAGTTCTTTATATCCAATAGCTAAAAGAGCTCTATTTGAAGCGATTTCATCCGGGTTCATGTCTTTTATAATGCTTTTGACTTCATTTAAAAGTCCAGCTTCAAGCATTCTGTTGACTCTTTTATTTATTCTATCGTATAAAAGCTCTCTATCTGTTTGAAGTATATAGATAAGCTTATCGTACTCATCATTGTGCTCTCTGAAATTTTTATTTTCTTCACTGTATTTATTGCCGCTCTTATATATAACTTCCAAAGCTCTAATTATTCTAAAAGTATCGTTTATACTAAGCTTTTCAGCGCATTCTGGATCTAGCTCTTTTAATTTATTATATAAATATTCCTTGCCATATTTATTTGCATCATTATTTAATTTTTCTCTAAGTTCTTTATCTTCAGCTTCACTGCTAAAATCAAGCTTATATAATAAAGAATTAATATATAGACCAGTTCCACCTATAATTATAGGGATTGTGCCTCGTTTATTCATATCACTAATAAGCTTTTTTGCCTTTTTTTGATAGTCGTAGACTGAGAAATCATCATGAATGCTGACTTCATCTATCATGTGATGTTTTACACCAGACATCTCATCATCAGTTACTTTTGCAGTACCTATGCTCATTTCTTTATATATCTGCATAGAGTCAGATGAAATTATCTCAGCATTTTCAAGTTTTTTAGCAAGCTCAACAGCGACCTTTGATTTACCAATACCAGTTGGTCCTGAAATAACTATAATTTTTTCTTTCATCCTTGTATCCTAAAAAACATCTTTTCAATCATATTCTTCTTTAGTATAACCATACTTGGTCTACCATGCGGACAAGTTGTTGGATATTTACACTTTTTAAGGTCTTCAATAAGCTTGTCTATCTCAATATTTGATATCTTATCTCCAGCCTTGATTGCGTTTTTACAAGCATATTTCATAATTTTTTCAACTTTATAGTCATAGATGTTAGTTTTTTCGTTATCAAGTATACCAATTATATCCTTAATTAAGTCTAAGCTATAATTACCACCAAATATTATAGGCATGCTTCTAACAACAACGTTATGATCAGGATATATATCTATAGTAAAACCAAACTTATTAAGTAGAGCCATATTTTCTTTTATTGTTTCTTCTTCATTAACAGTTAGCTTTACAGGAGATACGCCTTCTATGAACTGTGAATTTACTTTGGAATTCTTAAATTTTTCAGTGAATTCTTCGTATAGTATTCTCTCATGAGCAGCATGTTGATCAATCATAACAACGAAGTCGTTATTGTAGTCATAAAGCAGTATAAAAGTATTGAACAAAACGCCTTCTATCTTATACGCGTCAAGTATATTGATATCGTCCATAAGTATTTTATTATTATCTTCTTTAGCTTCATCATCAAATATTAAAAACTCTTCATAATTTTGTTTAGATTCTTTAATATTATTATTTCTATCTTGCAATAAATTTATGTCATTTATGAACTCTTCATCATCAAAAACTGGTATATCTGCATTATTTTCATTTAAATTATTTATTTCACTCTCAGTAAATTCATCATCATATATTTTATCATTAGATTTAGCATAATTTGTATTATCTATATCATTAATATCCTCTTCATAAGTAATTTTTACTGTATCATCACTTTTTTCTTCATCTTTTTCCACTATATTTAGCTTAGTCTCCTCTTCCCTTTCATCTTTTTTATCTGAAAAGGCAATTTTAAGCTCAACATCATTATTTATTATGCGTTTTAGATTTGAGTTTAATAAGACTAGTAGCTCATCCATATCTTGTATCTTAACTTCAGTCTTAGCTGGATGTATGTTAACATCAAGCATACTTGGGTCTATATCTATAAATAAGAAAAAGACTGGAAATCTATTAAGTGGTATAGTAGATTTATACGCTTCGTTTATTACTTTATTAATAGTTTCATTCCTAACAGTTCTATTGTTTATATATAAAAGCTGATTCTTTTTATTGCTTCTATATAGAAGATTATTTGAAATATATCCTCTAATTTTAAATTTATCGCTACTAATATTAACTTCTTTCATATTAATAGCTGTATCATATCCATAAAGACTGTTAATCCTTTCGTATAAGCTTTGATTACTAAATAAATCAAAGATGACCTTATCATTATTCATATATTTAAAGCCAATAGCTGGATTTGCTATAGCAAGCTTATAAAGAAGATCATTTATAAGGTTTGATTCATAAGTATCTTTCTTCAAAAACTTCTTTCTTGCAGGAATATTATAGAAAATATCTTCGACAATGATCGATGTGCCTTTATTGGTGGATATATTTTCTATCCTTTTATTGCCATTAAAAAAGCTTATTTTAGAGCCAATCTCTTCTTCTTCAGTCTTACTTATCAAGCTAACATTGCTTATAGCCTTGATGCTCGCCAAAGCTTCGCCTCTAAAGCCCATAGTGTGTATCCTATACAAATCATCAACATTTTCGATTTTGCTTGTAGAGTGCTTAATAAAGGCAAGATTAACATCTTCTCTGTTTATACCGCTGCCATTGTCAGATATTGATATTTTTCTTTTTCCGCCATCATATATCTTGATAATTATATTTGTAGCGCCAGCATCTATTGAATTTTCAACAAGTTCTTTGACAACTGAGACTGGTCTTTCTATAACCTCGCCAGCAGCTATCTTATCAACAGTTTCTTTTGATAATACTTTTATCATCTAATCACCTATTTTTTTTGCTTTTTCAATTATCTTATTTAACTCGTTTAGAGCATCCATTGGAGTCATTGAATTTATGTTTATAGCCTTGATTGAATCTACATAAGATCTGTATTTGTATTCATCTAAGCTAATATTTGTACTTTCTTTCTCTTTTTTTCTAACACTTAGGTCTTGGTATTCAAGTCTATCCATCATCTCTTGAGCGCTTGAAATAACGTCATCATTGATACCGCTAAGCTTTGCTACATATATACCGTAGCTTTTATCTTGCGCTTCATTCTTTATCTTTCTTAAGAATATTAAATCTTCACCATCTTCTAATATATCCATAGATATTTGCTCTACATTTTTAAAGCCTTCAGTTAAATGAGGTATTTCGTGGTAATGAGTACTGAAAATTGTTTTAGCCTTGATTTTCTTAGATATATACTCAAGTATTGCAAAGGCTATGGATAAGCCATCGTTAGTACTTGTTCCTCTACCAACTTCATCTAAAACGATGAAACTATCTTTTGTAGCAAATTTTAATATTTCATTTACTTCTTTCATCTCAACCATAAATGTCGAATTGCCTCTTGATATATCATCTGAAGCGCCTATCCTAGTAAATATCCTATCTACAATAGGTAGTTTTGCTTCACTCGCTGGAACGAAGCTTCCTATTTGATTTAGATATAAAGATATTGCAATCTGCCTCATATAAGTCGATTTACCGCTCATATTTGGCCCTGTGATGACTTTTATATACTTATTGGTATCAAAGTATGCATCGTTCTCTATAAAGGCTGTATCTTTGAGATTCTTCTCAATTACAGGATGTCTTGAATTTTTTAGTACAAGATTGTCATCAGATATACTTGCTCTTACATATTTATTTTTTCTTGCAATATATGCAAGATTAACTATAAAATCAAGATAAGCAATTTTTTCACTTAAATTTTTTATTCTAGATAAGCTATCTAATAATTTATTCTTTATATCATTAAATAACTCTTTTTCAAGCGATTCAAATTTATCTTTCGCTGTAAGTATCTCTGTTTCAAGCGCCTTAAGCTCTTCGGTAATAAATCTTTCACTATTAACAAGAGTAGCTCTCTTAATAAAGTAGTCTGGAACCATATTTAAATTTGATTTAGTTACTTCGTAGAAATATCCAAGAATTTTATTGTATTTTATCTTAAGATTTTTAATTTTAGTATTTTTTCTATCTTTATCCTCAAGTAAAAGTATTTCCTTTAAAGAATCATTTTGAAGGCTTCTGTATTTATCAAGCTCTGAGTTGTAATTAAGCTTAATTATATAGTCACTATCCATAGAATCTATAGCGATATCTATAAGCTTAACTATGTCATCTAAGGCAATAAATTTAAAATTATTTCGAATATTTTCATCTTTTATAAGCGCTACAGCATTTTCAGAATATATAATGTAGTCTTTAAGCCTTAGCATATCCTGTTTTGTAACAGTCATCTCATTGATTCTGTTAGAAATTCTGTCTACGTCACGAATATTTTTAAGATAATTTCTAATACCAGTCATTTCTATTTCATTTTTATAAAAATACTCTACTAAATCAAGTCTTTCGTTTATGTCACTAGCGTTAATAAGTGGCTTAAGCATAGCATTTTTGAGATATCTAAGACCCATAGCCGTTTTGGTATCATTAAGTATATCAAATAAAGTTTTTGACTTAGTATTGTATGATGAATCTATCTCAAGATTTAGTCTAGTTTGATCATCTAGAATCATGGTTTTAACATCATCATTGATATTTTCAAATTTAAAATGCTTCAAATCATTTTTTTGAGTATATTCAAGATAAGATATAAGATAATATATAGCTATTACCTTTCTATAATCATTTTTCTTAAGATTTATATTGTGATTTTCTTTTAAGATAGATATGATATCATCAAGATTATTATCAATCTTATAAGTCTTTACATATTCTAGTGACTTTTTGCCGAAATACTTAATAAGGTTTTCAAGTTCTGGATAATCATCATTAATAAAAACTTCGGCAACATTATACTTGAATATACTGTCAACTATGTCATAAACGCTGCTCTTGATCTTATAATCATTAGCATCGATATCACCTGTTAAATAATCACATTTAACTATGGATGCTCCCATATCGTCAATATAAAGGAAAATTATATATTTATTAAGTTCTTCTCCGCTTGAAGAAGTACCTGGCGTAACTATCTTAACAATATCTCTTTTGACAAGGCCTTGAGCTAGTCTTGGGTCCTCAACTTGATCAACTATAACAACTTTTTTACTCATTTGACCAAGTTTATTGATATAAAAATCAACTGCCTTAGCTGGCACACCGCACATAGGAGCTCTCTCATCTAGTCCGCAGTCGCGTCCTGTTAAGACTAAATCAAGCATTTCACTCGCTTCAATTGCGTCGTCAAAAAACATTTCAAAGAAATCTCCAATCCTATACATAACTATAGCATCTTGATTCTTTTCCTTAAGTTCTACATACTCCCTCATCATAGGAGATAATTTGTCTTTATCTATCTTCAACTTTCTCACCATTCAAAGAAAATGATTTTACATCATTTATTTTTACTTTAACAATATTGCCAATGTCTTCCTCATTAGCTTTAAAGTTAACTAATTTAAACTCTTCAGATCTACCTGAGTAGAAATTGTCATCTTTTGAAGAAGTTCCTTCTACTAACACATTTAGTGTTTTGCCTAAATATTTTTTATTTTTTTCTAAGCTAATATCGTTTTGCACTTCAATAAGTCTTTGTAGTCTTGCATTTTTAATATCATCAGGAACTTGATTTTTCATCTTAGCAGCAATAGTACCAGGTCTAGTTGAGTATATAAAAGTAAATGCTTGATCATAGCCTACCCTTTTAATTAAATCAATAGTATCTTCAAAATCAGCATCACTTTCATCAGGAAATCCAACGATGATGTCTGTCGATAAAGCTATATCTCTTTTTAGAGACTTTATCATATCAATTTTTTCTAAATAATCTTCTCTAGTATACTTCCTATTCATAAGCTTAAGTATTCTATCAGAGCCTGATTGCACAGGTATATGCAAAAATGGCATTAACTTATCTATCTCATCAAAAGCATATATAAGTTCTTTAGATATATCCTTAGGATGTGATGTCATGAATCTGATTCTTTCAAGCCCATCTATATCAGCAATTTTATATATAAGTTCAGCAAAAGAAATTTGAGGGTCTAAAGTTTTTCCATAAGAGTTAACATTTTGTCCAAGTAGAGTCACTTCTTTAACACCACTATTAACAAGATGCTTGACTTCAGCGATTATATCTTTTGCGTCTCTTGATACCTCCCTGCCTCTTGTGTATGGTACAATGCAATATGTACAAAAATTATCGCAACCATACATAATATTGACATAAGATTTGAAATTATATTTTCTATTTTGGCCAATTGTTTCTCTTGTCTTTAGATTAATGGAATCAATGTTAACAACTTGTTTTTTAGTAGATAGATGCTCTTCAAGCAAATCTTCTAATATGGCAATGGAATTAGTTCCAAATATAATATCTACATGCTTGAACTTATCTTCTAAAAACTGTCTCGATGAGTCGATTTCCATAACACAGCCGCAAACCATGATAATCTTTTCTAAACTTTTAGCTTCCATTGTATGCTTTAAATCGCCAAGATTACCTATAAGTTTATTTTCAGCGTTTTGTCTGACAGCACAGGTATTGAATATGACTATATCAGCATCCTCCATATTGTTAGTCTCTACAAAACCTTCTTTAGATAAAATCCAGCTTATGGATTCGCTGTCGCGTTCATTCATTTGGCAGCCATAAGTTCTAATCATAAAACTTGGTGATTTATTGTATTTATTTTGATAATCATTTATATATTTTGATATACTTTTCAATATTTGTCTAACTCCTAACTAATTAAAGGCACGCCTAGGCGTGCCTTTAAAAATCAATTATTATTGTTCTTCAGATTCAGAATTTTCTATTGCATTTTTAAATAATGCACCCATATCTTCAGATAGATCATCTTCTTGTACAGGTAATTCTTTTGCTTCAGCTTCCTTTACTTCGTGTTTTTCTTCAACTTCGTGTTTTTCTTCTTCATGAACTTCTTCAGCTACTGGAGCTTCTTCTTCATGTTCTTCTTGAACTGGTTCTTCAAGTCTTCTCTTAGATACACTTACCTTTTTGTCGTCATGAATTTCTGTAATCATAACATCGAAGCGATCGCCAACTTTTAATACGTCCTTTGGATCATTAACTCTCTTATGAGAAATTTGTGAAACGTGTAGTAAAGCGTCTACGCCTTCCATGATTCTAACGAAAGCACCATATGTTTCAATATTAACAACTTCAACTTCAACAACATCACCTACATGGTATTTTTCAGTAAATACTGACCATGGTTCAGGTACTGTTTGTTTTAATCCAAGTGAAATTCTGTTCTTTTCTTTATCTACTGATAAAACTTTAACTTCAATTTCTTGGCCTTGTTTTAAAACATCCTTAGGATTTCTAATTCTGCCCCAAGTAAGGTCTGTGATGTGAACTAAGCCATCAACTCCGCCTAGGTCTATAAAAGCACCATAATCAACGATTCTTGCTACAGTTCCTTTGATTATTTCGCCTTCTTTAATATTTTCCCAAGCTTCTTCTCTCTTCTTGTCAAGCTCTTGTTTTTCAACAGCTTTTCTTGAGAATACTAATCTTCTCTTATTTATATCAACGTCAATAATTACGACGTCTAAAGTTTGTCCAACAAATTCTTCAAGATTTTCTTTATATCTAACTGATACTAATGAAGCTGGTATAAATCCTTGAATTCCTTCATAGCTAACAATCAAACCACCCTTAGTAAGTGATTTAACTTTTACAGAAACTATTTCGTTTCTGTCTTTAACTTCTTCAATCTTGTCCCAAACTTCCATTTCTTTCAATTTCTTAGTTGATAGAACAACATTGCCTTCACCGTCGTCAATCTTAACTACATAAACTTTGATCTTATCACCTTGTTTATATAGATCCTTTGGATTAACGTCTTCTTCAGCTAGGTCTTCTTTTTTAATAATACCGTCGCTTCTGAAGTTGATGTTTACACTAACATCGTTGTCAGTTACATAAAGAACTTCGCCTTCAATGATTTCGCCTCTTGATATTCTCTTGAAAGAATCATCAATTGCTTTTATCATTTCATCTTTTTTTGTTTCTTTAGCATCCTCCTTTTTCATTGTTTCTTCGTGGTTTAAATTTTCCATTACTTTAATTGCCTCCTTAATTATATCATCAGGCGCAGAAGCACCTGCTGTAATACCAATTTTATAATCTGGTTTTATTAAATTCATGTCCAGCTCATGAATATTTTCAAGTAAATAAGTTTTTGGGTTTATATTCTTTGAGATTTCATATAGCTTTTTAGCGTTTGAGCTAAAATTTGATCCAAAGACCAAAACTACATCTACTTTCTTTGCAAGCTCTCTAACTGCGTTTTGTCTGTTTTCAGTAGCATTGCATATAGTGTTAAATACAAGAACATCCTCATTATGCTCCTTTATGTATTTAGACATCTGATCAAATTTATCATAAATAAATGTTGATTGAGCAAAAACTGCAAGATGATTTAAGCCAATAATATCTTTTGCTTCATCAAAATCTTTAATTACTATTACCTTTGATTTTGAATGAGATACTATAGCTTTTACTTCTGGATGTTCTTTATCACCAGCTATAATAATATTATAACCTATATTTGAATATTTTTCCACTAATTCGTGAATATTTTTTACTTTTATACAAGTTGTATCACAAATATTTTTATGGTTTTCTTCTAAAAACTTAGTATTTTCAACTGTTTCACCATGTGCGCGTATGATAATATTATTTGAAAAAATTTTTTTATAATCATCAATTTGTTTAAGTCCTAGACGATTAAACTCATCAATCACAGTTTTATTGTGTACTAAATCACCAACAATTTCTGCTTCTTTATGTTTTTCCAAGAAATCATTAGCTTTTTTCACGGCTAAACGAACGCCAGAACAAAAACCATAATATTTTGCTAAATATATCTTCATTATAATGACAATATCCTTTTCATTAAGTTTTCAGAGAAATCTCCTTCCAATTGTTCGAATTCATCTACATTAATTATTTCTCCAAAAGTAATTTGTACTTTAGAAAAAAGTTTATAGTTTGTTTCAATATGGCATGGAATTATATTTGTGCCAGTTCTTTTAGCAATTAAGTGTATTCCCTCTTTTGCTTTTGCGGTACCATCAACATTTCTTGTGCCTTCTGGAAAGAAAATTAAATTATTACCATTCTTAAGTGTTCTCATAACATCTTTTATTGCTTTGATATCCGCTTTTTCTCTGTCAACTTTTATAGCGTTTGACTTAGTAAGCACAAATCTCATAAATGGATTTTCATAAAGCTCTTTTTTTGCAAAGAAAGCCACATTGGTTCCAAGATTCATAGCTAAAAATATTGGGTCCCAATTTGATCTATGATTACCAGCCAATATAAAATTATTTTCTTGATTCAAATTTTCTTTACCTTTAATATCAAATCTAAAGCACAAGTGTCCGATTATTATACCGATAAATCTAATTATTTTATACATTATTTATCTCCATTAATATACGATAGCATCAATTCTACTGTTTCTTCAATATTCTTATCATCTGTGTTAACCTCAATAGCATCACTTGCTTTTACTAATGGGTCTACTTCTCTATGTGAGTCATAGTCATCTCTACGAATTAAATCGTTCTTTATATCTTCAAAATTAACTTCTAATCCTTTTTCTATATATTCTTTATATCTTCTTTTTGCTCTAACATCAGCTGAGGCAGTTAAAAAGAATTTATAATTAGCATCCTTTAAAACAACTGTACCAATGTCACGTCCATCCATAATTACAGATGATTTTGAAGCAATCTCTTTTTGAAGGCTAACTAATCTTTTTCTTACGTCTCTATATTGACAAACATAAGAAACATTTTTATCAATTAGCTCATTTCTAATTTTATCGTCAACACAAAGTCCATCGAGAAAGATGTGATTTTCAAAATAATCTATTTTTGTCTTATCAGCTATAGCCACAACATCTTCTTCTGATTTAGGATCAATATTATTATTTAGAACCTTCAATGTTAAAGCTCTATACATTGAGCCTGTGTCTACATAGTTTATTTTAAGTTTTTGTGCTAATAACTTTGCTATAGTGCTCTTGCCAGCACTAGTTGGTCCGTCTATTGCGATTTTAATATTATTGTCCATGTATTTATCCTTTCTTAAAGATTTTGTTTTGCCTAAATAAATATCGGTTTTATTTATATCATCGTTATAAAATACAGTAGTTCTTATAACACCTTGCATTTGGCCTTCTACAAGCATTTCGTTTAAACATATAAGTGCTGTATCATTAAGACCAATATATCTCGCTGCAAGTGCTGGATATGCCTTATCAATATCTTGAGTCGCTGTAAATAATATACATTTTATTTCTTTTTTATCTAATTTATTTACTCTTATTATTTCCTCTAATAAAATTTTGCTTTGATTAATTATTGAACTCGCTGTATTTTGAGCATCTACTGCTCCTCTAATCGCTATCATACTCTCACCTACTCAATGTTCATGGCTGCTTGATATGCTGTTGAAAACGCTATCTGTAAATTATATCCACCTGTTAAAGCGTCTATATCCAAGACTTCTCCTACTATGTAGAGATTTTTTACTAATTTTGATTCCATAGTCTTTGGGTCAATCTCTTTTACATTTACACCGCCAGCTGTAATTATTGCTTCATCTATATCTCTTAATGAATCATATCTTAAATCGAAGTGCTTTAAATTGTTGATAATAGCTGCTCTCTCAGACTTAGTTATATCACATGCTTTTTTATAATAGTCTATATTTATTGATTTTAAAAACATATTAATTAATTTTTTTGGCAATAGATTTTCTAATACTTTTCCAATGGATTTTAAATGTTCTTCTTCAAAAAGTAAAAGTAATTTATTATCTAATTGATCCTCACTCAATGCAGGTTTTAAATCTAAGATGAGTTTATAAGCTTCATTTGTACTCATATAAGATGAAGCACTAAGAATTATTGGACCAGATATGCCAAAGTGTGTGAAAAGCATTTCACCAAACTCTTTAAAAATTTTTTTCTTTTTTTGATTTATAACACTTACTTCTACATTTCTAAGAGATAGTCCCATAAGTTCAAGTCTGTCATCTTTATCTAGACTTGTATTCATCGCAACTAAAGATGCCTTGACAGGCTTTATGCTATGGCCAAATTTTTGAGCTAATTTATATCCATCTCCACTAGAGCCAGTTATTTTGTAGCTCATACCACCACAAGCTATTACAAGATTTCTTGCGTAATCCGCTCCAGAGCTAGTAATAATTTTAAAAATATCTTCGTTTTTATCTATATCTTTAACTATTGTTTCATTTTTAAATTTTATATTTAAATCTTTTATGAGCTTTTTAAACATTTCTATGATTTCCATAGCATCATCAGACTGAGGAAAAACACGATTGCCTCTTTCAACTTTAGTCTTTATGCCATTGTCATTAAAAAATTTAATTAGATCAATTGCTGAATAATTATTTAAAGAACTATACATAAATTTTGAATTGTGAACAATATTATTAAGTATATTCTCATTATCAGAGTAATTGCATATATTGCATCTACCTTTTCCTGTTATTCTAAGCTTTCTACCTGGATATTTATTCTTATCATATAAAATAACTTTCTTACCATTCTTAGCACAATGTACAGCAGTAAAAAGACCTGCAGCTCCTGCACCGATTACGGCTACATCATATATATTATTCATTTATTTATCTTCATAAGGATCAAAATCATATATGTCATAAGACTTATAAATCCTTTCCATTTCTGTTAAATAATCTTGAGTTGACTCTAAGTTTTTAAAGCTTAATCCAGCTATGATTATGTTTATAAGCGATAGTGGAGCGACGAATGAATCTATGAATAGAATTATATCGTTTTTTGCAACCAAAACTAAATCGCTGTTTTTTGCAATAGTTGTATTTGTATTGTCTGTTAGAGAAATAACCTTACTTCCCTTTGATTTAGCGTATTTAAGAATGCTTACTGATTTTTTAGAGTATCTTGGATAGCTAATGCAAAAGAATGTATCTTCTTCGTTCATGTGTAACATATTCTCATAAACTATATCGTCATCTGAATTAATTATGATAGCGTCTTTACCCATTAATTTTAAGTAGAAGCAGAAATAATTTGCTAAGAAAGATGATGTTCTTAAGCCAAGAACGAAAATTTTTCTGCTTTTATTTAAAATATCTATGCCTTCATAAAGTTTTTCTTTATCAAGATCAGTTTTTAATCTTTTTACGTCGTGCGCATCAGTTGTTAAGCATGATTCAACGAGTTCATCCATGGTTTTTATTTGTCTTAGCTTAATTCTGTCTATATTAGAAAGACTTATTTTAGCCAGTTCATGAATATCGTCTTTAAGCTCTTTGTATCCGTCATAACCAAGTAATGTAGCAAATCTTACTACGGTTGATTCACTTAAACCAAGCTCTACAGCAAGTTTTTGAGCAGTTTGAAAGGTTGATTTGTGAAAATTATTAAGAATGTAGTCAGCAATTAACCTCTGCCCTTTACTAAATTGTTTTTTATTTTGCTCAATTCTATAGATTAAATTTTTCTCCATCATCCTCACTCCTCTTCTCTAAAATATATGTTTTACATGGTTTATTCTTTTGATTGATAAACTCTAGTTTAATAACATTAAAAATTTTTTGATCTAAACTATTTAAAAAATCATAAATCTTAATATCTTCTACACTTCCTTCTTCATGACCTGGATATGTAGTTATCATAATAATTGCTCCAAAACTTAGCTTTTCTAATAGTAATTCTATTGATTTTATTGTGCTTTTTGAATTGGTGACAAGCTTTTTATCAGCTCCAGGTAGATAACCTAAATTATATATTGCAAAATCAATATCTTCATGTATATCTGATAAATCATCATGACTTTTGTTAAGATAGATACAGTTCTTATATGCGTATGAATCTAATAAAGATTTTGTGTTTTCTATAGCCTTGATTTGAACATCGTAAAGATATAAGTTTTTATAATTTGGAGCATTTTGCAATACTCTTAGGCTGTCATGACCATTGCCACAAGTCATATCTACTAGTATCTTTTTATCTTTCAAAAAAGTTTTTAATATATAATCAATAAAATGATTAGTGTTATCTAAGAATTTATATTTCATCTAAATGATTCAACTTCTTCCCTTGATAATTTTCTAAATTCTCCAACCTTTAGTGGTCCTAGCTCTAAATTACCAATTTTAACTCTTTTTAACATAAGTACTTTATATCCTAATACTTTAAACATATTTCTAACTTGATGATTTCTACCCTCGCATATTGATATAGATACTAAGGAGCTCTCATCATAAACATTAAGCACCTTTACAATGCTTGGCGCGGTTTTAACCCCATCAAGATATACACCAGTTCTTAGCTTATTAAGATCATTTTTATTAGGCGCTTTATCAAGTTTGGCGATATATTCTTTATATATTTCATGCTTTGGATGCATAATTCCATTAGACCACTCGCCATCGTTTGTTAAAAGCAATAAACCAGTTGTATTTGCATCAAGTCTTCCAACAGGATATATTCTCTTTTTTATCTTATAGTCATATAGATCTGAAATTATTTTCTTTGCATATTTGTCTTTTAATGTAGTCACGTAACCTAACGGTTTATTTAGAGCTATGTATATCTTTCTGTCTTTATCAATGCTAATTATATCACCATTTAATTTAACTATATCATTTTCAGGATCGACAAAACATGGCATTTTCTCAACCACTTTATTATTAACTGTTACTTTCTTTTTTTCTATAAGTTCGTCTGCTCTTCTGCGAGATACTTCTGCGTTTTCAGCTATAAACTTATTTAATCTCACTTTCTCCATTATCTTGCCTTTCTATATCAATTTCCATGTTTATATTTGGAAGCTCAGATAAATCTTCTATGCCAAAGCTTCTTAAGAAAATATCTGTAGTTCCATAAAGTATAGGTTTACCTGGTGTATCAAGTCTTCCCGCTTCTTCTATAAGTCCTCTATCAAGTAATGTATTTACAGGACCGTCAGACTTAACTGATCTAATCTTTTCTATCTCCATCTTAGTTACAGGCTGTTTATATGCGATGATAGATAGCGTTTCGATAGATGCATTACTTAGATTATTTTTTGTTTTATCAATAAGTAATTTTTTTACATAATCAAAATATATGTCTCTGCTAATAAGCTGATATGTGCTATTCATTCGAATTATTTTTAATCCATCATTACTTGAGTCCATATCATTTCTTAATTGTTCTATCATAGTTTCTGCTTCATCAAGCTCTATTTCACATATCTCACTAATTACTTTTATATCAAGTGGATCTCCCCATGCAAATAAAAGCGCTTTAATAATTTGTTTTATATTATTCATTAGTATCACCCATGTATGTGAAGTTTATATCTGAGAATGTTTCTTCTTGTTCATAGTTAATCACTTTGTTTTGAATAAGTTCTAGTACACTTATAAATAATGTGATTACATAAGCTACGTCAACAATTTCTGGAATAAATTCACTTAATTTTAATTTTTTGTTCTTTTTAAACCTTTTAATTATATCGTGCGTCATTTTTTTAACACCGTATTTTTCTCTACGTATACTGTTTGGCTCTTGTTTTATAATTGTTCTTTTGTTGGTAAGCAGCTCCACAAGCACCTTTGATAAGTTTTCTAAATCAAAGTTTAAATCTAAAACTTCTTCTTTCTCATCGATCTCATCCATAGGTTTGAACACAAAATTATTTGATTCTTCGTACATAGAGTTTAAATATAAAGACACATCCTTATATATTTTATACTCTAAAATATTTTTGCTTAGTTCAAGTCTAGGATCTTCTTCTACGTTATCTTTTTCAACTGGTATAAGCATCTTAGACTTTATCTCAAGAAGTCTTGAAGCCATTACAAGAAAATCGCTACTCATCTCTACATCAATCTCATCAGATGTATTGATATAGTCAAGAAACTTTTCTGTTATTTCATTTATTGGTATATCAAAGATGTCCATCTTCTCTTTATCTATTAATTCCAATAAAACATCAAAAGGACCTTTGTAGTTACTTATTTCTACATTATACATTATACTATCTTCCCTATTAAATTAATCATAAAATTAACCATTGGTACCAGAATTTTATCAAGTGTACTACTCATTATTAATAAGAGCAATATTATATATCCATATCTTTCGTATTTAATTAAGTAATATTCATATTTTAATGGTAAAAATGAAAATAGTATCTTTGAACCATCTAATGGAGGTATTGGAATAAGATTAAACACACCTAAAATTATATTGAACCAGAAAATATTTAGTAATAATTCTTGCATAAACTCATTTAAATGTATATGCTTCAATATAATTACAGAGATGATTGCCAAGATAAAATTTGTTAATACACCAGCTATAGCAACAAAAAATGTACCCTTTTTTCTATCTCTAAAATTATTTGGGTTTATCATAACTGGTTTTGCCCACCCAAATTTGAAAAATATTAAACAAATAGTTCCTATAGGGTCTAGATGATGTAGTGGGTTCAGTGAAAGTCTACCATCATTTTTAGCAGTTTCATCACCGCATAGATATGCAGCAAAGCCGTGTGCCATTTCATGAGGAATTATAGCTACAAGAACAGCTATTGACCTTATAATAAATTCATGAAAATTTATATTATCTAGCATTATTTAATCACCTCTAAAATGTGAGTATCATTTATTGAGCTATCTGCATATACTACACTTTCTTTTAATTTCTTTATTTGTATTGGACATAGCTCTTTATTTGATCTTATAGTAAATAGCAAATCACCTTTATCAATTTTGTCTCCAATATTCTTTTCGTTTATCAATCCTACTGTGTAATCAATATTATCCTCTTTTTTTAGTCTTCCTGCGCCAAGCTCATTAAGCGTTTTGGCAATATCTTTTAGCTTATATGAACTTAAATATCCACTAGAATCAGCTAAAATTTCAGTTTCATATTTAGCTTTATCAAATTTATTTATATCTTCAATATAGGATATGTCTCCGCCTTGATTGTGAACAAACTTTAAGAACATTTCAAAAGCGTCGCCACTATCTAAAACATTTTTAATTTTCTCTTTGACAAAAGAATATTCTACGTTTTCTATATTAAGAATTAATTCATAAACAATATGATTTATCTCGTCGCACAAGTCATCATAATCTTTGTAATTGCCTTTTAAAAAGTCGATTACTTCAATAATTTCTAGGTTATTGCCAACTCTTTTACCAAGAGGCTTATTCATTGAGCTTATTATAAAAGTAGTTTTTCTTTGGAAAGCCTTTGATATAGCTAGCATTGCTTTGCAAAGCTCTCTAGCTTTGTTAATATTTTCCATAAAAGCGCCGCTACCGCATTTAACATCGATTACTAAGGAGTCATTTCTAAAGCTAAATTTTTTACTAAGTATCGATGAAGCTATCAAGGGTATTGAGTCAACACTTGCGCATACATCTCTAAGGGCGTAAAGAATTTTATCGGCTTTAGCTATATTTTCTGATTGACTTATTATAAAAAAGCCTAAATCATTAGCAGTTTTTTTAATCCATTCATCACTTTGATTAACTTTAAAACCTGGTATCGATTCAAGTTTATCTAAAGTACCTCCAGTAAAACCTAGGCTTCTGCCACTCATTTTTAAAAATTTATATCCCATAGAAGCAAGTATTGGACCAAGTATTAGGCTTACTTTATCTCCTACACCTCCAGTTGAGTGCTTATCGAGTATAGCTGAGTCAATACCTTTAAAATCTACATATTCACCATTGCCTATTATTGCCTTAGTTAAATAATATGTCTCTTCATCGTTAAGTCCATTCAAAAAAATTGCCATAAGTAGACTAGATGTTTGATAGTCAGCAATGGATTCATCTAATATACCCCTGATAAAAAAGTCAATTTCGTTTTTATTTAATAATTTTTTATCTCTTTTCTTTTCAATTATGTTAATTATGTTCATTTTTATTTTTTAAATAATCATAAGCATAGTTAATAGCAATGATTGAGCTTGCGTTTTGAACTTCTCCGTATAAAATCTTTTTTCTTAGTTCTTCTATCTCAATCTCTTCTACTTCTAAAAATTCTCCATCATCAAGGTGTTGCTCTGTTTTTACTAAATCTTCTGCCAAAAATAAATCAATTTTTTCATCAGAATATCCAGGTGATGTGTAAAACTCCATGATATATTTTGGGTTTTCGCATAAATAACCTGTTTCTTCCTCAAGCTCTCTAGTGGCAGCTTGTACAGGCGTTTCTTGAACTTCAACAAGACCAGCAGGTACTTCTAATAAAGTTTTTTCAACTGCCTTTCTGTATTGTCTAACCATTAAAAGCTTAGTTCCTTTTATTGCAATAATTACAACAGCAGGTTTATGCTCAATTATTTCTCTTTTAGAATATTTTTTATTAGGCATTTCAATAGTATCAATACGCAAACTTAGTATTTTGCCTTGATAAATCTTTTCGCTTTTTAACGTTGTTTCTACTTCAATATTTTCCATTCTATTCCTCACTTTTTAATAATTCTTTAGCATTTTTTATAGCTATATCACTAATTTTACCTGAGCTTAATAGCCTTGCTAGCTCTAAAACTCTTCCATCATAGTCAAGCCTACGAACATGGCTTATGGTAGCTTCGTTCTCATTAGCTTTTTCCACTAGATAATGTTCTTTTGCCTTAGCTAAAATTTGTGGCAAATGTGATATAGATATTATCTGGTATTTATTTGATAATTCTTTTAATTTATTTGCAAGGCAGCTTGCTGTGTAGCCGCTAAGTCCTGCATCTATCTCATCAAAGATGATAGTGTCAATATTGTCAAAATCAGCTCCTAAATTTTTTATGGCAAGCATTAGTCTTGACATTTCACCGCCAGATATAATTTCGCTGATAGGCTTAACAGATTGGCCTTTATTTGCGCTCATAAGTATTTCTACTTCGTCATAGCCATAATCTTTCATGGCCTTCTTTGTCTCGACCGATATCTCGACCTGAATATTATTCATATTTAGTGTTTTTAATTCATCTTCTAGCATCTTTGAAATCTTTTTCGCTAGTGCTTTTCTTTTCGTGCTTAATTCATTTGCTTTTATGTCAAATGCTTTTTTATAATCAATTAAAGATTTCTCTAAATTTTCTCGTTCTATCTCAATATTTTTTATTTCTTTAAGTTTTTTGTCCAAGTCTTCCCTATATAGATTAATATCTGAAATTGTGTTGCCATATTTATATTTAATCTTGCTTATCTCATAAATTCTTTTATTTAACTCATATAGTCTTTCTTGATCATAATCAATTGAATCAGAAAAGTAATTTATCTCTTCATTTATATCTTTTATAAGTTCTTGATAATCCATGAGTTTTTCGTACCAAGATGCAGCATCTTTTGAGTACTCTTTTAAATCATCTACAAGGTTACTTGCATCTGATAGTAAGGCGTCAACGCTATAGTTTTCACTTTCTCTTAAAATTTGATTTATCTTATAAGATGTTTTCTTTATCTCCTCACTAGAGTTAAGCCTCTTTATTTCGGCCTCTAGCTCTTCGTCTTCACCTTCCAAAATTTCAGCTTTATCGATCTCATTTTTTTGAAATTCAATAAAGTCTATCTGATTATCAATCTCTTTTTGATTACTTGGAAGCTCTTTTAAACGCTTATTTGTTTTATCTATTTTATTATATAAATCCTCAATTTCGCTAAGTAAAGATTTATATTCATTATCTCCAAAATAATCGAGTATATATATGTGTTCATTTTTGTCTAATAGAGTAAATTGCTCTTTTTGTCCTAATATGTTAATGCTAATATTACTTATTTCACTCAAATCTTTAAGCGTTATGCTCACATCATTAATATAATTCTCACTTGATTTATCCCTATATATAGTTCTTTTTAAAATAATAGGACTTTTTAGTTTTGTATTCATAATTTGATTAATTTTGCTTAATTTTTTATTATCTAAATCAATATGAGCTTCAATACTTGAAAATTCTTTACCATCTCTAATTTGATTTTTGCTCGCTTTTGCACCAAGCACAACAGCTAAGGCGTCAACAATGATGGATTTACCACTACCAGTTTCACCTGATATAGCGGAAAAACCATTGTCAAAATCAAGATCTAATGAATCAATTATAGCAAAATCTTTAATATATAATTTTTTAAGCATATATTCACCTACTTAAAGAATCTTTTACTAATTTTTTAATATCAATATTTCTTGCAATGTCTTTTCTTGTAAATAATGCAAGGTACTCAATATTACCTTCCCCGCCTTCTATAGGCGATTTGCATATATCATTTAAATAAAGGCCTTTTGCATGAAAAGATAATATTACTTTATTTATTGCATCTATATGTAATTTAGCATCATTAAATATGCCATTTTTTCTCTTTATTTTGCCTGATTCAAATTGTGGCTTAATTAAAACTACAAGTTTACTTTTTTCATTTACAAGCAAATTAAAAGCATCAGCTAATAATGTTAATGATATAAAACTTAAATCTGATGTAATTATATCAAAATCTTCATTAAAAGTATCCTCTTTAATGTTTCTTGCATCAAAAGATTCAATAGATATAACTTTTTCATTCTCTTTTAAAGATGGATGAAGTTGATCTTTGCCAACATCTACAGCATATACTAGATGTGCCCCATTCTTTACTAAAACGTCTGTGAAGCCACCTGTTGATGCTCCTATATCTATACATGTCTTATCATTAATATCTAATTTAAATGCATCTATTGCCTTAATTAGCTTAAGTGAACCTCTTGATACATATCTTGTTATATCATTATCTGTATTTATTGCTACAATATCATTTTCATCAACATCATAACTTGGGCTAAGAATAATTTTGCCATTGACATAAACAAATGAACCAAGAATTAACTTTTTAGCTTTGGTCCTACTATCAATATCTTTAAATTCGTTTAAATACTTATCTAATCTCATATTATTTATTCTTTTTAAAAATATTTCTAAATTTTAAAATTATCTTTGAAATAAAAAATATTATTTCTCTATATTTATTTATTGCAACGGATTTACCTAAAGATTTGCCTCCGACTGTAAAACCAGCGACTGATGCTGTAATTAAAGTACCTATAAGAGCTATGTTTATATCGTTAAATTTATCATAAATTTTGCTAAGAAGACTCGCACCTAAGGCACCTGAGATAATTCCAGCCATGTCACCGATTACGTCATTGCAAAAGCTTGATACCTTATCAGCATTTTTAATTAAATCAATAGCTACTTTTCCCTCTTGTATGCGGTTTGCAGCCATTGAATGGAATAGTTTTTGATCTGCACTAGTTACGCTCACGCCTATAATATCAAATATTATACCAATAAGTATAACGGAAAGAAGCATAATAACACCGACGAAAATATTTACGTCTTTAAGTAAATGGTCTAGTAAAAACGATAAGGCGACAGACATAATAAATGTAAACATGGTTATGAGCATTGTCCACCTATAATCTGTTTTAGACGTTTTGCTTTTTTTATTTTTTTCTATTTTATTTATACTTTTTTCTTTATATTTATTTTTTAGTTTCAAAATATTCTCCTATATAAATTTAGGCTTATTATATATTACCTAATTTGATAATATTAAAAACATTAATTTACAATAAAAGCTGATAGTTACCTATCAGCTATAGTGGCAACTAAAAAAGTAAATCTTACGGCTTAGGTCCAGTTGGTTTTCCCTTACTAAGGCTATATGTCACCAATCATAGCGGTTTCCCATTAATTTAGTAATTATACTGTTGCCAAATATAATACTGGATTGCCACTTAGTCCGCACTGTAATCCCTTTTTAGTCATCTTACGATTTAGTCTAGAAGTTTTCCCAAACAGTATTTTATATCCTTAGCCTCTTTTGCAATTTAGGTTTCGATAACTTTTTTTATTGTTCTCTGGCCACAAGTTCAATAAAAAGACCTTATCATCCGCACTAGACCACTCAAGGCAAGCTACACTATTTATAAAAAATAGGTCTACATAAGATAAATCTTACGCCTCCGCGACAGCAGGGTCAACGCCTACATGCCGTTGTAGATCGCCCCATCTGTCTTACTCTCAAAGAATGCCCATGACTGGGCGTCACAAGCACAAATCAAGAACTTCATCGATACGCTCTTTGGCGGATTTTTAGCCCCGCCTTCATGATATAGAATACTGACTAGAATACTACACCACTAATTTGATTATACTATAATAGTGGTATTTTGTCAATTAAAATAAGCTTATCTGGTTGGTTTCATGCATATCTTTAAAAAAGTTTATAGATTTTAAATATGCAATTACTGTGCTGTTGACCTGAGTCCTTTTTTGAAAGTCCTCAATTGAGTTAAACTCTTTAAGTTCTCTCTCTCTAATTATGTTATTAGCTGGATCTTTACCAAGTCCAGCAATTACTGTAAATGGAGGAATGATTTCACCATCAATAACAGTAAATTTTGTTGCTAGAGATTTATCTAAATCTATTGGCGCAATACTTATATTTCTAAGCTGCATTTCTTTGACTACTTCTGCTAAAGATAACAGATCTTCATCTTTTTTCTTTGCTTGTGGGTTTTGAGAAATTTCTCTCATCAACGCATCTAAATTATCAATTTTTTGAACAAGAGCGTCATAATCAAAATCATTTATCTTTTGAGTAAAATATGTTGCGTAGAATGCGGCTGGATAATAAATTTTGTACCAAGCAAGTCTGTAGCTCATCATAACATAGGCAGCAGCGTGCGCTTTTGGAAATAGATATGAAATTTTATGACAGCTATCTAGGTACCACTCTGGTAGTGGATACTTCTTTATTTCATCTTCATAATTTACAATTATAGTTTCATTATCAACAATTTTCTTTTGTATTAATGGTTTACCTTTTCTAACAAACTCCATTATTTTAAATGCTGTAGATTTATCCATGCCTGCATCAATTAATTGGTTCATGATGTCATCTCTAGTAGAAATAACTTCTGACATAGGTACATTCATCTCATTTACAAGTTTTTCTGCGTTACTATTCCAAACGTTTGTTCCATGTGAAAGACCACTTATTCTAACAAGATCTGAGAATGTTTTTGGTTTTGTATCTTTAAGCATGCCTCTAACAAAGTTTGTACCAAATTCTGGTATAGCTATGGTTCCTACGCCAAATTTTAAATCATCTTTATCAATACCTAAAGCCTCAGTTGATGAAAATATTGACAATGTTTTTTCATCATCAAATGGTATATCTTCAATTTTGGTATTAGTTAGGTCTTCAAGATTCTTTATAATGTTAGGAACATCATGACCAAGAAGGTCAAGCTTAAGTATTTTACCGCTTATGGAGTGATAATCGAAATGCGTTGTAATTATATCTGTTCCCATGTCATCAGCTGGTTTTTGAACTGGAGTAAAATCTAGTATGCTCTTATTTTTAGGAACTACCATTACCCCGCCAGCGTGTTGGCCAGTTGTTCTCTTTGAGCCTTTTATTCTTTTACTTAAAAACATAGCGTGCAAATATGAAATATTTTTATTTTTCTTCTCAAGATAATCCAAGATACAAGCAGCAGCAGTCTTATCAGCTAGAGTGCCAATGGTTCCAGCTCTGAATACAAAATTTTCACCGAATATCTTTTCTGTATTTTTATGTGCTGTCAATTGATAATCGCCCGCAAAGTTTAGGTCTATATCTGGTTCCTTATCTCCATTAAAACCTAAAAATACTTCGAATGGTATCTTTTGTCCGTCTCTATTCATTTCATGTGAACATATTGGACAATTTTTACGAGGAAGGTCAAAGCCTGAATCATATTTTGGATCATCGACAAATTCGCTGTGTTTACAATTTGGGCACACATAGTGAGGTATAAGTGGATTAACCTCAGTTATATCGCTCATAGTAGCTGCAAATGATGAGCCGACAGAGCCTCTTGAACCAACAACGTAGCCATCGGTATTTGATTGTAAAATAAGTTTTCTTGCTATGATGTATAAAACCGCATAACCATTGCCAATTATTGAATCAAGCTCTTTATCAAGCCTCTTTTTAACTATCTCTGGAAGTGGATCTCCATATATGCTTGTAGCTTTATTATAGCAGCAGTCTCTAAGGTCTTTATCTGAATTTTCAATAAATGGCGGGAAGGTATCTTTAGGAATTGGCCTTATATTTTCAAATTTTTCTGCAAATGCTAAAGTATTATCAATAACAATTTCTTTTGTTTCCTCTTCGCTTAAGTAAGGAAAACTATTTAATAATTCCTTTGTAGTTTTAAAATAATGATCTGTGTTATTACATTCTTTTCTGCTTCCTACAAAATTTTTTCTGTTAAAGACTAAAATTGATCTATAGACACTATCACTTTGATCAATATAATAAACATCGCCATTAGCAAGTACTGGAACATTTACTTCTTTTGCTGCATTATATAGCCTTCTATTAATATTTTTAATTGAATCCATTTCGTGAAGGCTCTCATCTTCGATTAAATAAAGATATTGGTCCATTGGTTGAAGCTCGACAAAGTCATAGTATCTAATCATTTCTTTAAGTTTATCGATCTCTTCACATCTAATTAATGCGTTGTATATAGGGCCGTTGTAAGAGCCTCCTCCTATTAAAAGGCCTTCTCTGTTTTCATCTATTTGACTTTTATAAACGATTGGCTGTCTATTGTAATTATCAATATGAGATAGAGAAATCAGTCTATATAAATTTTTTAAACCTGTTAAATTTGTAGCAAATATTGAAATATTGTGAACATTATAATAATTTTGTGATTTTATTTTTGACATATCGTCAAGATTATTGCAATTTTGTTCTTTTAATAAATCTAAAAGCTTTAAGAACACAAAACCTGTAGCTGTTGCGTCATCTATTGCTCTATGATGATTTTCTAGATTGATATTAAATAGAGCTGTTAATGTATCTAGTCTATGCTTTTTCAAATCTGGCAATAAATATCTAGAAAGTTCAAGTGTATCTATATATTCATAATCAAATTTGATTCCTTTTCTGTGCATAGAGCTTTTAATAAAAGAAATATCGAATTCAGCGTTATGAGCGACTAAGACTGAATCTTTACAAAAGTCTATAAAATTTTCTAATATTTCATCAAATGATGGGCAGCCAGCTACAGTAGCATCATCAATTGTAGTTAATTCTGTAATTCTATACGGTATATGAAAACCTGGATCAGTAAATTCTGAGAAATTATCTATAACTTTGCCATCTTTTATCTTCACTGCACCCATTTCTATAACTCTATCGTCAGTTGCTGAAAAGCCTGTAGTTTCTACGTCAAAAACAACAAAGGTGTTTTTGTTATCGCCTTTGTAATTGTTTACTAAAGTTTTTGTATCGTCAAATAAATTCGCTTCTACACCATATAAAGGTTTAATACCTGTTTCTATAGCTGCATCCATAATTTCTGGATAGCTTTGAACAACATTTTTGTCCATGAAGCCGAGCGAATCATAGCCTCTCTTTTTTGCTTCTTTAAAATATTCTTTGGCTGATATAAAGCCTTCTTGACTTGACATCTTAGTGTGTAGTCCTATTTCTACTCTCTTTATATCTTCTGTTTCTTCATCTGTTTTTTCTTCACTAATTATTTCATAGCTGTAAATCTTTATGCTCATGATATTTTGGAAAAGATTAACATTGCCGCAAAGGTATAATTTAACTCCGTTATCTATATCATATTCATAATCATATTTTCCTTCTTTATTTTTTCTTATGAATTTACTAACTCTGATAGCCTCTTCACCGTCATCTACAGCAAATTTAACCAAGGCATAATCATCTCTGTCAACAAACTCATAAGCAAAGACTTCTCCTTGTATTGTAATAAAGTCCATATCAGAAGTGATATCTTTTATCTTGATGCATTTATTTTTATCAATTTCTTTTTTCTTTCTGAAAAATGATTTTTTATCGCCGTTTTCAGCACTTGCTTCGCTTTTTTTCTTTTCTTCTTTAACAATTTTAAAGCTTTCACTTATTTGTTCAGCGTTATTTTTTAATTGATCAATAAATTCTTCTTTATTGATAACAATTTCTTTGCATTTAGTCTTTATAGCCTTATTTTCAAAGCTTGCGCACAAAGATCTCATCAGTTCAAGGAAAGGATTTGCATTGAAGCTATCTAGTATTAGCTGATTATCAAGTGTAAATGTATATGATACATCATCTTCTTCATAGCTTAATGCTTTTTCATCGATATCAGTAAATTCATTTCTTATTGAATTGAAATATTCACTGCACTTTGTATATTGTATTGCATTAATATTTACATCTGATAAAGAGAATTTTAAAAAAGTAGACTTAATTAATTCATCTACTTTTGGAGCTAGACTTTGCTCTTTCAAATTATAATAATAAGTTATTTTAAGTGTCTTTTCATTAAGAACAGGACTTTCAAAAAATATCTTATCATCATCTGAAAGAAAATCTATATTTATATTCAGTTCTTCAGGTTTAAATAATTTTATCATTGCTTCACATTCTTTCGATTTCTTTTAACAATTCTTCAACTACTTCATTTCTATCAAGTTTTTTAATAACCTTACCCCTTTTAAATAGATAAGCGTATTCTTTGCTCATGCTGATCCCGATATCAGCATTTTTTGCTTCACCTGGTCCATTAACAGGACATCCCATAACTGCTACTGTGATATCTTTTTTTATATTTGCTAGTAAAGGTTCAAGCTCTTCTACTATAGGTATGATATTTATCTTAGTTCTAGCGCATGTTGGACAAGAAACAAGGTTCACAGAGTCTTTGCGTATGCCTAAAGCGTTTAAAATCTTCTTAGCGGCGATAACTTCTTCTAGTGGGTCTGATGTTAGAGAAACACGTATTGTGTCCCCTATACCATCTTTTAAAAGCGTTCCTATGGCTATAGATGATTTAACTATACCAACAGATGGCGATCCAGCTTCTGTTAGTCCCAAATGTAGAGGATAATCGCACATTGATGAAAACATTCTATTTGCATCTATGCAAGTATTTACATCGGATGACTTTATAGATACTTTTATATTATAAAAATCAAGCTTATTAAGCATCTCAACTTGCTCAAGTGCGCCATAAACAAGTGACTCTTTATTAACGCCATTATATTTATCTAATATTTTTTTAGAAATAGATCCTGAATTTGCCCCTACTCTTATAGGTAAATTCTTATCTTTGCAGATGTCTACTATTTCTCTAAGCTCTGAGCTTGAATTAAGATTGCCAGGATTTATTCTTATGCAGTCGTAACCTTCTCTTGCTGCCATTAGAGCAAGTTTATAATCAAATTGTATATCAGCTATCACTGGCACATGAATTTTTTTCTTAATTTCTTTTATAGCCTTAGCATCTTCTTCGTCATTAACAGCCATCCTTATTATATCTAGGCCATTTTCTTCCATCTTTATAGTTTGTTTGACTGTGTTTTCAACGTCTTTCGTATCAGTATTTGTCATTGATTGTATAGTTATAGAAGCATCGCCACCTATAGCTACATCACGAACAAAAATTTTTCTAGTTTTTTTTCTTTCTATCATCTAATCAATCCTCTGATGTCATTATAAGTTACAAATAAGAATAAAAGTATTAGTATTGAAAAACCTACTATATTTACTATATATTCAACTTTTTTATTCGGTTTAATTCCTGTTATCATTTCAAATAATATAAAAACTGCTTTACCGCCATCTAGCGCTGGGAATGGTAATAGATTAAAGAAAGCAAGGTTTATGCTTATTAGTCCCAATAAAAACATAACTGAGCTGAAGCCAACTTTAGCTGCACTTGCTATAGTTTTAATTATGACAACGGGTCCTGAAACTTCATTTTTCTTAACATTTCCTTTAAAAGCTCTGCCTAAAAAATCAAACATTGATCTAAAGGCGTATCTACATGTATTGATGCTCTCTTTAAAAGCGCCAAAAAAGTCATAACGCACCTTAGGCATTATGCCAATCTTTTTATATTCGATTGTTTTACCGTTATCCTCTATAGTTGCTAGCTCTGGTTTTATTTCTACGTTTATAAGCTTTCCATCTCTTTTCAAAGTAAGTGTATCACTCTCATTTTTAGAATTAATTATCATATTTCTTAATTCTAAAAATAATAATGGCTTTTTACCATTATATGAAATTATCTCATCATTTTCTTGTATACCGGCAATATATGCTGGAGAATTAGCTTCAATTTTATCAATACTTAAGTCAGTGAAGCCACTTTGCATATTCACAATAAGAAAAGCCACTACCGCTAACAGCATATTCATAAAAGCTCCTGCTAATATAACTACAAGCCTCTTATATGCTTTAGCGTTATCAAAACTTCTTTCGTCAGCGCTGTCTTCATCCTCACCTTCCATGGCACAGTAACCGCCAAGAGGAAAAATTCTAAGTGAATAAAGAGTCTCACCTTTTTGTTTCTTTAATATAGCTTGACCCATGCCAACAGCAAACTCGTTGACCTTGATGCCAGCCCACTTAGCCATAATAAAATGACCAAACTCGTGAATAGTTACTAAAGTTAAAAATACTAAAAATGCTACTATTATACTCATAAATCATTGCTCCTTAAAAAAAACAGATTATTACAAAGGGGCATACCAATAAAATGCTATCAAATCTATCCATTATGCCTCCATGTCCTGGGAATATGTATCCGTAGTCCTTAATATTATAATATCTCTTAAGCTTAGAGAAAATTAAATCACCAAATTGGGCAACTATAGGTGCTAAAATTAAACCAATTATATAATAAGGATTGCTTTTTAAATTAAAATAGCTAATATAAAGATATGTTATAGCTAGACTTGTTATGTACGAGCCAACAGAACCCTCAATTGTTTTATTAGGGCTGATTCTTTCTATTAGTTTATGTTTACCAAAGAGTGAGCCAAATACATAAGCAAATATATCGCTTGATGTAGATATTAAAAATACAAGTATAAGTTTAGTTCTATCTGCAATATTATAAAACATTGTAAATGGCATAATTATAAAACATGTAGTGAAAATTAAGCTAATAAAGCTTCTAGACGAAAATTCTTTATCCAAAACACTTATTATTGAAAATAATATAAGCATCAAAACAAAAATATGCATATTTGGCATAAATGATGTGTATATATTAATGTATAGGATGAGATTTAGCATAATAGCTAGAATACATGTAAGTTTTTTCCTTGAGTCTGTCATCATGTGCAAAACTTCATATGAAGCTAACGAAGCAAATAAAAAGATGGCAAATCTATAGATATGATTCATATCATAGATTACAAGGCCTAGTAGTAAAAGCACCACTACTGTTGTTATTAGTCTTTTATAAAAGCTCTTCATTATATTCCTCCGTATCTTCTATGTCTTCTGGCAAAATTTTCTAATGCTTCAGCAAAATCTTCTCTATGAAAGTCTGGCCAAAGTTTATCTGTAAAATAAAGTTCACTATAAGCTGATTGCATAAGTAAAAAGTTTGATAGTCTTTCTTCCCCACTCGTTCTGATTATTAAATCAGGATCTGGTATATATGAGTTATAAAAATATTCTTTAAGATCTTCGTAAGAATTAATTTCTCTTCCATCTTTTTGAGCAAGATTTATAGCTCTAATAATTTCATCTCTCGAACCATAATTTAAGCAGATATTTAGAATAAGTCCTGTGTTTTTTGAAGTTCTCTCTATGGCTCCATCAATAACTTTTTTTGATTCAGGATATATCTCATCTAAATCACCAGATACAACTATTTTAACGTTGTTTCTATCAAGTTCATCTATTTGGCTATTGATATAAATAATTATTAGCTTCATCAAAAAAGATACTTCTTCTTTTGGTCTTTTCCAGTTTTCTTTAGAAAAGGCATATAAAGTAAGATATTTAATACCTGCATCTGAGGCATACCTTACATTTTCTATAACTCTGTTCATACCTTCTTTGTGGCCATAAGTTCTTGGCATATTTCTCTTTTTTGCCCATCTACCATTGCCATCCATAATTATTGCTACGTGATTTGGAATCATAACTATCTCCTTGTAAATAACCCCCCTATAAAGAGGGGGGTTAATATTTTACACTTCCATTAATTCTGCTTGTTTATCTTTTGTGATTGCATCAATCTTTTCAGTGTATTTATCAGTTAATTTTTGTGCATCATCTTCAAATGTCTTTCTGTCATCTTCACTGATATCTCCATCTTTTTCAGCCTTTTTAATAGAATCCATTAGGTCTCTTCTTAGATTTCTTATAATAATCTTAGTATCTTCACCTTTTTTAGAAACTATCTTAGTTAATTCTTTACGTCTATCCTCTGTTAATTGAGGGAACGGTAAACGAATTAGCTTGCCATCGTTTGATGGAGTGATGCCTAAGTCTGATTTTTGAATTTCTTTTTCAATTTCAGGTATTGTAGATGCATCATACGGTTGAATAACAAGTAATCTTGCTTCAGGTGCTGAAACGTTTGCAAGCTGTTGCAATGGAGTCATAACACCATAATAGCTAACCATAAGTTTATCAAGTAATGCTGGGTTAGCTCTACCAGCTCTTACTGAATTAAGATCTTCTTTAAAAACTTCTATTGTTTTATTCATCTTCGGTTCATATTCTTGACTAAATCTATCAGGCATATTAATCCTCCTTTACAATAGTTCCTATCTTTTCACCTTCAACAACCCTTACAATATTATCCGGATTATCTATACCAAATACTACAAGAGGTATATTATTATCCATACATAAAGATGTTGCAGTTGCATCCATAATTTTTAAATTCTTACTTAGTATATCAAGATAAGATAGTTTTTCAAACTTTTTAGCATCTTTATTTTGTTTTGGATCGCTGTCATAGATACCATCTACACCTTTCTTAGCTAATAGTATAGCCTCTGCATTGATTTCAGCAGCTCTAAGCGCAGCTGTCGTATCAGTTGAAAAATAAGGGTTTCCAGTTCCTGCAGCAAATATGACAACCATCTTCTTTTCTAGTTGTCTAATTGCTCTTCTTCTTATATATGGCTCGGCAACAGCTCTCATCTCGATAGATGTTTGTACTCTTGTTAGTACATCCATCTTCTCAAGTGCGTCTTGAAGCGCAAGTGCATTCATGACAGTGCCTAGCATGCCCATATAGTCAGATGTTGCTCTTTGTATATTTAATGAGTCTCTTCCTCTCCAGAAGTTTCCTCCGCCTACAACTATACCGACTTCAACACCCATTTCAGTGATAGTCTTTACTCTTTTAGCGATTGACTTAATAACTTCATTATCAATACCAGTCTTAGCGCTTCCAGCTAAAGCTTCACCACTTAATTTTAAAACGATCCTTTTAAAAGCCATAAATTATTGACCCATTTGTTTTGCTACTTCAGCAGCAAAATCTTCTTCTCTCTTTTCTAAGCCTTCGCCAACTTCATATCTAACGAAACGTCTAATCTTGATGTTTTCACCAATCTTAGCGATTTTATTTTTTAATAAATCATTTACAGTTATGCTTGGATCTTTGATGAATGGTTGATCTAATAAGCATACTCTTTCATAGAATTTATGCATTCTACCTTCAACCATCTTTTCAGCGATATTTTGAGGTTTTCCTTCGTTTATAGCTTGTTGAATAAGAACTTCTTTTTCTTTATCAATAGCTTCTTGAGGAACATCTTCTTCGCATAAATATTCAGGGTTTGATGCAGCTACTTGCATAGCTATATCTTTTACAAATTCTTTGAATTCATCTGTCTTAGCCACGAAGTCAGTTTCTGAGTTAACTTCAACTAAAACACCAATTCTTCCTGAGTGAATATAAGAAGCAACTAAGCCTTCAGACGCAATTCTTGAAGCTTTCTTTTCAGCTGAAGCTAATCCTTTTTCTCTTAAAAGATCTATAGCTTTATCGATGTCGCCATCTGTTTCAACTAAAACCTTCTTGCAGTCCATCATGCCTGCTCCAGTTTTTTCTCTTAATTCCTTAATTAATTGTGCACTTATAGCCATATTTACCTCCTAGTTTTCTTCGTTATTTATTTCTTCTTTTTCTTCTACTTTTTCTTCAGAATGCTCTTGTTTACCTTGTTTTCCTTCGATAACAGCATTTGCTAGAGTTTCAGTTATTAACTTAACCGCTCTGATAGCGTCATCGTTACCAGGGATAGCTATATCAACTTCATCTGGATCGCAGTTAGTATCAACTAAACCAACAACTGGTATACCAAGAATTTTAGCTTCGTTTATAGCAATCTTTTCTTTCTTAGGGTCTACTACAAATATTAATTGTGGCATTCCGTCCATATCTTTGATACCATTTAGATATCTAGCTAATTTTTCTCTTTCAGCTCTGATAGTAGCTACTTCTTTCTTAGGTAAAACGCTTAAAGAACCGTCTTCTTCCATCTTGTTGTACTCTTCAAGTTTTTTAATTCTACCCTTGATAGTGTTGTAGTTAGTAAGCATACCGCCTAACCATCTTTGGTTAACGTAATACATATCGCATCTTTTAGCTTCTGATTCGATAGCTTCTTGAGCTTGTTTCTTTGTTCCTACGAATAGAACCTTTCCGCCTTCTTCAACAACATCCTTGATCAATTTGTAAGCTTGTTCAACTTGATCAACTGTTTTTTGTAGGTCGATGATATAGATTCCGTTTCTTTCTGTGAAAATGAATCTAGCCATCTTAGGGTTCCATCTTCTAGTTTGGTGTCCGAAATGAACACCTGCTTCTAATAAGTCTTTCATTGCAATTACTGCCATGTCTTTCTACCTCCAAGTTTTTTTCTTTACACTTCATTCACCTGCCGCCTTAACTAAAGTTTAGCACCTGAGGCGTACATCGTGAAGTGTGCATATTTTTACTAATCAATTATAACATATAAGTTTATAAATTACAAGCATTTTCTATTTATAAAAGATATTTTCTTTTTGTTAAAAAATAAAATAGATGTTAGTCATATATAGATTAACATCTAAAATAAAAAGCGAGACATATATGCCTCGCTCAAATTATTTTATATTTATAAATTTATTTTAACTGCTAAATCTTGATTAGCAACGACGTCCTTTTTATCACTTTTATCAAGAGATTTAACTTGATCCATATTTGTAATTACTATAGGTGTAGTAGTTTCTTTACCTTTAGATTTGATATAATCAATATCAAACTCTATAAGTTTTTGACCTTTTTTAACATGGTCGCCTTCATTGACAAAGCCTTTGAAGCCTTCACCATTAAGCTCAACTGTATCCATACCTATATGAACAAGTATTTCAACATCTTTTGCTTTTAGGCCAATAGCGTGAAGCGTATGAAACAATTGAACGACTTCGCAATCAAATGGTGCATATAAAACGCCTTCCTTTGGTTCGATTGCTATGCCATCGCCAAGAATTTTTTGTGAAAATACTTGATCTTTTACTTCTGTTATATCTATAAGCTTTCCAGTAATTGGAGAGTATAGATCTAGTTCTTTTTTCTTTGAAAATAGTCCCATATTACACCTCATGAATTTCGTCTAATATAGATCCGTCTCTATATTCACTATATCCGATAATTCTATCTTTCTTTTTTATTTCTTTTGGTTCGCCCATAAAATTATCTGCAATAGCTTTTAGTTCTTGGATTGTCATAACATTTAAACCGTTTTCTTTAAACTTTTCTATTAAGTCTTGTCTTAATGGATTAACTGCTATACCTCTTTCAGTTACAAGTACGTCTATTGTTGTGCCTGGTGTGGCAATTACATCTACTCTATTTTTAATAACTGGTAGTCTTGATGAGAATAGTTTTGAAACAATAATTGACATCTTTGCTCCAGCTGCTGTGTCTTGATGTCCGCCTGATCCGCCCATTAGCACTCCATCAGCCCCCGTTATAACATTGACATTAAAATCAAGGTCAATTTCAGTAGCGCCTAATATAACTACATCAAGGTTATCAACAACTGCTGAAACTTCTGGGTTGCCATATTCAGAGCCGCTCATTCTTAAGTGATTAGCATTCTTTTTAATGGATTCAATTGCTTTAAGGTCAAAGCATTGTACATCATAAAGTGATGTGAATAATCCTTCTTCAAGCATATCTGTTAAATATCCAGTTATACCGCCACTTGCAAATGATCCTTTGATATTTTCTTTAATCATGTAATCTCTTAAAAAGTCAGTAACGGCAAGTGAAATTCCACCCGCGCCACTTTGATAGCTAAAACCGTCTTTAAGTAAACCAGACGCTTTCATAACCTTAAGTGTATCTTTGGCAATCTTTAATCCTACTGGGTCTTTAGTAACTTTTGTAGTACCGGACACAATACCATTCTTATCGCCTATGCTATCAACTTTTAAGATATAATCAACATAATCTTCAGTAATATCGCTTGGATAATTAGGATAATCTACTATTGTATCTGTAATGGCAATTTTCTTTTTAGCGTAAATCGCATCTGCTATAGCGTATCCCATAGATCCGCAAGACGCTTCGCCATTAACTCCAGAGATATTTCCCATAGGGTCACAAGATGGTGCTGCGATAAAAGCGTAATCAATCACAACGTCTTTATCAATTATACTTCTAGCTCTTCCGCCATGTGATTGCATTAATATTTTGCCTTTTAATTTTCCTTTTGAAATAGCTTTTGCTAAATCACCAGATATATATGAAGTAATTATATTTGTTATAGTGCCATCTTCAAGCAAAGGAATAAGTTCTTTATGAACTGGGAATAAAGATGAAGCAACTAGAGTAATATCTTTGATGCCTCTTCTTTGAAGCTCAAGCATCATCATATTTAATACTGCATCACCATTTCTTAAGTGATGGTGTGAAGAAACTGTTATACCATCTTTCAAATCAAGTTTATCGAATAAATCTTTTATATTTTCATAAACTTTACTTGGCTTTGCTTCTTTTTTAGGATAATCTTTTTTATCTAATATTTTAATATCATCATTATAAAAGCTCATCATATTCCTCCTTATAATTGCCAGACATCTTTAATGTATTTATTGCTCTTAAAATTATAGGTCTGTCAACCATCTTACCATCAAGCGAGAATGCTCCAAGGCCTTTTTCTTTAGCGTCTTTAAGAGCTTCCATAACCCTGATTGCGTGATTAACATCCTCTTTGCTTGGAGAGAATATTTCGTTAACTGGGTCAACGTGTCTTGGCGATATTAGTGCTTTACCTGTCATACCCATGGCTTTAGCTTTCTTAGTATCCATAATTAAGCCTTCGATATCATCTGTATCTGTCCAAGGAGTGTCAACTGCTTGAAGGCCAAGTGATTTTGCGCATGAAACTATCCTCATTCTTGAGTATTTAATTTCATCTGATTCTTTTGTTCTTTTTGCTCCTAAGTCTAAAGTTAAATCTTCTGCTCCTAATAATACGCCTTTAACTCTTTTTGATTTTGCAAGGATATTTCTTGCATCTTCAACGCCTTGAGATGTTTCAATTAAGCAAAATATATCATATTTTTGATTATTTTCATCTAAATATTTTGAAAGTGCTTCAACTGATTCTTGAGATGCTTTAGCAAGCATGATTCCATCAAAATTTAAGCCTTTAAGTGCATCTAAGTCCTTATAAAAATAATCAGTATCAAGAGGATTAACTCTTACATATATATCTGAGCCGCCTTTATCTTCAGATTTAAATGTTTTTAAATATTCTTTAACAAGCTCTCTTGCAGCGTCTTTCTGAGGTAATGATACTGCATCTTCTAAGTCTATAATAATAGCATCTGCACCTAATATGTCAGACGATTGAAGCATGCCTGGATTATTGCCTGGCATAAATAACATTGTTCTATAGTTCATTTTGACTCCTTTCGATTGCAGTTCTCATTCTTGCTCTGATAGTAAAGTCTAATGCACCTTTATCGTCAATAACGATGTTTGCCTTAGTAACTCCTTCATCTTCAATAACTTCGTTAACAGCCTTCAAAATCATATCACCGTATTGTTCTTTAACTACAGAGTTCAATGTGATATCGAGTTTATCTGAAGGCTCTATCATTATCATCAAATCGTTTGATTCAAGCGAGCCAGCCTTAGCAGCCTTGCTAATTACTCGTTCTTTTCTTTCCATTCTAAATACTCCTTCTTACCTTCTATATATAAATCTTTACCAGTAGGGTCAACTATAACTGTTGCTGGAAATTTTTCTACAGTTATTTCTCTTAAAGCTTCAGCACCTAAATCTTCATAAGCAATAATCTTAGCAGTTTTTATCCTATCTGCGATTATTGCAGCAGCTCCGCCTATAGCGGCGAAATAACAAGCGCCGTGCTCAACGATTTTAGCCTTAACATTGTCATCTCTCTTGCCTTTACCTATCATACCCATAACGCCAGCGTCCATCATTTGTGGAGCGTATGGATCCATTCTATAGCTTGTTGTAGGTCCTGCTGAGCCTATGACTCTACCTGGCTTTGCTGGTGATGGCCCAACATAGTATATACAAGCTCCTTTTGGATCAAACGGTAATTCTTTTCCTTCGTTAAGTAGTTCTACTAATCTTTTATGAGCAGCGTCTCTAGCTGTATATATAGTTCCTGTAATTAATACGTTGTCCCCTGCTTTTAAATTTTTAAGTGTTTCTCTTGTAAATGGTGTTTTAATTTCTATAGCCATAGTAATATCCCCCTTATAATGAAATAACTTTATGTCTAGCAGCGTGACATTGAATGTTAACAGCTACTGGCAAGCCAGCTATGTGGGTTGGATGAGTGTTTATAAATACTCTTAGAGCAGTTGTTTTGCCGCCAAAACCTTGAGGTCCTATACCTAATTCATTAATCTTTTCAAGTAATTCTTTCTCAAGATCAGCATAGAATGGGTCTTTATTATAATCATCAATATCTCTCATAAGAGATTTTTTTGCCATAATACATGATTTTTCAAAGTCTCCACCAATACCAACACCTACAACTATCGGTGGACATGGGTTTGGTCCAGCAGTTTCAACTGTTTCTAGAATAAATTTCTTAACACCTTCAAGTCCATCAGCAGGTTTAAGCATCTTTTGTTTAGACATATTTTCTGAGCCAAAGCCTTTAGCCGCAAATGATATTTCAAATACATCTCCTTCAACTATTTCATAATGAATGATAGCTGGAGTGTTATCCTTTGTATTTACTCTGTCAATTGGATCTTTAACTACAGATTTTCTTAGGTAACCATCAGTATACGCTTCTCTTACTGCTTGGTTTATAGCATCATTTATAGATCCATCAACATGAACATCTTGACCAATCTTAACAAAGCAAATAACCATACCTGTATCTTGACACATAGGAACGCTATCTCTTTGTGCTAAATTGTCATTATCTATAATAGTTGAAATTGTTTCTTTAGCAAGAGGCCACTTTTCTTTATCTCTTAGTTCAACTAGTCTATCCATTACATCTCTTGGCAATACTGAAGCTATCTCCAAAAGTCCTTCTTTCAATTTTTTAGTGATATCACTACTTTTTATTTCTCTCAAAATTTTACCCCCTATGTATAATATGAAAGTAGCAATAAAATTATTGCTACTTTCAATGAAAAATTATTATCTGTTATTAACTAGTGCTACTACTCTGTTCATTTCGTTATTAACGATCATGATACCTTCGTCAACACCCATACCTGGTTTAGCTAATTGTTGGTCAGCTCCTGTAGCCATAGAAATATTTACTAAAACTTCAGCAGATCTGTTAGTTTCGTTGCAAGTACCACCGCAGTATGCGCCTACGTGGTGATCTTTACAGTATTTAACAGCTTCAATAGTGTTATTGATACCGCCTAAGTCTGGAGTCTTGATTTGAATCATGTGTCCAGCTCCATTATCAACGAAGTAAACAACATCTTCATAAGTGTTGCACCATTCGTCAGCAACTAATTCTACATTAATCTTTTCATCATCAAGCTTCTTAGTTAAGTCTCTAAGAACTTCCATTTGTCTAGTTCTTTCACCCATATCCATAGGTCCTTCAATTCTTAGCTTGAATGGTTTAGCTGCTTCTTCTAGAGTCTTTAGGTATTCAGCCATCTTATCAACATCGTTATTGAATGCATCACCTATAGTTCCATAAACGTCGATGTGGAAAATTGGGTTATATGATTCATTATGTCTATGTTCAAGAATTCTATTTCTTAACCAAACAACATATTCTCTTAAAAGTTCACCGTTTTTACCAGTTTTTTCTTCAACGTTATTGAATAGACCGTGTGGTAAAACGTCAGCTTCTTTTATAATCATTTTATCTGCGTTTAGATATCTATCGTCACCTGATTGAGCAAAGATAGGTACTCTCTTAATTTCAACGCCAGTGTTGTATTCTTTTTTAACTACTTCTGCCATAGTTACCTTGTTAGTTTTAGCAACTGCATCAAGTAAAGCTTGTGTAATACCATATCTTATAGCTGTATGAAGTCTCTTGCCATCAACATGCATGTGATCAAATTCTTCAGCCATTTCCTTGAAAGTAGTTATTTCTCTACCTTCTAGCTTAGGTGCTATGTTTTTATTGATAAATTCAATAAAATCTTCTGCTAAGAAAAGTGGGTCTCTTCCACCTGCTCCTGAGTATTGAACTGCTGCGCAGTCGCCTAGTGCAACTTGTCCGTCATCAAGAACTAACATAACTGAGATTGCTTCACCAGCTTGTCTTATTGCTTTAAATCCTGGTGTAACTGGATCTCCTAAATAGAACATTCCATCATGTTTTGCACCTAATTTGATAGCCTTTTGGTCATCAAAGTAAAAACCTGTCTTACCTGCTGAACAGATAACTTTTTTGATTTTCATAATCGCATCTCCTTTAATATATTAATTATTTTTTTGGTCTACCAATTAATCTACCGAAGCCAACAGCAAATATATCGTCAGTTGTCATGTCAAAGCTTACTGGACGTCCTTCAAATTTTGCTCTTTCTTCAAGTTTTTCTCTATTGATATCAAGTATATCTTTTGTGAATGGTAAATTGCCTGTAAATAAATATCTAACAGCACCGTTATTATCTCTTGCTGGCATCATCTTACCTGCATTGTATTTTGATGGAGCAAATGGTACGTCCATAACTCCTTGTGCAAAGCCTTCTACAGTACCAACTGCTAAGTCACCCTTACCTAATTCGAATAATTTTTCTATGATACATCTTGTTTCAGCTTTAATTAATTCGATTTCAGCTCTTAATTCTTTTCCTTCTGGAAGCAATTGTCCTTCAGTCATGTTTAGGACCATCTTAGTAGCTCTGATACCTTCTGCGTTTGCTTCCTTAGTAGGAATACCAATAGCTTCGTGTGGTGTCTTAACAATAACTTTTGTAGCTCCTGCTAATGAACCAGTCGCTGCACCCCAAGAAATAACTCCAAATGCCTTGGCTTCGTCTTGAGGGAAGCCTCCCATCCATTGGTGGAAAACTGTTGTTATCAATACATCATCATATCCAAATTTCTTTAAGTATTCATTTACTTGTTCTTCAAGTGATCTAATAGCAGCAACGTCTTGAATTAAGTTACCGCATTGACCGTAACCAACTGTTATATTCTTAACGCCTTGTTCAGCTGCAAGTAATGCTTCAACTATAGCAACAGCGTTTGATGTTGATGGTGGGCAAAGTGTACCAGTTAATGGTCCGAATGGCTCTCTGTTGATATGAACACCATTTTCTTCATAAAAGCCAACTAATCTATCGCAATATTGCCAATCATGTAAACATCTATCTATTGGTACTGATTTTGCATAAGGTACGTTATAGCTTATAGCGCCGCCTTCATTTGAAGTATATCCACCTGCATGAATTATTTCAGATAATAATCTTGAGTCTGGTGTACCGTGTCTTGCTTGAAGCGGTTTAGAAACTGCATTATAAACCATTCTACAGCCTTTAACGCCGTGATTAACTGCTGGGAATCCGTTTAATAATGATCTTCCTGCTTTTAATGATTCTTTAATACCAACTTCACATTCATCGTATCTATTTTGTCTTGTATATGAGTCTATTGTTGATGGAAGTAAATCTGCTCCTCCTTGATCTGTTAAAAATGTTAACAATTCAATGTGAGCATCGATTAGTGCAACACCTGCTCTTGGTTGAGCAAGAGTTTTTCCTTCTCTTTTTGCTTTTGCCATTACATCAGCAAAATTCTTTTCTTCAGGAATTTTTTTCAAAAAGTCAATTGCTTCTTGTGAATCAACTTCAGCTCCTGTGGGCCATTGTTTAAGAACTTTTTCGCGCTCCGTGAAAAATTCTTCATCAGTCCATCTTTTATTTTGTACTTTCATAGCTTCCCCCTATATAACTATATATTTCTTCATCATTCTAACTGCCATGTTTTTGTCAACCATAGTTAATAGACCCATTGCAGATAGAATATATCTTTTATCTACTGAAAATTCAGGATATCTTGGTTTTAATGAGTTTAAATCTTCGTTGTCATATAAACCAGCTTTTAATATTTCTTGTGGATGTTCTGAATTTACAAGTATTCCTCCAGTGCCTATCATTAGGTGAAGCTCTGTTAAATCTTTACCTATTTGTTGATACATTGTTCCTAGAGGTGAATATACTGCTTCTACATAGCCGCAGTGCCTTTTCATTGATATATCGACACAAATCTTTGCCATCATTTCATCGAATTTTATTTCTTTTTCATCCGTGAAAACTAAATCAGTATGATTGTATCTCTTTTTAAATTCATCTTCTACATCATACTCACTAACATCTAAGTACTTCTTGATCATTCTTAATCCAGATGCTTCATATACGCTTTCAGATGAATATCTCATTCCTAAGTCGCCCTCAACAGTTCTCTTTGAAAGTGGTTCTTCCAAACCTCTGTAGATTACTCCTGGTTTAGAAGGTGCTCCATCGGCTATTGAGTGAATATCTGTTGTTGCTCCACCTATGTCAACTACGACTAAGTCACCAACGCCATCTTCATCAGGTGTGCCTAAGCTAAGCGCTTCTGCAGCCTTTAAAACGGCTTGTGGTGTTGGCATTAGTATGCCTGAAATATCATCTTCGATGTGAGTCATGCCTTTGGCTTTAGTGATTCTTTCCATAAATATATCTCTGATTGTTTCTCTGGCAGGATTAACGTTGATTTCATTTAGTTTTGGCATAACATTTTCAGTAAGTCTATACTCAACTTTATCTTTAAACACTTTTTCGATATCATCGTAGCTACTTTTGTTGCCAGCAACTACAACTGGCTTTGTAATGCCAAAATCAGCTATCATTTGTGCGTTGTGAAGAATTACTTCAGTGTTGCCTCCATCTGTTCCGCCTGCTAATAGAATCATATCAGCATTAGAATCTCTAAGCTCTTCAGCTTCATGATTGTTCATCTTATATGAATATGTCTTAATAACTCTAGCTCCTGCTCCTAAGGCTGCTCTCTTTGCTGCTTCTGCAGTTAAATCTGGCACTAAGCCAATAGCTGCTATCTTTAAGCCTCCAGCTGCAGATGAACATGCAAGTTTCTTGATTATGTCAATTTCCCCTGTTACTTGTGACATTAATTCCTTATAAGCGTTGTGATATCCTTCAGCTACATCAGTTTCAACTGTTGTGTAGCTTTTTGCTGTTGCAATTATTTCTTCTTTTTCGATATCTATTAGAGTTAATTTTGTAAATGTGCTTCCAAAATCAATAAAAAGATATGCTTTCATTTAATTAATTCCTAAGTCTTTTTTCATGTCTGCTATTGTAATTTCAGGACTTGTTCCTGGTGGATAAACCCTGTTAAAGCCCATATCTTTAAATCTTGGCTCAACTTCTTCCCACTTTTGCTTACCAACAACGATGTTGCCGCCAACATATAGTGGAATGTCTTTAAGACCTGCTTCATCGCACGCTTCTCTCATGCCCTTGCAGTCAATTTCTCCTTGGCCATATAGAGATGATACACAGATAAGGTCAGCATTAGTTTCAACTGCTGCGTTGATGAAGTCTTCTTGAGGTGATAAAACACCAATGTTAACTACATTAAATCCAGCGTTTGTAAAAGCATGGTCCAATATAGTTAAACCAACTGCGTGACAATCTGATCCGATTACCCCTAGGACGATTGTCTTACCATTTTTTTCTTTCATAGTACTCCTCCTATTCAAATAGTATACTCATTTTATCATAAGTACAGAGATTTTTAAAGAGTAAAAACTCATTTTGAAGGCCTTAAAATCGTCAATGAATAAAAATAATGTTACTTTTCAAAATATGTCATTAAGGTAATAAAAATATGAATATTTTTAATATTTTTGCAATTTTGAAAATATTACTTGCAAAATAAAATATTAAATTTTTGTCATATTTATCTAAATGCTTTTATTACCCTATTTAAATATTCTTCATCTGCTAAATAATATGTTCCTTCTTCTTCGTTTGGATTAGTTCCAAAGAAAAGTTTTTTATTTGCAAGTGTTGATTTGTCAATACAAGCCTTATTTGATGATATGTGAAGCTGATTTACTAATAAATTTTCTTTTATAAAATCAATATTATTCTCCCTTACTCCACCAGTAATAAATTCAAGCTTATCATGATACTTTTCATGCAATTCATTTATTATTTTATATGTGTCAGTGATTTTGTTATCTCCGCCCTTTGTTAATACGCGCTTAAATCCCATATCTATAAGTTTTTTACAATTGCCATCTAGGTCTGGATCTATATCAAAGGCTCTATGAAAAACATTGTCCATGCCTTCGCAGTACTTTAGTAGATATTCATTTGCTTTCATATTGATATTTCCATCGTCATTTAAGCATCCAAAAACAAAGCCTTGTACACCTAATTCTTTTAGAGCTATGATATCTTCTTTCATTACATCAAGGTCATATTTCGAGTATGAAAAGCCAGCTTGTCTTGGTCTTATCATGGCAACGAAAGGTATTTCTAATTCATTAAGTACTTTTTTACATAAGCCATACGATGGTGTTATTCCGCCTAAAACAGTTGATGCGATTAATTCAACTCTATCGGCTCCCGCTCTTTGCGCTATAAGTGTTGATTCAAATGAATCAGAACAAATTTCTAGAGTATATTTCATAATTATCCCTCCAATTTGATTATATTACTTGTATTATATCATAAATTGTCGTATAATATGATAATTATTGATTATTAGAAATAAATATAGTATAATATCTGAAAGGGGAAGTAATAAATTTAAAGGTGAGGTATATGGAAAAGAATTATTTAGAATTTACAGCAAAGGACAAGAAGAAAATTAAGTATTTAGAATGGAAAGCTGAAAACCCTGAATTTTGTGTAGAGATTGTTCATGGCATGCACGACCATGCTATGAGATATGATGAGTTTGCTAGATTTTTACAAGCTAATGGCATTTCGTCATACGCTCTTGATCTAAGAGGTCACGGAATGACAGCCGCTGACAAAGAGCACTTAGGTTTAGCTCCTGAAAATAATGCTTGGATGAAGATGGTCGACGATATTGACGTACTTAGTTCAATCATTAAAAAAGAAAATCCAGATAAAAAGATTGCTCTTCTTGGTCACTCTATGGGCTCAATACTTGCAAGGACTTATGCTTATAAATATGGCGATCAAATTGACAAGATGATACTTCTATCTAGCGTTAAAACGCCAGTATTTTTAAATCAATTGTTTAAGGTATTTTTAAAAGTTGTTATCGCCAAGGAAGGCTATGACGCCAAAAATAATTCACTTAATCAAAAATCATTTGACTTTTTAGGTAAAAGTGTTGGAGAAAATATTTTAACATCTGATCCTGTAGAAGCAGAAAAGTTCTTAAATGATGAATATTGTATGCTTAAGTATAGTAACGGTTTTTTCCAAATGCTTATTCACGGTGTTGATAAAGCTTGTAGTAGAGATAATCTTGACTATATTCCAAAGAATTTACCTATATATTTATTCTCTGGAAAAAAAGATTTACTATCAAATTTCGAACAAGGTATTAAACAAATATATGGCCTATTTAGAAGTATTGGTATAGAAAATTTAGAACTAATCGAATACGATGATTTAAAACACGACCTACTTCACGAAATAAATAAAGAAAAAGTTTTTCGAGACATATTAAAAGCTCTTCTTGCTTAAGAAGAGCTTTTGCTTTTTTATTTCATTTTATCAATATCTACTAAAAGCATAGCGAAATCATCTCTTTGATCACCAAATGAGTATTGAAGCACGGCTATGTCTATCGCCTTAAGAAGTTTATTTGGTTTACTTAGTATTGTTTTTATAAGTCTATCTAATCCAAATTCTTCTCCGTGTACGTTTTTGCTCTCGACTATACCATCTGTATATAAGAATAATTTATCACCTGCTCTTAGAGCAGTTTTTTTAACTTCATAGTTGTTTCCTAAATCAACGCTTAAAATAGGCCTACCCTTTGCTTCTAAGACAGATATCTTATTATCATTAAATATTATAGGCATTGAATTATGGCCAGCGTTAGCATAAACAAATTCTTCAGTTTTTGCGTAATAAACTCCATAAAATAGTGTGATGTATCTATCGCTTTGCAAATTTAATTCCAAAAATTTATCACTAATATATTTTAGAGCTAGTTCTGGCTCATAATTATCTTTATTTAAATTTCTTACAGTTTGTCTTATAAACATAGTAAGCATTGAAGCAGCAATACCATGACCAGCAACATCCGCAATATAAATTACATAAGTGTCCTTCTCTACCTCAAATATATCAAACATATCGCCAGAGAGTGTTTCAGTCGCTTCATATAAGTAATCTATAGAGATGTTTTTATACTTTGCTTTAACAGGAAGTATACTCTTTTGAATTCTTTTAGTAATTTCCATGTCGTGAAAAACATTTTCATTGCTTTGAATAAGTTGAAGTTCAAGAACCCTTTCTCTAGTTACATCTCTAAATACTTCAACTATGGCAATGGGGTTCATCTTGTCGTCATATATTGGCGAGCATTTCACCTGATAATAATTTTCACCAATATTTAGCTCCTTTTGTATTATTTCATTCTTTTCAATAGCGCTAGCAGTTTCACTGGTATCAAGCTTTAAAAAATCATCTAAATCGTCTGTATTGCTACCAGTTGGATCATAGCCTACAGCATCTTTGAGAGCTTGATTTGCGTAAAGAATCTTGCCATTAATATTAACTACCTTAACCCAATCAGCCATGGCATCAAGGACTTCAACTGAAAGTATTTTATCTAAAATTTCATCTTTTCTTTCTAGTTCCACAGTATCAACTCCTATTTGTCCGGCTTTTTGCCATAAAATTGGTAATAATAAGTTTTTAAACTTCCGTTGTAAAGCTTTCTGTTCTTGTCAGCCTTTCTCGCAAAATCCCTCTCTATCTGTTCATAAGATGTTAAAACATATATGGACCATGTATCTAAGTTTTTAATCTTCTTACCAAAATCAGTATAAAGAGACCTTAGATTATCTTCTTCAAGACGCTTGCCATAAGGCGGATTAGTAATCATTACACCATAATTATTTTTAATATCTACATCTCTAAAATCTTTTACAAAAAATCGTATGTCGTCACTTAAGCCAAGATTTTCAAGATTGTGTTTTGCTATGGCAATGGATTTGTGTGAGATATCACTCGCATCGATGTAAACCTTTGATTTGTAATCAATTTTTTCCATCGCTTCCATCCTAGCTTTTTTATATAAATCACTGTTTAAAAATTTAAAGTTCATGCTATCAAAATCTCTATCAAGTCCAGGAGCTATGTTTCTTGCAATAAGAAGTGCTTCTATAGGTATGGTTCCTGAACCGCAAAATGGATCAAAGAAAGGTCTATCCTTTTTATAAAAAGATAATTTTACAAGTGCTGCCGCTATAGTCTCCTTTAGCGGAGCGACTACTTGTTTATCTCTATATCCTCTCTTGTGGAGACTATCCCCCGATGTATCAAGAGTTATACTTGCAATATCATTTAAAAGAGATATTTCAAGTCTGTGTCTATGTGATGATTTTGAGAATCTACTTATATCATGCTTCATTTGAAGTTTTTTAATAATAGCCTTCTCAGTAATTCTTTGACAGTCAGATATTGAGAATAGTTTTGATTTATGAGATCTACCCTCAACAATAAAATTAGAATCGTCATCTAAAATATCGTTCCATGGAAGTTCATATATGCCATCAAAAAGCTCTTCAAAGCTCTCAGCCTTGAAGCTCTTTAAGTTTATAAGTACCCTGTCAGCACATCTAAGATTAATGTTTGCTCTTGCTATATCAATCGCATCACCATTAAAATAGATATGACCATTATCAGTCTTAGTTACTTCTAAACCTAAATCATTAAGTTCTCTCTTTACTATGGCCTCAAGGCCAAATGAACTTGTTGCAATTAATTCGTACATAATATCACTTCCCACATAATTATAACACATATTAGCTTATTAAACAATGAATATATTTTGAATAATTTTAAATAAGTGTGTATTAAAAATAATCTTTGGGTATATATGTTTCACAAGGGGGTTGATAAAATGAAATTATCAGAATTAATTAAAAGCGCTGACTGGAAGAGCGAAAAACACGTTCCAGTTATACACGTTGCAAAGGAAGCAGACGATATAAAGGTTTGCGTAAGCGTTGGAGATGAGATTGCTCATCCAAATACACTTGAACACCACATAGCATGGATGAAGTTATTCTTCGTTCCAGAAGGAAAACAAATTCCAGTTGAAGTAGCTAGCTATGTTGCATCAGCTCACGGAGAATCAGATCTATTTACAGAACCTTCTATGAGCGTTAAATTAAAAGCAAACGCTAAGGGCACTCTACTTGCACTAAGCTATTGCAATATCCATGGTTTATGGGAAAACACAGAAGAAATTTAATTTGACTTTTAAAGGATGGGATTATTGCCCATCTTTTTTCATGTCTTTTTTCATGCTTTTAGATTGACAAATTATTTATAAATATGTTATAATCAAGGCAATTTAAAGGAGTGATTATATGAACGTTTTTGACGTATTAAAAGAAAGAGGTTACATAGATAACTGTAATTACGAAAATGAATTAAGAGAATTATTAGATAAAGAGAAGATAACATTCTATACTGGCTATGATGCAACTGCAAACTCACTAACTATAGGTCACTACATTACTCTTATGGTTATGAAACACTTACAAGCAGCTGGTCACAGAGCTATCTGCCTTACTGGTGGCGCTACAACTATGATTGGTGACCCATCTGGTAAGCAAGATATGAGAAAACTTCTTACAGAAGAAACTATCAATGAAAACGCTAGAATCTTCGTTGAACAATTATCAAGATTCATTGATTTTAAAGATGGTAAAGCATTGCACGTTGACAATAAAGAGTGGCTTCGCGATGTAAAGTACCTTGACTTTATGAGAACTATAGGCGTTAACTTCAATGTTTCTAAGATGCTAGCTTATGATTGTTATAAGAACAGAATTTCTTCTGGTTTAACTTTCTTTGAAATGGGTTACATGTTAATGCAAGCTTATGATTTCTTAGAACTATATAGAAAATATGGCTGCGTACTTCAAGTTGGCGGTTCAGACCAATGGGCTAACATGCTTGAAGGAACTGAGCTATTAAATAAACTTGAAGGTAAACAAGCTTATGTAATGACTTTAAAGCTATTAACTAATGCTGATGGTGTTAAGATGGGTAAAACTGTTTCAGGCGCTGTTTGGCTAGATAGAGAAAAAACTACTCCTTACGAATTATTCCAATACTTTAGAAATGTTGATGACAGAGACGTTATTAAATTCTTAAAGCTATTAACTATGCTTCCTATGGAAGAAATAAATGAATTAGCAAAACTAAAAGATAACGAAATTAATAAAGCAAAAGAAATACTTGCATACGAGATCACTAAAGACGTTCACAGTAAAGAAGATGCAGACAAAGCCTTAGAAGCAAGCCGTGCATTATTCAGTGGATCAGCAGATTCAGAAAACATTCCAAGCACTACTATGGATAAAAAGTTATTTGAAGATGGAATTGGCTTATTAAACTTACTTAAAGAACTTAACTTAACAAAGTCAAACTCAGAAGCAAGACAGCTTATTAGTCAAGGAGGTATACTTCTTAATGGCGAAAAAGAAAGTGATGCTTCAAAAGTAATTACACTAGATGACTTTAAAGATGGCGAACTTTTAATAAAGAAAGGTAAAAAAGTATTTCATAAGGTTATTTATTAAATATTAAATAATAAATATTAAATAAATAAATATAAAAAAATAGGGAGCTTCGGCTCCCTATTTTCATCTGTAAGCTAATTTATTTTATTTAAATTTATTATTTTGCCCCTAAAGATTCCATAAGTTTACTATAGATTTCGCTGTCATGATATGTTCCTTCATATAATTCTGCTGTGGCGCCTAATGCGTATATAGGAACTGGAACTGCAGTATGAGCAAATGTTGACCAGCCTATACCAGCTTTGTTATCAATTATATGTGTTAATGTCGCACTAAATGGATCATATCCACCATATAGTAAGTTTGTTTCTATAGATTTAGTTCTCTTATCTTTTTCTTTCATTGATTCAGTAAAAGCTGCTTTTAATTTGCCAAGTTCATAATCATTTAATACGAATAATTCATCTTCCTTCTTAGTGTCTTCATCTTTAACTATTAGACCAAATGATTCCTTAACTAATTTTAGAGCATCTTCAAACTTAAGATTTTTATTGTTTTTCTTTAATTCTTCAAATTTCTTGTCAAATTCAACATAACTTAATTTTTGTTTATCAAATATTTCAAAGTGTGTGTCATATCCAGTTCCTTGATAGCCAAGGCTTAATCCACCTGTTTCGTGATCGGCAGTAACTAGGATTAGTGTTTCGTCTGGATGTTTTTTATAAAATTCTATAGCTTCTTGAACTGCATCGTCAAGCGCAAGTACTTCGTGTATAGATGATAAAGCATCATTTGCATGACATGCCCAATCTATTTTACCAGCTTCAGCCATGATAAAAAAGCCCTTCTCATTATCTAGTACTTCTATTGCTTTTCTAACAGTATCTCTAAGAGTCATATCACCTTTCTTTTGATCAAGTGTATATGGCATAGCTCCCTCATCTTGAATTCTTTCTGTTACAGCAAATACTTTACCAGTATTTTTATTAATTTTTTCAAAATCTTTTTTTGTTTCAGTTACTGTATAGCCGTTTGCTTTTAAAATATCATAAAGATCTTTTTCTTTTTTCTTCTTATCATCACCAGTTCTATGAGCTAGTGATCCACCTGCAAAGTAGTCAAATCCGCTTGTAGCCATTTGTTTACCAATTTCGTAATATTGTTTTCTAGAAGTTACATTAGCATAAAATGCTGCTGGTGTTGCGTGATTTAAGGTAACAGTTGATATGATGCCAATCTTTTTACCTTGTTCTTTCATCTTTTCAGCAACAGTTGTAACATTATTTTGAAGATCACTTGTCTTACCTATAACACCTGAATGAGTCTTAGTTCCTGAGCTGATAGCTGTTGCAGTTGAAGCTGAGTCTGGGCAGAAGCTTGTAGAATCTTCTGTGTTAACAAGACCAACTGTTGGGAATTTATAAAACTCTAATGGCTTTATCTCTACTTTCTTTTTATCTCCAGTGTAGATTTGAGCAGCGTTAACTTGAGCTGCACCCATACCATCACCTATAAATAAAAATACGTACTTAGCCTTTTTGGTATTTTTGCTTTCAGCATAGCTTGTTTCGCTTAAAAATGAAAAACTAGATACGAATATAGCTAGTGCTAAAACTAATACAAAGAATTTAAAATTTTTTTTCATGAAATTCTCCCCTTTCTTTGTATTGATTATAGCTCTTATATGTTAAAAATAAATATAATAGATGTAAACTTTATGTAAAAAAACCTCTCTACTTAATTTAGTAGAGAGGTAAAATAATTTATTTATTATATAATTATTCGGTTAATTTTAAAAACTCATCAATTTCTTTCTTTATAGTTTCTAGTGATGAATCGAAGAATTCTTCTTTAGTAACGTCTATACCAACTGATTTGCAGCAATCTTTAATGCTCATCTTGCCTGTGTTTCTAAGAAGTGTATCATATTTTTCAATGAAAGCGTCTCCTTCTTTCTTGTATATGCTGTATAAGCCTCTTGCAAATAATAGACCAAAGCAATATGGGAAGTTATAGTATCCAAGTCCACTACTATAATAATGTGACTTGCATATCCACATACCTTTATTAAGCTTTTCTGGATCTAGTCCATCTTTAAACGCTTCTTTTTGTGCATTCATCATAATTTCATCGAAATCATCAGCGTCAAGTGCACCATCTTTTCTTCTTCTAAATACTTCATCTTCAAATAAAAATCTTGAATATATGTCAACAACTGTTTGAGCAGCACCAGAAATAATGTTTTCTAGTATAAATATCTTTTCGTCGTCGTTCTTAGCATCTTTTAGTGCAGCGTTATATGTTATTGTCTCTGCAAATATCGATGCTGTCTCAGCTATAGGCATAGTGTAGTCTTGATTAATAGGTTCTTCTTGGAAAATAACTCTTCCGTGATAAGCATGACCAAGCTCATGAGCAAAGGTTATCATTGAATCAAATGTACCACCAAAGTTTGCTAAAACTCTTGATTCTTTTATTGCTGAGCAGCTTGAGCAGAATGCTCCGCCAACCTTGCCTTCTCTTGGCTCTGTATCTAGCCAATTATTTTCAAAAGCGTGTTTAGCAAAATCGCCTAATTTATCTGAGAATGAATAATATTGCTTGATAACAAAGTCTTTTGCTTCATCAAATGTATAAGTGATACTTCCCTTGCCAACTGGAGCAAATGTTTCATAGTATGGAAGCTTATCATATCCAAGTAATTTTGCTTTTCTTTTGAAATATTTAACAAAATCAGGTAAATATTTTCTAACTGATGACCACATAGCATCAAGAATTTCTTTATCAAATCTTGAATCGATTAATGTTTTTGCTAATGGGCTTTCGTATCCTCTTAATTCACATTCATTAATAACTTCGCCCTTAATTGAGCTAAGTGACATCGCGATTGAATCTCTAATTTTGTCATAGCAATCTTCTTCTGCTATAAAACTTTTTCTTCTAAGTTCTTTATCGTCTTCATATTGCAAGTTTCTAATAGCTGGTAAATTTATTTCTTTTACTTCTCCATCAGAAAATTCTACCTTACTAGTAACTCTGCTTGTTAAATTTGAATGAAGTCTGTTCCATTCGTATGAACCTGTTTCTTTTATACGAGCAACAGCTATCTCTACATCGTCACTAAGCGAGTGCTTTGCATTATCACAGCCCTCATTTAAAATAAATCTATATTCTTTTAGAGCGTCCTCTTCATCTATAATCTTATTTATGTCATCAATACTCTTTAAAAATTTATCAAAACTTACTCCAAGTTCGATAAACTCTCTACGAACAGCGATAAGCTTAGATTTTTCAGCAAGTGCTTCTTTATTATTAACGTTTTCGCTTAAATTTAAGGATACGTATCCAAATAGCCTTGCAGCATAATTATCAATGATATTTGCCTTATCTACATATTTAATTAAAACTTTCTTCTTATCATCAAAATTTTCATTTATAAATAAGCTTAAATTCTTTATTTCTTTTAAAATATTGTCATAATCTTCTTTGTACTTAGGATCAGTAAATGATTTGTAGTATGCGGATAAATCCCACTTCATATTGTTCCTCCCCTTTCAAAAAAGAGGGTAGCAAATCGCTACCTTCTTTTAATAATTTTTATTTCCAACATTAATTCTGTTGATTGCCTTCTTAAGTGCAAGCTCTGCCTTGAATGTATCAGTATCTTTGTCTTCAAGTTTTTTACTTGCTCTGTCTTTAGCTCTCTCAGCTCTGTTGATATCTATCTCGTCTTCCCACTCGCAAGCGTCTGAAACAACAGTTATATTATTATTTCTCACGTCAATATAACCGCCAGCGCAGGCAGCAACTTTTCTTTCATCTCCATTTTTAATAACAAGTCTACCAATATCAAGTATTGTTACCAAGGGAGAGTGATTAAGAAGTATTCCTACGTCTCCTTCAATTGTTCTAGCGACAAGCATATCAATTTCGCCTTCGAAAAACAATTTATCAGGTGTAACAACCTTAAGATATAATCTAGTCATTATTTTGCCTCATACTCTCAGCTTTTTTAACAGCATCATCAATTGTTCCAACAAATAAGAATGCTGATTCAGGTAAATCATCATGTTTACCATCGAGAATTTCTTCAAAACCTCTGATAGTTTCAGCTATAGGAACGTATTGACCTTGAATTCCTGTGAATTGTTCAGCAACTGAGAACGGTTGTGACAAGAATCTTTGTATTCTTCTTGCTCTAGCAACAGTTAATTTATCATCTTCTGATAATTCATCCATACCAAGTATTGCGATGATATCTTGAAGCTCTTTATATCTTTGTAGTATTTCTTGAACACGTCTAGCAACTTCATAGTGTTTTTCTCCAACTACTTGTGGATCCAAAATTCTTGATGTTGAATCAAGTGGGTCTACAGCTGGATATATACCTAATTCTGAAATTGAACGTGATAGTACTGTTGTCGCGTCAAGATGTGTAAATGTTGTTGCTGGTGCAGGGTCTGTTAAGTCATCGGCAGGCACGTAAACAGCTTGTACTGATGTGATGGATCCATTCTTTGTAGATGTGATTCTCTCTTGTAATTGACCCATCTCAGTAGCAAGTGTTGGTTGATAACCTACTGCTGATGGCATTCTGCCAAGAAGTGCAGAAACTTCTGAACCTGCTTGAGTAAATCTGAATATATTGTCAATGAATAGCAAAACGTCTTGATGCTTTTCATCTCTAAAGTATTCAGCCATAGTTAATCCTGTTAGAGCAACTCTCATTCTTGCTCCAGGCGGTTCATTCATTTGACCGAATACTAAAGCAGTCTTGTTAATAACGCCAGACTCTTTCATTTCATAATAAAGGTCATTACCTTCTCTTGTTCTTTCTCCAACGCCTGCAAAAACTGAAAGTCCACCATGTTCCTTAGCAATATTGTTGATTAACTCTTGTATTAATACAGTCTTACCAACACCGGCACCACCGAATAGACCTATCTTACCTCCTCTAGCATAAGGCGCTATAAGGTCGATAACTTTTATACCAGTTTCAAAAATTTCTCTACTTGTAACTTGTTCATCATAGCTTGGTGCTTGTCTGTGTATTGGATCGTATCTATCATACTTAGCTTTAGCGTCTTCATCAATGTTTTCACCTAAAACGTTGAATAATCTACCTAAAGTTTTATCCCCAACAGGCACCTTTATTGGGCTTCCAGTATCTATAGCTTCAGCGCCTCTAACTAGTCCGTCAGTTGATGACATCGATATACATCTAACTATATCGTCACCTATGTGTTGACTTACCTCAGCTATAAGAGCTTTACCATTTAAATCAATTTTAATCGCGTTAAGAAGGTTTGGTAGAGAATTTTGTTTAAATCTTATATCAAGAACCGGTCCAATTATTTGTACAACTTTACCAATATTTTGATTTTCCATAATTTCACCCCTTCTAATTTAATGCATTTGCACCTGAGACTATCTCAGTAATTTCTTGTGTGATTTGAGCTTGTCTTGCTCTGTTAAATCTTAGTGACAAGCTCTCAAGCATATCGTTAGCATTATCAGTAGCATTCTTCATAGAATTTCTTCTTGATGCTTGCTCTGAAGCTGCTGATTCAATCATTGCTCCAAATATAGTTATGGATATATAATCTTTAACTAATCTGTTTAATACTTCTTCAGCAGATGGTTCATACTCAATAAGTCTGTTCTCCATATTACCGTCTTTTTCAATAGATTCGGCTGGCAATAGTTTAACCATACTAGGCACTAGGCTTAGTACTGTAGAAAAATGAGTATAAACTAATAGAACTTCATCAATTTCTTTTTTTCTATATAAATCATAACAGATGTTACCAATCTTAGCAGCATTGTTAAATGAAGGTTCTTCTGAAATATATGAAAATTCTTTTACTATGCCATCGTATCTTCTTTTAAAGTACTCTCTTGCTTCAACACCAACAAGTATAAACTTTGTTCCTACTTTATCATCGATATATGATTCAGCTTTTCTTATAACATTTATGTTATATCCGCCAGCTAAGCCTCTATCTGATGTTAAAACAATTATGAGTCTGTTTTTAACTTCTCTTCTTTCAAGCAAATCATACTTAACACCTTTAGTGTTTGCGAGTATTTCTCTAATACTTGATTCAACAGTGTTATAATATGGTCTTGTAAGCTCAAGCTTTTGTCTTGATTTACGAAGTTTTGAAGTAGATACTAATTCCATAGCTCTAGTAATTTGCTTTATATTAGATACACTTTTTATTCTTCTTTTAATTTCTTTACTTTGTTCAGCCATAATAAACCTCTAATTAAAAGTCTTTTTAAACTCTTCTATCTTTAGTTTTAGCTCTTCTTTTATTTCATCAGTTAATTCTTTTTTATCTAAAATCTTCTTAGCTGTACCACTAGAAGTGTTTTCCATGTACTCTAGAAAATCGTTTTCAAAAGCTTTAACTCTGTCTACAGGGATATCATCAAGATATCTGTTTGTGACAGCAAATAAAATCATAACCTCTTCTTCGACTTTTAAAGGTTTATATTGTGCTTGCTTAAGTATTTCCATGATTCTTTGACCATGATTTAGCTTGTCAGCAGTATCTTTATCAAGCTCAGATCCAAATTGAGCAAACGCTAACAATTCTCTGTATTGAGCAAGTTCTAGTTTAATACCGCTTGAAACCTTCTTCATAGCCTTGATTTGTGCAGCTCCACCAACACGTGATACTGATAGACCTGCGTTAACAGCTGGTCTTTGTCCTGAGAAGAATAATTGTCCTTCAAGGAAAATTTGTCCGTCAGTGATTGATATTACGTTAGTTGGTATATAAGCTGAAATGTCTCCAGCTTGTGTTTCTATGATAGGAAGAGCTGTTATTGATCCTCCGCCTAATTTATCAGAAAGTTTTGCTGATCTTTCAAGTAGTCTTGAATGTAGATAGAAAACGTCTCCTGGGTAAGCTTCACGTCCTGGTGGTCTTCTAAGTAGTAAAGACATTGAACGATATGCAACCGCATGTTTTGATAAGTCATCATAGATGATAAGTACATCTTTACCTGCGTACATAAATTCTTCAGCCATAGCTGTTCCAGCGTATGGAGCAATGTATTGTAATGGTGCAAGCTCACTTGCTGATGAACTTACTACTATAGTGTAGTCCATCGCACCATGCTCTTCTAGTACATTAACTAATTGAGCTACAGTTGAGTTCTTTTGACCAATAGCAACATATATACATATTACGTCTTGATCCTTTTGATTTATTATTGTATCTATGGCGATGGCAGTCTTACCTGTTTGTCTATCGCCTATGATTAACTCTCTTTGTCCCCTACCTATAGGGATGATGGAGTCAATAGTCTTAATACCAGTTTGTAGCGGTTCAGAAACAGACTTTCTGTCAATAATGCCTGGCGCATTAGCTTCGATAGGTCTGTACTTATTGCTTTCAATTTTACCTTTGCCATCGATAGCTTGTCCTAGTGAATTAACTACTCTACCAATAAGTGCTTCACCTACTGGAACTTCAACGATTCTACCAGTTCTTTTAACCGGGTCTCCTTCTTTTAAGTTCTTATCACTACCTAAAAGAACACAACCAATATTATCTTGTTCAAGGTTTAGTGCCATAGCGTAAACGCCGCCAGATAGTTCAAGTAGTTCACCAGCCATAGCATTGTCAAGTCCATAAACTCTAGCTATACCGTCTCCAACTTCAATAATAGATCCAACTTCAACCGTATCTAATTTTTTGTCATAATTTTTTATTAAATCTTTTATAACTGAGCTAATTTCTTCTGGTTTTAACCCCATTTAGATACTCACCTCACTATTATTTATTAATTCTTTTCTTAATTCGTTTAATTGACCTTTTAGTGTTGAGTCGATAAGTTTATCACCGATCTTAACAATTGCGCCGCCTATAATAGTATCATCTATAACATTTTTTAGCTTTACATGAGATTTTAAAGACGTAGTCAATTTTTCTTCATATTTACTAATTTCATCATCGCTTAGGATATTTTTAGTAATTATTGTTCCATTCAAAATATTATTATCAATATCATATAAATTATTAAATTCATCTATAATAGATGATATCATGTCAAATCTTTTAGCATCAATTAAAACATATAAAAAGTTCATTGTTAATTTGCTTAAGTTTTTTTCATAGATATCTTTAATTGCATTTTTCTTATCATTGTTTGATAACAATGGATGTTTAAATACTTCCATAAGCCTAGGATTTGAATCGATAGTTTCTTTTACTAAATTTAGCTCTTCATAAACTAATTTAAGACAATCATCTTCTTTAGATGCATCAAACATAGACTTTGCATATAAAGTAGTAGCTAGTTCTTCCATTGTTCTTTACCTACTTCTTCAATAGATTTTTCTATGATTTCTTTGTCTTTCTTTGTGCTAATATTTTCACCAATTAGTTTTTCAGCAGCTAAGATGGCAATATTAACCATATCGCCTTTCATTTCGTCCATTGCCATTGACTTTTTATTAGCAAGTTCTTTATCAGCTTTTTCCATAATTTTTCTTGACTCTTCTTTAGCATCGCTAACAGACTTATTAACGATATCGTCAGCTCTCTTCTTAGCTTGATCAACGATTTCGTTTGCTTCTTTTTTAGCTTCTTTTAATTTAAGCTCGTAGTCTCTTAGTGCTACTTGAGATTTCAAATTATTTTTCTCGCTATCTTCAACATTCTTCATTATATAGTCTTGTCTTTTATTTAATAAATCTTTTATAGGAAAATATAAAAATTTACGTAAAATAAAATACAATACGAGAGTGGCTGTAAGCTGAACAAGCATATTGACTAAGTTAAAGTCAACGCTTACATTTAAGCCTTCCATATAAACTATACTAAAGGTTTAACTAAGATAAGAATTAGGGCAATAACTAGTGAATAAATACCTGTTGTTTCGGCAACAGCTTGTCCTAAAATCATTGTTTGAATGATATCGCCTTTAGCTTCTGGTTGTCTACCAACTGCTTCAGCTCCCTTACTAGCTGCAATACCTTGACCAATACCAGGGCCTAAACCTGCTATCATTGCTATACCAGCTCCTAAAGCTGACATACCTAAAATAAAATCGTGACCTGAAATTCCTTGCATTTAAAATTTCTCCTTTCAAATTTAATTTTCTTCTTGTCCCATACCCATTGCAATGTAGATCATTGTTATCATTGCGAATATGAATGTTTGCAGTACACCTGAGAATACATCGAAGTAGATGTGAAACCATGGTGCAACTATTGGTGTAAGTAAATTACTTACAAAGCCTAGCGCAGCATATACAAGTGCCATGATTAATGAACCACTTACTATATTACCAAATAAACGGAATGAAAGTGATATTGGAAGAGCAATATCGCCTATGATGTTTATTGGGAATAGTATAAAGATTGGTTCAAAATAACCTTTTATGGAATCTTTTAAGCCGTTAACTTTTATCTTATTGTAATGTATCAAGACAAAAGTGATTAGCGCTAATGTGAGTGTAACATTAAGATCTGATGTTGGTGGTTTAAAACCAAATAATCCCATCAGATTCGCTGTCAATAAAAACATCATCAAGCTAAGAATGTATGGTGCAAAGCCTTCTCTGTTCTTGCCCATAGTCTGTTCGATTAGTGAATCAATTGAAGTGACTAAAATTTCTAAAACATTAACTAAGCCACTTGGTCTTGCTTTGTAATCTGTCTTTTTTATCTTACTATAGCAAATAAAGATAAATATGACTAAAGCAAAAACAGCTATAACTGAGTTGATAACACTAGGTGTTAGTGAATACATATTCTTACCTATCTGAAAGCTTATCGACAATTCCATCTTATTACCCCCTTCTTTTATATTCAAATCGATTGATTTGTGAATTTATTTACCTATGCCAAATAATTCAACTATGATTATTGAAAATTTGATCATGGTAAAACCGATTGCAGTAGTATAAAAATTAAAATTCGGATTTTTATATGCCGCATATAGTATTATACCATATAATAATAGTCTTAGATAATAATTATTTGAAGTAAATCTTTTACTAGCGTTGGCATCTTTTTCTACAGCCTTTATAGCATTTCTATACATAAGCCTGAAAAACAAGACACTTACAAGTGTTCCTAAGTACAAGCCTAATAGTAAATCCTTCTTGAATCCGAAAAAAATTACAATAATAAGGCTAGAAAGTATAGCTAAAATTATAGCTACTCTTATATACTTATACGTAAAATCTTTATCTTTTTTCATTTTTATCTATCTCAGACTCTTTATTGTCTTTCTTCTTAAAATAATATTTAACACTTCTGTAAAAATTATAAAAACCTGCCAATACTCCTATGATGATAAAAATTATAGAAAAAACTCCATTTGTCTTAAATAATTTGTCCAATCCATAGCCAACTAGATAGGAAATAACTATACTCGATACTATGTCTATGCCAATTTGACCAACTAAGGCTAAAGGTTTTAGTTTTTCTATCATAATTTCTCCTTATTCGTATGCTTTTAGTGCTCCAACCATGTCTGTGCCTTTTAACTTTTTATGAACTATGATCATAACCATGAATATAAATAAATAAGTTAAAACGGCTGAAACTATATAGTTATACCATTGGATATTCGATACTAACTGTATATTACTTGGTGTAATGTACTTAAGTATAAGATGTGTTAAACCAATACCACCTGCATATCCAAGCAAAATACCTAATGTTGATAAAAGTATCGTCTCTCTATAAATATAACTTGTTAGCTCTCTTGGGTAGAAGCCTAAAACTCTAAGTGTAGCTACCTCTCTAATTCTTTCAGATATGTTAACATTATTTAGATTATATAAAACTACAAAAGCAAGTGTAGCCGATGTTAATATAATCAATATAATTACATAATTTAGATTAGATAGCCAATCGTTTGCAACGCTTATGGTCTTGGATACATCAAAGACATACATAACGCTGTCAATTCTATTTAATTCTTTAATAAAAGTATCTTTCGCCTCTTTACTATCTGAGCTTAATTTTATTATATCTGAGTTATCTTCATATTTTTTATTAAATATTTTTTCATAATAATCTTTGCTCATGTAGGCATAGTGACCTAAATAGTTTTCATTTGTGTCTATAACCTTCATTGAGTAATATTTATTATAAGCATCTCTTAGCTCTATATCATCGCCAGGTTCTTTGTGAACTGATTCTAAAAGCTTTCTATTTATTACTATACCTTCTTTAGGTAGATCAATCTTTTTATTTTTATTTAATAAATGAACATAATTTTCAAATTTCTTTTCATCTTCGATAACCATGACAACTACATTTTGATCTGGCATATCAACTGTATCAGCTACCAAATTTTCAGTTCTAAGTGTCATTCTATCTTTGATATCTTCATTACCATCAATAAAATTTGTATATTCTTTTAGCTGATGCTTAGAAAAATCTTTATCATAGTTAACGATTAGATCATAATTAAATACGCGTCCATATTGTCTATCAATTACTTGAGCAACAGCTCCTTGTATAGCAAAGCCAAAGAACAATAAACTCATGCATCCAGCAACGCCAAGAAGTGTCATGAACATTCTTGACTTGTATCTAAATGTGTTTCTAAATGTAACCTTGTATAAAAAGCTTAGTCTCTTCCAGAAGAACGGGATTTTTTCTAAGAATATCTTTGATCCAGCCTTAGGAGCCTTAGGTCTCATTAATTCGCTTGAGTTTTGTTTTAAATATTTTGATAAAACAATACTAACTGGTACGACTATTGAGAAATATGATATAAAAGCACTTATCAATGGGAATGTCATATTAAAATATGGTATTGGTTTTTTAAGAGTAAATGATGCAGAATAAGTTCTAAACACCATCTTGGTTAAAATATTTTGTCCTAGTGCTATACCAATAATTACTCCAATAGTAGTCGCAACAAAACCATAAAATAAATATTTTTTATAAATATCAAAATTATTGTAGCCAAGTGCTTTGAATGTACCAATTTGTGTTCTTCTTTCTTCAGCCATACGCATAAGTGCTGTTAAAGCAACGATTGATGCGATTAGAAAGAAAAATGCTGGGAAAACTAAGGCAAGTATATCCATTCTATGACCTGAGTCGTAGAATAGTTGTAAACCTTCGATATTTTCTCTGTCTATTATATTAAATGTAGGTCTCTTCATGTTTTTAAGAACTCTTTTAGCTTCATCAAGGTCGCTCTTAGCGTCTTTTATCTTCTTATCAGCTTTAATTTTTTCAGAATCATATTTTTCTACGCCTTCATCATATTCTTTTTGTCCGTCTGAAATTTTCTTCTTAGCGTCTTTTAATTCTTTTAGACCTGACGCTTTTTTATCTTCAAATTCTTTAAGACCTGTATTGTATTTTTCTAGTCCGTCATTATACTTATCATAACCTTCATTTAATTTAATTATGCCTTCATCATATTTGGCTTTATTTTGTATATAAGTAATTTCGAGATTATCTATTGTTTCTTTTAGCTCATCTAATTGAGCTTTTGCTTTTTCAAGCTCTTCTTTGCCCTTCTTGAACTCTTCGGCCTTATCAGCAGGGATGCTAGATTGAGGTAATCCAGACATAGCTTCTAATGCCTTGTCCATCTCTTCTTTTTTAGCTGTATACTCAGCCATAGAGCTTTCATAAGTTTCTTTTAGTTCATCTAATTTAGATTTTAATTCATCTAATTTTATCTTTGCGTCGTCTAAATCAGCTTTATTTTTATCAAGTGTTTCTTTACTCTCATCTAAAGTCTTTTTATTGTCAGATAATGTTTTTTCAGCTTCACTAATGGAGTCATTATATTTCTTTTTGCCATCGTTGTATGATTTTTTTGCGTCAGCAAGTTTTACTTTAGCATCGTCAAGCTCTTTCTTAGCATCAGTAAGTTTTTTCTCAGCATCTGCTATCTTCTCATCAGCGTCATCAATTTTTTCTCTGATGTCAGCCTTAATACTTTCAAATTTTTCTATAGATCTTTCATTAAAGGCGCTTATTAAGCTTCTTCTGTTTTTACTAACAATGTCTTTATATTCTCTATCTGTTGTCTTTAAACCATCTAAGCCATTTAAAATGATTCTTGCTTTGCTCTCATCAGTATCATTAAAAGCATCTTTAAGTACATAAGCAAAAGAGTCGTAGTCACCTAAGCCTTTTTTGCTTGTGCCTTTCATGACAGTTGACATATTCTCAGCAGAAACAACTTTACCAACTACTTTAAATTTATAATTTTTTAGAATTTTTTTGCTTTCAAAATCAAATTTTGACTTTTTGCTATCAAATTCAATTACATCGCCTATATTAAAAGCGTTTTTTATAGGATAGGCATCAACAACTATCTCTTCATTATTTTCTGGCATTCTGCCCTCAATAAGTTTAGGCATAGAAATTTTTTCAGGAAGCGATTCAAGATTTATTATAGCTTCGCTGCCTTTTTCAAGTACGTCCTCACTATAAACATATTCAATGTCTTTAATATCAGCTTCAGACTTTATTATATCCTTATCCTTATCTTCTAGAGAAAATTGTGAATTTAAATAAATATCCGCAAGATTCGACTCGTCTATAAAAGTATCTGCTGTTTTTCTCATAAGGGGTCCAACAGATTTTAAACCAGTATAAACAAAAACGCCTAGAGTTATTAAAAGGACTATAGAAATGAATCTACCAGTAGAATTTTTTATCTCTCTAAATATATCTTTCCATAATGCTTTTTTCTTCATAAAATCACTACCATTCTATCTCATCTATAGATTGAATATTCTCATTCACATACATATTTCTTACTTTTGAGTCATTTATCTCTATAACTCTGTTGGCTATTGGAGTGATGGCTTTATTGTGAGTTATTATAACAACAGTATTGCCGTCTTCCAAGCTTCTTCTTTGTAATAATTTTAATATCTTTTTACCTGTATGATAATCTAGTGCACCAGTAGGCTCATCGCATAACAATAGTTTCGGATTTTTAGCAATAGCTCTTGCTATGGCAACTCTTTGTTGCTCACCGCCTGAAATTTGCGATGGGAAGTTATTTGCTCTATCCTCTAGACCAACATCTTTCAATACTTGCATTGGATCAATGGCATCCTTAACAATTTGGCTAGCTAATTCGACATTTTCAAGACAAGTTAAGTTTTGAACCAAGTTATAAAATTGAAATACAAAGCCTATATCATATCTTCTGTAAGTGGTAAGTTCTTTTTCGTTGTATTTTTGTATGTCTTTGCCATCAATTAAAATTTCGCCCTCGTCAGCTGTATCCATGCCTCCAATAATATTTAATAGAGTTGATTTACCAGCTCCTGATGGACCAACTATAACAACTAATTCGCCCTTATTGAATGAAAAATTGATGTCATTATTAGCAACAATAACGCTATCACCCATCTTATATCTCTTATACATGTGTTTTACATCTACAAACATTTTCTCACCACTACCTTAAATAATTATTTTGAAAGTGCCTCGTCAATAGCTTTAGCAGCTTTTTTACCAGCACCCATGGCTTCAATAACTGTAGCACTACCTGTTACTACGTCTCCGCCAGCATATACATAGTCACGAGAAGTTTTTTCTCCTTCATTAACTATGATGCCGCCTTTTTCGTTAAATTTAATTCCAGTACTTGTTTCTTTAATAAGTGGATTAGGTCTTGTTCCTAACGCCATAATTACAACATCAGCATCTATATCGAATTCTGAACCTTCAATCTTAACTGGCCTTTGTCTACCAGAGGCATCAGGTTCTCCTAGCTCCATCTTAATGCATCTTACTTTATTAACATCACCGTTTTCATCAGCCAAAATTTCTACTGGATTAGTTAAGAACATGAAGTTGATGCCCTCTTCTTTAGCATTTTCAATCTCTTCTCTACGAGCAGGCATGTCTTTATCCTCTCTTCTATAAACAACTGTAACATTTGAGCCAAAACGTCTAGCTGTTCTAGCTGCGTCCATCGCAACGTTACCTGCACCCACTACAACTGTGTTAACACCTACTCTTATAGGTGTAGCTGTATCTTCTAAATACGCCTTCATTAGATTTGTTCTAGTTAAATACTCGTTCGCAGAGAAAACTCCGTTATAGTTTTCACCTGGAATGTTCATAAATACTGGAAGTCCAGCTCCTGTGCCGATAAATACAGCGTCGTATTCATCTAATAATTCATCAACTGTTACTGTTCTTCCAACTATAGTATTTAGTTTAATCTTAACGCCTAAGGACTTAATATTTTCTATCTCTCTCTTAACAACTGCATCTTTAGGTAATCTAAACTCAGGAATTCCATAAGTTAATACTCCTCCTGCTTCATGAAGAGATTCCAGCATAGTTACATCATAGCCAAGTTTAGCTAAATCAGCTGAACAAGTGATTCCAGAAGGACCGCTACCAACTACAGCTACCTTTTTGCCATTATTTTTAGCAGTCTTTGTAAGCCTTACGCCATTTTTCAAAGCATAATCGCCAGCATATCTCTCTAGTTTACCTATAGCAATAGCTTCACCCTTTTTGCCAAGAATACAAGTCATTTCGCATTGGCTCTCTTGAGGACAAACTCTTCCACATACTGCTGGTAATGTAGTGTACTTAAATAACTCATCTACAGCTTCCTTTGGATTGTTATCAGCAAGTTTATGTATAAAGGCTGGTATATTAATATTTACCGGGCACATCTTGACGCATTGAGGATTTTTGCATTGAAGACATCTTTTTGCTTCTATAATGCATTCTTCCTCAGTGTAGCCATAGCATACCTCATTAAAATTATTGATTCTTTCATTAGGATCTTGATATTTTATTTCAGTTCTTTTAAATCTATCCATTATCTCAATCCTCCTATCAAATTACAGAAGTGTTTACCTTCTTTTTCTATCTTAGAATATTGTCTAGATCTTCTTAAGGCTTCGTTCCAATCAATCAAGTGACCGTCAAATTCAGGTCCATCAACACAAGCGAAGACAGTTTTGCCATCTACTGTCAATCTACATGCACCGCACATGCCGCTTCCATCAACCATAATTGTATTCATTGATACAATAGTTTTAATATTATGCTCCTTTGTCTTTAAACAAGCAAACTTCATCATTATCATAGGACCAACAACTATTGCATAAGTATATTTTTTGCCTTTATTTGTAATTAAATCTTCAAGACAATCTGTAATAAGTCCACTAAAGCCATAAGTACCGTCATCTGTTGCAACATAAACGTTCTTAGCAACTTTTTTCATCTCATCTTCAAGTATTATTAAGTCCTTATTTCTTGCAGCGATTATAACGTCTACATCAATACCGTGATCATGCATCCACTTAACTTGTGGATAAACAGCTGCAGTTCCTAAACCGCCTGCTAGGAATATGATTGATTCTTTTTTAAGATCTTCTAGTGGAATATTTATAAAATCACTAGGTCTACCAAGTGGACCAGAAACATCTTTTAGTGTGTCACCTACATTAAGCGCTCCAAGCTTTTGTGTAGTTGAACCAATCATTTGTACAGCTATCATAACTGTGCCTTCTTCTGGATTACTATCACAAATAGTAAGAGGTAACCTTTCTGACTTTTCGTCAATAATAATAATTAAAAATTGTCCAGGTTCTGCTTTTCTAGCAATATCTGGAGCTTTTATGTACATAAGAAATGTATTTAAAGCAATATCTTTTTTTTCAATAATTTCGTACACTTTAAATCCCTCCTAAAAATAAATTTAAGTACTTAAATATAAGTATATAATATCACAAAACAATTAAATTTTCAATATTTAAAAGCAAATAGGCCCATGTTTATGAGCCTAATTTTTTTAATATTTTATTTAGCTTTTTTACTTTTAATATATATATTCCTCTTGAAGTTTAAAAATAATATAAACAATAAAATCAATGCTTCAACCGCTATCATAACTTGAACAAAAAATTTATTTTGTTCAAAACTTCCTCCAAGCAGTCTAAAATAAGATAGTAATAATGGCATCATTAGTATTATTGCAAGTATGAGTTTATTTTCCATCTGTCTTTTATAATAATAAAGATTATCATCCTCGCCTAAAATTTCTTCAATGCTCTCAGCCACCTTTGGTTTCATAAGTACATAGATATGTGTTGCAAATAAGCTTGCCTTATAATTAATATCTTGTGAATTACTGTCAAATGTAGCAGCCATGAAAGAAAATAATGATATTTGAGAAGCACTTATTGGGTACTGAAAAATTTCTATATCATTTTTTCTGGCATAAGTTAAAAATGATCTAACATCTTTTTCAGGTCCTTTAAAATAATAAACTTTATATTCATATTTTGCTTCTGTTTTATCAAATTCAAAAAACGAACCCCTTAGGCTAGTTAATTTATAATTTTCCTCGCCTTGTTTATTAAGCCAATTTTCTAAGGAATATATTGGATCTAAAAATTTTTTAAACTTTTTCACTAAAGAACACCATCTTGATTACTATTGTTAAGAGCCATCTCAAGCACTATAAAGGCAAAACCAAATACTACTGCTGGTATTACCCAAGCAAAACCTTCTGATCCAAGAGGAATTCTGTCAAGAAAGCTTCTGATTTGCTCGAACTTACCAATATTTGCAATTGTATCTAATAAACTTGCCATGAAGGCACCAAGTGTAGCTCCTTTATATATTGCCTTATATTTAATCTTATGGTCAAATATATTTAATAAGATTATTACTATGGCAACTGGATATAAAACTGAAAGTATTGGGCCCGAGAATGTTATAATTGAGTCTACACCATTTGTTGCGACTATTGCGCTGAAAAGGCATGTAAATATAACTATGGACTTATATGTTAATTTACCATGAGTTAAGTCTGAGAAGAATTCTCCTGCTGTTGCAGTTAAGCCTATGGATGTAGTTAAACAAGCTAGTGCTACTGTTAATGCAAGGGCAATAGTTCCGTATTGACCCATGATCTTATCAACCATAAATATTAAATTAGCAACTCTATTTGGATTTTCTACATCTATATTAAGATATTCGCTGCCAGTTCCTCCGATATAAACTAGTCCGCCATAAACAAAAGCTAGGCAGCATGCAGCTATAATACCAGATATGACCGTCATCTTAAACATATCTTTTTGGCTTGTATAACCTCTTTTCTTAACACTGCTGATTACTATAGTCGCCATGATTATAGAGCCGATGGCATCCATTGTTTGATAACCTTCTTTAAAGCCGTTAACAAAATTAAGTGCGACACCTGTATTTTTTGGTGTGCCTATAGGCTTAACTATAGATGATACTATTATAGTAAATAATATAACTAGTAGTATTGGCGTAAGAATTGAACCAATCTTATCAACTACTTTTGATTGATTTAATGTAAAGAATAGCGTGATACCAAAGAAAATTATTGAAACAAGTATCGGGCTAATGTTTCCAAATAATGGTTGAATCGCTATTTCGTATGTAGTGGCACATGTTCTTGGTATAGCTAGTAGTGGTCCTATACATATCATTATTAATGAACCGAATAAAATCGAGAATGTTTTATTTACCTTTCCTGCAACGTCTTCAAGTCTTCCTCCTGCTTTTGCCGCAGCAACAACACCAAGTATTGGCAAGCCTATACCTGTCATCATAAATCCTATCATCGCTAAGTACCATTTATCTCCGGATATGGCTCCTAATGTTGGTGGAAAAATTAAATTTCCAGCACCTAAAAACATTGCGAATAATGCAAAACCTACTACCATAGTGTCAATGATTTGTTTTCTTTTCACGTTTATCCCTCCATTACCATAGATATTATACTATATCTCTTAAGTAAAGTAAATATATTTTTAGCATTTTGTAACGTTGTAAAGTATTATTGTTAGTGCTGTTAGGTGCATTCAAATAACAGTGCTAAAGCAAAATGAAAATTATTTATTTTAACTTTTTAATGTTTTGAAAGTTTGCACATAAAAATAACTCACAGCCAATGCCATGAGTTATTTTATAATTTATTTATTTATTCTACATCATTGGCATTCCGCCAGGCATGCCACCAGCCATTGGTGCATCGTCCTTAGGGATGTCTGCTACTGCTGCTTCAGTAGTTAGTATCATTGATGCTACTGATGCTGCGTTTTGAAGAGCTGATCTAGTTACCTTTGTTGGGTCAACTATACCTGATTTAATCATATCAACGTATTTGTTGTTAAGCGCGTCAAAACCAACGCCAGGTTTTTCGTTCATAACGTTTTCAACTACAACTGATCCTTCTAGACCTGCATTTTCAGCGATTTGTCTTACTGGTTCTTGAAGTGCTCTTAATATAATCTTAACGCCTGTCTTTTCGTCTCCTTCAAAGTCATCAACTATAGCTTCTAGTGCTTTGATTGAGTCTGCAAGTACAGTTCCACCTCCTGGTACTATACCTTCTTCAACAGCTGCTCTTGTAGCTGATAGAGCATCTTCTATTCTTAATTTTCTTTCTTTTAACTCAATTTCGCTAGCTGCACCAACTTGAACAACTGCTACGCCGCCAGTTAATTTAGCTAATCTTTCTTGAAGTTTTTCTCTATCGAAGTCTGAGTCAGATGCTTCGTATTGAGTCTTGATTTGTTTTACTCTTGCTTCGATTTCATCTTTGCTTCCTGCTCCGTTAACAATAACTGTAGTTTCTTTGTCAACTTTAACTTTTTGAGCAGTTCCTAGCATATCGATTGTAGCTTCTTTTAGATCATAACCAAGTTCTTCAGAAATAACTTTAGCTCCTGTTAATATAGCTATATCTTGTAGCATTTCTTTTCTTCTGTCGCCAAAGCCTGGTGCCTTAACTGCAACGCAGTTGAATGTACCTCTAAGCTTGTTAACAACAAGTGTTGCCATTGCATCGCCTTCAATGTCTTCAGCAATTATTAATAATGGTTTTGATTGTTTAACAATTTCTTCAAGTACAGGAAGTACTTCTTGTATATTAGTAATTTTCTTATCTGTGATTAAAATGTAAGGATTGTCAAGTTCAGCTACCATCTTATCTGTATCAGTTACCATGTAGCTTGAAACGTATCCTCTGTCAAATTGCATTCCTTCAACAACTTCAAGTGTTGTGCCCATAGATTTTGATTCTTCAACAGTTATAACGCCATCATTGCCAACTTTATCCATAGCATCTGCAATAAGCTTACCTATTTCCTTGTCTCCAGCTGAAATTGAAGCAACTTGAGCGATAGCATCAGATGATTCAACTTTTCTTGAATATGACTTGATGCTTTCAACAGTTTTTTCAACAGCTTTTCTGATACCATTTTGTAATATCATTGGGTTTGCACCAGCAGCGATATTCTTAAGTCCTTCTCTAATTATTGCTTGAGCAAGAAGTGTTGCTGTTGTAGTACCGTCACCTGCGATATCATTTGTCTTAGTAGCAACTTCTTTTAATAATTGTGCTCCCATGTTTTCAAATTTATCTTCAAGTTCTATTTCTTTAGCGATAGTAACACCATCATTTGTAATTAGTGGTGAGCCGAAAGATTTGTCAAGAACAACGTTTCTTCCTTTTGGTCCAAGTGTTACTTTTACAGTATTAGCAAGAATGTTAATACCTTCTTCCATTTTATGTCTTGCTTCTGCATTGAATTTTATTTCTTTTGCCATATTAATACCTCCTAGTCTTCAACTACTGCTACGATGTCAGCAAATTTTAGTACAGTATATTCTACTCCGTCGATTTTTGCGTTTGTTCCTGCATAAGTTGAGAATATAACCTTATCTCCTACTTTAATTTCTTTAGCTTTTTTCTCGTCATTTGTAATGTCAGCGCCTATAGCTATAACTTCAGCCATAACAGGTGCTTCCTTTGAAGCGCTTGGTAGTACTATGCCTGATTTAGTCTTTTCTTCTGCTTCTAGTTTTTTGATAACTATCCTATCGGATAATGGTCTTAATTTCATAATCTATTCCTCCTTAAATATATATCTATCATTTTCTTGTTAGCACTCGTCACTCTTGAGTGCTAACAATTATATTGTAGTCAATATATAGTAAATATACAAGATAATATAATTTAATTTAAATGCTTTTATTTAATATTTTTATTTATTATCTACGTTTTTCTCTTCTTTTTTCATCTTTTTGAAATTTTCTCTCATATAGTAGAAGAGATATTGCTGAGCATAACCTGATAAATCGCCAAATCTTCTTAAGCCATCTTCTTGTATAAGTTTTTTATTTCTCTCTTCTCCACCGTAGTAAAGCTCTTCCATGACCCTTTTTACCCAAACATCTACTGGGAATGAATCAGTTCTGCCTAAACCAAAGAGCAAAATGCATTGAAAAACTTTTTCGCCTATACCTGGCACTTCTAATAATGTCTTTCTAATATCATCTATACTTTTTTCTTTCAGCTCATCAAAATTAATTATACCCTCTTGAACCATCTTTGAAGCAATTACAATTCTTTCTGATCTAAATCCAGCTCTTGCGTACTCTTTTATGTCTTCAGGTTTAGCGTTAGAAAGTGCAAATGGAGTCGGAAAGGCATAGTACTCTTCATCATCAAAAGGATTATTTAGTCTTTCTCCATACATTTGTGAAAGTTTTTTTATTGTGTTTTTTATATTCTTTATTTGATTGTTAGCACTTATTATGAAGGATATATATGTTTCAAATGGATCTTGTTTAAGAATCCTCATGCCTCCCCCAAAACCTATAGCTTTACAAATCACTTCGTCGTTAATAGAAAGTTTTGCCTTTATCACATCATAATCAGTATTTAAGTCAAAATAGTTTAAAATTTCGTTTTTATCTGAAAAATCGCCCACTATCTCGATACCATCATCTATAGAACGTGCTTCTAAAACCATGTCCCTAAATATAAACCTATATGCCTCGTCATCTAGCTTTTTCCATCTGAATGCTTGGCCGCACTCAAATATATGAGAAGGGACAAAGCTAGTCTGTCCCTTTAATATTATCTTATTCATTATTTTTATTCTTCTTATCCTCTCTTAATGCTATAAACGCTTGCTTTAGTGTCATTCTGTTTCCGTATTGAAGTGTACCTAATCTGTATATGTCACAAGCTAATTTATAAATTAAATATGCTGATATTACAAGTATTGCAAATGATAGAGCTACCTCAGCGATTGATATATTTAGCATACCTGCCCTTATAAACATGACAAATGGTGATGTTAGTGGGAAGTATGATAAGAATGTAACAAAACTAGATTCCGATCCAGTAGTTAATGCAAATATAGCTCCAAAATAAGCAAGTACTATCAAAATAGTCGCCGATGATATTGATTGACTAACTTCTTCTATCTTATTAACTAGTGCTCCAAGTGTTGCAAATATAAACAAGTATAAGAAGAAGCCTGCTATCATAAACAAGATGAATGTTACAACCAATTGTATAGGTGCACTTGTAATGCTAAATATATCAGACCAGTATTCTTTATTAAATAAGTATCCTACAGCAAAACCTATAAATATAGCTGAAACTTGTAGTACAGCGCTAAATACTGTTGCTAAGACCTTACTTAGAATCAAATATCTAGGTTTAGTTGAAGTTATGAGTAGCTCCATAGTTCTGTCATTTTTTTCTTTAGCTACCGATGTTGCTGTTATTTGACCATAAGTTAATATAATCATATATAATAAGAATAACAAAATATATATAATAAAATAGTTTTGCTTAGAATCTTTTCCTAAGATGACTTCATTTATTTGATATTGATTAGCCTCTATTGATTTAAGCTTTGTATAATCAATTCCTTCTGATTCAATAAGTTTTTTATATCTGTATTCATTTAAAGCCCCATCTAAGCTATCGCCCATATCAGTAAGTTTAGAGTTTAATACAAATTTTTGAATTGAGTCAGCATCGATAATTGCCCCTCTATCAAGTTCTTTACTTAATACATCATCTTTTAGCTTTTCTTCATCAGTATATAAATGAACTTCATAATTACTTAAAAATGATTTTAATTCACTTTCATCAATACCATCATCATTTATGATTATTCCTAGCTTTTGAGTCTTATTAAATTCTTCAGTGATGGATTTGAATAAATTACCTTGAATAAGTCTTGGTGCAAAAGCTGCAAGCAAGGCTAAAGCAAAGAATATAGCAGTAGTGATTTTATATGATTTATTTTTTATAAGCTGTTTAAACTCAAATGAACTTATTAGTTTTATCTTATTTAGCATCGTTATCACCTACCGCTTCTATAAATATCTCTTCAAGACTTGGTTCGTATTTAGCTATAGCTCTAAAATTATCTTTATTTATAGCGTAATTAGCTAGTTCACTAGCTTTATCAGATGTTCTTACAATTATGTCATTGTCAGTAATCTTGACATTATCTTGTCCGACCATATCAAAAATATCTTGTAAATAATTTACAGCATCGTTGTAAAAACTTAATCTTAATCTTCCCTCGCCCATATTTTTCTTAATTTCCGTAAGATTACCAGTCAAAACATTGCTTCCATCTTTTATAAGAGCGATATTGTCACAAAAATTTTCAACATGGCTCATTTGATGAGATGAGAATATTAGTAAAGTACCGCTCGAAACAGCTTCTTTGATTAAATCAATAAGTATTTGTGAGTTAACTGGGTCAAGACCAGAAAATGGCTCATCAAGAATAATGATGTCTGGCTTATTAATAAATGTTTGTATGATTTGTATCTTTTGTTGATTACCCTTTGATAAGGTATCAAGATTTTTTGCCTTATATTCACTTAGCTTAACTTTTTCAAGCAGCTCAATAGCATTGTCATGGCTTTCTTTTTTAGAAAGTCCCTTTATTCTTCCAAAATAAATAAGCTGATCAAGTATAGCAGTTTTTGCGTACATACCTCTCTCTTCAGGCAAATATCCAAGTTTAATCTCTTTTCTATCAATTGGTGAGCCGTCAATCAGTATCTCTCCGCTATCAGCTTTAAAAACGTCCATAAGTATCCTTATGGTAGTTGTCTTACCAGCACCGTTCCTTCCTAAAAAAGCAGTTGAGCTACCGGAACTTGTCTCTAAGTTAATTCCGTGTAAAACTTCTTTTCCAGCGAAGGATTTTTTAATATCAATTAATTCTAGTTTCATTAATTATTCTCCTTTCTTGGTCTGCCCCTCTTTTTTGACTCTCTATATAGTCCTAATTTTTTATCATAAACAATATCTTTTGCTCTATTAACATAGTCATCACTTGTAAAAGTACCGTCATTTTTGCATTTAAGTAAATAGTTTAGTGTGAATAAGCTCTCGGATAAAGGTACATTCTCAACTATGATGTCCTTATCTAAATCAAGCACAGTCGGAGCAAAGTTCCATATCGCTTTTATACCAATTTTTTCATAAGTTCTGGCAACGTCCCTCGCACTATTACTAGTAACAGCAATTACACCTATATCAATATTATTGTTTTTAGCAAAATCTTCAAGCTCAGAAATATTTCTAACCTTGATACCATTAAAGCTAAGGCCAATCATATTTGGATTGCTATCAAATAGACCAATAAACTTAAAGCCGCTTGATTCAAACTCACGAGACTGTATTATCGCTTGACCAATGTTACCAACGCCAGTTAAGATTAAATTCTTTTTATAATCAAGACCTAGAACGCCTTTTAAGTCCATGTATATGGTCTCAACTTGATAACCATAACCTTGTCTGCCCTCAGCGCCGAAAGTGTTTAAATCAGCCCTGATTTGAGACGAAGTAAATTTAGTGTACGCTGATAGCTCACTCGAAGAGACCCTATGAACGCCCCTTGCGTATAGATCTTCAAAAATCACATAGTATATGGGTAATCTTTTAATTGCATTAATTGTAATATCACGAGCCATATGTCCACACCTTTCATTATTAGAACAAATATAGTATAACATATAGCGAATTTCTTAGCAATATTTTTTTCTTTTCTGTTATAATATAAACGAGGTGTTTTTATGACTATACTAGCGTGTAATAATATAAAAAAAGTTTTTATAGACAAATTAATTTTCGAAAACGTTTCTATTAATATAAATGAAGGCGAAAAAGTTGCCATTGTTGGTATGAATGGTACTGGCAAGTCAACTTTACTAAACATATTATCTGGTATGCTTAATTATGATGAAGGCGATATATTTATTTCTAAAGACACTAAGATTGCCTATCTTAAGCAAAATACAACTATCAGGAGCTCTCTAAGTATTTACGATGAGATGAAAAAGTCCATGAAGCACTTAACTGATCTTGAAGAGGAGCTTAGGAGTTTTGAGGATATCATTGCAAAGGACCCTAGTCAAGAGAATATGGATAGATACGCCTTTTTACTTGAAGACTTTGAAAAGAAAGGCGGATATACATACGATGCTGAGATAAAAAAGGTTTTAACTGGTCTTGGCTTTGGCGAAGATCAATTTGATCAAGCATTTAACTCTCTAAGCGGTGGACAAAAATCTAAGCTTATGCTTGCTAAGGCTCTTATACAAGAGTCTGACATACTTTTTTTGGATGAGCCGACTAACCATCTTGACATTGACTCAATGGAGTTTCTTCAAGACTACATCAATTCTTTTACAAAGACTGTAGTCATGGTCAGCCACGATAGATATTTTTTAAATGCTACTTGTAATAAGGTAATACTTATAAAGGATCACACTACTCATGAGTATAATATGGGCTATGAACAATATATCAAGCAAAGAAAGATAAATGAAGCGATTCAAGAGAAAGCTTATATCAATCAGCAAAAAGAAATTGAAAGACAAAAAGAAATTATCAGAAGATATAGGTCCTACGCTACTGAAAAGAGCATTATAAAGGCAAAATCGCGTGAAAAGATGCTTGCTAAGATTGAGCTATTAAGTGATGTTAATGATGATAGTGAGATTAATTTCAAGTTTAGAATGAAGGTAGAGTCTGGTAACGATGTTTTGTCTGTTGAAAATATAAATAAAAGCTTTGGCGATTTTAAGCTTTTAAACGATATAAACTTTAATATATATAAGCGTGAACACGTTGGCATCATCGGTGCTAATGGTATTGGTAAATCAACTTTATTTAAAATAATTCTTGGTGAAGAAAGTCATGACTCTGGCGAAATACGCTTTGGAACTAATGTCAATGTCGGCTACTTTGATCAAGAGCTAGAAAAGCTTGATGTGAATAAATCCATTGCCGAAGAGATATGGGATAGCTTCCCTCGCCTTACTTATTTTGAACTAAGAAAGGCTCTTGCAAAATTTTTATTTATTGATGACGATATATATAAGATGATAGATGAGCTATCTGGCGGAGAAAAAGCTAGAGTTTCTCTATGTAAAATAATGCTTTCTGATGTAAACTTCCTTGTTCTAGATGAACCAACAAATCACTTAGATATAGAGTCAAAAGAAGTTTTGGAAGAAGCGCTTAATTCTTATGAAGGAACATTGCTTGTAATTAGCCACGATAGATATTTTTTAAATAAAGTTGTAAATAAAATACTTGAACTTAAAGCTGATGGCATTCACGAATTTTTAGGTAATTATGATTATTATCTAGAAAAGAAAAAGCGTATGCGTGAAGAAGAAGCCTTTCTAGAAGAACCTGAAGAAATCACAAAGACTCAAGCAAAACTTAATAAAAAGCGAGAGAGAGAAGAAAAAGAAAGATTAAAAAAAGAAAAACAAGCTAAGGATGCTATCGAAAAAGAAATTTCTGAACTTGAAAAACATAAAAACGATATTCATAATGAGTTAGCAAACCCTGATATTTACGACGACATAGACAGAGTTAACGATTTGAATTTTAAGCTCACTGAGATTGATGAAAAACTTGACACCTTATACGAGGAGCTTATTTATATGGAGGAATAAGATGTTCGAGCTAAAAAATGTACAATTTAAAAATATTCTTAATATAGATAACTTAATTATTGATGATAGTGGGCTTACTATGATTATAGGGCCGAGCGGCAGCGGTAAATCAACTCTTCTTAAAATGCTTGATGATATAATTAGTCCTGATAGCGGCGAGATTTTATATAAAGGTGATAATATTAGCTCATATAAAGCGCATGAGCTAAGAAGAAAAATTATTATGCAATCGCAATTCCCTGCCATTTTTGAAGGAAATGTAAGAGATAATTTAAATATAGCGAGAAAATTCAGCGGATTATCCCCTCTTGATGACGAAAATCTAAAAGAACTGCTTAATATAGTTTTACTAGATAAAAAACTTGATGACGAGCCAAAAGATTTCTCTGGCGGAGAAAAAACAAGGCTTTCAATTGCAAGAGTTTTAGCGATGGATGCTGAAGTCTATCTATTTGATGAGCCAACATCGTCTCTTGATGATGAAACTGAATTTAATCTTATAAATAAAGTGATTCAATATCTAAAAGAAAAAAATAAAAAGATAGTTATGGTATCGCACTCAGAAAAACTATTTTCCCTTGCTGAGCAAGTTATAGAAATAAATAATAATACAGCATCTATCAAGGAGGCTTAGTATGTTAAGAGATATTTCAACAACGCAATTAATTTTATCCTTTGCCTTTATATTAGTTTTATTAATAATATCAAAGTTAAAAGGTTTGACAAATCAAGTCTTAATCATAGTTGCTTCGCTAAGAATGACAGTGCAGCTACTTATAACAGGCTATCTTCTTCAGTACATACTAAAGAGTGATAGTCCATGGATAACTCTATTGATACTGGTAATAATGGAAGCATTTGCAATATTTAATGTATATAAGAGAAGCAAGGTAAATAAAAATAAGCTTAAACAGATTGTTGCAATTTGTTTTGTCGGCTCGAGCCTTGTCTCAATTTTTTATTACATAATAATTGTACTTGCCGTTAAGCCTTGGTACGATCCGAGATACTTTATCACAATATGCGGAATGCTTATAGGTAATACCATGACTGGAATGAGCCTTGCTATCAATTCATATAAAAATGCACTTCATGATCAAAGAGATAAAATCGAAGCAGCGCTGATGCTTGGTGCTAAACCAAAAGATGCCGTTTCAAAAATTTCTAGAGAAGCCTTTAGTTCTGCCATACTACCAACGCTTAACTCAATGCTTGGCATGGGCATAGTACTATTGCCCGGTATGATGACAGGTCAGATACTATCAGGCACAGATCCGATGTCCGCTATACTTTATCAAATAACGATAATGATAGCCATAGTCGGAACTGTTGGTATAACTACAAGTATATTTACATCGCTTGCTTATAAAGCTTTTTTTAATAAAAGAGAGCAAATGTTATTTTAATATAAAAATAAACTCTACTAAAATTAGTAGAGTTTATTTATATACGAATCTATTACCGACTCTTTCTTCTTTTCACTAAATACGTTCTTCTCTCTCAAAATATCTATAAGCCACAAAGCTTTCGAATGAAATATCGCTTCTTTGTAATCACTTAAGACTATCTCATAAAGCTTACCATTTAAGAACTTTGAATTCGTTTTAACGTAGTATGCGTCAACATTCTCAAAGTCAACTAGCCTTAGTATGCTTATAGTTGTTAAATCTTTTTGATGGTACAAACTTAATCCAGTATTTTTGTATTCAACAAAATACTTTCTGTGTTTATTTGTATTTTTTATCTCATTTGCAAGCATTAAATAATACTTAGCAAGTGAATTGTAATATTGGTAGTTAAACATGCCCTTTTCAAATGAATCAATCTTAATAAAAGGTTTTATGTTTAAGCTAGTAATAAAATTAAAATTTTCTTTAAGAAATTCTTTCTTTGTCAAGTCACCGTTATTGAACTGTATAATCAAAGAATGTCTCTTCTCAAAAAACACCTCAAAAAGATTCTTCCTCTTTACATAAAGCATTAAATACCACTTTCTAATTATTTAACTTCTTCTACGTAGCTCCTTAAGTCACTATCTACATCTTCAGCTAAGTAGTCAACGTTGATAAGTATGTCTACATCATGCTTTTCAGAAATTTCTTCCAAATTCTTTACTAAGCATTTTAAATCTTCTTTCTTAATATCAATAATCTTATAAACACTGTCTATATAGATCTTTTCTAGGTCGAAGTCCATTGATAGCATGCCAAGCAAGAAGCCGTAGAACTTTTCAATAGTATTTATACTATAGTCGCTTAAGTTAATAAGTCTAACATTAGTATCTAAAGAAAATATATGTTCGTCCTCAACATCTAAGAACGTAATGTTGCCGTTACCTGACTTAATGTCATCGTTAGCACCATTGATTAACCACTTAGTTTTTCCTGCGCCTTTTGCTCCTAAGATTAATTTAACCATAAAAATCATCCTCCTTAAAATATTTACCTTGGTAATTTGATTTTCTTTTCATCTGTTCCAATATGGAATCTTTTATTCTCCACCAAGATTCGCCCCAGTTGCAATGAATAGTTCCCTCTTCATCAGATCTGCCGACCAATCTTTGTATAATTATATCATCTTTAATATGAGTTAAGAAAATTTCTACTCTGTCTACATAATCTTCTCTGTTCAATAGTTTAAACTCGCCAGCTTTATACATCTTGGCTATCTTAGTTCCTTCCATAATATATAAACTATGTAGTTTTACCTCGTCAGTCTTTGTCATGTTAATGAGTTTTGCATCATTGTAAATATCATCAAGACTATCCCACGGTAAATCAAGTATCAAGTGAGCTGCCTTCCTTATGCCATACTTAGATAATGTTTCACACGCGTCTATATAGTCCTTAGTTGTGTGACATCTATTTAATATCTTAAGCGTTTCATCGTTCGAGCTTTGTAAGCCTAGCTCAACTGTTATCTCAAGATTATACTCGTCCATAACATCTTTTAAAAATTTCATGTAATCATCAAAAATAAGATCTGGTCTCGTTGATATATTTATACCCACAACATCTTCTTCTATAGCGTTAATTATATTTTCCTTAAATTTATCTAGTGGCATATAAGTATTAGAAAAGTTTTGGAAATACGCTATGAACTTCGTTGCCTTATGATTTTTTGTGATATTTATCTTGTTTTGCTCAATCTGCTCTTTGACAGATAGTTTATTAGATAAATTCTCAAAGCTGCCGCCTTCTGCTGTACAAAAGATGCAGCCGCCATAAGCCTTTGAACCATCTCTATTCGGACAAGTTATATTTAGACTGATAGGTAATTTATAAACTTTAGTGTGAAATTTATTCCTTAAGTATTCTGAGTAGACTCTATAGAGTTTTTTCTCATCCTCAAAGCTAATAATATTACTCATCTACCTCATTTTTCTTGTAAAATTCTTCCATAAGTTCATCTACGATAGCGTCGTCAACTACTTCTAGTTCAACATCTACACCATTTTCATTTTCAATGTACTTATATGGATAAACATACTCTTCTTCCTCTTCCACATCTAGTGGAAATAAGAATATATAGTCGTCTCCTTTGTAATTAAATAGATCAAGTACAGCGCATTCAAGCTCTGTTCCGTCATCTAAAGTTATGATCATTGTGTCTTCACAGTCACAATCATCATGGTCATGTTCGTGGTCATGTCCACATCCGCAGCCTTCATCGTGGCAGCAGCAATCATGTTCATCGATAAAATCTTTATCTTTACTCATCTTTATCTCCTCTTTCTAAAATTTGTTCGGAAAAGTCTTCAAAATTAGATATATTTACCAATTCCAAACTTATATTTTTATTAATTTCATTTATATTTTCATCAGTTATAAAGGAAAGCTGAGGATTTTTCTTAAAATCATAAGAAATTTGATCAAGGTAGTAATTAATCAAAAACTCCTTCTCTTCCTTAGACATATCCTTATTTCTAACGCTTAAAGCAACTGATTCATAGAATTTATATCTTAAGAATATAATAAAACCTTCAAAATCTTCAACATTTGTTCCCTTTTCGATAATAAATATTATTCTAAAAAATAGGTTCCACTTAAAATCTGTATTAATAAGACTAAGTATCTCGTTACCTAAACTTTGTGTAAATGTATCATTAAATATAGGTTTTCTCTCAAACTCAATATAATTAGTTAGTGGTCCAAGATTTTCTTGTATATCAGATAGTCTTCCCACTAAATCAACAAATTCCTGAGATATATCTTTGTCTGATTTTTTTCTTGCCTTCATAAACAAGTATTCGCTTATCATGTCGCAAGAGTCTTTGTAATCGATTATATATCCTAAATCGCTCTTTACTTTAGATTTAAATATATCGTGAATAGTCTTAGATACAAGCTTTACAAGCTGTTTCTTCTTATTTACCTGTATAGTAGAGTCAGTCCTGTTCAAGTGATTGTAAACACTCATAAGCTGTCTATCAACCATAGTTAAGTTATCTTTTATAGTCGCCATGATGTCAATAAAGAAATCTTCTGTAAGAACATAGTTATAATTCTTATACAAGACTTTGTGGTCTATATCTCCCCAGAATACATTAACAAGTGATTTGATTTGAAGTTCAAAATGAATCTTCTTGCCATCATCATCAACATACTTACCGTCAATCTTGTAGATCTCAAAACCATTCTTTTGCAGTTGTGGCTGCTCTTCGGATAACTTTAGAAATATCTTTTTATTGATATGACTAGAGTAGTATCCTCTGTCCTCTTTATAATTGAATAAATTTAATAAATCTCTATATATCTTTTTTTCATCATCAATAAATCTACACTCAATTCTAACACCGATGATATCTGAGATATTTTCCATAAGATTCTCAGGCGTCTTATACATAGTGTAGAGATTGTTTCTAAGTATCTTCTCTCTAAGTGATGTAGCTTCCTTTACTCTGCCTCTTGCGGCAAGAAAGTGGTCCTTAGCACAGAAGGTATTAGCAAAAAAGTTTTCTAAAATCTCTAATATTTCTTCTAGTTTATCGTTATTCTTTTCTAGTAAATCTATAGTGTCATCTATAAAATCAAATAATTCAAGCCTCATCAGCTCTCATACCCTTTCATTAAACAAATATTTCTGGTTTGTATTTATCCTTTAAACTGTCTATAACTTTTTTAAATGCGTTCATTTGTTTAATTTGCATAACATGAGCACGCACTTCATCTTTAACTTCGTCAAATGATTTATTTTTTTCTTCATTAATCTTATTAAGCTTGATTATATGATATCCAAATTGAGTTTTAACTGGTTCAGAAATTTCTCCAATATTCATTGAGAAAACTTTATCGTCAAATTCCTTAACCATTTGTCCTCTATGGAATGTTCCTAAATCGCCGCCATTAGCCTTTGATGGACAAGCTGAGTGTTCTTTAGCAAGACTTGCAAAGTCTTCACCCTTGTCAATCTTAGCCTTGATATCTTTAGCCTTAGCTTCATCATCAACTAAGATGTGGCTTGCTGATCTTGATTCAGGCTCAGAAAATTCATCCTTAAATTCATTGTAATAGTTCTTAAGCTCTTCATCTGTTGCTTCATCGCATTCAAGAGCTTTTTTAAATGCCATATTAGTTAAGATATTTTCTTTAGCCTTGGCAATTTCTCTCTTATACTCTTCGCTCTCATCTAGCTTTTCATCAATAGCTTGATTATATAACATAGCTTGATTAACCATCTCTTCAACAAGTTTTTTAACTCCATCTTTTGATTGGAACTGCATAGTTAGTTGTGGTCCAAGCATATTTGCAAAGTTAACAACATCTTCTTTTTTAATTTCTTTGCCGCAAACTTTAGCGACAATCTCTTTATTTATTTCCAAAATATCCTCCTTAAATTATAATCTTCCACATCTTTATATTATCATATATATTGTTATTTTGCAAGACTATTTTTATTCTTGTAAATGTGTTATAATAGTTATGAGAGGTGATTTTATGAAGTATTTACTAGGTGGAGAAAATGAAAAAGTTTATTTACATTCAAAGATGTTAAATAGACATGGAATTATAGCTGGAGCCACTGGTACTGGCAAGACTATAACTCTAAAGGTAATTAGTGAAATGCTTAATAATGACGGCATAAATACATTTATTACTGATGTTAAGGGCGATATTATGAGTCTTGCTGAAAATGGCGAGAGAAACGACAAAATTAATGAAAGAATCGAAAAACTTGGCTTAGATGATTATCAAGTTGATAGCTTCCCTGTTGAAATTTTTGATATATATAAAAAAGGTGTTCCGCTTAGAGCATCTGTTACGGATATAGGTCCAGTACTTTTATCAAAAATGCTTGGTTTAAACGAAGTACAAAGCGGCGTCATTGATGTTATGTATAAAATCGCCGATGAGAATGGACTTAAGCTTATTGATTTTAAAGATTTGAAGATTATGCTTAAATATATGGCAGACTTCTCTAGTGATATTTCAAATAAATATGGCAATGTGGCTAAGCAAAGTATAAACGCTATACAAAGAACTCTTATTAGATTTGAAAATGAAGGCGCTATAGATTTCTTTGGCGAACCATCTTTTGATGTTGATGATTTACTTCTTAAAAATGGTGAGAAAGGTACAGCAAATATACTTAATTGTACTGAGCTTTACCTTAACTCAAAGATGTATCAATCAGTTGTAATATATCTACTTAGTCAAATATTTACAAGTCTTGATGAGGTTGGCGACCTTGATAAACCTAGATTAGTACTATTTTTAGATGAAGCTCATTTAATTTTTAAAGATTTAAATAAAAAGATGCTTGAAAATATCGTTACCATAATCAAGCTTATAAGATCTAAGGGTGTTGGCATCTTCTTCGTTACACAAAATCCTAAGGATATACCAGAAGAAGTTTTAAGTCAATTATCAAATAGAATTGAACATGCTTTAAGAGCCTACACTCCAAACGAAATTAAAAATGTTAAATACGCTGCAGATAGTTTTAGAAAGAATCCAAATTTTGACAGTGAAAAAGCTATATTAAATCTAAAAACTGGTGAAGCTTTAGTATCAACACTTAATGAAGATGGCGAACCAAGTATGGCTGAGATAACTCTTATAAGACCACCTATGTCAAAGATTGGTATGATAGACGAAGCTATATTTAATGATATAGTAAAAAATTCTGATTTTAACAAAAAATATAAAGAGCCGATAGACAGAGAATCTGCTTATGAAATACTTAGTGAAAGATACATTAAGATTAATGAAGAGATGGAAGCAGAAAAGACAGAAAAAGAAGCTCAAAAAGAATATAGAACAAAGCAAAATCAAAAGAAGAGAAATGAAGGCATCGCTGATAAGGTTATAAAGAGAGTTTTTAGTGCCTTTACTTATCAAATTGGTAGAACTGTTGCTAGAGATATAATGAATACTTTGAAGAAAAAATTATAATTGAAACAAAATTGTAGCCAGAGCATTTGCCCTGGCTTTTTCATGCATAAAATAAGACTAGAGCATCTGCCCTAGTCTTAATATTTATATTTTTTCAACAAATATCTTTATAGTTTTGTCGTTTAAGTCTGTATCTTCAATACCAAGTTTCTTGTACTCAATACTATCAGCAACAGTTTCTTTTAATATAAAGTCTTTAAACTTATCAAAAATTTCTTTTAAATCATCACTTGCTTCAACAGAAATTTTTATCTTATCAAGAACGTCAAAATCATTTTGCTTTCTTAATTGTTGTACCTTTGATATAAATTCTCTTAAATAACCTTCATCAAGAAGCTCTTTATTTAATTTAGTATCAAGTATGATGAATACACCATTTTCCATTTCAACGTTAAAGCCTTCTTTTGATTCGATTCTTACATCAACATAATCTTTCTTGATTTCAGTATCTTCTCCGTTTAGCTCAACATGTTGATCAGCGTGATCAAGTTTGTCTACAAAGTCCATGCTATTAACATTTAATAGATATTTTGTAAATTCTTTTATCTTTGCACCAAGTATTGAACCAGCAACTTTAAAGTTTGGCTTTAAGCTAAAGTTCATATACTTCTTCAAATTATGTTCGTAATAAACGTTCTTAACATTAAGTTCTTCTTTGATTAAGTCAGTTAAGTCCTTAAGGTCTTCTTTGTATTTACCGTCTATAACTATTTCGTTAAGAGGTATTCTTACTTTAATCTTGGCATTTTCTCTTGAAGATCTACCAAGTTTAACAAGTGTACGAACAAGATCCATCTTGAATATAAGTTTTTCATCGATTAAATCTTTATTTGCCTTTGGATAATAGTCTATGTGAACTGATTCCAAATCGCCAAGTCTTTGATAGAACTCTTCAGCTGTATATGGTGCAAATGGTGCTATGATTTTAGAAACGCCAAGAAGTATTTCATAAGTTGTTTGTAGCACTGCTTTTTTATCATCATCAAGCTCTGTAGCCCAGAATCTTCTTCTTGAACGTCTTATATACCAGTTAGATATATCTTCAACTACAAAGTCTTGTATCATTCTAACAACGTTTGTTAGCTCGAACTTATTCATCTCTTCTTCAATTCTTTCAAGAAGCTTGTTGTACTTAGCAAGTATCCACTTATCTATGTCGCTTCTCTTTTCATATGGCACATCTAAAGTTTTTGGATCAATGCCATCAGTTTGTAAATACATATAGAAGAAATTATATACATTTCTTAATGTGTTGAAGAATTTCGAGCTAATATCCTTTAGTCCATCAACGTCGACCTTCTTAGTTGTCCAAGCTGGTGAAACATATAATAGATACCATCTTACAGCATCTGCGCCATATTCTTCGAATAATTCGAATGGGTCAATAGTATTGCCCCTGCTCTTACTCATCTTTTTACCGTACTTATCAAGCACAAGGTTATTAACAAGGACGTTCTTATATGGTGACTTTCCTGTCATATATGTTGATATAGCAAGTAAGCTGTAGAACCAGCCTCTTGTTTGGTCTATACCTTCACAGATGAAATCTGCTGGGAACTTGTGATCGAAGTCTTCTGTGTGTTCGAATGGATAGTGCCATTGGCTAAATGGCATTGCGCCTGAATCGAACCAAACGTCGATAACATCTTTTTCTCTAGTCATCTTGCCATGGCAATGTGGGCACTCTAGATGAACATCGTCAACATATGGTCTGTGAAGCTCGATATTTTCATCGATATCTTCAATTGCTCTTTCTTTAAGCTCTTTTCTTGAGCCAACGCTTTCCATGTGGCCGCATTCTTCGCACTTCCAAATTGGTAGTGGTGTTCCCCAATATCTTGATCTAGATAAAGCCCAATCTTTTAGATTATCAAGCCAGTTACCAAATCTTTTTTCGCCAACATAGTCTGGATACCAGTTAACTGTTTTATTATTTTCAACAATTTTGTCTTTAAACTTAGTTACTTCTATATACCATGATGGTTTTGCGTAATATAGTAATGGTGTGTGGCATCTCCAGCAATGTGGATAATTATGTTCAATTTTTTGTTTTCTATATAATTTATTTTCTTTCTTTAACTCTTCAATGATCAATGGATCAGCATCCATAACCCACATACCCTTCCAAGGTGTATCAGTGTATTTACCTTCTTCATCAACTGGATTAAGAACTGGTAAATCATATCTTCTTGATGTATTGTAGTCGTCTTCACCAAAGGCAGGTGCTGTGTGAACTATACCAGTACCGTCTTCCATAGTAACATAGTCAGCTTCTGTTATATAGAAAGCTTTTTTATCACATGGTAAATATGGTAATAATTGTTCGTATTCTTCACCAACTAAGTCCGAGCCTTTCATTTCTGCTATGATATCATAGTTTTCAGCATCTTTTTCAAGAGCTTGTTTAAGAAGTGACTTAGCTAAGTAAAGTATCTCACCAGTTTCTTTATGTTTTATCTTAATATAATCAAAATCTTTATTAACTGTTAAACTTACATTTGAAGGTAGTGTCCACGGAGTTGTTGTCCATGCAAGATAATATTCATTATCAGTGACTTTCTTTTTAAACTTAACATAAGCTGATTCAGTTTTAATCATCTCATAGCCTTGAGCAACTTCGTGTGAAGCAAGTCCTGTACCGCATCTTGGGCAGTAAGGCATAATCTTATGGCCTTCGTATATAAGTCCATCTTTAAACATCTTATCAAGAATGTGCCAAGTTGATTCAATGTAATCATTGTCAAGAGTTATATATGGATGATCAAGATCAATTAGATAAGCCATCTTTTCAGTCATTTTTCTCCATAATGACTCATATTTAAATACTGATTCTTTACATTTTTCATTAAATTCTTTTACGCCATACTTTTCTATATCTTGTTTGTTATGAAGTCCTAATTGTTTTTCTGCTTCTATTTCTACTGGTAGTCCGTGTGTGTCCCAACCAGCTTTTCTGTTTACATAATAGCCTTGCATAACCTTATATCTGCAGACAGAGTCCTTTAAAGTTCTACCACTGACATGGTGAATACCAGGTTTACCATTAGCTGTTGGTGGTCCTTCAAAGAAAACATATCTATTGTCTTTATCTCTTTTTTCGTTAGTTAGTTTAAGCAAATCAATACTGTTCCAATATTCAGATATTTTGTGTTCTCTATCGGCTACGCGATCATTTGATAAAGCTTTTAAGTCCATAATTACCTCCTTGAAGCTTCGTATTTTGCTTCTATTTCTTTTCTAAGTTTATATACAAGCGTTGTCTCATCAAGTTCTACGCTATCATAATCAATACTTTCGCCTTTTTTTATATCTCTATTAAGGATTGCACCTTCGTTAATTACAGATATAGGCACTAAATTTTTATCTCTTGATTTTTCAAAGTCTATACAGCTTCCATAAAAAGTGTATCCTCCGATATAATCAAGTTTATCGCCCTTCTTCATATCTTTCTTGGCAATTGCTACTACATCTGAATAAGGTAAATCAGACATAGGCTTTATTGCCTCAAGCTTATCGAAGTGCGCTTTTAATACTGTGTTTATAGTCTCTATGCTAGTTAAGTGATATGGTCTATATAAAACATAGTTTGGTCCGTCACCCATCTTTAAAAATCTCATTAGGTGATCAATCTTTTTTAAATCGCTCTTTACTATGACGAAGACGCCTGGAGCAATACCATTGACATAGTCAACAATTCCGTACGAATTAAGCACGCCGCCTTCTGATTTAAGGCAAAGCTTCTTGTCAAGTGTTTTGATATCAGATTTAATCCCATGTCCGCCATCAACATCCACTCTAAATCCAGTTGCGTTACTCATAGTCGCCATCTCAACCATGGTCTTAGTGCCATCTACAAAGCTTGCAAGCATCTCTTTTTTAATGCCCTTCTGTTTTGCAGATTCACTTACTGTATCTGGATTAGCTTCTAAATCGACTTCATTATTCTTTCCCTTGCCAATGGCTAAGACATCAAAGCCCATAATTTTGGCTTCATTATAAAGCTCGAGAACCGTTCCTGGCTCATCTCCATCTATGCCTGTGTATATAAGTCCTTTTTCTTTAGCAATATTTGAAAGTATGGTTCCGACACAAACATCGCTCTCTAAGTTAAATGTAATTACATTTTTGCCATTCATAAGAGCATTGTAACTTATTTCTGTACCGACAATTGGCTCTCCTGTCGCATCAATTACATAATCAATGTGCTCTGATTTGTATAAAAGCTCTTTGTCTTCACAAATATAATATTTATTTAAATCTTTTATTTCATCAGCATTTGTAATTTTAATTATATCTTCTCTAGCAATACCCGCTGCAAGATAAGCATCAATCGCATCTTCGATGTGTCTTGATGATATTAGTAAAGGATTTAAAACTTTGCTTTGTATATATTGACTCACTAGCGCCTTGCCCATGAAGCCTGCTCCTAGTAAGGAAACATTTATCTTTTTACCTTTTTCTTTATATTCATAAAACTTTTTTTGATAATTTATCAAGCCTTACACCTCAATTTTATATCGTCATAAGCTGCCATAGCTGATAGCCAAGCAAAGCTTAGATTATAGCCACCGCATGGTCCATCAATATCAATAACTTCTCCAATAAAGTACAAGCCATTAATTTTCTTTAACTCCATAGTCTTAGCATTTATCTCTTTAGTAGCTACTCCGCCAAGGCTTATCTGACCAATGCCATAGCCCTTATTCTTTATAATATCTAATTCAAAATCTTTTAAAATATTTATTATTTTATGTAAATCCTTATCACTTAAGTTTTTTGCGTTAGTTTCTTTTACAAGTCCAAGTCTATCAAGCACAGGAATTATAAGTCTTTTGTGAATTAAGCCAATGAAAAAATCATCTAGACTTTTATATCCGATATCTTTTCTTCTATCGCTTAAAATTGAAAATAATTCATCTTCATTAAAAGTATAAAAAAAGTCTATACTAAATTTATATGCACTTTCTTTGCCACTAATATATCTGGATAATTGAAAGACTGTTGGACCGGATAGACCATATTTTGTGAATAAAACATCGTCCACATCATCTTTAATAATTTTACCTGCTTTTTTTAAGCTTAATTTTGCATTTACTCTAAGCCCGTCTAGGTGTTTTAAATATTTATAATCACATTCATAAGGCACTAGAGCTGGCTTTGTATCAATTACTGATATACCTAGCTCTTTTATTTGTTTATATAAATTTGCGTCCGAGCCAAATTTTGGCATAGCCGCTCCTCCACATGCAATTACAAGGCTCTTGGATTTATAAATATTTGCGTTTTGATCCTTAATTATAAATATATCACCATCTTTATGAAAACTTTTTACAAAGACATCAGTTTTTATATTGACATTGTTTCTTTCGTTTTCATATCTAAGCACATCAAGTACACTCGATGCTTGCAATGACATTGGATAAACTCTATCGTCTTCTATATAAGGATATATACCCATGACTTGGAATTTATTTTTTATAGCTTCATAACCATACTTTTCTATCATATATAAAGTAAAATCCTTATCATTGTATGGATTTTCATTAAGCTTAGTATTAGTGTAATTGCATCTGCCATTGCCAGTTGTTAGAAGCTTTTTGCCGACTCTATCGTTTCTCTCGAGCATAAGTATATTTAATTTATCCTTATTAAGAGCCCCAAAAAATAGTGCCGCTGCACCTGCTCCTATGACTATAGCATCATATATCAATTCTATCCACCACTTCTTTTAATATCTTTCCAAAGCCTTCATTAAACACAAGCTTTGCATATCTATCATAAGATGTTTTATCTTTATTTATAATTACTAGATTATCCGAATTAAAATATCTAATCAAGCCAGCTGCTGGATATACCTTAAGTGATGTTCCAGCGACTAAAAGTAAATCTGCCTTAGATATTTCATTTATAGCCTCAGCCATAACATTATTATCTAGAGCCTCTCCATATAAAACTACATCAGGCTTAATCAATGCACCGCACTCATCACAAGTACAAGCACCTTTTGAGTGCTTGATATACATTGCATCAAACTCTTTATGGCAATGTGTGCAATAAGATCTATTGATATTGCCATGAAGCTCAATAACTCTCTTACTGCCAGCATCTTGGTGAAGATTGTCTATGTTTTGAGTGATAACTGCTTTAAGTATACCCATCTCTTCAAGTCTTGCAAGCGCCTTGTGGCCTTCGTTCGGCTTAACATTTTCATAAATAACTTTATCCCTAACGAAGTCAAAAAATATATCTGGATGTGCATGATAAAATTTATTGCTTAAAACTACTTCTGGTTCATATCCTTCATAAAGTCTTTCTGTATAAAGTCCACCAGATCCTCTAAAGTCAGGTATACCGCTCTCTGTCGATACGCCTGCACCTCCAAAGAATACCATGTGCTTTGATTTTTTTACCTCTTCTACTAGAAGATCAATATCAAGCATCCCTCTTTACTCCGTTTAAAATTGCGTTTAATAAAATACCAACTATAGCTGCTAAGCTAAGACCATTAAGGCTGATATTAGCTGTTATTGGAAGCTCTATAGAAAAACCAAATAGTTCTTTAAATAAACCACCTGAGAAACCAATAAATAAAATCGAGCCCATAACTATTATATTTTTAATATTAAATTTAACATGATTATCTCTAATATTTCTAATTCCAATGAAACCTATCATTGAGAATAGCATTATAGATATACCACCCATAACTGCTTGTGGTATAGTTCTTAAGAAGCCTCCAAGTTTACCAACAAAACCTAAGATGATTGCAAATACTGCTGCAAGTCTTAATATTGATGGGTCATAATTCTTTGTAATCGCTAATACACCTGTGTTTTCGCCATAAGTTGTATTAGCTGGTCCGCCTATAAGTGAAGCGAATACTGTAGCTAAGCCATCGCCAAGTAAAGTTCTGTTAAGGCCTGGATCTTCTATAAAGTTTTGACCAACTACTGCTCCGTTAGTAGTTATGTCTCCTAAGTGTTCCATAAATACAGCGAATATTATAGGAACTATAATTATAATTGCTTCAATATCAAATAGTGGTAAAGTAAAGTTTGGCACTGCAAAATATTGAGCATTATTTATTGCTGTGAAGTCAACTAGTTTAAAAGCAACTGATAGTACATAGCCAAATATAACTGCAACGAGTATTGATATTTGCTTTAAGAAACCTTTTACTAGATATGGCCAAGCTACAGCAACGGCTAGAGTAAGTCCAGCTACTATATAAGATGTCTTTGCCATATTAAATGCTGTTGGTAATAGATTGAAGCCTATAACTATAATCATAGGTCCAATTACTTGTGGTGGTAGTATCTTTTGTATTTTTTCTATACCTATACCTCTGATAAAGAATGAAAATAATACATATACTAAACCAGCAACCAACATACCGCCTTGAGCGTATCTGAGATCGCCGTACTTTGATGCTACTTGCACTATAACTGGTATAAATGCAAAGGATGATCCTAAAAATACTGGAACTTTTTTCTTTGTGCAATAGTGAAATATAAGTGTACCGCAGCCAGCACTGAAAAGTGCAACTGATGGATCAAGTCCTGTAAGTATAGGAACTAAAACTGTAGCTCCAAACATAGCAATCAAGTGTTGTAAAGCTAAAATCGATTTCTTAATACTAAGAGATGCTTTCATCTTATGCCTCCAATTCTTTTAATTTTTCTGCTTGTTCGTGAGTTAGTAGAGCGTCTATCATCTCATCTAAATCCCCGTTCAAAAAGTCTTCCAATCTATATAAAGTTAAATTGATTCTATGATCAGTTACTCTTCCTTGTGGGAAGTTATATGTTCTAATTCTTTCAGATCTGTCTCCTGAACCTACTTGGCCCTTCTTAAGCTTTGCTAGTTCATCATTTTGTTCTTGTAGCATCTTGTCATATAGTCTTGATTTAAGAACCTTCATTGCTTTTTCTTTGTTCTTTAATTGTGATTTTTCATCCTGACAAGTAACAACAAGTCCTGTAGGTATATGTGTTAGTCTAACTGCCGAGTCTGTAGTGTTAACGCATTGACCGCCGTGTCCACTTGCTCTATAAACATCTGTCTTTATATCATTTTCATTGATTTCGATCTCAACGTCATCTGCTTCTGGCATAACAGCAACGGTTGCTGCTGATGTATGAATACGACCAGATGCTTCTGTTTCAGGCACTCTTTGAACTCTGTGTACACCTGATTCATGCTTTAGTCTTGAGTAAGCACCTTTACCAGTTATCATAAAGATAACTTCTTTAAAGCCGCCTATACCTGTTTCGTTTGTACTCATAATTTCAGTTCTATAGCCTCTCTTGTCAGCGTACATAGAATACATTCTAAATAAGTCACCAGCAAATAGAGCAGCCTCTTCACCGCCAATGCCGCCTCTTATTTCCATAATAACGTTTCTTTCATCGTTAGGGTCCTTCGGTATAAGCATTATCTTAAGGTCTTCTTCAGCCTTTTCAATATTTTCTTGTAAATTCTTTAAATCTTCCTTAGCAAGCTCCCTCATCTCGTCATCAAGGTTTTCGCCAAGCATCTCTTCTGTATCTTTAAGCTCACTTAAGTAAGTTTGATACTCTTTATATCTATCAACGATTGGCTTTAAGTCAGCGTATTCCTTCATAGTCTTTTGATACTCTTTCATGTCCTTCAAAAGATCTGGATCCATAACTTTTTCGCCAAGTTCTTTGTACTTGTCTTCAATAAAATTTAATTTTTCTAACATTTTCTCATCTCCTAAATGCAGGCAGAAACAAATCTATCAAAACCTTCAAGGTCTTTATAGATTTTAATATCTTTATATTTATACTTTTCTAATATTTCTTTTACAATATTTCCTTGATCGTATCCAATCTCAAAAAATATCATGCGTTTAATCTTTTCTCTAGCCTGTTTAATGATTTTTTCGTAGTATTCATACCCTAAATCGCCGCCAACTAAGGCAAGCTTTGGTTCTTTAGATAAATCCTTATCTAGTCCCATATATTCTTCACTTGAAATATATGGTGGATTTGATATAAGTATATCATAAGTTTCATTAATATTCTCAAATAAATCCGATAAAATGAAATTTATTGATAAATTATTTAATTTAGCATTTTCTTTTGCTAAATTTAGTGCATCTTTAGAAACATCTGAGCAAGCTACATGAATTAGAGGATTTTCTTCCTTAATAGCAAGAGCTATGGCTCCTGTTCCAGTGCACATATCTAATACACAATCGTCTGGCTTTATAAATCCATTAACAATGTCAATTAATTCTTCTGTGCAGAATCTTGGTATCAAGGCTCTTTCGTCAGTTTTTATAATAATATCTCTAAAATGCTTCTTGCCTATGATATAAGCCATGGGCGTGTCGTTTAGCCTCTTATTAAGAAGTTCAAAAAACTCTTCTTCGTTCATTTCAAAATCTTTGTTCAAAGTTAAAAATAGCTTATCTTTGCCACTTAGATGCTCTAAAAGCATATATATCTCGCCCATAGAATTAGGAATATTTTTCCCTGATGCTTCAATATCAGCTAAAGCTTTCCTTATAATATCTTTAACTACCAAGCGTCTAAACCTTCTTCACTAGGTATTACCTCTTTAACAGCAGCTATCGCTACTTCGACCATGCTATCATCTGGCTCTTTAACTGTAGCTATCTTTTGTAGCCAAAGTCCTGGTTTAGCAACCAATCTGCAAACGCCAACATTATCGTACCTACCTATGAATCTATTAATTTCATAAGATATAGCTGCAATAATTGGTAGAGCAATAATTCTTGACACTATCCTCATTAGTGGCGATGGCCATCCAAAGAACGATAGAACAATAATTGATACAAGCATAACCATAAATAAGAAGCTTGTTCCGCATCTTGGGTGATACTTATTCATCTTTTGAACATTTTCTACAGTTAAGTCAAGACCATTCTCATAAGCGAAGATAGTTTTGTGCTCAGCGCCGTGGTACATGAATACTCTCTTTAAATCTTTTTGATTCGATATTAAACTTATATATACTAAAAATATAGATATCCTTATCAAGCCTTCAACAAAGTTTAGTAAGAATATATTATTGATTTTATCCTTTAAGAAGTTAGCTATGAATGTTGGAATTACAACAAAAAGTGCTATAGCTATAAAAAAAGAAAAAACAAAAGTAAAAATATTAAACAAAGTATCTTTAAATTTACTAGTTTCTTTTTTATCCTCTTCATCGTCATAAAAAGAAGCAGAATAATAGAGTGCTTTAGTGCCTTCAGACATTGAGTCCACTAGCTTAGATATACCTCTTATGAAGGGTATTTTAAAGATGAGCTTATTATTTTTCTTGCTATCATCTTTAACACTTACTTCTATCTCGCCATTAGGTTTTCTGACTGCAACAGAAGTTTTTTCAGGTCCCTTCATAAGTATACCTTCGATTAAAGCTTGTCCACCTATACTTGTTTTAAAATTCTTTTTCATTTTTTCACCTGTATAATGAAAAATTAGCAGAAAAAAGTCTGCTAATTTTCGTCTTTTTTGTATCTCTTCTTGAATTTCTCTACACGGCCACCACGTTCAGTAAACTTTTGTTTACCTGTAAAGAATGGGTGACATTCAGAGCAAACTTCTACTTTTAACTCGTCTCTTGTTGATCCTGTAACGAATGTGTTGCCACATGCGCATGTAACAGTTACTTCTTTAAATTCTGGATGTATGTCCTTTTTCATTTTTTTCACCTCTCTTATCACATTAACCACTAGATTATATCATATAAGTGTCAATATTTCAAGTATTTTTTATAAATTTTTTATAAATTTTCTTTCAATACATATTGTATATTGCTTCATATCTATTTACTAAGACCAGCATCTCTCATTACTGCTTTTATAATCTTTTGATTTTCTAGATAGCCTGTCTTGTCCTCTTCACTCTCTTGAACAATAATATCAGGCATTGTTTGATCTAATTCATTAATTGAACCAGACTCAGTTAAACCCATATTGTTTGAAAATCTCAAAACAAATGCAGTATTAGGTAAAGCTACTTGCATTGGATCAAAACCAATACCGTCACCAGCAGTTCTGCTTCCAACTAAGGTAGCCAATTTAGTTTCTTTGCAAAATGATGCAAGCATCTCAGCTGAAGAATAAACTCCATTATCTACCAATAAATAAATCTTTCCTTTGTAGTGAATAGAGTCTTCACTCGGCTCTATTATAGAGTCAAAGGCTAAATATCCATCAAAATCTTTAAGAATATCTTTCACATCACGACTAAATGAAGACTTATCTAAAAATGTTTTTACGTCTTTATTAAAATTGAATTGTTCAAAGATTTTTTTATTTAATTCTCCTGACTTTATTAAAAGATAATTTTTTGTTTCATATTTTTTATCTATTATGTTAGGAAGTAAAAAATAAGCCCAATATCTGCTGTCACCACCGCCATTGCCTCTTATATCAATTATTAAGAAAGGATAATCTTTTATTTCATTCAGATAATTAATAACAATGTCTCTATCTTGATTGATGTATTCCATACCTATAAGTGAGCTAATTCTGATATAAGCAAGTTTATCTTTAATTATATTCTCAGTCATAAGATTTTTGGAATAAGTCTTATTTACTTCATCATCACTCTTAATATATTGATTAATTACATTCTCAATAACTTCATTATTAATATTGTACCTTCTTCTGACATCGTCTTTTTCATATATTTTAGCTATATCGTGTCTCCATGTATATTTCGGATTAGAATAATAAGAAATATAATATTCTAACCCCATATAACTTGGAACAAGTTGAGTATGTAAATTGTTAAGATCAGCCAAAATAGTGTTCATTCTACTAAAGAAGTCTGCATCATTTTTTGATTCTGCAATATATGCTTCATACTTCTCTTTATTACTTAGCCAATCAATACCATATAATTTTTTATTAACTTCAAAAAATGGATAATGCTCTTTCAAAATATTATACGCAAAATTAAAATCTTCTATGTAATCCTCTTTGCTTAAATTAAATTCTTTATGCTCCAAGTCTTTTAAATTAATTGCTCTTATGTCATTAGTCTTAGTGTTAATATAGAAATTGTAAGAAAAAATTGACACTATTACTAAAAGCATTATAAGACAAAATGATATGATAGCATTCTTTTTCATGATTTATATCCTCTTCCACGCAACTTATATCTATAATCATTATATCACATACTGATTAATAATCAACTTAGATCATAAAAAAAGACATAGTAATTTAAAATCATTATGTCTTTAGATATATATTATTTAATTAATTCTAATGAGTACTTTGTTGTTTCATAATTAAGCTTTGCTTGAAGTGCCTTCATCTTCTTAAGATTCTCTTCAAGTATCTCTTTTGCCTCTTCAAGTGAATGAAACTTAAGTATATTATTTCCATCTATCTCTTTATTTTCTTTCAAGTCGTCTAAATCATCTTTTATTTGAAAGCTCATTGCGAATAAACGTGAAAAGATTAAAACATTTTTCATTGTATCTTCATCCTTATCAGCTAATATGCATGGAACAAGAAAAGCTATATTAAAAAGTCTTCCTGTCTTATTAAGTATCATCGTTTTATAATCATCGTAAGTATATTCGCCTATATCGCCACTTTCCATGCGAATGTCTTCTGACTGGCCAAGTATCATGCCTTTAACGCCTGATGACCTATACATGTAGCTCATTGCTTTTAATATATTTTTATTATCATTGTCTCTAAGCTTGTGAGCTAAATACTCCATTGACAAGTTCAAAAGTGCATCACCACACAAAATTGCGTTTGCTTCGCCATATTTCTTATGAACTGTAAATTTACCGCGCCTATACTCATCGTTATCCATGGCTGGCAAATCATCATGAACTAAGGAATAATTGTGTATTAGCTCAAGTGCTACTGCAAAGGCGTTTATTAGTTTCTTATCAAGTTCTAGCTCTCTTCCAAGGCTATATAGAATAAATGGCCTAAGCCTCTTGCCTGCATCGTATGAAGCATATTCTATGGCCTCTGAGATGACGTCGTCATTAAGATAAGGCTTTAGCTCTATAGGAAGCTTCTTGTCAAAAGCTTCTTTGAATGTATTAATATTCATCATCGTCGTAGTCCAAATCGTCGTCGTGTGCTTCGCCAAAGTCTTTGAACGAGTCTATAGTCTCAAAGTCATTGTCTTCAACGTCATAATCAATCTCTTTTGATAGATTTAAGTCGTCTATCTCAATCTTTTTGATCTTCATCTTAGCTTCGCTTAATTTTTTATTCAATTCTTTATAAAGTTTAACTGCTTTTTCAAATTCATCTATGCTTTCATCTAAACTTAGTTCTTGACTTTGTAGTTTTTCAAGAATATCATCTAAGTTATCTAATGTTTTTTCATAATTTAATGTCATTATTTACCTCCAACACATGAGCTTTAATACTGCTATTGTACGACTTAATAAATATATCCGAACCTACTTTTATATCATTAGCATCTTTTATGGTTTTATTATCTAAATCACTTACTAAAAAATAACCTCTTCTTAAAGTCTTATAAATATCGTTAATTGTAAGCCTTAGCTTAAACTTTTGTAAATCCTCTGTCATTGCGCTTAGCTTGTTATTCATAGCTTGATTTATGTTGACAATTCTCTTCTCAACAGTGTTATTCGCTTCATCTATCCTTTTGCTAACTGATGAATAAATTAGCCTTGAAGCAAGCATATCAACTTTTTTCTCTTTTGAATAAATGTATTTATCCATCTCTTTTTTAATTAATATCATAAGATTATTTGTCTTTGAATAAAAATTGTCTATTAGAGTCTTGGTATTCAAGCTATTAATCAAATCTCTTTTGTTTTTTAAATTGCTTTCTTCACTTGAAATATAGTGATTCATTAAAAAACTTATCTGTATTATGCTTTGATGTAGTAAATCTGGTAGTTCATAGTAGTACTTTGATATAATTTCAGCTGCTTCTGATGGTGTTGCGCATCTTTTATCTGCGACAAGGTCTGCTATAAAACTATCTATCTGGTGGCCAACAGCTGTCATGACAGGAATTTTTGATGCGAATATCTTTCTTGCCATGCTCTCATCGTTAAAAACTGCTAGCTCTTCGTAACTGCCGCCTCCTCTTGCAATAAGAATGAGATCTACATCATTCTTTTGGTTGAAGTAATCCAGTCCGCTATTTATATTAGATACAGCCATGTCCCCTTGAACGAAGGAGTCATATAGAATTATGTCAATCATATTGGTCCTTCGTCTAAGCACTTTTACTATATCTCTAAAGCCAGCACTAGTTGATGAAGCGATGAGACCAAGCCTTCTTGGATACTTTGGTATTTCTTTTTTATGCTCTTCGTCAAATAGGCCTTCCTTTTCAAGCTTTTCAAGCGTTTTTCTAAACTCTCTTTTAAGTTTACCTATGCCAATCTCTTCCACGTAGTCAACATTGATCTGATAAGTGCTGTTTTGGTCGTAAGTCGAAATCTTTCCCTTGATAAAGACCTTCATGCCATTTTCAAGCGTAATCTCTTCTTCATTTTTATAATAATAGAAAGCGCACTTAATCTTAGAGCTCTCATCTTTAATCAAAAAATATAAGTGTCCCGAATTATTTTTCTTATAATCAGCTACTTCCCCTTCGACATATATCTCATGCAAAAGAAAATCATTTGCTAAAACGTCCTTTATGTAGTCGTTAAGGCCAGTTACAGTGAATTTATTCATTATAATAATTCCTTACGTAGTCGCCTAAAATTGCATTTATAAATTTATATGAGTTATCGTCTGAGAAATTTTTAGCTATTTCAACTATATCGTTAATAATAATTTGATAAGCAATATCTTGTTCTATAATAATTTCAAAGATGGCAAGCCTTAATAAGCTTCTGTCAATGTATGATAGTCTTTCAAGCTTAGCATCTTTTAGAACGCTCTTTAACTCTGTATCGATTTTTTCTTTATTATCAATAAAGCTTTCTACTCTCTTTGCTAATTTGATTTTATTCTCATCACTTATCTCAAGCGTTTCAAAAAATCCATCTAAATCATTAACCGAGCTGTATTTATTAAGATCAAGCTGATATATTGAATTCATTAAGTTTAATCTTGTCTTGTCGTATGACATATTATCCCTCACTTAGTCTTTAAAAAAACTCCAGCGCAATTACTGGAGTTTAATCAAATTATTTATTAGCCTTTGGTGCTTCTTTAACGCCTTTTACATAAACGTTAACTTGTATTACATGTATGTCAGTCATCTCTTCAACAGCTGTTTTTACACTTGATTGAATATCATATCCAACCTTGTCAATCTTTGAGCCGTATTCGATGTCAACATATATGTCAATTATGCATCCTTCTTCACTGCTTTCAATTTTAATTGGTTTATTAAAATTTTTTACTCCTAATAAATCAGTAATGTTCGATCCAATACCTGCTGATAATGAGCAAACATGTTCAACTTCGCAAGTTGCCTTGCTAGCTATAGTTGCTATAACATCATCAGAAATATTAATCTTTCCAATATTGTTATTTTCCATATCTTACTCTACTTAGAGTCTTCCTCCTCATCTTCATCTGGATATTCGAAATAATCATTGTCATCATAATCGAAGTCATAATCATCATCGAAATCGTAGTCATCTTCATCATCATAATCTTCGTAATCATCGCCATATACATCATCTTCTAAGTATGAAAGATCTTCATCAACTTCGAAGATGTAGTCTTCTAGGTCTTCAATTGCAACTTCGTTGTCGCAAACTGTTTCAGCCATCTCATCTAGTATGTCAATGATCTCACTTAAAATCTTTTCTTCTTTGCTTTCTTCATTCAAGCCTAAGCCTTCTGCAAGTCCCTTTAAATAAGAAACTCTCTTTGATAGTTCGTACATTTTTCTACCTCCTTAAACTCTTGATAAATATTCTCCACTTCTTGTGTCAATTTTAATTCTATCACCAATATTAACAAATAGTGGTACATTTAATGTAAAGCCTGTTTCTACAGTAGCTGGTTTAGTTGCTCCAGTAGTAGTGTTGCCTTTAACACCAGGTTCTGTTTGAGTAACTTCTAGTTCAACAAAGTTTGGTGCTTGAACTGAAAATGCTTTTCCCTTGTAGAATCTGATAACTGCTGTATCATTTTCTCTTAAGAATTGAATTGCTTCACTAACTTCGTCCTTGTTTAGTGGAAGTTGCTCATATGTTTCATTGTCCATAAAATAGTAAAGTGCATCATCATTGTAAAGATATTGCATTTCCTTTGTTTCCAATTGTGCGTCGTTAAATTTTTCAGTTGGGTTAAATGTAAGTTCCTTTGTAGCACCACTAAGAACGCTTCTGATAGTTGCTCTAACAAAAGCTGCTCCTTTTCCTGGCTTTACATGTTGGAATTCCAAAACTTGATAAACGTCTCCATCCCATTCGAATGTGGCGCCATTTCTAAAATCACTTGCTGATAACATATATTTCCTCCTATATAATAATCTAAGTCTATTATATCAGTAATTTTGTAATTTAACAAGTATTTTTTTAATAATATTAATATTTTTATATAAAAAAGTCGAAGCATTAATAGTTCGACTTACTTAATTTAATTATTCCTTTGTAATTTTTACACATTGCATACATTGTGTGAAGTGATTTTGTGTAATTTATTTTTGATTTGTTTTTAATATCAATAACAGTTCCATATATATCGCTTGATCCTTCAATCTTTAACTCACCATCTATGATAATTAAACCAGAAAAATCAATTTCACCATGAATAGTAATATCGCCATCTATAATTAATATTCCAGAGCCATTAATATTTGCCTTAATATCATTCATACTAGCATTTTTATTAATTTTGACTATGGCATTGCCAAAATCAAAGGTCTTTTCGACATCATTTGCATCTAAGAAATAATTATTTATCTCTTCTATAGTAAATTCTTGAACTTGATTTTCTTTAATTAAATTTAAAAAATCTTCTTTCTCTTTACTTCCAATCTTGTCTTTTAAAAATATTCTATTTAAAAGCGAAAATTCTGTATCTTTTGTTCTTTCCTTATCGTTATTCATAAGCTCAGCATAATGTATTTTTATTGCGTTCTTTTTTGCTATGCCATTATAATATATTTTTACTTTTTGTCCTTCAAATACTTGGTAATCTTTAGCAGCAATCTCATTGATGTCACCGCCGTTTAAATAAGTTGCCTCTATATCTTTAGTAATTATATTTTCTAGCGATTCGCTATTGTATTCAAATTGCTTCATATTTATTCTATTGACATACATCATTCTTTCAATACTGACGTATTCAAAAAGATAAATTAAAAGAGCTGTAATTAGAAACATTATAGACAAAACTACTAAACTTGCGCTGCCCTTCTTCATTCTATCACCTCTACGTCATTAGTGCTAAATATCTTTTTGTACTCTTTTTCATTGAGCTTTATATTCATAATGATAATTCCATCGTCTTTCTTATACTCAAATGAAAGATCTTTAACATCATTTAAAAAATATGTTATACCTGTTAATTGACCGCCTGCAATTCTTTTTACTCTAGAATCGCTTAAATAATAATCACAAGACTTTAATTTGCTTTTATCTTTATTTTCAAAATGTATTGAGTCACTCTTTACACTTACCCTGCTATATAAAGTAAAATCATTTTCCATAAATGAAAAGAATAGATTGATATCATCTTCGCTCTCAAGATTTTTTTCATATCTTTGAGAAAAACTTGTAAAATTTTTTAAAAGTGAACTTGCCTCAAAAAGCACTAGTGATAAAAGAAATAGTGCCATCACTAGCTCGATTAATGACTCAGCTTTTTTATTTGATAATCTGATATTCTTCATAAGTATTTCCTTCTTTATCATTAATGTATAAAGTAAATGTATATAAGCTGCCTGCGTATGCCTCTTTAACAAGATTAAATTTAGTTTCTTCGCCTAAATTTGTTTTTATCTTCTCACTTATAGCGTAGACATCGTTACTTTCATCTGATCTAAGTATCTCCATAGCATTACTTGCAAAATTATCAGCTTGTCTAAGTTTTTTATTGTCTGCTTCTAGCCCCATAAAATTTTTCAAAAAAATAGACAGAAAAAGTATGAAGCAAGAAAGTATAGCAAAGGAAACCACAATATCTAACATTGTAAGCGCTTTTTTATATTTCTTCATATCTAACCTGTCCTCCAACTGCAGCAAGCACAATCTTATATTGCTTCTTAGATTTATTAGACAATACAATTACATAGTATTTATCCATAAAACTCTTTGTTCCGCCTTCGCTTGTAAAAACAAAATGTTCTTTAGTCTTAAATTTAAGGTGCTTCAGCTTATATTCTTTTTTAATATCATTTGTGTCCAAAATAATTATTTTGTCATCGTCCAAACTTAGATCAATTTCTGACGATTGCATTATTGCACTAAGTCTTGATTTTTTAATGATTTGAACAATACTTTTCATCTCAGCTCGTTCACTATAGTTTGTAAAATGTGAATAAGCGAGTATAAACATCGATATGACTACAGCTGCTACGCATATAGAAATAACTGTATCGATGTATGTAAACCCTTTTTTATACATAATTAATATCACCTATCGATAGATAAAAGGCTTTCTTAGCAGTGCTAATAAATTCAATTGATACAATGCTTGAACCCTTAAGATCATCTCCAATATAAAAATATTTAAAATCTGATGCGCCGCTCAAGTTTATTTCTTTTATTTGCCCATCCTTAATAACTTTTAATTTTGCATCACTGCAGCCATTAAAATCAATTTTAACATATTCTTTATTTATAACAGATGAGCCTTTAGGACTTAAAATTATATTAGAACCGTCATTATTATAATAAATAATATTCTTTTCATCTTCATAATAAAGACTAGCATTGGTGTATGACCACTTATCTTTTAATGAATTTTCCTTACCTGTATCTAGTACTATAGCCTCAGAATCATTTTCATCTATATCATCAGTAAATATGCTACTCTCATCCATTAAATCAAAAGGATCTTCGTCATAATCTTGATAGTTTGGAATAAAGTTAGTGCTTGTAGACATTAAGACCTTATTAATTATTTCATTTTTGCTTATATTATTTAGCGTATCGTCATGCTTTGCAATATTTATTTTTTTAGCTCTTTTAAGATGTGATTCGTTCTTTTCGCTAGCAAGAGTAAATCTCTTCTTAATCTTACTTTTCTTATAATTAGGCTTTTCTTTATTTATAGGTAAAAATAAATTTGCTATTATCAGCAATGTTATAATTATGCCTTTATTTATGTACTTTCTCATCTAATAAACCTCAAAATTAACAATAAAATTAAAGCTAGAATAGTGATGTCTAGCGCAATATTTATAATTAAAGATGAATTAAACTTGCTCGTATATTTTGGGCTGATTAATTCAAATAAATCTCTAAGATATACAAGATTTTCTGATTCTTCTAATTTTTTTGTCTTTAAAAGTACAAGGGCCTTGCCATCTGTATTTTTTGCTTGATTGAATAAATAATTCTCAAGCTGCTCCCTATCTAAATTATATAAATTAATATCAAAACTTGTTCTTTCGTAAGAAGCACTTATCTCATCATACTTGTAAAGAGCCTCATCTGTGATGATTTTCGAAATTTTATAATCTTTCAAATTTAATGCTAATAAATCGATTTTATTTAAGCTGCTAATATATTCAGATAAATCTTCATCATAATCATTGATTTTTAATAAAGATGTGTCCTTGTTCAAATATTTATTGTCTTTAAATTTTTTAAACAAATACTTAAGGCTAGCTTTTTTATCAGTATCATCATAATTAATTTTTTCTGCAATTTTAATTTTAGTATTATTAAGTAAAATATACGATGAATCAATATACATAATATTTTTCATAGAATCTTCTCCTTAAATAAATCAAAGAGCATAATAATTAAAAACGCAAAACTTATATATGGAACAAGTCTAACTGCTCTATCGTTTTTCTTATTGATATAATTTTTAATAAGATTTACAATTATTGCACTTATGGTAGAAATTATTATTAAAATTAAATACTTTTGAAATGAAAATATCATAAAAAGCAAAATATATAGATCAACGTCCCCATCACCAATATAGTCTATATACTTATCCTTAAAAATATGCGAAAGAAATAAAGCTAGGTATATTAGGCCTATCTTTAAATATGACACTTTACTTAATATAGCAATAGCTGAAACTATAATTATTAAAAAATAAAAATAAAAATTTTTGTACTGAGCTTCTTTTATATCTTTATAAGAAATATATAAAAGTATAATTATTAGAATTGTATATAAGGCTAGAAGCATTGATATATCTTATTCAGTAGTTGTATTCTTAGCTTCAACTTTATCTGGGCTAACTGTTATAACGCCTTGCTTATTTTGAGTTACAGTATAGATTCTTTCAGTATTATGGTCTCCTGCAGGTATTGATGAAGGAACTGTAACTTTGCTCTTTAAATAACCTTCGCTAAATAATTGATCCGATGTAACCTTATCTTCTTTAGGAAAATCAGTAAAGTATAATAAAGCAACTGAACTTACTTGATCAACGTTTGCGTTATGCGCAGTTCTTTCAGCACTCGTTTTAATCGCTTTGTAAGCCGGTATTGCAACCGCTATAAGTATGGCAACTATAGCTATAGAGATGATAATCTCAACAAAAGTAAATCCTTTTTTCATTTTACACTTTTTCATAAGAACTTCCTCCCTCTACGATATAATACTTGTCATTGAGTCATACATAGGCTTAAATACCATTAGAAGTATTAGCATTATAACTAGACCCATGATTATGGTCATTATTGGCTCAATTGAGTTTACAAATTTATCAAGTCTTCTCTTTAAATCTCTCTTGTAAAGTGACAAGACATTTTCGATGATTTCAGCTAGATTTTCTGATTCATAACCAGTTATGAGTATTGTCTTTACATCATCTAAGAAAATATGGCTTGAATCAAGCACATTATGAAGCGTCTCTCCTTCGTTTAACATCTTAGTCATTCTTTCAAATTCTTTCCTTAGATATATAAGATCAAAATTTTTTGAAAAGAAATCAAAAATTTCATTTATTTTACTACCTGATCTAAGCATACTAAGCATGTAATATAAAATTCTGTAGTTTATCCTCGTCTTGTACAGGCCATTTTTCGATTCTAGTAAATATCTTTGCTTTATATATAAATAGCCATCATTTTTATTGAGTATTACAAAGACAATAAATAATATGATAATGCCAAGTATATAATATATGTAATTATATTTGATAGAATTACTTACAATAAGTAATAGTTTTAGACTATCTGGCATCAAATTCATATCATTATCAAATAGATATGAAAATTGTGGTACTAAAAATACTATAATCATGATAATAAAAGCGAGTAAAGCCGCCATTAAAAATTTTGGTTTTATCATGATATTGTTTATAGTATTTTTATACTCTTCTTGTTCATAAAGATTTTCACTTATCTCAAGAATTTGCTCTGAGAGGTCTTTTGAGTTTTTGCTTGACTTTATATACTCAGATTTTTCAGCTATTCTTAAACTTAATAATGACAAATTATCGAGTATATCAAGCTTTGCTAGAATATCCGACAAAGTAAAGCCGTGTTCAATAAGCTCCTTTATTAACGGATAATAATTTTTAAGTGGATCGCTAAGTGCTGATGAGTTTTGATGCATTTGCGCTAAAATTTGAGGTAAATTGTTATTTATTTTAAGATTGAAAGCAATTATCCTGAAAAAATTTGCTATATGTTTTTTGCTAACGCTATTTATCTTGAGGATTCTATAAATCTTTGCTGGTCTAAAGTACTTCACATCCATAAAATCTATGTCTTTTTCTTTAGATTTTTGAAAAGCTTCATAAATATTTTTTGCACTAATGCTTTCAGTTTTATTATTTTCAAAGATTATCTCAAATTTCATTAATGTCGCCTTCTTTGAACTCTTCATAAGTCTTTTCATCAATAAACTTATGTTCAAGTAAATAATTTATCGAGTCTTCAAAGCTTACATAATCAGAAAGCTTTTTCATCTCGTTATAAATTTCACTGCTTAGCTTTGTATTATTCTTCAATAACAGGTCGCGTATCTTGTCATTGATAAGCATTATTTCAAAAACAGCTATTCTTCCAAAGTATTTGTCATTATCATCATCAAAATCTATGTCTTCGTACGATGACTTTAATCGTTTAACAAGTCTTTGATTTATTATAGCGTTTAATGAGGTAAATAAATACGAAGCCTCTACATCCATCTCTAATAGTCTGTTAATGCTTGTTACAGGGCTCATACTATGAAGAGTCGTAATTATTTTGTGACCAGTTAGAGAAGCTCTTACAGCTATCTGTGCAGATTCTTCGTCTCTTATTTCGCCAATGGCTATGACATCAGGGTCCTGTCTAAGTATGGCCCTAAGTGTGTTTGCAAATGTTATATCTTTATAATCATGTATTTCAATTTGATCTATATCATTAACTCTATACTCAACAGGGTCCTCAACGCTAACAATACTTAGACGCTTTTTATCTAAGTTATTAAGCATAGTATACATAGTTGAGTTTTTACCCGAACCAGTTGGTCCAGTTATTATAGTCATTTGATATTTATATTTAACAATCTTATTGAATAATTCTTTTGCTTTCTCTGACAAACCTATATTGTCAATAGTAAACATCTCTTTATTGTTTAGAATTCTAATACAAATTATCTCTCCATATATAGCATCGATAAAGGAAACTCTTAGATCAACATCGCCATGGCTAAATCTTCCGTCTTGTGGCGCAAATTTAATCGCAGTATCACACTCAGACTTAATTTTGATTATATTGACAATGTTTTGATAAGCATTTTTATTAATCTTTTTAAAAAACACAAGTTCGCCATCAATTCTAAGTCTAATCAATATATACTTATCATAAGGTTCAAAGTGTATATCGCTAGCTCTGTTATTAATGGCGTAATCAATTGTATTTTTAATAAATTCTTCAGCTTTACTACTTTGTATCTCTAGTATGCCTTTATCGTCATATAAAGAAGATAATTTATTCATTTGCCTTCCTTCTAATCATATAATTATATTCGACTTTTTTATCATACGGTATATAAGCTTCCTTCATAGGTGTGTTTATGTTGTCAACCTCATTCATGTTCTCGTCATAAATTTTATTTATGGTAAATTTATCATAAAATTTTGGTCCAAATATCTCTACTTCGTCTCCGATGGAGAATTTATTTCTCTCTTGAACCTTCATAAACTTTTTATCTTCATCGTAGTCTAAAACTCTTGCAATGAAGTCATACAGCCTAATATATGAAGAGTTGTCATAAGTTAGTGACGCTTCCTTAACATCTCCAAAGAAGAATGCTGTAGTAAAGTCTCTATGACTAACCTTCATTATCTCTTCTAAATAAATGTTATTATCTCTATTGAATTTATATTTTTCAATATCTTCATAGTAGTCATCTATAGCCCTTCTATATTGATTAATAACTGTAGCAACATAGTATTCAGACTTTACTCTACCCTCGATTTTGAATGAATCAACCCCAGCTTCGACTAGCTCTGGAATGTAGTTAATCATGCAAAGATCCTTTGAGTTCATGATGTATGAACCTTTCTCATCTTCTGTTATAGGATAGTACTCTCCAGGTCTTGTCTCTTCCATAAGATAATATTTATATCTGCATGGATGAGCGCAGTCGCCCATGTTAGCGCTTCTACCTGTCATGAAGTTTGATAAAAGGCATCTGCCTGAGTAACTCATGCACATCGCTCCATGAACAAAGGCCTCAATCATGATGCTATCTTTTACTTCGTCCTTTATTTCTTTTATTTCCTCTAAACTTAATTCTCTAGCAAGTATAACTCTATCAGCCCCAAGACTCTTCCAAAACTCAACTGTAGCAGTATTTGTAATATTTGCTTGAGTACTTATATGAATTTCTTTACTTGGTGCAAGTGTTTTAACTTTTTGAAAAATACCTGGGTCTGAGACTATAAAAGCGTCTACACCTGCCTCGTCTAAACTTTGTATATACTCATCTACACCTTCAAGATCTTTGTTGTGTGATATAACATTAAGTGTTAAATAAACTTTTTTATCTAAATCATGAGCAATTTTAGTTGCTTCTTTTATATCATCTAAACTAAAATTTTTAGAAGCAGTTCTTAAACCTAGCTTGTCTCCAGCTAAGTAAACAGCATCAGCTCCATATTGTATAGCAGTTTTAAACTTTTCTAAATCACCTGCTGGTGCTAGTAATTCTACTTTTTTCATCTTACTCCTTCCTTAAAAGCAATAAACCATCATGAACAGTAAGTAAACTTGCTGTGAATCTTTTATCGCTTTTAACATCTTCTATAAATTTTTTTAAATTCTTTATTATAGTTCTATATCTTTTATTGTCTTCATCTTTTGCCACAAAGCCTCTAAATAAAATATTATCTATAAGAATGAGAGCATTGTCTCTTGTTAAATCATATACTAAGTTTAAATACTCTTCATATTGTGATTTATTCGCATCAATAAAGCAAAAATCAAATTTTTCTTCTTTATCCATAGATTTCAATGCGTTTATAGCATCATCATTGATAGCTTTTATTTTATTATCCGTATCATATTTCTTAAGATTTTCTTTTAATACCTTAAAAGTTTCCTCATCTTTTTCTATGGTTAATATATTAGCATCTGATGCTTTGGACATAATTAAAGATGAATAGCCTATAGCTGAACCTATCTCTAAAATATTTTTAGGATTAATAATTTTAAGCAAAAGCTCTATAAATCTTGCCACATCTTGTGAAACAATAGGCACTCTATTAGTTTCAGCATAATCAAGAAGCTCTTTAAAATTCTCTCTTTCAGAGGAAAAATTTTCTATATATTTAAAAACATCCTCATCTATAAATCTGCTAATCATTGTTGCTCTTGTAGTCCTTTTTATCATTTAAGAACTTATTATAATCAGAAGAAAAATTATGTGCGCCGTCTGAGCCAGGTTTAACTACGAAGTATAAGTAGTCAACATCAGCTGGATGAAGACTTGCAACAATCGATGCTTCGCCAGGATTGCATATAGGTGCAGGAGGGAGGCCATCGTGTGTATATGTGTTGTATGGTGAGTCAATCTTTAAGTCTTCATTTGAAAGCTTTGGCTTTCTCTCGCCAAGCGCGTATTGAATTGTAGCGCATGATTGAAGCCTAATATTTTTATCAATTCTATTTAAAAACACTTTTGCTATGATAGGTCTTTCTTCTTCAAGTTTAGCTTCTCTCTCTACAATTGAAGCTAAAGTGATTAGCTTATTTAAATCATCAACTTCAGAACTAATCTTGCTATAAATATTATTAAAAGCATTAAGCATCATAGTGATGATTTCTTCACTGCTTGATCCCATAGCAATATCATAAGTTGCTGGAAATAAAAATCCTTCTAGGGTATCATTATTTATATTTGATAAAAATTCATACTTTTCTTTATATTTATCAACATTTTTGCATTCATTTAAAAATTCTTCACTAGAGACTAATCCTTTTTCCTCAAGTCTTTGTGCAATACGAGTAAGTTCAAAACCTTCTGGTATAGTTACCTTGATAGTTTCGCCCTTTGGAGCTTCTCCTTCACCAGCGATAATATTCGCAATTTCTAGCAAAGTCATAGATTTTTTCACTTTAAAAGTACCGCTCTTTATGTGCTTTTCAAGGTCATTGTCCTTAAGCACATCTTTAAAAGCAGTTCCATTTCTAATTATTTTTTTATCATAAAGCTCTTTTGCCACATAGGATGCACCGCTGCCTTCTGGTATCTCTATAGTATATTCAGTGTCGTCATTAGGGTCATAAGGCTTATACATCCAAGATACACATGAGTTTATCTTCCATATAATCGCAATAAGTATAAGTACTAGTATAGTTATTGTAATTATTCTTCTTTTTTTCATTAAATCACCTTTTTAATTCTTTTATCGTAAATATAATAAATTAATGATCCAAATACTGCAACACTTATTGCTTCTCCGCCCATGATTCCTAAAACTGTAGTGAAATATGGTATATTTGAGAAATATGATACCCAGATTGATACTAAAAATCCATTTAATATAATAGGTGGTAGCATTGCTAAGTATTTAGATTTTGATTTTCTTGTTAAATAAGCTGCAAGTAATGTTACTAAGCTTCCGCATATAATATCTATCATGCCATAACCTGACATAAATGATAAAAATATGTTAGAAATTAAGCATCCTACGAAAAGTCCAGGTACAGCTGCAGCCTCCATTAGAGGAAGAACTGTAAGTCCTTCGGCTAATCTTAATTGTATTGGTCCAAATGTCAATTGTTGAAATGGTAATACTGTTTGTAAAAGTATTAGTATTGTGTAAAGTGTGGCGATTATCGCCGCTTTTGTAATAGTGTTTGTTTTTGTTTTCATTTAATAGCTCCCTTGCTGAAAAATTTATGTAAATGAGTAAACCTATAAGCCGTGTTCTGTATTAGATGGTTATCTATCTAGTTTTAGTGTTACCACTAAAATCAAGCAACTTACCTTACAGGAGGTTACGAGCAATAACCTTTGACCCTTGTTTGTTTTGCTCCGAATGGGGTTTACATGTCACCTTTAGTCGCCTAAAAGTAGGTAGTCTCTTACACTGCCTTTCCACCCTTACCAATAATGGCGGTTTATTTCTGTTGCACTATCCTTGAAGTCGCCTTCACTGGACGTTATCCAGCATTCTGCTCTGTGGAGCACGGACTTTCCTCATGCCTAAGCACGCAACCATCTGGTTTACTCATTACAAATTTAATTATACTACAAAAATTATAAAAATTCTATAATATTTCTATAAAATTTCAATATTGTCAGTAAATGATGAGAAATTTTTAATTATTTCAATGTCTTTAAAATTCTTTTTAAGAATATCTTCCATAATGTTTACAAAAGCAGATTCGCTGCTATTGTGATCTTGCATGATTAGATTGATCTTTGCATTTCTTAGTGCCTGTACATCATGATAGCCTAAATCTGATGTAACAAGTGTATCTGGCATAGACTCAAGAACATTGTCTAAAAAATCTTTGCCGCTACCATTTAAAATCATTATTTTAGTATTTTTATCGTTATTCTTATAAACTTGTATATACTTTGCCTTATTAATATTTTTTATTTTTTCTGCTAATTCTTTTAAAGATAAATCGCTAATTTCTCCTCTTATCCCATAACCTAAATTATCATCTACTTTTATGGCAAATTCTGTATTTTTCATATTTAATTGATTTTCATAAAATTTATAAAAGCCTACTCTTTGTATATCAAAAGAAGTGTGAGCACTATAATAAACTATGTCATTCTTAACCATCTTTTTAATAAGCTTAGAGCTAGCGCTCATGTCAATCTCTTTTATGCCCTTAAAAATTAAAGGATGATGCGTTATGACCATATCCACATCATCCAGTTCATTAATATTATCATATAAGAGATCAACGCTTAAATAAATTTTATTAATATCTTCTTTGTCGGCATCTATAATCAATCCTGAATTATCCCAAGGCTCTGCGTGCTCCTTTGGGAAGATGCGCTCTATTGTATGAATAATTTTATCTTTTTTCATCAATCTTCTCCATGTATTGTATAATTTTATTTAATTCTTCGTTTAGTTCATTATATTTTATTAAGTTTTTATCTTTATTAATATTTTTTAAAATATTCTTAATGTTTTTGACTTCATTGTCATAATAAACTTTTAAAAAATGAACGTCATTAACATCAAAGTTTACAGGAAACTTATAGTCTATAATATTGGTTTCCTTGTTACTTATCTCATAGAGCCTATAGTACTTATCTTTTTCTATAAAAAGACGCTCCTTTTCTATAAAAAAGCCATTTTCTTTAAAATATTTTCTAATATTTGAGCCTTCGCCCATAGCTTGCAAAATGATATTACTAAATAATCTTACTTTTTCAATGCTTGTATTAAGTATAGATATTATAGTTTCTTCACCCATGCCAGCGATTAAAAGAGTGTCGTACTCACTTGTATCAATATTAGCTAGTCCATCGCTTACAATGAATTTAACTTTGTCTTTATACTTTTCTCCTGATAAAAGCATCTGAGCCTTCTCTAGTGATTTTTCACTAATATCGCTCTCTATAACTTTATCAATTGTATTTGAGTCTAAAAGCATCTTAGCAATGTAGCCGTGATCACAGCCAACATCCACTAGTGACGAGCCTTTTTTAACTGATTTTGCAATCTCAATTAATCTATATGAATAATTCATTATAGTTCAAGGAAGTCTCTAAGTTTTTTAGATCTACTTGGATGTTTTAGCTTTCTTAGTGCCTTAGCTTCAATCTGTCTAATTCTTTCTCTTGTGACATCAAAGGCTTGACCAACTTCTTCAAGTGTTCTTGTTCTGCCATCGTCAAGGCCAAATCTTAAAGCTAATACTTTTCTTTCTCTATCCGTAAGAGTATCTAAAACTGTGATTAATTGCTCTCTAAGCATAGTGTTTGTCGCCGCGTCCGATGGCGAAAGTATTTCTTCGTCTGGGATAAAATCGCCTAAGTGAGAATCTTCTTCTTCACCAATAGGTGTTTCAAGCGAAACTGGCTCTTGAGCAATCTTTTGAACTTCTCTTACCTTTTCTACATCCATGTTCATAAGTTCAGCAACTTCTTCTGGAAGTGGATCTCTACCAAGTTCTTGAACCAATTGTCTTTGTGCTCTAACAAGTTTATTTATAGTCTCTACCATGTGAACAGGTATTCTAATTGTTCTTGCTTGGTCAGCTATGGCTCTTGTTATTGCTTGTCTAATCCACCAAGTAGCATAAGTACTAAACTTAAAGCCTTTTTTATGCTCGAATTTATCAACTGCCTTGATTAAACCCATGTTTCCTTCTTGAATTAAATCCAAAAATTGCATGCCTCTACCAACATATCTCTTAGCAATACTTACCACTAGTCTAAGATTTGCTTCTGCCAATTGATCTTTGGCTCTTTCATCGCCTTCTTCAATCCTCTTAGCAAGATCTACTTCCTCTTCAAATGTAAGTAATGGTATACGGCCTATCTCTTTAAGGTATGTCCTTACTGGATCATCAGTTATGATGACTTTATTTTTGCCTTTTTCTTTAATTGCCTCAAGTTTTTCTTCTTTGCTTAATTCTTCTTCAAAAGATCTTATCTCGTCTAAATCAATATTTTCATCATCATCTTCTTCATCTATATCAAAATCTTCATCTATAAGAATGTCTTCGTCCTCATTTTCTTTTGAATCAATAATACTTACTTGAGCCGCATCCAATGCATCATAGAAAGATATTACCTCATCCTCTGTTACATCGAATTTATCAAGGCCATCTTCAATATCTTTGTAGTTGACAAATCCCTTTTGTCTTCCTTCATTAAGAAGGTCATACATTGCCTGCCTTTTTTCTTCACTCACGTTGTCATCAATAATCTTTATTGCCTCATCATTTAGATTTTCTTCTTGAATTTTATTTGCCTTAGTATTCTTCGCTTTTTTCATAAGAACACTTCCCTTCATCATTCATTATCACGGTGCTTTTTTATTAATTTTAAAAGCTCCATGGCATCACCTTTGCCATCACTAATTTGGCTCAATAAATCGCTTACATAGTTCTTTGATTTTAGCTTTTCTCTTTTTTCTAATAATTCTTTGAGATTAGTATAAGTAGATTCTTCAGATTTCTTTCTAATACTATCAATCTCCAAAAGCGCATTTTCTTTATCAGCTATATCAAAGTAATCAAGCTCTATATCGGCATCGCCCTCGTATTTGGACTTTAGTAGTGGCATATTAATTTTAAACACTTTACTATAATTATCTATAGAAATTTCCTTATTTATATATTTAAAATATTTAATATCTGCTAACGCATATATCAAAAGATTCTCATCGATAATTTCTATATCTAATTTTTTAATTTTTGGTACCTCTGGTACAGTATATTTCTCTTTATACTTGTTAACGTATTTTGTTTTTGAGACTTGATTTGTCAAAAGACTTTTATCTATAGAGTAGACTCTTGAAATATAGTCTATGTAAATCTCTCTTTCGATCTTATCACTTATCTTTGACAATAGATTTGAAATTTCATTTATAAGCTGAAGAAGACTTTCTGGGTCGTTGACATCATAAAGCTCCATAAGCTCAGAAACTTCATACTCTACTGAATTTTTTGCTTCATTTAATTTTGCCGTAAATCCTGCAAGGCCATATTTTTTAATAAAATCATCTGGATCAAGGCCCTCTGGTAATGTGACCACATTTGACTTTGCGTCTATGGATCTAAGTATCTCTATCGCCTTGTGAGTCGCATTCTTGCCTGCTTTATCACCATCGTAGCAAATGTAAATCTTTTTTGCATTTCTCTTAAGTAGATTAGCTTGGTTAATGGTAAAGGCTGTACCAAGATTAGCTACAGCATAATTAACACCAGCTTGATAAAGACTCATTACATCGATATTTCCTTCAACTAATAATATCTTGTCTCTATCCGCTTCTTTTTTATATATATTATATCCAAATAATAATTCTCTCTTCTTAAACACAATATTTTCGCTTGTGTTTAAATATTTAGGCATACTATTATCAAGGCTTCTCGCACTAAAGCCAAGAACATGGTTATGTGAATCAACTATAGGAAATACTAGTCTATTTCTAAAAGTGTCATAAGAGCTGTCACTACCTTCTTTTCTCTTAGCAAGGCCAGATCTTATAATAAATTCTTCATTATATCCTTTGCTTAATAAATAATCTTTAAGTGCTGTCCACTCGTTTGGTGCATAGCCTAGTTGATATTTTAAAACAGTATCTTTATTTAATTTTCTCTTCATCAAATAGTCAATAGCAATTTTTGACTTAAGTATTTGATTTTGAAAGAAATCAAGCGCTGTTTTATTAATATCATAAAATTTCTCTATGAGATCATTTTCAGTTTTTTTTTAACTGAAGCTTCTTGAAGAGTTATATTTGCTCTATCTGCAAGATATTCAACTGCTTCTTGAAAAGAAAAATTTTTGTACTTTTCTATGAAAGTAATAACGTCCCCAGCTTCTCCGCAGCCAAAACATTTGTAGTAGCCGTCCTTGCTATTAACATGGAAAGAAGGAGTCTTTTCCTTGTGAAATGGACACAAGCCAGTATAAGATGCACCTTTTTTCTCAAGTTTAATATTTTCTCCGATTACATCTTCTATGTTATTAAATTCTTTAATTTTATCAATGACCGCTGCATTAATTACTTTCATTTTATAACCTCTCTCTTCCAAGTTTGTGGCACATATATCTTATTAAACTCATTAATTGCGTATATATCAGACATTCCTGCGATGTAGTCACAAATTTGTTGATTTACGCTTGCTTGTATCTCTTTAATATTGTCAGGTAATTTATCAGGATGCTCTTCGTAGTAATCATATAGCATTGATATTAAATTTTTTGCTTTATTATGCTCTTTAGTAGTAAGCGGGCTGAAATAAACCTCTTTGAACATAAAAGCTCTTAAGGCTTCCATCGCCTCACCTATCTCCTTAGACATGGCAATATGATTTTGTCCGTAGCTTTCCTTTAGTATATCTGTAATAAGTGTATTTATTCTTTTCGAGTGCGAATCGCCTAAAATTTCTATTAAATCTTTTGGTATATCTTTTTCCGCTAGTATTCCTGCTCTGATAGCATCATCTATATCATGATTGATATAAGCGATTCTGTCTGCAAATTTAACCAATTTTCCTTCAAGTGTAAAAGCTTCATTTTGACCGCTGTGATTAAGTATACCATCTCTTACTTCTTCACAAAGATTTAGTCCAAACTTACCATTTCTCTTCTCAAGCACATCAATTACTCTTAAGCTTTGCTCATAGTGCTTGAATCCTCCAAATTCCTTACATCTTTCATTAAGGGCGCTCTCGCCAGCATGACCAAAGGGTGTATGGCCTAAGTCGTGGCCTAAAGAAATGGCTTCAACAAGGTCTTCGTTTAGTCTTAAAGCTCTCGCTATGGTTCTAGCAATTTGGCTAACTTCTAGCGTATGAGTAAGTCTTGTTCTAAAGTGATCTCCTTGTGGCGCCAAGAATACTTGTGTTTTATGCTTAAGTCTTCTAAATGCTTTTGAGTGAAGTATTCTGTCTCTGTCTCTTTGAAAATCAGTTCTAATATTGCACTTTTCTTCTTTAATTTTTCTTCCCTTTGTGTCTGAACACTTACAAGCATATTCAGAAAGATAAGAATTTTGAAAAGCCTCGTAATTTTCTCTATAATTAATCATCAATCTCACCAAAGTCCCTAGTTAAGCTATCAATAATGATAGAAGCTGTTTCTTCTATAGCTTTATTTGTAACGTCAATAACTTGGCAGCCAAGCTTGCCCATGATTTCCTTAGAATATCTAAGCTCTTCATTAATTCTGTCTGTACAAGCATAGTTTCCTATGTCTTCGATTCCTAAGGACTTCATTCTCTCGATTCTAATTTCATTAATCTTTCTATCAGAAGCTATTAAACCGAAAATTCTTCTTTTGTCCTTATCATATAAAAATTCGCTCGGTTCTATCTCAGGAAGTAGCGGAACATTGGCTACTTTGTAATTTTTATTTGCTAAATACATAGAAAGCGGTGTTTTAGACGTTCTAGATATGCCTAGCAAAACTACATCCGCTAAGATTATACCTCTTGGGTCCTTGCCGTCATCATATTTAACTGCAAATTCTATGGCAGAAACTTTGTCAAAATACTCTTGATCGAGTCTTCTGATTAGTCCTGCTTCTCTAATAGGCGCTTGATGCAATACTGATTCAATAGATTCCAAAACTTTACTCATTACATTAACTGTAGGTATATTGTACTTTTTTCCTAAAGCTTCAATATATTGGGCGTGCTCTTCAAGTACAGTAGTAAAAATAACTACTGAAGGAACAAGTTTTGCCTTTTCAAAAACATTAAATATCTTGTCTTTGCTATCGACATAAGGGAATCTCTTAATCTCGTAAGCATCTGGAGAAAATTGCTTAATACATGATCTTGCAATCTTACCAGCTGTTTCGCCTATAGAGTCTGAAATTACAAATATAGTTATATTGTTCAATTAAATCTCCTCTATTTCTTTAAAATCTAATACAGAGTTAAATTCATTAAGAACTAGTGATATCAATGAAAGTCTGTTGTTTTTTATAAGTTTGTTGTCAACTAAGACCATAGTTGAGTCAAGGAACTTATCTATGCTAGACTTAAATCTTGCAAGCACCTTAATTGCTTCAACTATATCTATCTCGGTTAAATTAATATTTTTAGCCTTTAAATCTGAATATAAATTAAATAATTCTTTTTCGCTTTCTTCCATGATATCTTGATTAGGGTCAACTTTTTCGAATTCTTTACCTTTAGATATTTGATATATTCTTCTAAATGCAGCTACCGCATCAACAAATTCATTGCTATCTTTAATGCTATCAAGTTTAGCAAGACTTTGTTTTATATTTAATAAATTTAAATCTTTATTTTTATTCATAACTGCTTTTATTAAATTTATATCATAATTATTATCTTGTAATATACCTATAAATCTTGTTTCCATATAATCTAGAACGCTCTTTTTAACTTCATCGTAGTCAAATTTAAGCTCATTAACATTAACATAGTTATATAATGTTTCTTCAACTAGTGAATCAATAGATATATCCAAAGATTTTTCTAATACTATATTAATAATACCCAAAGTAGCTCTTCTTATACCAAATGGGTCTTGTGATCCGCTTGGCTTAGTGCCAATTGAGAATAATCCTGATATAGTATCAAGTTTATCAGCCATTGCAAGTACAACACCTGCAGTTGTTGTTGGTAGCGAGTCTTGAGCAAATCTTGGTAAATAATGTTCATAGATTGCTTCTTGAACGCCTACTGGCTCGCCTGATAATTTTGCGTAAATCTTACCCATAACGCCTTGTAATTCAGTAAATTCAACTACTAGCTTTGTAGCAAGGTCTGCTTTAGAAAGATATGCAGCTCTCTTAGTAGTTTCAAGAGTTTCTTCTCCTACGTTTAAGTCATTACAAATCTTTTCAGAAAGTTTCATATTTCTTATAGTCTTATCATAAAGTGTTCCTAATTTATCTTGGAATACTATTGTTTTTAAATCTTCAACATAGTCTTCAATATTTTTCTTTCTATCTTCATTGAAGAAAAATTTAGCATCTTCAAGTCTAGCAGCAAGAACTTTTTCATTGCCCTTTCTAACTATGTCTATATATTTATCATCACCGTTTCTAACTGTAATGAAATGATTCATAAGTCTGTTCTTCGAGTCAACTACTGGGAAATATCTTAAGTGATCTTTCATTGGTGTGATAACTACTTCGTCTGGAAGCTCTAGATATTGATCCTTAATTGTTCCAAGTAGTGGTGTAGGATACTCAACTAGATTATTAACTTGATCAATGATCGCCTCATCATTTTGTATTGATCCACCAACTGATTTTGCTAGTCTTTCTGATTCTAGTCTTATTCTAGCCTTTCTTTCGTTGTTATCAACAATAACAAAGCTATCTTCCATTATCTTCATATAATCATGAGCATCTGGTATTTCAATGTCTTTCCTTGATAAGAATCTATGGCCATTTGTTAAATTTGATACTCTGATATCTTCTAAATTAAATTTAACAACTTTATCATTATAAAGTGAGACTATCCATCTGATTGGTCTAGCAAATCTTAAATCTCTTCCGCCCCATTTCATTGATTTAGGGAAAACTATCTTTCTGATAATGCTTTCTACGTTTGCTTCAATAAGCTCAGTAAAGCTTAAACTCTTGTGCTCAACAGATGCAAATACATATTCTGTTCCGCCTAATTCTTTATAAAAGATGTCATCAAGGCTTAGACCTTTTGATTTTAAAAATCCTTGTAGCGCCTTGCTTGGATTGCCATCTTCGTCAAAACATATAGCTTTAGATGGTCCCTTTATCTCTTCTTTTTCAATGCTTTCATTTTCAATTATATTGTCAATTATAGTTGTAATTCGTCTTGGTGTTGTATAAACATTAACTTCAAAGTCTTTATATGAGTTTTCATTCAATAATTTTTCAAAAGCGTTTTTAAATTGTTCTATGGCTAATTTTGAGTAGCTAGCAGGCAATTCTTCCATGCCTACTTCTAATAAATATCTATTTGTCATTGTTAAAACCTACTTTCTTAGTAAAAGGAAATCCCATCTCTTTCCTTTGCTCTACATATTTACTTGCTATCAGCTTAGCTAAGCTTCTGACCTTAAGTATATAATTTGCTCTTTGTGAAACAGATATTGCTCCAAGCGCGTCAAGCACGTTAAATGTGTGTGAGCACTTAAGAACATAGTCATACGCTGGAAGTATAAGTCCTTTCTCGATAATTCTTTTGCATTCAGCTTCATATCTTTCAAACATTTCTTGTAATAAATCTTTGTCAGCAATTTCAAAACTATACACAGAATGCTCGTACTCAGCCTTTTTGAATATGTCTCCATAAGTAAAGTTTTCGTTCCATTGAATATCATATACATTGTCAACATCTTGTAAATACATAGCTATTCTTTCTAGTCCATAAGTTAATTCTGAGGATTCTAAATCTAGATTAAGTCCACCAACTTGTTGGAAATATGTGAATTGAGTTATTTCCATCCCGTCAAGCCAAACTTCCCAGCCTAGTCCCCACGCTCCAAGTGTAGGTGATTCCCAGTTGTCTTCAACGAATCTTATGTCGTGTTTCAATGGGTCTATACCTATTGCTTTTAAGCTGTCTAGATACAAATCTTGCACATCGTATGGCGATGGCTTAAGAATTACTTGTAATTGATGGTGTTGATAAACTCTGTTTGGGTTTTCACCATATCTTGCATCTGCTGGTCTTCTTGATGGCTCTACATAAACAACTCTCCATGGTTCAGGTCCAAGTGACCTAAGGAATGTGTGTGGATTCATCGTTCCTGCGCCTTTTTCAACGTCATAAGGCTCCATTACTAAGCAGCCTTTGTCCTTCCAATAATTTAGTAGATTCATCATTAAATCTTGAAAATACATTTTTTCCTCCTCAATATTTGACTTTAAGAGTCTTAAATTCATCTTTATCAAATATATATAAAATATAATTTATAAACAATCTTTTTAAATTTAATATATATTTTTCTTCATATTCTATACTTATTAAATCTTTAAATTTGCTATTTAATAAGTAATTCATAAAGTTTATTTCTTTTATCGTTATTGATTTATTTGAGTATTCTTTATCTCTTGCGATAATCATGCCATCTTCATAGTTAAATCTATAAGTATTAATTTCATCCTTTATTTGAATTCTAGGGAAATATCCTAGTATGTATATTAGTTTCAAAATAAAGGCTAATATTATAATTTTTGCTTTTTCTGGATATATGTCCATGACGTTTAGCATTGTAATTATCATAGTGTAGATATAATCGTCGCCTTCTTGTGTATTTAATAAAGTCATAAGCAGTTCTGATAAAAAAGCAAAATCTTGAATCTTTTTTAAATCGCCATCAAGAAGCTTTGGTGCATACAAAACTTTTGAATCGTTTACCATAAAGATGTCTTTGTATTGCGATAGGCTAAATTCAGATTCAGTAAATACAAAGGAGCTTCTCGAAACATTATCTCTTAAATCATAAGCACTTCGCACATAAGCTTTGATACGTCCTAGTTCAACTGTGTAAATATCAAGTATCTTGCCGCTTTTGTGATCACTCTTGCTTGCAATTACAATGCCTCTAAACTTTTCGGACTTATTTGTATCCAAAGAACTTCACCTTATCCTCGTTCTTTCTCCAGTTTTTAGCAACTTTTACATTTAGCTTAAGATTAACCTCTGTATCAAGCATTGCCTTGATATCTTTTTTAGCAGCAAGTCTAATCTTTTTAATCATAGAAGCATCTTTACCAATGACTATGCCCTTGTGACTATCTCTTTCGCAATATATGATAGCATCGATATTAACACTATCTTCAAGCTCTTCATACTTAAGTATCTCAATATTGATACCGTGAGGTATTTCTTCAGATAAGTACAAAAGGCACTTTTGTCTAATTATTTCAGAGACAATAAACTTCATCGGTTTGTCAGTTAAATACTCGCCATCGTAATACATTGGTCCTGGTTTTAGAATATTTTTTATCTCGTCTAATAATTTATCTAAGTTCTCGTCATTGCCAGCACTTATAGGTACTGTGATTGATTTAAGATTTCTTGAGTTAATCTCAGCAATAATTTCATCTATATGTGATTCTTTTTTATCTATCTTGTTTATAGCGATGACTACGTCTTTATTTGCGCTTGTAACTATGTCCATAAGCTCTTTTTCTCCTGCTTTAAATGGTACTGAGCCATCAATAATATAAAGAATCATGTCAGCATCTTCTAAAGCTGATCTCATCGCCTTATCCATGTAGTCTCCAAGCTTATTTCTAGCAATTTGATATCCAGGTGTATCCATAAAGATGATTTGTGCATCATCATCTGTATATATAAAATTAATTATATCTCTTGTAGTTTGCGGTTTATCCGAAATTATCGATATATTAAATTTAACTAGTTTATTTAGTAGCGTTGACTTACCAGCGTTTGGTCTACCAACAACAGCTACATAGCCTGATTTAAATTCCATCGTTTCACCTCTAATTATCATCTAATGAAAAAGATTCAGGTAATAAATCTTTTATATTAAAAACTTTATAATCATCTGAGCTCTTAGCAACAATTATCACTGCGTCTTTTGTAAATTCACTTATAAATTGTCTGCACGCTCCACATGGGAATGGATATGAATCTTTATTAATTATTGCTATCTTCTTTATTGTTCTAGAGTCACCATTTGTAATAGCGTTTGCTATGGCGCTTCTTTCAGCGCATATTGTTAAGCCATACGATGCATTCTCAATATTGACGCCTTTATACACGGTTCCATCAGCCATTTCAACAGCTGCGGCTACTTTATATTTTGAATAAATGGAATATGATCTATCTAAAACGCTTAAAGCAGATTCAATAAGTTTTTTATTATCCATTATATATCCCCCGAATCTTTATTATACAATATTTTGGCTATAATTTCAATACTAACGCATGATTTTAAGCTCATCAAGTATCTCTCTTTGTCTTTGTTCCATAATAAGTCTTTCGTCATCTTCAATATGGTCGTAGCCAAGCAAATGCAAAATGCTATGCGTGAATAAAAACATTATTTCTCTTTCAAGGCTGTGACCATATTCCTTAGCTTGCTCCTGGGCAACTTCGTATGAGATGACAACATCTCCTAAAAGAGTTTCATCTGATGAAAAATCTTCTATCAATGGAAATGATAATACATCTGTAACCTTGTCTATGTCTCTGTAATCTCTATTTAAATCTTTTATCTCTTCCTTTGACACATAAGTAAGACCCACTTCATAATTATCATCAAGGCCTTCTTTTTCTAGTGCAAGCGAGGCAATCTTCTTCATAGTATCTTCATAAGAGGCCTCAATCGGATAATTATTTTCGTTATTTATCACTATGTCCATCTTTTTCTTCTCTTTCTTTACTTTCTTTTTCAAGCTTTTTGCTCTCGTAAATATTATATGCTTCAATAATTCTTTGTACTAGTATGTTTCTAACAACGTCAGTTTGAGTAAGCTCAATAAAACTAATGCCGCTAATATTTCTTAAGATATGGCTAGCCGCAATAAGACCAGATTTTTTGCCTTTTGGTAAATCTCTTTGTGTTATGTCACCAGTAACTATAACCTTAGAGTTAAAGCCCATCCTAGTCAAAAACATCTTCATTTGCTCTTCTGTAGTATTTTGTGCCTCATCAAGAATTATGAATGCTTTGTCCAAGGTTCTACCTCTCATATAAGCAAGTGGAGCAACTTCAATTAAGCCTCTCTCAGCATTTTTTTCATATTGATCCTTGCCCATGATTTCATATAGAGCATCATAAACCGGTCTTAGATATGGGTCTACTTTTTCTTTAAGATCTCCAGGTAAGAAACCAAGATTTTCACCTGCTTCAACGGCCGGTCTCGTTAATATTATTTTAGATACTTCTTTATTTTTAAAAGCATTAACCGCCATAGCTATGGCAAGATAAGTTTTTCCAGTACCTGCAGGGCCTATACCAAAAGTAATGCCAGACTTTCTAATCATGTCTACATATCTTTTTTGGCCAATAGTCTTAGGTCTTATTGTTTTTCCTTCACTTGTTATAGCTATAACATCTTTTTGAATATCATATAAAAGATTTTCTTTAGACTTTTTCACTAGATTGATGGAATAATATATATCCTCTTTGCTAAGTGATTTTTGTGTATCAATAAGTACTGATAAAGCTTTGATGAGTCTTTCTGCCATAGCCTCTTTATCTTCATCGTTTGATGCTATAACTATCTTGTCAGACTTCATATCAAGCTTTACATCAAGTTCTTTTTCAATTATTTTGATATTGGTATCTAAATTTCCAGCTAATGCCTCTTGCTTATTGCTGTCAAAATTAAGTTCTCTACTCATTAATCCTCCTTAGTGCTAGTGGTTTATCTAGTATTTCTTTTATAACAATAGATTTTGCCAAGTTATTTCTAGAAAATTGTATATTTTTTTCTCCAATTTCTTCGCTTTCAATTTGATTATAAGGACAATTTTCTTCTGTGTTTAATAAATCAATTTTTTCTTCTTTTTCTTGATTAAGCTTTATTTCTTTATTTTCCTTATACTCGCGAAGCCTATCTTTAATGTCTCTAGATAGATATTCATCAAGCTTTTTACTCTTTTCAGAAAAATAATCCTCAGCCATCTCTTTATAATCATCTCTTATTGCCTCGTCGTAGTGCTTTTCTAAATTGCCTATCTTTTTAAAATTTTTTTGTGTTTTTTCTTTTATAGAATTTTTATTTATTTTATTTTCTTGCATCATTTTCTTGTAAATATCATCTACTTTTTTATTTAAAAGCTCATTTTGCTTTTTCTTATTGGCTTCTTTTAAAACTGTGGCTATAGATGATATGAACATGAATAAAAATGCTAATACAAATAATCCATCCATATTATCCTACTTATCTAGCTTTTGTGTATCGGATATTGATTTTCTCATGTCTGTATCTGAGTTTATGTTATTCATCTTATAATAATCCATAACTCCTAAGTTGCCATTCTTTAAGGCTTCAGCGATAGCTAGAGGTACTTCTCTTTCTGCTTCGACTACTTTTGATTTCATCTTTTGAACTTCAGCCTTCATTTCTTGTTCGCTAGCAACGGCCATGGCACGTCTTTCTTCTGCCTTAGCTTGAGCTATCTTCTTATCGGCATCTGCTTGGTCCATAAGTAATTTAGCTCCGATGTTTCTACCAACGTCGATATCAGCTATGTCTATAGAAAGTATTTCAAAAGCTGTTCCTGAATCAAGACCTTTTTTAAGAACTGTCTTTGAAATGCTATCAGGATTTTCAAGCACGGCCTTATGTGTATCCGCGCTACCAACTGTAGTTACAATACCTTCACCAACTCTTGCGATAATAGTTTCTTCTCCAGCACCACCGACTAATCTCTCGATATTGGCCCTAACAGTTACTCTTGCTTTTACAACAACTTCGATACCATTCATAGCAACCGCGGATATGGAAGGAGTTTCAATAACTTTAGGGTTTACACTTACTTGAACAGCTTCAAGCACATTACGACCAGCTAGATCTATAGCTGCTGCTCTTGTAAAGTCTAGTGGTATATCTGCTCTTTGTGCTGCTATAAGCGCGTCAACAAGCGTATCTACGTTACCACCAGCTAAGTAGTGTGCTTCTAGTTCGTTAACTTTTATATCAAGTCCAGCCTTTGTAGCCTTAATCATTGGGTTAATGATCTTGCTTGGAGCAACTCTTCTTAATCTCATACCAGTAAGTGTAGCCATGCTAACCTTAACTCCTGAGAAGAATGCTGTTATCCATAAGCCTATTGGCACGAATGAAAAGAAGATACTTAGCACTATTAGACCAAGTATTATAAATATAAATCCTCCTGATAAAATTCCATTAATTAAATTTCCTAATAAAAACATTTTACTTAACCTCCTTGTCAACTATTAAATATCTTCCTTTAACTGCTATAACCTTAAGATCAAGATTATTATCAAGATAGCCATCGTAGCTTATAGCGTTGTATTTTACTTCGTCTACCAAGACAAAACCTGTTGGTCCAAGTGAACTTATTGATTTTGCAGCTTTACCTATTAGTTTTTCTAATTCATCTATTTCTTCTTTATTTTCTTTTAAATTTGACTGTGTACTTAAAACAAAATGTGTTAAACCTTTTAATGTGTAGCCCTTTTTAAACATAAATCTAATAAAAGTTACATTTAAATTAATAGAAATAATTATTGCTAATAAGCCATATTTATAATCACTAAACGCTAAGATTATAGATGTTAGATAGCCTAATATACCAATGACTCCTGTTAATGTGAATCCTGGTATAAATATTTCTAAAACTATAAATATACAGCCAAATATAAATATTGCTAGCGGATAAAAATTATTTGTTTGGTATAATATTCTAGATCCAAACAAAATTAGATGTGTTAAGAAAAATAATGTTATGTAAGCTGTTTGTTTCTTATTGATTAAGGCGAGGCTTAAAAAGAACATGCCTATTAACACTAATAAAAATGCTGCAATATCTGTAAGTAGAAAAACATCTGCATTGGCTAATAAAAATATATTTCGCATTAAATCACCACCTAAGTATATTTACCCAAAACACTCGTATTTAATCAAAAAAATCAAGGCTGACCACTATGACCAGCCTTTGCTTTTTATAAATCTTCTGATTTTTCTACGTTTTTAATCTCTTTTCTTGTTGCTCTATCTCTGAATGCCCATTTAGCAATCTCCATGTTTTGTCCTTGACTTATTTCGATTACATAAACATCTTCTTTGATTTGAACAATCTTACCTAAAATACCGCCAATTGTTACGATTTGATCTCCAACTTTAAGTGAATCTCTTAACTCTTGTAACTTTTGTGCTTGTTTCTTTTGTGGTCTGATTAAAAAGAAGTACGCGAATGCTCCAAATAATACAAAAGGTATTATCATGCTTAGTAATGATCCGCTTGCGTTTGCTTGTGCAGCTCCTGTTAAAAATGTTAATGTCATTATATAACCTCCCTCTAGTGTTAATACTATTATACACTATATTACTTTAAATATCCATATTTTTTATAAAATTCATGCTTATACTCTAAGAAATAATCTCCTAAGATTGACTCTCTAATATTTTTCATCATCTTTAATGAGAAAGTTAAATTATGAATAGTTGCGAGTCTATAAGCAAGAATCTCGTCGACATTAAATAAATGTCTCAAATAAGCTCTTGAGTAATGTCTACAAGTGTAGCAATCGCACTCAGGATCCGGCTTTGTAAAGTCTTCTTTGTATTTAGCGTTCTTTATTACAAGTCTTCCATGTGATGTCATAAGCGTTCCGTTTCTTGATATTCTCGTTGGAAGAACGCAGTCAGCCATATCTATACCTCTTTCGACTGATTCAAATAAGTATAATGGAGTACCAACACCCATATTGTACCTTGGTTTATCTTCAGGCATGTAATCAGTTACATAATCAAGAACCTCGTTCATTAGCTCGACTGGCTCTCCTACTGATAATCCGCCAACAGCGTATCCTGGTAAGTCAATAGAGCAAATTTCTTTGGCATGTTCCTTACGAAGGTCCTTATAAAGTCCTCCTTGGATAATTCCGAATAAATTTTGATTTTCTCTATCAGTCCAAGCTTCCTTGCATCTTTCGAGCCATCTAGTCGTTCTGTGCATTGAGTTTATAATATATTCCCTACTAGCAGGATATGGAGCACACTCGTCAAAGGCCATCATTATATCGCTGCCAAGCTTAGTTTGTATCTCAATTGATTTCTCTGGAGATATAAACAGCTTTGAGCCATCTATATGTGAGCGAAACTCAACGCCTTCTTCAGTAATTTTTCTCATCTTACCTAAGCTGAACACTTGAAAACCACCGCTATCAGTTAATATTGGCTTATCCCAGTTCATAAACTTGTGAAGTCCACCAGCTTTTTGAACTATATCTTCTCCCGGTCTTAAATGCAAGTGATATGTGTTCGAAAGAATGATTTGAGCACCTAAGTCCTTTAGTTCATCAGGTGTCATAGTCTTTACAGTTGCTCTAGTGCCAACTGGCATAAAGATAGGCGTTTCAACCACTCCATGCTTTAATTTCATTAGACCTGCTCTTGCTTTAGTTTTACTATCTTTTTTAATTAATTCAAATTCCATATTATCTATCCAATATAAACATTGCATCGCCAAAGCTGAAGAATCTGTATCTTTCTTTAACAGCTTCTGCGTATGCGTTAAGTATCATCTCTTTTGATGCAAAGGCACTTACAAGCATAATCAGCGTTGACTCTGGTAAGTGGAAATTTGTGATTAGTGCGTCAACTGCCTTGTATTCAAAGCCCGGATATATAAATATATCAGTCCATCCGTGACTAGCTTTTATCTCGCCTTTTGCAGCTATTGTTTCAAGCGTTCTAACTGTAGTAGTTCCAACAGCTATAACTCTTCTTCCTTCTTTTTTTGCTTTATTTATAATCTCGCTTGCCTCTTCAGAAAGATTATAAAACTCGCTATGCATCTTATGTTTCTCAACATCTGTTACCTTCACTGGTCTAAATGTTCCTAAACCCACATGAAGTGTCAAATAAACTATCTTCACTCCCTTTTCTTCAAGCTCTTTTAAAAGCTCCTTAGTAAAGTGAAGCCCAGCTGTTGGTGCAGCTGCCGAGCCAAGATTTTTGGCATAAACAGTTTGATATCTATCCTTGTCTTCTAGCCTTTCCTTGATATATGGTGGAAGAGGCATTTCGCCTAGTTCGTTTAATATTTCTAAAAATATTCCGTCGTATTTAAATTTTATATATCTAACGCCGTCGTCATCGATATCAACAACTTCTGCTCTTAATAGACCGTGACCAAATTCAATTTCACTGCCTATCTTCATTTTCTTGCCTGGCTTAACAAGAGTCTTCCAAGTATCTTCCTCAGTTTGTGAAATCAAAAGTACTTCAATCTTTTCTTCTTTTCCAGGTCTATTACCAAAAAGTCTCGCAGGTATTACCTTGCTATCGTTTGCTACTAGCACATCGCCTTCATGAAGAAGGTTTATTATGTCATGAAAGATCATGTGCTCGACCTTGCCAGTTTTTCTATCCAAGACCATAAGTCTTGATTCATCTCTTTTATCTATTGGGTGCTGAGCAATCAGCTCCTCAGGTAGATCATAGTAAAAATCTTTAGTTTCCATTACTTATTTCAGCTCCGTCATAGTAAAATTTTAGTATTTCATCATATTTTAGTCCAGCTTTTGCCATGTTGTTAGCGCCCCATTGACTTAATCCAACGCCGTGTCCCCAACCGTGACCAGATATTTTAATCTTTGCTTCAGTATTTATTGATGGACTTGGACTAGATTTTTTATTTGTTACATTACTTATAAATATAGCTACACCATCTTCAAAAACGACTGTTACTTCTTCCTCATTATCTTCAGGTGCTACAACAGCATTGCTAGCTCCCTTTATCTCAAGAGTATACATACTGCTCTTAAATTTATTTACGCCTATTGCGTTTTTAAATTTATTATTATCTACAAGAACTTCTTTAGCGCCATCTTTTATAGCAACAGTTTTTACTCTATTGCTAATATTATTTTCTTTAATATATATTTGATTAATTGATTTGATATTTATACCTTGTTTTTTAAGCCCGTTAATCAAATCATTTGCTGAAATTTCAAAATTCCAATTATAATTTGGTTCATTTATAGAATATTTATCTTCTTTAGAAATTAAATATTTAAATTTAGTTCCCCAAACATCATTAGCATCCGCTGTGTATCCGCCATTTGACGACGAATATGTAGCGTTAACTACTTTTCCATCAGATAATAAGATTTGTCCTCTAGTTTCGTCAACTGCTTTTCTCACATTATCCCTTTCGGCATCAAAACCTCCATAAACTTGGCTAGAAACTGTATCATATAAATCAAATGATTTATCTTTGTTTCTTGTGACGCTAGTAACAGCATAAGACCTAGCCGCTACAGCTTGTGCCTTAAGTGCTTCGTAAGAAAAAGTGCTTGGCATCTCTCTTGGAACAACGCCATAAAGATATTCTTCAAGGCCAAGATTGTTTATGATAGACAATTGATTATCTATATAAGCAAATGTTAGATAACCTCTGTATCTTTTATTATTTATCTTGATTGGATTAGCTCCAGGAGATAAAATCTTCATAGTTTTATTTGTTGCCATACTTGATAAATAATTTCCTTGAGCATCATAAATATCATAATTTTGGCCATTTAATTTTAAAACAATATTTTTCTCAAAACTTTGGAATAAACTTAAATTTGAGAACATATCTCTTATTTCAAAACCATCATCACTAGATAATTTTAATTCATTTAAATTTTGTGCGCTTATGCCTAATTTTACATCAACATTAGTTATATGCTCATATCCAGTTTCAGCTTTAGCGCTTCTCATAGAAAACACTAATAAAAATATTGTTATTATAAATAATATTTTATTCTTCATCTGTATCTCCTTTGTCATACTTGTAGCCCATGTGTTCATAAGCTAACTTTGTTGCAATTCTGCCTCTTGGTGTTCTTGCGATAAAACCAAGCTGAATTAGATATGGCTCGTAAACATCTTCAACCGTAGTTCTCTCTTCGTTTGATGATGCTGCAAGTGTATCTAAGCCGACAGGATTGCCTCCATAAGTATTTATCATAACATCAAGTATCTTTCTGTCCGTTTTATCAAGTCCATAGTGATCAATCTCAAGTATATCTAGACCTTTTTTTGCAATTTTGCCTGTAATTGAACCATCTTCAAGAACTAGCGAATAGTCTCTAACTCTCTTAAGAAGCCTGTTTGCAATTCTTGGTGTGCCTCTTGATCTTCTGGCTATCTCTCTTGCGCCTTCTTCATCAATATTTACATCTAAAATGCCAGCAGATCTTGTAACTATCTCACATAAAGACTCTTCGTCGTATAAATCTAAATTTAATATCACACCAAATCTATCTCTTAACGGTGATGACAAAAGTCCTGCTCTTGTAGTTGCACCTATAAGAGTGAATCTTGAAAGATCTATCCTTACTGATCTTGCTGATGGTCCCTTGCCGATGATTAAGTCAAGTGAATAGTCTTCCATTGCTGGATATAAAATTTCTTCAACAGAACGTGAAATTCTGTGTATCTCGTCAATGAATAATACGTCATCATCTTTTAAATTTGTGAGTACTGATGCCAAGTCACCTGGTCTTTCTATTGCAGGACCTGATGTTATCTTGATATTTACACCCATTTCATTTGCGATGATGTTCGCAAGTGTAGTCTTGCCTAGTCCTGGTGGTCCATATAATAGCACGTGGTCAAGTGGCTCGCCTCTCATCTTTGCAGCATTAACGAAAATTTTAAGCTTTTCTTTAACGCTGTCTTGGCCAATGTAGTCGTTAAACCACTTTGGTCTCAATGAATTGTCAAAATTTTCTTCTCCTGATCTTAAATCAGTCGTTATTAATCTATCTTCTTCCACTTAAACACCTACTTTGAAAGCCTTTTCAATAGCTCTTTAATTAAATCTTCTACTTCCATAGTCTCGTCTAAACCTTTTGCAATGCTTGTGATTTCGTATTTATTGTAGCCAAGAGAACATAGCGCTTCTATCGCTTCATTTAGGTTGCTTCCAACGCTTACAGCACTTGCAATGTCTTCAAACTCACTGCCCTTGCTAACTTTATCCTTAAGTTCAAGAATTATTCTTTGAGCAGTTTTTTTGCCTATGCCAGGAGCCTTCATTAAAGCTTTTTCGTCATTTGTTACAATTGCTTTTTGTAAATCTATAACTTTTTGTTCAGATAAAATACCTATGGCTGTCTTTGGCCCAACTCCATTAACAGTTGTAATTAAACTGAAAAAATCAAGCTCATATCTATTAGCAAAGCCATATAGACTCATATCATCTTCCCTAACTACTAAATTCATATAAATTTTTACTTCGCCATCGTAAATATCGCTCTCCATAGTTTCTTTAGATGTAAATACTTTATAAGCAATGTTATTTACTAATAAAACTATGTAATCTTTCTTCTTATCTACGACCTGTCCAATCATATACTCAAACATATTTACCTCAATAAAAATTGATCTTTAAAATTAATACTTGCGCTATGAGTTAGAGCAACCGCTAAAGCATCAGCAACGTCGTCAGGTTTTGGAACCTTTTCTAAATGAAGAAAAGTTTTAACCATCTCTTGCATTTGCTTTTTCTCAGCCCTTCCATAGCCAGTAACAGCCTGTTTAATTTGTAGTGGAGTGTACTCGTATGTAGCTAAACCCTTGTGCTTTAAGCAAAGTAGCGTTACTCCTCTTGCTTCAGCAACTTGTATAACAGTTTTTTGATTTTTAAAATAAAATAGTTCTTCGATTGCCGCCTCATCTGGGTCATACTTATCGATTATAGCTCCAAGCTCAAAATAAATCTTCTCAAGTCTTTTATCTAAGCTAAGGTCTTTATGCGTTGTAATCGCGTCGTAAAATACATCGCGAGCCTTGTTGCCGTCGTAATCAATGATGCCCACACCGACTATAGCGATGCCTGGGTCTATGCCTAAAATTCTCATTTTTCCTCCTACTACTCCATTATAGATTCTATTATACTACAAAAGTCGCATAAATTCAAGCCTTTGAAAATAGTTTTAATTAAAATATTGAATTTATCTATATCTTTATAATTGTTTTATTTAGAATATTGATTCTATCTATATCTTCGCAATTATTTTTTAAACTGTTATGCACATTAAAAAAGCTACCTATCTAGGTAGCTTTAAAATCATTTTAATTTATATTACCATTCACCAACTCTTAAGCCAGCTTCAGACAATACTTTTGTGATGTTTGTATCATCTTCTACTTCTACTCTCAAGATAACTTTAAGTAGTCCCATAACTTTTGCACTAGTTACTACCATACTGATAATGTTGATACCTTGGTCTCTTATAATACCTGCAAGTCTTGAGATTTGTCCTGGCATATCAAATATGTGAACAACAATTCTCTTGCCTTTATTAATACCAAATACTTCACTAAAAGCATCAAATATAGCTTTGTGTGTTAAAATACCAGCAAATTTATCTTGTTCATCGAAAACAGCTAAAAATGGTATAGATAGTTTTCCAAGCGCATAAGATGCTTGTTCTATGTTTTCGCCAATAGATATTTTTTCGTATCTTTGTTCGTTAAAATCAGAAACTAATTTTCCTAAAAATTTGTCTTTGTCTGTACAAGACCATTCATAATAAGATCTAAATATAGTTTCTTTGTGTAAAATACCGATTAGTTTGTCACCATCTACAACTGGTAAACTCAAAAAGTCTCCTTCTTCAAACTTTTTGATAGCCTCAGCTATAGTTTCGCATGATTTTACTGTTGTAAGTTTCTCCTTCGGAATCATATAGTTCCTTACGTACATAATACTACCCCCTATCTGTATCTTTTTAAAACTCTTTCATTTAATCCGTTCCAATAAGCATCTATATACAAATTGGTACATGTATTTAAAATAAATTTAAATGTTTCTTTATATATTATCTTTAAATCTTCTCTAGGAATCATAACGCTTGCAGGATTGATACCGTCTCTGTCAAGCTCTAATTGCCTATCTACATATTTGTTCAAGGAATAAGTCTTGTCTTTAATTATTTTATTTGAAAATTCATAGACAGTTGCTAAAACTTTTTCACTCTTTCTCTCTCTTTTAATTAGTTCACTTCTTAATCTTTTCTTAAATGTTCTTATCTCTCTATTTAAATTTTTAAATTGGAACAAGTATTTCTTATTTGCTAAGTCTTTGCTGTTATAATACTTAAGAGCCTCCTTCTCCAAAGCATTAGCTTGATTAGCGCTGTTAAATCCTTGAATGTATCCGTCTAGGTAGATGTATAGTTCTAACCTGTTGATATCTTCATGTATTTGTAATGATAATGATCTTGATATGCAGTGTGCATCTGTCCTGTAAGCTATAGCTTTAGCAATTTTCTTTCTAAGTATGCCCATCGAAACATACTTTGGAAATATATTTTGAACTCCCATGTTTATATCGTAGAAGCTCATTAAGGACTTAAGCGAATCTATGTCACCTCTATAAAGAAAATTATGTTTTAATCCAACACAGATATGAGATTTTGAAATCTCAACTTGCATTTTCTTACCTCCGTTAATTGTTATTTCAATTATACTACATATTTGAGTGAAAATATATTAAGAAAAAATAATTAAGTTATGTCGAAAACTTAACAATTAATATAGGCTTGATGTAGACTTGATTAAAAAATTTTATTTTCTTTTACTCGTCTAATAATTTTTTATATTCTTCAAAAAATTTATAATTATTAAGGCTGATATAGATTTTCTTTAAATTAGAATTATGATTTTGAAGATATGACTTTATTGCGCTGAAGGCAATTTTGCTCGCATCTTTTATATCCATATCAAAGGCTCCGCATGAAATCGCCGGTATTGCAATACTTTTAATCTCATACTCATCTGCTAAGCTCAAAAGGTTTAAATAAGTTTTTTCTAAAAGCTTATTCTTTTTCTTATTTGAATCCATAGGTCCAACTACATGTATGATGTAGTCGTTCTTAAGCTTATGCGCCTTTGTAATCTTTGCTCCGCTTGTATATATTCCAGCTAGTTTCACTGTATCATCTAAAAGTTCTTCGCCATCGTTTTGATGTATAAGTCCATCTAGTCCGCCTCCTCCTAATAAGGAATTATTCGCAGGATTTACTATGCACTCTACATCTAGATCAAAAATATCTCCATAAATTGCTTCTAATTCGCATGAATTAATTATCATACAAGTTTAACTAGCTCTACAACTGTTTTAAATGCCTTTTCCATTGATTGTATTGATGCGTACTCATATCTTCCGTGGTAGTTCATTCCACCTGTGAATATGTTTGGACAAGGAAGACCCATAAATGAAAGTCTAGCTCCATCTGTTCCGCCTCTAACTTGTGTAACCAATGGCTCAACGCCTGCATTTAGCATGGCTTTCTTTGCAAGTTCAACTATCTCTAGTCTTGGCTCAATCTTTTCATACATATTGTAGTATGAATCTTTTATATCAAGCTCCATTGCGTCATTATATTTATAGTTAATATAGTCTTGAGCATCTTTCATTAGGCACTTCTTTGAAGCAAATCCTTCTTTAGTAAAATCTCTAATGATGTAGTGCATTTGTGTTTCTTCAACTGTACCCTTCATATTTGTAAGCAAAATAAAGCCTTCATAGCCATCTGTATACTCCGGTCTTTCGTTAACTGGAAGCATAGCGTTATACTCCATAGCCACTAATTGTGAGTTAATCATCTTATTCTTAGCTGAGCCTGGATGAACGTTTCTACCCTTTATAGTAATTTTAGCAGAAGCTGCGTTAAAGTTTTCATACTCAATCTCACCAAGTGGTCCGCCATCGATAGTAAAAGCATAATCTGCGCCAAATTTCTTGACATCGAAAAGGTCTGCGCCTCTACCGATTTCTTCATCTGGTGTAAAAGCAATTCTAATCTTACCATGCTTTATATCAGGATTTTTGATAAAATATTCCATGGCTGTGACAATTTCAGCAACTCCAGCCTTATCATCAGCTCCTAATAGTGTTGTACCATCAGTAACTATAAGGTCATCGCCTACATAATCATTTAGCTCAGGAAAATCATTTGGACTTAAAATAATATTTTCTTTTTCATTAAGAACTATGTCTTTGCCGTCATATTTTTCAACGATTCTTGGCTTAACATTCTCACCGCTCATGTCAGGAGATGTATCCATGTGTGCAATTAGTCCTAAAACATCCTTCTTTTCATCTGTATTTGCTGGAAGTGTAGCATATAAATAAGAGTTTTCATCTAATTCAACATCTTCTAAGCCTAATTCAATAAGTTCATCTCTTAATTTTTTAGCAAACTCCATAATCTTAGGACTGCTTGGACAAGTTTGAGACTCCTCATTTGATTTTGTGTCAATCTTTGCGTATTTAATAAAACGATTTACTAAGATATCTTTCATAACATCACTCCTTTACTTGATTAATACCCATTTAAATGAAAAAATAACAAGCATAAAACTTGTTACCTTATTAATATTTAATTATTTGCATACTTTTCTTCTAATTCAAGAAGAGATTTCTTTACTTCATTTCCTCCAGAGTAGTTATAGTAACCTTTTTCATTAAGCATAACAACTCTATGACAAGGTATAATTATAGCTATGGTATTGCCTCTGCAAGTAGCTCCTACGCCACGTGAATATGTCTTATTGCCAAGTTTTTCAGCGATTTCTCCGTATGTACATGTCTCTCCGTATTTTATGTTTTTAATCTGTTCTAAAGCCATGTTTTGAAACTCTTTTGCCTTTACTTTAAGAGGTATGTCAAATTCTTTTCTTTCTCCATTAAAATATTCATTAAGTTGTTTAAGAGTTTTATCTATAATGTGATTAATTTCTTTTTTACTTCCAAATATGTTTTGATGACCAAAGTGTAAATATACTAGCGCGTCATCATCAGCAGCTGCTGTCATTTCGCCAAAAGGTGTTTCGAAATGATGTATGTAATATGTTTTGTTTTTGTCAAAATAATTTGAAATCATTAAATCAACTCCTTATTGCAATTATAGTACATTAGGCGCTTAAAGTCAAGAAGTAATAATATGACTTAGTTCATTTTTAGTTTGCGTAAATAATTTTTAATAAAGGTGTAAAATATAAATAATTAAATAAAACGCATAAAAATAAGGCGAGCAAAGCCCGCCTCATAATGATTTTTATGAAAAATTATATATATTAAATATTATTTATTATATTTATTCTCTATTTCGTCTATTACAAGACTTGTCGTTTCGCAAAACATATCTTCATAATTTTCATACTCTTTGCTACCAACTTTTTTACGCTGTGGTGAATAATGAGGAAGATAGTATACACCTGTATCATCGCCAAACATTTCTTTCAGTTTGTTTAAAATATGTTTTCTTCTTAAAGCGCTATGAAGTAAGATAAATATTGGTTTTGTAACTCCAAGCGTATATAGTTCATCTTTTAGACCAAGGAATTGAGATTTTATATTTTCTTTTTTTAAAAGATTAGTAACTTTTTTATTAGTACTATCAGCTTGAGAAATGCCGCAGCTAATAATCTCTTTATCAGTAGGAGCAAATTTAATAAAATCTGTTATATATGCGCCAGAAAGTAATTCCATAGCTTTTTTATTGTTATTCATTACATTATAATATCCATACGATTTAGTGCCCTTTCCAAAAGGACTGTAAATATTTGCAAAAAGATACTTTTCATCATCTTTAGCAAGATCGGATAGTTCTTTATATCTTTCTTTTTGATCTTCGATGCTTTCATGCATATTCTTTTGAAGATACTTTTCGTTATACTTTGCTAAAATTTGATGCATTTTATTGTTTTTCGCTTTTTCCATACTTTGTGAGCCAGAAAAATTTAAAGCTATAATTATAACATTTTTGTTTAATTTTTCACTAAGTTTCTTTTCTATAAATTCTTTTTCAGTATTTGCAATAATTAATTCTTTCCTTAATGGAAAATCATATTCAGCCTCGGTTTTCTTTAAATTAAGCACCTCATTATTGTACAATGCTCAAGTAGAGACATGCCCATAACGCTTTCTATTCTCACTATATTGTTCCCATGTTATAGGCACAAATATTTTTATTACGATTCATTTTTACTCCTTATTTTTATCTTATTAATAAACGAAATATGAAAATAAATGCCATATAATATCTACATATTAAATTAGGAGTAAATACTATATGGCATAATTTTATTTTAAATATTTAAATAAATATCAAAACTGATATTATTTATTTTTTCTCTTTATAGCTGCTTGTGCTGCTGCAAGTCTTGCGATTGGCACTCTATATGGTGAGCAGCTTACATAATCAAGTCCGATTGCGTCACAGAATTCGATTGATCTAGGATCTCCACCGTGTTCGCCGCATATACCTACATGTATATCTGGTCTTGTTTGTCTGCCAAGCTTAGTTGCCATATCAAGTAATTTGCCTACGCCTTCAGTATCAAGTGAGTCAAATGGACTTCTTTCATAAATACCGTTATCAATATAAGCGTTAACAAATTTACCGTAGTCGTCTCTTGAGTAGCCCCAAGTCATTTGAGTCATATCGTTTGTACCGAAGCTAAAGAATTCTGCTTCTTTTGCTATTTCGTCAGCAAGTAGCGCAGCTCTTGGAACTTCAACCATAGTACCGATTTCATAAGCAAGTTTTTTGTTCTTTTCATCAAAAACTTTATTTATTTCTTCTACTAAATGTCCTTTAACAAATTCAAGTTCTTTTAACTCGCCAATTAATGGAACCATAATCATAGGTTTGATATCTTTTTTGATTTCTTCGCTTACGTTTATAGCTGCTTCCATGATGGCTCTAACTTGCATTTTATAAATTTCCGGCCATGTAACACATAGTCTGCATCCTCTATGACCAAGCATTGGGTTAAACTCTTTCATATCTTCAATTCTGTCTTCAATTACTTGAGTTGTTATACCCATATCTTTAGCAAGGCTTTCGATATCTTCTTTAGTCTTAGGTAGGAACTCATGTAGAGGTGGGTCAAGAAGTCTTATAACTACTCCTTTTTCTTCCATTACTTTAAATATACCTTCAAAGTCTCCTCTTTGATATGGAAGAAGTTTTTCAAGAGCTTTTTCTCTTTCTTCTAATGTCTTTGAAAGAATCATCTTTCTTACTTGGAAAATTCTCTTATCATCAAAGAACATGTGTTCTGTTCTGCATAGACCAACGCCTTGTGCGCCAAAGTCAAGCGCTTGCTTAGCATCTCTTGGATTATCAGCATTAGCTTTTACTTCTAGAGTTCTAAATTCATCGGCCCATTCCATAAACTTAGCAAAATTACCGCTTAATTCAGGTGTAACTTTTTTAATTTCTCCTAAGTATACATAGCCTGTTGAACCATCTATAGAAATCATGTCGCCTTCTTTAATTTCGCCGCCATGGTATCTAATTACTTTATCTTCTTCATCTACTCTTAGTTCAGAACAACCAGCAACACAGCACTTACCCATACCTCTTGCAACAACTGCAGCATGTGATGTCATACCGCCTCTTGCTGTTAATATACCTTCAGCATATACCATGCCGTCTATATCTTCTGGAGAAGTTTCTTCTCTTACTAATATAGTTTTAAGATTATTCTTATGATATTCGATAACTTTATCTGGTGAGAATACTACAACGCCTGATGCAGCTCCTGGTGAAGCTGGAAGACCTTTTGTAATTTCTTCTTTGCTCTTAACATCTTTTTCTTCAAATGTTGGGTGAAGTATTTGATCTATTGACTTAGGTTCGATTCTTAATATCGCTTCTTCTTTAGTGATTAAGCCTTCATTAACTTGATCAACTGCTATGTTTATAGCTGCTTTTGTTGTTCTCTTACCATTTCTACATTGAAGCATGAAAAGCTTACCATTTTCAACTGTAAATTCAATATCTTGCATGTCTTTATAATGTTTTTCTAGCTTTTCAACAGTTTCTTTGAATTCTTTGTAAACGCTCGGTAATTCATTTTCAAGTCTAGCTATTGGTTCTGGTGTTCTAACACCTGCAACTACGTCTTCGCCTTGAGCATCGATTAAGAATTCACCAAATAAAACATTTTCTCCTGTAGCTGGGTTTCTTGTGAAAGCAACACCTGTACCAGAGTTCATGCCCATGTTGCCAAATACCATCTCTTGAACGTTAACAGCTGTGCCAAGTGTATCAGAAATTTCATTTAATTTTCTGTATGTCTTAGCTCTTGGTGTATTCCAAGACATGAATACGGCTCTAACTGCGTTAAATAATTGTACCTTTGGATCTTGTGGGAAGTCTTCTCCGATGTATTTTTTATAAATTGCTTTATACTCTTTAACAATTTCTTTTAAGTCATCAGTATTTAAGTCGATATCGCTTTCAATATTTCTTTTTTCTTTTTGTTTGTTTAAAATTTTATCAAATTCAACTTTTGGGATACCCATGGCAACATCAGAAAACATTTGTATAAATCTTCTGTAACTGTCGTAGGCAAATCTTTCATTATTAGTCTTCTTTGAAAGGCCTTCTACTGTCACATCGTTTAAGCCAAGATTTAATATTGTGTCCATCATGCCTGGCATTGATATTTTAGCACCACTTCTAACTGAGAAAAGTAGCGGATTTTCTTTATCTGAAAAGCCCTTATTTGTGATCTTTTCAACATTTTCAATACCTTTTCTGATCTCTTCCTTTAAATCTTGCCATAATTCTTCATTTTCTTCATAAAACCTGTTGCACGCTTGTGTTGTAATGGTAAAACCGTTAGGTACTGGTAGGCCTAAATTAGTCATCTCTGCTAAGTTAGCTCCCTTGCCTCCTAACAAATCGCGCATATCTTTATTGCCCTCTTTAAAGCTATAAACATACTTTTCCATCTGTATCCTCCTATTGCTTTTTAATTTTGAAGATATCTAACAATGCTATTAGAAACTTCTTCTATTGATTTTCCATACATGGATATAACAAGTATCCCTAATTTACTATACATCTCGCGAGCGTATTCATTTTCAAAAAACACTCTCTCAAGTGATGAGTACTTAGATACGCCTGTTATTCCTAAGTCTTTGTCTCTTTCTCTTCTTATTTTGGATAAATACTCCTCATCTTGTATAAGGCCAATCATTTTTGATCTGTCTAAATCTTTGATCATATCAAATTGATCAACCTCTGGTACAAGCGGTATATTTATCGCGTTTAATCCTAAAGAAGCAAGATAATAACAAAGAGGTGTCTTGCCAGACCTTGATGGTCCTAAGATAATCACATCCGCACTTGAAATATTGTCAAATGTTTTGCCGTCATCATTTTCAATTGCATAAGCAAAAGATTTATTTACATCCATAGAAAATCACCACCTAAATTATACCACATCGGGAAGTATTATTCAATAATTTACGATTTATTAATATTTTATTAATCTTTCTTAAAAAATTCTACGCCTGCTTTGAAAATATTTTGAATCTCAATGTCAGAAACGTTCTTAAATGTGTCTGTTTCAACTCTTTCTGAGTGAGCCATCTTGCCAAGTATCTTTCCATCTGGTGATAACATTGACTCGATATCAAAGTTTGATCCGTTAGGATTATCTATATATTCAAAAGCTAATTGAGCGTTATCGCTTAATTTTTCGTAAAGTTCTTTATTAATTAAAAGTCTTCCTTCGCCATGTGATATAGGCACTCTATAAATTTTATCTTTATCGATGTACTTAAGCCATGGTGATGATGTTGTTAATGCCTTTGTCTTAACGATTCTTGCTACGTGTCTAGCAATATTATTATATGTTAATGTTGGGTCATCTTCGTCTATGTCTTTAATCTTACCACAAGGTAATAATCCAGTCTTGACTAAAGCTTGGAAGCCGTTACAAATACCTAGAATTAAACCGTCATTTTCTTCAAGTAAATATTCTACAGCTTCTTTAACCTTTGTATTTCTTAGTACATTGGCAATGAATTTGCCTGATCCGTCTGGTTCGTCTGATAATGAGAAGCCTCCTGGAATAAATAATATTTGGCTTTCTTTGATCTTCTTTGCTAATTCATCGATTGATTTATCAATGTGATCATTATCTAAGTTATTGAATACAAAGACATCAGCCTTTGCTCCTTCTTTTTCGAAAGCGTATTTTGAATCATATTCTGAGTTTGTTCCAGGGAATACTGGTATGATAACTTTAACTTCATCAACCGGTTTTTTAGATTTGTGTACAAATTCTTTTTCTGTAAATTTGTTTTCTGTTTTAGCCACTCTATTTTCTTGTCCAAATATATCAAGAAGCGGTTTTTCATAAGCTTCTTTATATTCTTCAAGATCTATGCGTCTGCCATTGATAATGATGCTTGCATCTGTATTAGTAGTTCCAAGATATTCAATGCTTGGTAGATCTTCAGTGTATTCAACGATGTATGAACCGTAAAGCTCTTTAAACATGATGTCAGCGTCCATGTTTATGTTAAAGCCGATATCGTTACCAAATGCCATCTTCATAAGAAGAGGAAGTGTTGTATCTCTATTGATAGCAACTGCACTTCTAACTTTCTTTCTTGAAATTAAGCTAACAAGTTCAACGCTATTCTTTTTAAATTCATTTAAATCAAGTGTATTATCATCATTAATAGTAGTTCTTATTAAGCCAAGCTTCATATTGCCCTTTAATTCAGGTGTTACAACATCTTCAATATTCATAGTAGTTACTGCAAATGAAATTAATGTTGGAGGTACGTTTAAATCATTAAATGTACCACTCATTGAGTCTTTTCCACCAATTGAAGGTATTTGTAAATCGTTACAAATCTTGAACGCTCCAAGCAATGCCTCGAATGGTTTTGACCACTTATATGGATCGTCATTTAATTTTTCAAAATACTCTTGGAATGTTAATCTTGCCTTGAATGGACTTGCTCCATGTGAAGCAATTTTAGCAAGTGATTCAACTACTGCATAATAAGCTCCGAAGAATGGACTCTTTTCTGATAGATATGGATCGAATCCATAAGTCATTATGCTTGCTGTTGATGATTCGCCTTTAGTTGTTGGTATTCTAGCTATCATAGCTTGTTCTGGTGATAGTTGATTCTTGCCACCTAGTGGCTGAACAATACTGCCTCTGCCAACTGAAGAGTCAAATCTTTCAATAAGTGATTTTTTAGATGCCACATTGATATCTTCAAGTCTCTTCTTTAATTCTACTGTGAAATCATCTGCCAAATCTTCATTAAATAATTCTGCTTCTTCTGGCTTAAAGATAACATCTTGCTTTCTTGGTGCACCAGTTGAATTTAAAAATTCTCTCTTTAAATTACATACTTCTATATCATTGTACATCATGATAAGTCTTTCAGAATCTGTTACTTCGGCAACTATTGTCGATTCAAGGTTTTCTGCGTTTGCATATTCTTTAAACTTTTCATAATTTTCTTTAGCGATAACTACAGCCATTCTCTCTTGTGATTCTGATATAGCTATCTCCATTGGGCTTAGTCCTTGGTATTTTAGTGGTACCTTTTCTAAGTGTATTAATAATGAATCAGCTAATTCACCTATAGCAACGCTGACACCACCTGCGCCAAAGTCATTACATCTCTTGATCATTTTAGCTAATTCAGGTATTCTAAATAATCTTTGAATCTTTCTCTCTGTTGGTGCATTGCCTTTTTGCACTTCAGCTGCTGAGTCTTCAACTGATTTGTCTGTTTGTATCTTAGAGCTTCCTGTTGCTCCTCCAATACCATCTCTACCAGTCTTGCCACCAAGTAAAATTATGATATCTCCCTTAGCTGGTACACCTCTAAAAACATTTTCCATAGGTGCTGCAGCGATTACCGCGCCTACTTCCATCCTCTTCGCTTTATATCCAGGATGATATACTTCATCAACATAGCCTGTTGCTAAACCGATTTGATTACCATAAGAAGAATATCCTCTAGCTGCGTCTAAAACTATCTTTCTTTGAGGAAGTTTTCCTTCAAGTGTATCTTCAATAGCTTCTCTTGGGTCTGCCGCCCCTGTTATTCTCATTGCTTGATAAACATAGCTTCTTCCTGATAATGGGTCTCTTATTGCCCCACCAAGACAAGTTTGAGCACCGCCAAATGGCTCTATCTCAGTTGGATGGTTATGAGTTTCATTCTTAAACATTAATAAATAATCTCTAAGTCTTCCATCTATGCTGACTTTAATTTTTACTGAGCAAGCGTTTATTTCTTCACTTACTTCTAAGTCATTAAGCTTGCCTAGGCTTCTAAGCTTTTTAGTAACTATAGTTGCTAGGTCCATAAGAGTTAAATCTTTCTTAGAGAATTGATTTCTTGCTTTTAAATACTCATTTAATGTATTTCTAATTACTTCTATGAAATCATTTTCCCCTTCGAAGTTAATATTTGTTAATTGTGTATTAAATGTAGTGTGTCTACAGTGGTCTGACCAATAAGTATCAATTAATTTTAGTTCTGTTTGGCTTGGATCTCTATTTTCTTTGATAAAATAGTCTTGGAACACTTTTAAGTCTTCTATAGACATGGCAAGAGAATTTTTCTCATGGAAATCTTTTAATCCTTCGTCACCAAGCTTTATAAATCCATCATAAACTATTGACTCGATATTCATGTCGAAGCTTTCCTTAAGTGTTGTTGGTATGCCAATCAATACTCCTTCTGCTTGGTCAACAGTATTTATAAGATATTTTTTAATCTTTTTAATATCTTCTTCAGATACATCTCCTTTGATGTCATAAACTTTTTCGCATCTTGCTAAAACATCGTCTTTACCAAGAGTAACCTTGATTGTATCCTTTAGTCCTTGCTCTCTTTGATCAAATTGTCCTTTTTTGTATCTAACAACAAAGGCATTCTTCAAGTTCTTTTCCATTTCTAAAGCATCATCCAATAAATATATATTATCTACTGGTTTTTCGCATAGAATAGTATTTGATATCTTATTAATTTCTTCATCAGAAAGTAATTCAATATCATATCTGTTATAAACTTTGATTGAGTCAATATTTATCTTAAGAAAATCTTTAATCTCTCTTGTTAAACCATTTGACTCAGCATCAAATTCATCTTTTTTACAAACATAAACTCTCTTAACCACTGGACCAATATCCCTCCTATAATGCATTTTATCAAATGAAATCTTTTGGATCTCATCATAAACTTTTTTATACGCTTCTTCAAATGTATCAGCTTTAGAAAGTATATTTAATACTCTGCCGCCATTGGTCAATAGCTTTTTGCTACTTGCCTTAACGCCTGCGTAATTAACTTTAATACCTTCTGATAATTTGTCTAAGCCTTTTATTTCGTAGCCTTTATCATACTTTGCTGGATAGCCACCAGATGCTAGTACTACATTAACTATCTTTTTATCATTTACTTTTAATTTATATTCATTAAGTTTTGCTTCACTTGTCTTAATAAGTGCATCTAATAGCGACGAGTCAATTCTTTCTAGGATAACTTCAGTTTCTGGATCTCCAAATCTTGTGTTAAACTCTAAAACTTTTATTCCATCAGAATTTATCATAAGACCTGCGAATAATACTCCTCTATAGTCAATGCCCTCTGCTTTAAGACCTTTGATGAATGGCTTAACCAGTTCTTCTTCTATATCTTTTAAATATGGTAGTGCCATAAGGTTCGGTGAGTATGAGCCCATGCCACCAGTATTTTCACCTGTTTCACCTTCATAGACTTTTTTATGGTCTTTAGCGCTTGGAAGCATTATATATTCTCCATTTGAAATAAGTACATGAACAGATGTTTCAAAGCCGTCAATATATTCTTCGACTATAATCTTATCATCACCAAATTTTTTATCTAGTAATAATTCATTAAGAGCTTCATCAATATCATCAACGCTTGAAGCTATGATAACTCCTTTACCTTGAGCAAGTCCATCATACTTTAGTACTACTTTATTTACTTTTGATTTATTAATTAGTTCATAAGCATATTTCTTTGCTTCATCAATGCTATCAGTCTCAAGATACTTAGCGGTAGCTATATGATATTTCTCCATAAACCTCTTTGAAAATGCCTTGCTCTTCTCAAACATGGCAGCTTCTTTCTTTGGCCCAAATATCTTAAGTCCTTCTGCCTCGAATTTATCGACTATGCCAAAACATAGTGGATCTTCTGGTCCGACTATAGTATAGTCAATATTATTATCCTTAGCATAATTAATTAGCTTATCAAAATCCATGACTCCTATGTCAATATTTTTAAATTCACTCTCAGTTTTTCCATTTCCTGGAGCAAAAATAATTTCTACAGAATTATCTTCTTCTTTAATTTTTGAAGCGATGGCATACTCTCGTCCGCCGCTGCCTATAATTAATATCTTCATAGCTAACTCCTTATATTTGTACAAAGCCAACTTTTTTCATAACTTTTCTTAAAGTCTTATTAGCAAGGTATCTAGCTTTATCTCTTCCTTGCGCCATAAGCTTTTCAAGACCTTCTTTATCTTGAATAACTTCATTAAAATTATATTGAAAATCTTTTAAATCTTCATAAATAATATCAGCTAAATCTTCTTTGAATTCTTTGTATCCAAGTGAATCATACTTTTTAACAATATCATCAGTGCTCATGCCAGTGAATGAGCTGTAAATATTTATAAGATTATATAAACCGGCTCTGTTTGGGTCATAAGCAAAATTTGCTTCACTATCAGTAACAGCTTTTCTGATTTTTGAGTAAATTTTATCTTTGCTATCCATGATATAAATAAAGCTGTTTGGATCTTCATCTGACTTACTCATCTTTTTAGTCGGATCTTGTAGCGACATAATTCTTTTTCCTGTCTTAGCGATGTAGGCTTCAGGCACTTTGAATGTGTCTGAGTACTTGCTGTTAAATCTAATTGCTAAGTCTCTTGCTAGCTCCATGTGCTGTGTTTGGTCTTCGCCAACTGGTACTAAATCTGTTTGATATAAAAGTATATCGCCCGCCATTAGTACTGGATATGTTAATAATCCTGCGTTACAATTTTCAGGAGACTTCTTGGACTTATCTTTATATTGAGTCATTCTATTAAGCTGACCGATATATGAGATGGTATCAAGTATCCATCCAAGCATAGCGTGTTCAGGTACATGCGATTGAACAAACAAAACGCTTTTTTCTGGATCAACGCCGCTAACTAACATCATCGCAAATATTTCATAAGTCTTCTTCCTAAGTTCTTTTGGAACTTTTGGTACAGTTATACTGTGAAGGTCAGCAACTGCATATAAGCAATTGTAATCATCTTGAAGTTTTGCTAAATTTTTTAAAGCGCCTAAATAATTACCTATAGTTAAATCACCTGATGGCTGTATAGCGCTAAATGCTATTTTTTTATCCATATTAAATCTCCTTTATTTATTAAATTTCTCCGTTAAAAGTATCTCCGTCTTGAATAGTGCCTTTTTCAAAGCCTTTTTTGAACCACTTCATTCTTTGCTCGCTAGTTCCATGTGTAAAACTATCTGGAACTACTCTTCCTTGATATTTCTCTTGAAGTGTGTCATCTCCTATCTTTGATGCGGCGTTTATCGCTTCTTCAAAATCGCCTTCATCTAAGATACCTCTATCTTGTATGTGCTTTGCAAAGACTCCAGCGTAATAATCTGCTTGCAATTCAAGCTTAACAGAGTATTTATTATATTCTTTTTCAGAAATTTTTCCTTGTAATGCATGAACTTTATCAAGAGTACCCAATAATTTTTGTACGTGATGACCAACTTCATGTGCTAATACATAGGCCATGGCGAAATCGCCCTTTGCTCCGAATTCATTTTTAAGCTGATCAAAAAATGAAAGGTCTATGTAGATGTTTTTATCGACAGAGCAATAGAATGGGCCCATCTGTTCAGATGCAAAACCGCATCCAGAGTTAATGCTACCATTAAATAGTGTTAATTGTGGTTCTTCATATTCTAAGCCATTGTCCTTAAATACTTCATGCCAAACATCTTCGGTGTCTTTTAAAACAACTGAGATGAATTCTTTATACTCTTCTTCTTTTTCACTTGTTATCGGCGTGCCTTGACCATTTTGTATGCCAGCTCCAGGACCACTTGGGCCGCCAAAGATACCATCGCCAAATACTAAGTATAGTACCAGTAAAAGTATTACTCCACCTGTACCCATCTTGAATCCGCCAAAGTTTGGCATGCCGCCAGATTGAGCTCTTCTATCGTTAACATTAGTAGATTTCTCTCTGCCTCTCCACTTCATTTCATCAACCCCTAGATATTTTTAATAATTTCTTCAACTTTTCTTACAACTAAATCCTCATCTATGCCTTTAATTTTTTTATTTTCCATAATTATCTTGCCATTGATTATAGTCGTATCAACTTCACTTCCGTTCATCGAATAAACCATAGCACTAATTAAATTATTTTGTGGTTTTAAATTTGTATTGTCAAGATTTATTAGAATTAAATCTGCAAGTGATCCTTCACTTATGTTTACATCTTCATCAAATATATATTTATATGGATTTATAGTTGCTAGCTTAAGTACTTCTCCTGCACTCATTACCTTTGGATCAAGCGAGCGAGCCTTAGCTGCTAGTGAAACCGCTCTCATCTCAGTAAACATATTTTGCATATTATTTGAACTAGCCCCGTCAGTACCTATGGCTAGCTTGTCGCCGCGCACAAACATATTCTTAATATCAGGTATACCGCTTGCAAGCTTCATGTTTGATGATACATTTAAACTTACTAGTGCATTATTTTTTGCAATTATATCCATATCTTCTTCAGACAAGTGAACGCAGTGAGCAAGTATTGTTTTTTGATCAAACATTCCGAGCTCTTTAAATATCTTTATAGGGCTCTTTCTATATTCCTTGTAAGAATTATTTACTTCAGTTAAAGTTTCATTCGCATGAGTATGAATGATTAAATCTAATTCTTTAGCTAGGTCTATGCAGCTCTTTAAATAATCAAGTCCAGTTGTGTATATAGCGTGAGGCGCGATGGCTAATCTTAATAGGCCATCCTTTTGATGATACTTTTCATACATATCCCTGATGTTTGCTTCTCTCTCTTTATTAAAAGCATCATTTGTCATACCTCTTGCGATAAGGCCTCTCATACCTATTTCACTAGCTGCGTCAAAGACTCTTTCGCAGAACATATACATATCATTAAAGGCTGTTGTTCCAGTTTTTACAAGCTCTATGAATGTTAATAGACTTGCCCAATAAATATCTTCAGCAGTAAGTTTTGACTCAAGTGGCCAAATTTTATTTTGTAGCCAATCCATTAGCTCCATATCATCAGCGTAATTTCTAAAAACGCTCATAGCTACGTGGTTATGCGTGTTAAATAGGCCTGGCATTAATAATTTATCAGCGCCGTCTATGACATGAGCGCCCGCTTCTTCAATATTATCAGCAATCTTTTTAACTCTATTGCCATCGATTAAAATATCGCAAGGACCCTTAACAATTGATTCCTCTACGTCAATATACTTGATATTTTTTATTAGTATCATCTTAACCTCCTATAGATATGTGAAATTCTCTTTTGTATAAACAAGCAGCGGCACTATAACTAGACAAGCTGTTATGCTTAAGAGTGATGCTACTAAATTTACTTTTATAATTCTATCTATATTATATATATGAGCTGCGTTTGCAATTATTAGCGCTATGATATAGCTAAGTATCTTTGAAATGACTATAGATACAAGAAGTGAAAATATATATGATATATTAAATTTTTTATGGCTTATATATCCAATAGCAGAGCCAAAAACTACTTCTATAAATATCATAAGCGTTCTCATGTCAAAATTTAAATTTTTTCTAAATAATAAATTTAATATAAATATCAATAAAACGCTCGGCACCGAAAATTTTATATCTAGCGCAAATACAGCTATATATGTAAACAGCAGTATTACAAGATATTCGTTAAAGCCTTTGTTTAGCTTCATTAAGCCAAAATTCATCCCTAGACTTAAAGCTATTAAGACTAAAGCGATAATTATATCTATAGCATTATCTTTAATAAATTTCATCTTTGTTTTTCCTTAATTCTGTAATATTTTTCGTCGTAATATTTTTTCTGTCAATATTAAATTCTTTTATGATTTCTTCAAGTTTTTCATCGTTCTTTACTTCAATTTCAAGATAAGGCACATCAAATGTTTTTTTATCAAGTTCATCAAAATCAAAGCGTGCATCTTTATAAAGGTATGAGTCTCTTGTCTTGTAATTTAATTCAATTACACTTACGCCAAGCATTTCAAGTATCTTAAGCATAGAGTCTTTATCTTTTATCTCGCTTGTAATCTCTTCTGAGTTTCTTAAGCCGCCTGTGTCCTTGCCTTTAATTTTGTATGTTAAATAAAAAGCTTCTTCGCCACTTTTATATACTTCTCTTAATCTAAGAAGTGACTTTAGCTTTGAATTTTCATCTAAATCAACTTTTAGTATGTGATTTATTTGTTTTTCTTCTCCTAAGTGTTCTGCTCCCTTTGATAAAAGTTTCCTTTTAAGAGCATCTAAGTCAAGATTAAAAACTTTTACTTCTTTTTCTCTTTCTATCATTATTTTATAACTAAGCTTGCTAATTTTTCATCTATGATTACAGTAACGTCTGGATGTAAGTTTAGTAGTGACACTGGTACCTTAGATGATATCTTTTTAGAATTTAATAAATAATCTATGGCGAAGCTCTTTTGAGTGCCGCTTGCTATTAAAACTATTTTTTTAGCTTTAAATATAGAGCCAACCCCCATAGTGATGGCAAATTTTGGCACATCATCAATATCATCAAAGAATCTTGAGTTTGCAACCCTTGTGGATTCTGATAGCTCTTGCACATAAGTTACAGAGCTTAGGTCGTCTCCTGGTTCATTAAAACCAATGTGACCGTTTTTACCAACGCCTAAGACTTGTATATCAATTTCATAATGTGATAGACTTTCTTCGTATTCTTTTGCAGTCTTTTCTAAGTCTGTTCCCTCGGCGTGTGGTATATGTGTATTTTTTTTATCGATGTTAATATGATCAAATAAATTCTCATTCATGAAATAATAATAACTTGCTGGGTGATCCTTGTTTAAGCCAACGTATTCATCTAGATTAAATGTAATTACATCTTTAAAATCAATACTGCCTTCTTTATTTGCTTTGATAAGCTCTTTATACATGCCGATAGGGCTTGATCCTGTTGCCAAACCTAATACACTGTCATGTTTTTCTTGAATTTGTTTAATAAATATTTGAGCAGCTTCTTTGCTCATCTCGTCATAATCTTTGCAAACTATAACCTTCATACTAACACCTCTCTATCAATTTAAGTTTAAAATTTAAGTAGTCGCTTGAGACCAATGAGTAATCAATGCCATCTATCAAGCCTTCTCGTCTGTACCTATGTCCCCCCGCGTGCAAGTGGCCATATATACATTTATATACATTATTTTCTTTCATGAGATCATGAAACTGATTTGGCTCTAGATCCATATTAAATGGCGGATAGTGAAGCATCACTATAATTTTTTTATCTTTATCAGCCTTTTCAAGCGATAAAGATAATCTAATTAGCTCCCTATCAGTTATCTTTTTATCATTTTCTTCGTCATACTTGTCATTATCCTCTTGCATCCAGCCTCTTGTAGCGCAGATGGCAAAGTCTTTATAAGTATATGAATCATTTTGCAAAAAGTGAATTGATTTAAATCCAAAGCCATTCATCTTGGATATGCTTGTCCACCAATAATCATGGTTGCCTTTGCTAATAAGTTTCTTGCCCGGCAATTCATCTATAAATTTTAAATCGTCTATAGCTTCACTAAATCTCATTGCCCATGATGTATCGCCTGGTAGCAAAACTAAATCGTCTTCCTTGACGTTCTCAAGCCAACTTGCCTTGATTTTCTTGTCATGATCTTGCCAGTTGCCGCCAAAGATACTCATAGGTTTTAAGTCTGTTGAATCTAAATGTAAATCGCCTATAGCATAAATCATTTTCTCACCTCTATAACTGTATATAATTATAACACAGATTAAGCTCTGAGAGAACACTTTTTTCGTCTTTACTGCTCGTAAATAATAATACTTGCTTTTCTTTTGCTAAAAAGGCAAAAACTTTTAGTGCGGTTCTCATACGCTCTTCATCAAAAAATACTAAATTTTCGTCAAAAATAAGTGATAGATTAATATCAAGCGCTTCAACAAGAGCAAGTCTTAGACTAAGGTATGACATAGATAAGACTTGTCTGCTAAGGTTTTCTTCTTCATATACAAGACTAGTTTTTTTGTCTTTAAGCATAATTTTAAAACTTTCATCGAGCAAGAAAAAATTATATTTATCATTAGAAAACATTTCTAAATATTTATTTGCATAATTAATTATTTTTGGCATGTAACTAGTATTAATTTCATTAATAAGACTAGAAATTATCTCGCTCGCAGCACTTAAGGCGCCTTTTCTTCTGTAAAGCTCCTTCATTCTAGCGTCAAGCTCATCGCGTCTTAAGCCAAGTTCGTAGGCCCTTTGTGAAAGTTTGTCATTATAATTAAGCTTAGTCTCAAGAGAGCTTAGTTCTAAATCAATCCTAGTGATTTCATCTTCACAAGCGCTTATGGAGTAGTTCTTGTACTTATCATAGAGCTCTTTATTGTTTTTTTCTAAATATTCAATAACTTTTTCTTCACTTAGTTCATCAAAATTCTTTTCGCTATATGTTTTTAAAAATTCATCAAAGCTTTGTAAATAGTTTTGATTCATCTCACTTGATCTTTCAATATTATATTCACTGATGAAATCACTATCGCTAGATATATTATATTTATCTAAAATAGCTTTTTTATCAATCATTAATTTTTCTTTAGCCTTATCACTTTTCTTCACTTTATCAAAAATAAAACTTATAAGAAAAATTATTATAAAAGCAGCTCCAATATTAAAAGCAATTTCACTTGACTTAATAAAATAATATATAAAACTAAATACACTTAATAAAAGAAATGCATATGATAGCTTTCTTTGCGCATTTTTTCTAGATTCATTATTATTTATAGCATCAAGCCTATTAGTAATTTCGCTAAATTTTTCATAATCGTCACTTGTAATATTTTTATCATTTTTTAAAAAATCTTTTTTCTTTTCTTTAAGCTCTTCTATCTTTAATAAATTTTCCTTTTTGTAATATTCTTTAGCTTTATTGTATTCAGATAAAAATTCTTTATTTTCTAAAATTAATTCATTTTTCTTTTTATTTAAATCATCTTTTTTATTAAGCATAGTCATAGTGTCTTCAAGTGATGCTTCAAGACCAGATATATCTCTATCTAGGCTTGTAATTTCTTTCTTAAGAGCATATAACTCCTTTGTTTTGGCATTTTCCGTACCAATCATGGCAATTTCATTATCAATATTATTTTTCGCCCCACTTAAGTTGTACTCACCCTCGTCATTTGTCTTTAGCTTGATTAAAAGCTCTTTAATATCGTCAAAATCATCAAAATAAAGATCCTTTGACTGACTAATGTATGTGCTAGCTGTGAATACATTGCGAGAAAAGCCTAAAATTATCTCTCCTATAGATTTATTGCTTATAGAATTTTCTTTTTTTATATCTTCAGTGATGTCAAGACCGTTTTTGCTTACAAAATAAGTATCATTTAAAAAATCTCTGTATATTTCATAATTAAATCCATCTTTTTCGAAAATCATTCTGCCACTATACTCATTTTTGTTTATTGGTTTGTATCTTAGATAATCTTTTATCTTAGTTTTTCTCTTGGTATTTGCCTTATTCACACCAAATAGCATAAAGCTGATAAAGGCATGCATAGTAGACTTACCGCTCTCATTAAGCCCATAAATCAGATTAAATGAATCGTCAAAGTCTAGGTGATAATTATTAAATTTACCAAAATTAATTAAATCTACTCTCTTAATCTTCATAGTAGTGCTCCGTACTTTGCATTGCCTTAAGCGCGATGTTTATCGCATCTTGCCTAATTTCATCTGGATAATTTTTTGCCTTTTCAAGTATTTTTTGATAGATTTCATTAGAAACGCTAACTCTTTCTGATAGATTATTGATAGTTTCTAGATAATAAAATTTATCTTTTACTAGGCTTATAATTTTATTTATATTTAGCTCAGCGCTTATGCTTCCCTTTAATATAATTCTATAGAAATTCTTATCCTTATCTATAAGCTCATCAAATTTTGTGATTATATCAAGAAATTCATCGTCTTCTTTAATTATTATTTCTTTTATAATAAATTCTCTTAATGCAAAGGGCACAAATTTTGCGTCTCCACTAAGTGTGTCAACCTCATAAAAGCCATGTTCCCCAAGCTCACCAAAGTCAAGCGGCTCAAGTGATCCTGCATAAAAAGTCTTATCTGCCACTTGTCCTTTTTTATGTATGTGTCCCAAGGCGATGTAATCAAAACCTGATGCTAAAAGAGGCTCTATATCTATCTTGTACTTACCATCATTAAGGTCGCCATGAAGGCTAGCTATATTAAATTTATCTTTATCAAGATTTATTTTATTAGCATCAAATCCATTATCTTGATCATTTATCCAAGACGCACCATATATAGCAACGTTATCAGCTATATCTATGCGCTCAAAGCTATTTGTTTTAAAAACATGAAGATTCTTAGTAAAATTATTGAATAAATAATCATCGCTATAAAAATCATGATTGCCGCATGATAAAACTATGTTTCCGTAGTAAGTATCAATGATGCTCATCAAGTGCTTTGTCTCGGTATATGTAAGAGCATCTCTTTCAAAAAAATCTCCGCTAATAATTATTAAATCGATTTTATTCTCATTCGCATAATTAATAAGCCTTTCAAATGTTATGAAAAGCTCATTTTTTCTCTCGTCAGACCTTGATCCAAGCGTTTTATTTTTATATTTGAAGCCAAGATGCAAATCTGCTGCGTGAATAAATTTATTAATAAACATAGCTGTACCTAATTAAATCAGTTTCAGACATAATTTTTTTAATGATAGAAAAATCAAAATCAGCACTATCTTTTTTATTAAAAATCGAAAAGCTGCTTGCTATTTTAAGTGATGTATCTAAATCATATTTTCTTTCAAAAGCAATAGCGAGTCCTAGTAGAGCCATATTCTTGTCTATGTGTATAAATGGCTTCTTCTCATAATCATATAAGTAGTAGCAATCCTTAGTAAATATGATTAAATTGTCATTGAATTTAATAAGAATGATTCTGTCCTTGTCTATCGCCATAAATTTAACTACACTGACAATATCGTCAAGTGAATTCAATCTTAGATTAAGTATATCGCTTAAATCTTTATAATCCATGGACATGGCAAAGACGTTTGAGTCAATACATAATTTCATCGTACTCTTTGACGCTGAAGCGAAAAGTTTTTTCATGTATCTATTGGAAACATCTATAAGCCCTTGATAAAAATCAGGGCTAATATTATTATCAAAATCTTCCATAAGTACTGTAACTCTTGTGTCATAAAGAACATCATCAAATTTATCAATAAAATTAAGTTCATCATCTCTTGTAATTCGAGGAGCATTTTCAATAATTCTAGTGGTTCTAGTATTTTCTTTTATATCGATAACTGTTCTTGCCTCATCCTTTATATTAATAAGATAATAATCCAAAAGATAGCTTTCTAAATAATTTCTATACTTCATCGAAGCATAACCGCCTGCAAATGAAATCACTCTGTAATCTTCTTTCAATCTGTGAAAAATTTCACTAGCAAGATAGTTTGAACCATAGAACGAATCATTAAGTATATCCGCTGAGTTTTTAGATGCAAGATAAAGCTTATCTAAACCCAAAGCTTTATATCTAATCAAGTCAGTATTTAATAATAAAATCATCTTTCTGCCTCCTCTTCTATCTATATTATACAACAAATTCATAAATATTTCTTCATAAATTGTAAAAAAAGCTTTATTTATACTATTATTTAGTATATAATATAGCAGAGGTGATTAATTTGTCAAAAAAATTATTCTCTTTTTTATTGCTTTTAACTTTAATCGTTACAAGCCTTAATGTTTATGCGAGCGAAAAGACTAAAGAAAGTGAAGATCCTAATAAAACGGCGAGCTTTGTATTTAATTATGATCTGGCAATAAAAAATGTTAATATAGTTAATCCAGCTAGAAATGAAATTTTATATAAATATAATATTGCCATCAGCGGAGGAAAAATTAAACAGATTACTAAAGGTGAAGTTAAAGCCAACAGAGTGATAGACGGTGAAGGCGCAATGCTTCTAAGAGAGTTTATCGATATAGATAGCACTAACGCATCACGTGATATTGACCTTATGAAATCTGCTGACGGTATAGGTAAAAGCGTTAGAACTAACACAGCTGATATCGACGCTTGGTCAAAGAGCGTTGAGGGCATCTTAACAACTAACGATTACCTATCAATAACAGATTCGGAAAGTATTAAAAAAGCTATACTTGAAGAAAATGAAAACAAATATGACGATAAAGCAATCAAACAAATCGTTGAAGCCATATTAAAGGAAAAAGAAGCAAAATCTGCTGGAGTTAAAATATCTATAGAGGAAGCGAATGATCTTAATCTTTTAATAAATACGATGAAATCTGTTAATGATGATGACTTTGTATATTATATTAAGCTTAGCAAAATCAAACACGAAAACATCATACAAACTGTAAATCAAATTATGGATATTATCAAAGATAGCAAGAATCATTTTATCTTGTGCGATATGAATGAATTTGCTGGTCCAGATAAAATTTCTGCTATTAATAACTTGATAAATAAACATAATGAAGAACATGAAAATCTTTATTACACATTTAATCCGTTCAAATACATTGTTTTAACAAATTATAAAGACAACATCGATGTGGTTAAAAAATATAATAACAATACATCAAAGCTTCAACTTGCAAGCTCAAATATGTTCTACCAAATTCATCAGTACAAAGATATATTAAATACTAAAGAGGATGTCATTATACATGATGCTCTTAATGACTCAGATATATCTACAATGATTAAATCAAAATATTCGCTTATTGCAAGTAACCCAAATCTTGCAAATACATCGACTAAGCTCTACCCTGTCAATGTTAACTCATTTCTAGAGTATATCAGACTAGCAAGAGATTTAGACATAGACAGTATTGAGATAGCGAATAAATTAAGCTACATGCCATACAAAGTACTTAATTTGGATAAATACATGAGTGCATCAACGATTGAAGTGGGTCAAAGCGCCTCATTCTTAACAATTGATGCAAAAAAAATCAGTATCAATTCAAATATTAACAGCATTAAGCCAAGTCTTGGTGTTAAATATCTTGTTCACAATGGCATAGTGACTTTTAATCACGGACAGAACAATCAAAATGGAGCTAAATCTTTTATTATAAATAATTTAGAAAAAACAGACGATATTAAAAAATTTGATATAAGTTATGAAACCGATGTCACAAAGAGCGCCGCTCTTGAAAATGCATATATAATCGATGGAATTAAATATGTAAGTTTAGAAGAAATAATAAAACCACTAAATCTTGTTTATAAAAACGAGGCTAATGGTAAATATACTATTGGTAATTTAATTAATCTTGAGCTAGGCACAAACGAGGCTAGCTTAGGAGCTGAAAAAGTTCACTTAACAAAGGAAGCAATAACTTATAATAATACACTTATAATTCCTTTAGAAGATATAATGAAATTATTTCAAAATTATTTTAAATGTGATGTAAATGAAGATCACATAAGCATTAAGGCTAGCAATAACTCAAAAATGCTAGACACAACAGATTCAGTTGAGAAAAAAGAAAGTACACCGCTAATAATTAAAGCAAGCTACATAATTATGTCATACATATTCTCAGCGTTAATTGTAGCCTTCGTATTAAATACATTAAAGAAGAAAAAGAGGAGAAGAAATGGAAAATTATAATTTAAAATCTATTTTAGGACCAATTATGATAGGTCCTTCAAGCTCACACACAGCTGGAGCAGCAAGATTAGGAAGGATTGCAATGAAGCTAGCACCAAAGGGATTTAAAAAAGTCTCTTTCTACTTACATGGCTCATTTAGAGAAACATATAAAGGACACGGTACTGATAAAGCCTTACTTGCAGGGGTTATGGACTTCTATCCAGATAGTGAAGAAATCAAACACTCATTCGACATAGCAGAAGAAAGAGGTCTTGAGTATGAATTTATCAAGTCAGACCTTGGTTATGTTCATCCAAATACAGTTAAGATGGTCTTTCATTACGATGATCACGATGACTTCTATGTTCAAGGCAGCTCAATCGGCGGTGGAAGCATACTTATAAAAGATATCAATGGCGCTGACGTTGAATTCTCAGGAGAAAAACCTACTCTAGTTGCTAAGTACATTGACAAAAAAGGTATTATATCAAGAATCACAGCTACATTTGCAATATCAGGCATGAACATTGCCGATTTACATGTAGACAGAACTGGTAAAGTCGCTACACTTATATGCGAACTTGACTCTGACTTTGATGAAGCAACTATAAATGATATTAGTAGAATCGATGATTTCTTATTCGTTAAGTATTTAAACCCTGTTAAGGAGGATAATTAATATGTATACAAGCGCTTCAAGCATGATGGACGCATGCAAAGAACAAAATAAAAAAATATATGAATTACAATTACAAGAAGAGATGGAAGCTGAAGAGCTAAGTAAAGAAGACGTTTATGAGTACTTAAGAAAAACTTATGAAATTATGAAAAAATCAGCTACAGCTGGACTTGAAACACCAATCATGTCAATGAGCGGAATGACTGGAAAAAACGCTTTTAAAGTTAATGAATATGCCGAAAGCGGCAATTCAGTATCTGGCTCGTTAATCAATAAGGCTATGGCAAGAGCTTTATCTACATCAGAAATAAATGCTTCCATGGGTAGAATAGTTGCCGCTCCTACAGCAGGTGCATCAGGAATTTTGCCAGCAACACTAGTTACTATGCAAGAAGAATTTGGTCACACAGACGAAGAAATATTTAATGCCCTACTAACAGCTTCAGCAGTTGGTGAGATAATCGCAGTAAACGCAACTATATCAGGCGCTGAAGGCGGATGTCAAGCAGAATGCGGTGCTGCCGCTGCAATGGCTGCTGCAGCCATCGTTGAACTAAAAGGCGGAAGCATAGAACAAATATTTACATCGGCAAGCTTTGCACTTAAAAACATCATGGGACTTATATGTGACCCAGTTTGTGGTCTTGTTGAGTACCCTTGTAATTTAAGAAATGCATCAGGCGTTGTAAACGCAATCATATCAGCAGACCTTGCACTAGCAGGCGTTGAAGCACTAATACCTTTTGATGAAACAGTTGGCGCTATGGGTAATGTTGGTAAAGAACTACCAGTTGCACTAAAAGAAACAGCCATCGGCGGTATAGCTGGTACAGAAACAGCACAAAGATTATATGAAGAATTTTTAGATAAATAATTAAATAGTTTTTAGATACTAGATGAGCTCTCAATAACGAGAGCTCTTTTTTCTTTTAATTATATGAAAATAGATATAATTAACACTCAGTTAAAATTTGCACAAAAAAAACAAGTAGCGCTTAACTACTTGTTTATAGAGTATAATATTGGTGCCGAAAGCGGGGGTCGAACCCGCACGGTATTGCTACCGCAGGATTTTGAGTCCTGTACGTCTGCCAATTCCATCATTTCGGCTTACCTATATATATTAACATACTTTAAAGTAAAAATCAAGAAAAAATATTTTAAATTCTTAATTTAATTAAAATAAATTATATATTATATTCCTCTGCATCTAAAAGTATTTTTCTCGCCTTTTCATACTTAGCAAATCTTTCTCTATCTTTCTTGGTAATTTCTTTAAGTCTTTTTAAATTCATATTATCCTTCAAATCAGATAGCTTAACTTTTCGTGCCAATGGATTCTTTTTAATTTTATCTATTTAATCAAAATAAGGAACAGACTTATCATGAGTTAGAGTTTTAAGCGCCTCTAATTGTTCTTCATCTAAAAAATTAAAATCACTTAGTTTATATTTATCGCTGTCTTCAATCACATCATGAATCAGGCCTATCACCTTTGCTCTTTTGTCTTTTATATTAAGAGATACTCTTAGTGGGTGTAAAAAATATGCCCCTCCTCCTTTATCTTTTTGACCTTTATGTGCTTTAAACATAATTATAAATTCTTTAAACCAATCAATCATATTGTACCCCCTAAAAAATTAAGATATGTAAATAAATAAGGCTCCATAAAGGAGCCTTATTTATATTAGTCTTCTAAGCCTAATTTCTTGAATATTAACTTATAACCGTCAGCACCATAGTTAAGTGATCTGTTGATTCTTGAGATTGTTGCTGTTGAAGCGCCTGTTGCTACTTCGATTTCGTTGTAAGTTTTGTTTTCTTTAAGTTGTTTTGCTACTTCAAGTCTTTGAGCTATTGCTTGAATTTCTTTGATTGTGCAGATGTCTTCAAAGAATCTGTAGCATTCTTCCATTGTTTCCAGCGATAAGATTGCTTCGAAGAAGCCGTCTGTTTGTTCGCTTTTTAATTTTGAACTGTAAGCCATTTCTTTTCCCCCTCTATATTATTATTTAGAATAATCCTACTATTTCTCCTGATGGTAATATGTCAATGTTGTCTGCTGCTGGTACCTTTGGTAGACCTGGCATTGTCATTATGCTGCCTGTAAGTGCTATCAAGAATCCAGCGCCATTTGATACTTTTACTTCTCTAACTACTATGTGGAAGCCTTCAGGTCTTGCAAGTAAGTCTGGGTTATCAGATAATGAATATTGTGTCTTAGCAACGCAGATTGGCATCTTGTCTAAGCCTAATTTTTCTAAGTTCTTGACGTTCTTCATTGCTGGTACAGTAAATTCTACTCCGTCAGCTCCATAAACTTCTTTAGCGATTATTTCAAGTTTTTCTTTGATTGAAAGGTTAACATCGTATAATGGTTTGAAGTTTGCTTTGCCTTCATCGCATACTTTGATAACTTTTTCAGCTAGATCTAATGCTCCGTCTCCGCCTTTTGCGAATACTTCTGTAAGTGAGCATTCAACGCCCATCTTAGCTAATCTGTCTTCAATAAACTTAATTTCATTTTCAGTATCGCTTGGGAATCTGTTTATAGAAACTATAGCTGGTAGTCCGAATTTCTTAATATTTTCTATGTGTTTTTCAAGATTTGCAAAGCCTTTTTCAAGTGCCACTAAATCTTCTTTATCATAATTTTCTTTTGTAGCTCCACCGTGATGTTTTAAAGCTCTTATTGTAGCAACTATAACTGCTGCTGATGGTTTTAAATCACCAAATCTACATTTGATGTCTAAGAACTTTTCTGCTCCAAGGTCAGCGCCGAAACCTGCTTCAGTAACTGTGTAATCAGCTAGCTTCATACCAAGTTTTGTTGCCATAATTGAGTTACAACCGTGAGCGATATTAGCAAATGGTCCACCATGGATTAGTGCTGGTGTATTTTCAAGTGTTTGTACTAAGTTTGGCATGATAGCGTCTTTCATAAGTAATGTTACTGCGCCCTGTGCCTTTATGTCTTTAACATAAACTGGTGATCCGTCACGTCTATAAGCAATAATTACTCTTGATACTCTTTCTTTAAAGTTTTCAAGACTAGTTGATAGACATAGTATAGCCATGATTTCTGAAGCTACTGTTATGTCAAAACCGTCTTCTCTTGGATAACCGTTAGGTTTTCCGCCTAGACCAACTATAACGTTTCTTAAGGCTCTGTCGTTTAAGTCAACGCATCTCTTCCAAACAACTCTTCTTACGTCTATGCCTTGTTCATTACCTTGATGAATGTGGTTATCTAACATAGCTGAGATTAAGTTGTTAGCTGATGTTATTGCGTGGAAGTCTCCTGTGAAGTGTAGGTTTATATCAGCCATAGGAACTACTTGTGCATAGCCGCCGCCTGCTGCTCCGCCTTTAACGCCAAATGATGGTCCTAATGATGGTTCTCTTAGAGCTGAGATAGCTTTTTTACCTAATTTGTTTAAAGCCATTGATAAACCGATATTAACAGTTGTCTTTCCTTCACCTGCTGGTGTTGGGTTGATAGCTGTAACTAAGATAAGTTTACCATCTTTTTTGTCTTTTAGTTTATCAAAAACTCTTAGGTCTACCTTAGCTTTGTAGTGACCATATTGTATTAAGTCCTCGTTGTCAATATTTAAGTGTGCCGCGATTTCTGTTATGTCTTTCATTTTTGCTTCTTGAGCAATTTGTACGTCTGTTTTCATTTGTACCTCCTTTATAATATTATAAATTTATTTTATAATCTACAGTATTATATATACCACATTTATCGATTTAATAAACTAATTTATACTATAAATATATATCTTAATACAAATAGTATTGATAATATCCACATAAGTGGAGAAACTTCTTTATATCTGCCAGCAATTGTCTTTAATAATGTGTAGCTAATCATACCGAAGAAGATACCTTCAGCAATGCTGTATGCAAATGGCATCATAGCTATAGTTAAGAATGCTGGGATTGCTTCTGTATAATCTCTAAAGTCTATGTCCATGATTGGTTCCATCATAAACATACCAACTGTGATAAGAGCTGGTGCTGTTGCTGCTGCTGGTACTAGTGTAAATATTGGTGCAATGAATAATGCTAGTAAGAACATAACTGCTGTTGTTAGTGATGTTAAACCAGTTCTTCCGCCTTCAGCTACACCTGCTGATGATTCAACAAATGTTGTTACTGTTGAAGTACCAAGCATAGATCCAACTACTGTACCTACTGAGTCAGCGAAGAAAGCCTTACTTACTCTAGGTAATTTGCCATCTTTATCAAGCATATTTGATTTTGATGCAACACCTGCTAGTGTACCCACTGTATCGAACATATCTACGAATAAGAATGTTAATACTGCCATAAACATTTGTGTTGAGAAAACTTGTGAAAAATCAAATTTAAACGCTATTGGTTCAACTGATGGTGGTAGTGAGAATATTTTAAATCCTTCAGGTATTGTTGTTATTCCCATAGGAATACCGATAATTGTTGTTAAAATAATTCCAAGTAATAATGCGCCTTTAACTTTTCTAATTACTAGTATAAATGTAATTAATAAACCGATAAGTGCTAGTAATGCTGTGCCTTCTTTAATGTTTCCTAGTCCAACGATTGTTCCTTCAGGGTGAACTATTATACCTGATCCAGATAGACCAATTAGAGAAATGAATAAGCCTATACCTACTGAAACTGCTTTTTTAAGTGTCAATGGTATAGCGTCGAAAATTACTTCTCTTCCTTTGAAAAATGATAGAGCGATAAATATAATACCTTCTATCAATACAGCTGTTAATGCAAATTCCCAAGAAAGTCCTTGGTTAGCTACTACAGAGTATGCAAAATATGCATTTAGTCCCATACCTGGTGCTAAGGCGAATGGATATTTAGCGTATAATGCCATGATTAATGTAGCGATTGCTGCTGATAGTGCTGTCGCTGTAAAAATTGCGTTTTGATCCATGCCTGTTGATCCTAAAATAATTGGGTTTACTACTAAGATATATGCCATAGTCATAAATGTAGTAATACCGGCAACTATCTCGGTTCTTGTGTTTGTTCCGTTTTTCTTTAATTCAAAAAACTTCTCCATTTTTTACCTCCTAATGTCTAAAATGTCTCATATGAGTAAATATCATTGCTATATTGTGTTCGTTGCAGCACTTTATAACGTCTTCGTCTGCTACTGATCCGCCCGGTTGAATTATGGCTGTAACGCCTTGTTTTGCAAGTAATTCAACTGAGTCTGTGAATGGGAAGAAAGCATCTGATGCAAGTACTGCTCCTTTTGCTTTGTCTCCCGCCATCTTAACTGATCTTTCTACAGTGAAGAATCTATTTACGCTGCCAAGACCTATGCCGACTGTAGCTGAGTCTTTTGCAAGTAGTGTTGCGTTTGACTTGCAGTTCTTAACTACTTTCCAGCCAAATTTAAGGTCTTCTATTTCTTTTTCTGTTGGTTTTCTATCAGTAACACATTCAAAGTCTTCAAAAAGTTCTGTATCTCTGTCTTGTAATATCATTCCAGATAATACCTTTTTCATATCCTTTGATGTGTACTCATTATTTGTAATATTTTCAATTGTTAATATTCTTCTGTTTTTCTTTTTGTCTGTTAATATTTTAAAGGCCTCTTCTGTATATGATGGAGCCATGATTACTTCTAAGAAGATGTCTCTCATCTCTTCAGCTGTTTCAGCATCTATCTCTCTATTTGATGCTATGATGCCACCAAAGATTGATTGGTCGTCACAGTCACGAGCCTTTCTAAATGCTTCAGCTAAAGTATCTGCTGAACCAACGCCACATGGGTTTGTGTGCTTAACGGCAACTATTGTTGGTTTTTCTGTAAACATCTTTAATGTTTCTAAAGCGCCATTAGCATCGTTAATATTATTAAATGATAATTCCTTGCCATGAAGCTGTTTAGCTGATACTAAAGAGCCTTCTTCAACTTTTGACTCTTTATAGAAAGCTGCTTTTTGATGTGGGTTTTCGCCATATCTAAGTGAACTAATCTTCTTGTAGCCTTTTGTATAATACTCAGGAAAATCAATTCCTTCTTTTTTATTAAAGTAAGCAGCGATTAGTGAATCATAATAAGCTGTGTAGTTAAATACTTTTCCAGCAAGATACTCTCTTGTCTTAAGAGATGTTTCTTTATTTTCTTTTAGTTCTTTTAATACTAGATCAAAATCGCTTGGATCCATGATAACTGTCACGAATTTATAGTTTTTAGCAGCCGCTCTAATCATAGATGGTCCGCCTATATCTATCTTTTCGATAATTTCTTCGTGAGTTTTGCTTGGGTCATTAACATATTCTTCAAATGGATATAGATTGTTAACTATGATGTCAATATCTGATATATTCATCTTTTTTACAAAATCCTTATCCTCTTCTAAGTCTCTTCTATAAAGTATACCACAGTGGATATATGGATTTAATGTCTTTACTCTGCCATCTAAACATTCTGGAAAATTAGTTACTTCAGTAACTTCTTCTACTTTTAAGCCAGCGTCTATGAGTTTTTTATAAGTTCCACCAGTTGAAATTATACCGTAGCCTAAATTTTCTAGTTCTTTAGCAAATTCAACGATGCCTGTTTTATCATAAACACTAATCAATGCTTTTTTCATCAATTTTGCCTCCTATTATTTTATCTATCGCTTCAATCAAAATTTTATGTTCTATCTCATTTAAAATTCTCTTCTGCAAAGATTCTGCCGTTTCGTCCTCAGCTAGCTTGATTTTTCTTTGTATAATAATTTTGCCCGTATCTGTTCCTTCATCAACAAAATGAACTGTAGCTCCAGAATACTCATCGCCTGACTTTATAACGCTCTCATGAACTTTCATTCCCCAAAAACCATCGCCGCAGTGCTTTGGTATTAGTGATGGATGTATGTTGATGATTTTGCCTCTATACTTTTGTATAAATTCATGTGATAAAATCTTTAAGTATCCTGCAAGTACGATTAAATCTGGCTCGTACTTATCAAGCACTTCTACGATTGCGTGATTAAATTCATCGCTGTCAGCATATTTTTTAATACTAAAGTAGTAGGTATCAATACCATTGTCCTTAGCTCTTTCTTGTGCATAGGCAGCTTTTCTATCGCTTATAAGGCAAACTATCTCAGCATCAAGCTTTTTTTCTTTAACTGCATCGATTATGGCTTGAAAATTAGTGCCAGAACCAGATGCTAGAACGGCTATTTTAAATTTAAACATATTTTTTCCTTAGTTTCTTTTTCTTCAATATGGCCTAGTATTATATAATCTTCGCCATGTTTCTTAAGAAGTTCTTCAGTTTTTGCTAATTCGTCCTTAGATACAGCAAAGACCATGCCTATGCCCATATTGAATGTACCGAACATTTCTTCTATATGAACGTCAGCCCAAGTCATTAAATATTTGAAAATTTGTGGTATTTCATAATCTTTCAGGTCTATAACAGCTGTGTAACCATCTTTTATCATTCTAGGAATGTTTTCGTAGAAGCCGCCGCCTGTTATGTGTGATATCGCCTTAACATTAACGTGCTCGATGATGTCCATCATTGGATCGTAATAAATTCTTGTTGGTGTAAGTAAAACATTTAGTAAGGTATCATCAAGTCCGTCATATTTTTTGTTTACATCAACTTTATCATTATCAAAAATAATTTTTCTAACTAGTGAAAAACCATTTGAGTGAACGCCACTTGATCTAAGACCGATGATAACGTCACCATCTTCAATCTTTGAGCCATCTATAATTTTATCTTCATTTACTACACCTACAGCAAAACCAGCTATATCATACTCGCCTTCTCCGTAGAAGCCTGGCATTTCAGCTGTTTCTCCGCCTATAAGCGCAGCATGACTCATCTTGCATCCCTCAGCAACACCTGATACTATCTCAGCCATCTTTTCAGGGATAAGCTTTGATGAAGCGATGTAGTCTAGAAAGAATAATGGCTCAGCGCCTTGACAAATTATGTCGTTAACACACATTGCCACAGCATCTATACCGATTGTGTCGTGCTTATCTAAGATAAATGCGAGCTTTAATTTTGTTCCTACACCATCTGTACCACTTACTAATACTGGTTTATCATATTTTTTAAGATCTATCTTGAATAAACCTGAAAAATTTCCTATATCGTTTAAAACTCCGTCTCTGTTTGTAGATTTGATAAGGCTCTTGATAAGTTTTACTTCTTCGTAGCCCTTAGTCTTATCTACACCAGCGTCTTTATATGTTAATCCCATAGCTCTACCTACTTATTAAGTTCTGCATCGATTTTAACGATGTCATCTCTCATCTTAACCTTGTAATCTTCAAGTTTCTTAGCAAGTTCATCGTATTTAATGGCTAAGATTTGAACTGCTAGTATTGCTGCGTTTTCTGCGCCATTGACAGCAACTGTAGCAACTGGAACGCCCTTAGGCATTTGAACAATTGAAAGAAGTGAATCAAGTCCATCCATTAAAGAGCTCTTTACAGGAACTCCTATAACTGGTAAAGTACTAAGTCCTGCTATGACTCCTCCTAAGTGTGCAGCCTTACCTGCAAATGTTATAATTGCCTCGATACCATTGTTTTTTGCGTTTTTAGCAAAATCAAATGCTACTTCTGGTGTTCTGTGAGCTGAGATAACTCTTGTCTCATACTCAACCCCAAAATCATCAAGTACTTTTTGTGATTTTTCAACAACCTCTTTATCAGAGATGCTGCCCATTACTAATGCAACCTTCATATAATTACACTCCTTTAATTAAAATATTTTAAATATTCCTCATTTATATAAAATTTTAGGTCCTCACTTCTAACGTAGTGAGATCCTATATTGGAACTTCCAATCGTATCCTTGTAATAATACAAGATTATAGAATTATCAACGATATAATAATTCTTGATATTATTTCTAATGCTGTTCTTTTCTTCTTCAGTCTTAGTTAAATCCTCAAGTATCGTCTCTCTAACATTTTGATCTTTTTTAATTAAATCTTCATATTTAATCTCTTCAGCACTATTGAAGTTAAATGTCTTTGTGTAAAATTCGCTGTTTGTAGAGTCATCATTGTAAACACTGTTGATATAAAAACATAAAGATACTAATCTCTCGTCAGACCTTGCTATATCATAAGTAAAATACATTTTCTTAAGTTTAGCATCATTCTTTGCTTTTTCAACGTGCTCATCAACAAATTTCTTGATTTGTTCATTAATTTTATTTCTATATGCTCTCTTTACATCTTCAGTACTGAAAAATACTGGATAAGCAAGGCTGTACTTAGCCTCATTCACTATACCAGTCTTTATGCCATCAATCGCATTTCTTATATAAATTGTATCAGCGACTACAAATGTATCATAATCAAGTAAATAGTACAAAACATCTATAGGTAGATACATCTTCATATCTACGAGCATAGGTGCATAATCAAGCTCGATCTTGTTATTATTTGATGTAATATAATTTTTCGATCCAAGCTTAACCTTTATATTCTTTATACCTTTTTTGAAAAAGCAAGACTTGTCCTCACCGTTCCAATATATATCAAAGTTTAGCTTTGTAAATACCTCCCTTGCTGGTATGAATAAAGCTTTCGCTGCGTCCTTCTTAGCTCCTTGTAATTCAAACACTTTATCCTCGAAATCAGAGTTAACAAGGCCAGATATTTTATTTATTTTTGACTCATCAATGTTTTTTGCATAAGAATTAAAACCCATGAAAAACATAAGAGCAGATAAAACTATTAATAAAAGTTTTTTCATCATACCACCTCAAAATTATTATACCACAAAAGACCTGCTACATTCAAGTAGTACTTTAATAAATGTAAAAATCCCTATACTTATTCGTATAGGGATTGATTTATTTTATTAAAGTTTTCAATTCGTCTATGCTAATGCTTATATTCTCTTTACTCTTAAGGTCTCTTACCGATAACTTCTTGTTCTCAAGTTCTTCTTGTCCTAGGAAGATGATATAGTCAAAGCTATAGCTTTCAGCAAAGTCAAAAATTTTCTTCATCTTCATCTTGGAGTAAAGCACTTCAGAGTGAGCGCCTAGCTCATGTAATTCATTTAACACGCTTATGGCGTAGCTCATGTCAATATCAAGTGGAGCAACCAAGAAAGATTTTTCTTCACTTTCAAATTTTGGAAGAATGTTCTTTTCACTCAATTGGAAGAATAATCTTGTTAAGCCGATGGATATACCAACGCCTGGAAGCTCTCTCTTTGAGTAGAACTGAGTAAGATTCTCATAGCTGCCGCCGCCAGCAACACTGCCTAGCTCCTTGTAATCATCAAGAACAGTCTCGATTACAGTTGATGTGTAATAATCAAGTCCTCTTTGTAATTTTAAAGTGAATTTATAATTATTTTTATCAACATTAAATAATTTGATATTTTCCAAAACTTCTTTCATCTCAGAAAGACCTTTTAAGAAAATTTCGTTATCAATACCAAGTCCTTCCAAGTGAGCAATAGTCTCTTCATTTGTTCCTTCAAACTCGATTAAATCAATAATCTTTTTAACAGAATCAGCCTTTATACCTTGATTATTAAGAAGCTCCTCAAGGCTATCTCTACCAATCTTGTCATATTTATCAAGCGCGCGAACAGCCTCTACAGTATCTTCAACACCTTGACTCTTTAAGAAACCATTCATGATATTTCTATTGTTAATCATGATAGTGAATTTATCAAAACCAAACTTTCTAAATATAATACTGATGATTTTAACAAGCTCTGCATCGTAGAATTTTGAAAGCTTTTCGTCGCCTATGATATCGCAGTCACATTGGTAAAACTCTCTGTATCTTCCCTTTTGGTTCCTCTCGCCCCTATAAACCTTGGCAATTTGATATCTTTTGAATGGAAATTTAAGCTCATGCTCATGCATACTAACGTATCTTGCAAGAGGCACAGTCAAATCAAAGCGCAAAGATGTCTCAGTCGAAGTATTTGCAATATTATAAATTTGTTTTTCAGTTTCGCCGCCGCCCTTAGCAAGAAGTATCTCAGTCTTCTCTAAAGCAGGCGTATCAATAGGTAAAAAAGAGAAAAGTTCATAAGTTTCTCTAATTATATCCTTCATCCTGTTAAAAATTAATTGCTCATGAGGTAAAAGTTCCATAGTACCCGGCAATATCGATGGTTTTACTAGCATATTATTCCTCCATAATCATCAAAGTTCCTATATCAAATATATCATATTCCGTCAAATAAATCAATTCTTTATTGATTTCTCGTGCAAATTCTTCTAAGCGAATCCTATTAGCCTCATTAATAATTTTACCCGTTAAAAATATCTTATCACGCGCATATCCACTTGCTCCGCCTATAAATCCATAGTCATAATCTTTAATCTTTACAAAACCCTTGTCTAGCAAAATGCATTTTTTGCCCAAAGATTTTATAATTTCATATAAATATTTGTCATCACTTGCAAAATATTCACTTCCTATGTCAATCACAGAGCATTTCACATAGCCTTGAGACGAGTTTATAATCTTGCCCTCATCAAGGCGTTTTATAATGCTTTTAGCACAAACATCTTTTTTGCAAATCAAGTGATCCCCTACACGAAGCGCATTGAACTTAACATCAGATGGATATTTTTCATGAGGATCTTCATCTGCATTGATGATATTTATCTTAGTCCCTTTAAAAATTTCATTATAATAATCAAACGATTCGCGGCTCGCAATTAAAGTCTCCTCATCAAACTTAAACAGCGACATGTCAGGATGCGTTTTCACCGCACCCTTCAAAATTTTGCTCTCAAACGATGGAAAAGCTTTTATATTAAATTCACTAAGCTTATCAGCTAATAAGTCGTAATAAGCTCTATCAACTATAGCAATCAATTATATCACCTAAGATAATTATATCACAAAAAGCAATTTAGGCGCAAAAAAAGAAGCGTGCTTCAAACACGCTTCAAGTTTGTGGAGGCGGCAACCAGATTTGAACTGGTGGTCAAGGTTTTGCAGACCTGTGCCTTACCACTTGGCTATGCCGCCAAAAAAATGGAGCGGAAAACGAGATTCGAACTCGCGACCCTCGCCTTGGCAAGGCGATGCTCTACCACTGAGCCATTTCCGCAAGTGGTGCCCAGAGCCGGGATCGAACCAGCCACACGTAGATTTTCAGTCTACTGCTCTACCGACTGAGCTATCTGGGCACACTAGTCAGCTTGTGCTGACTAGTCTATGATACTATAAATTGATTTAATTGTCAAGACTTTTTTAATATTTATTTAAGTTTTTCTTAATATTATAAGCTTAGATTTTTTATCATGCCTAGTGACATAAGTAGAGGCAATCCTGCCATGATGACCCAAATCAGTATATTAAAGGCTAGTGGCAGGTATGAGAACTTTGCTGGCGCTTCTACATCCAAAGTGCAGTCTACATCTTCTGTCACTTCTTTTGCCTTCATTTTTGATAAAACTCTATATAGGACGAAAATTATCACTATGGCTATGAGTACCATGAAAACTCCTTGTAATAAGCCTATATTTAAATCGGCTTCGCCTAGTGTTAATACGTTCATATCGCTACCTGATGCGCTATCTAGCAAATCTTTTTGGAATATGCTAAGTATGACTGAGCAAGTATTGAATGTGAAGTGGCCAAGCATTGACGAGTAAAGTGAATTTGTTTTTTCGTTTAAAACTGAAAATACATAGCCTAATATGAATGGCGCAACTATGTTGAATGGATTAACATGCATTAGCATAAATAGTAGTGCTGTGTAAAAGTATGTGAATTTCCTTCCCTTTGATTTTTTTGCTGGTGCGCTCAAAAGGCCTCTTACGAAAAATTCTTCGCAAATGGCTGGTAGCACGCCTATAATTAAAACGCTGTATATACTTGATAGTCCGCCTGATTTGACATTGATTTGAGGCACTCTTACCTCGCCAAATAGGCTATAGAACTTGATTAAAAGTGCCGAGCTTATTCCAACTAGTGGATAAACTAAAAGTGTTAAAAGTACTGATGTAAGTGCTTCTTTGCCTGTGATTTTATTTAGTCTAAAATATCTTTTGAAATTAACTTTCTTTTGCTTAACATAAACTAAGACTGGAACTAAAAGTATCAGCACTTCGCCTGCGAATAAACCTAGGTAAAGGTCTACTGTTTGAAGCATTGAGCCTAGGAAGATGTATGCAATAAAAAGTACTGTATATAGCCACGAAGCTTTATTGATGTCTATACCAGTTTTGTTTAATTTATTTTCTTTATACATCTCTCACCTACTTTAGTTCTTCTAGTCTCTTTATAGTTTTATCTAATAAGTCCTTGTAATTTTCTAATTTTTCTTTCTCTTTGTCAACAACATCTTTTGGTGCTTTGCTAACAAATTTTTCATTCGAAAGTTTTTTCTCAAGTCTTTCTACTTCAAAATCTAATTTTTCTTTTTCTTCCTTAAGTCTTTGTTTTTCTTTTTCAAAATCTATTAACTCGTTTAATGGGAAGAAAATTTCCGCATTTGTCATCATTATGGATGTAAAATCTTTATTGATCATGTCTTTATTGTCAAGTATAGTGATTTTGTCAATATTTTCAAGGTCTTTAAAATAATTAGCACTGTCGCTATAAAGTTTTCCTGCTGCTTCGTCATTTGGATAAACTAGCATTGAGAAGTGCTTTGAAGGCTCGATGTTCATATCTGTCTTCATCTTTCTAATTGCCTTGATAGCGTTTTTGATTAGTTCTAAATCATTTAGCTCTTCTTCGTAATATTTTATATCCTTTGGCCAATCGCTGATGATTAGTGGAGTCTTTCTATTTGGTAAATAGCTCCAAATCTCTTCTGTGATAAATGGCATGAACGGATGAAGTATCTTTAATATATTTTCTAAGATATATAAAATAACGTTTTGTGCGTTAATATTGTCTCTATCGTATAATCTTGTCTTAACAAGTTCTATATACCAGTCGCAGAAGTCCTCCCAAATAAAGTCTTGTACTTTAGCAGCTGCTATACCTATCTCGTATTTATCAAGATTATTGTTGATTTCGTCTACAACAGTTTTTAGTCTTGAGATTATCCACTTATCTTCTCTTTCTAATTTGTCGTAGCGGGCGCTATAGTCATCTCTATCATCAAGGTTCATAAGAACAAATCTTGATGCGTTCCATAATTTATTGGCAAAATTCCTTTGTGGCTCAACTTTTTTAACGCTATATTTAATATCATTACCTGGAGCGTTATTAGTAATTAGTGAGTATCTTAGCGCATCGGCACCATATTCACTGATAACTTGTATTGGATCTATACCATTACCAAGCGACTTACTCATCTTTCTTCCTTGTGCGTCTCTGATAAGTCCAGTCAATAAGACGTCTTTAAATGGTACCTCGCCAGTTTGTTCAAGGGATGAGAATATCATTCTACTTACCCAGAAGAAAATAATGTCGTAGCCTGTTACTAATAAGTCTGTCGGGAAGAATCTCTTGTAATCTTCTGAATCTACATCAGGCCAGCCAAGTGTTGAGAACGGCCAAAGAGCTGATGAGAACCAAGTGTCAAGTGTATCTTCATCTTGTCTTAAATGTTCTGAACCGCACTTGTCGCACTTTTCTGGTTTTTCCTTGCTAACAATGTATTCGCCACAATCATCACAATAGTAAACAGGGATTCTGTGTCCCCACCATAGTTGACGGGAAATACACCAGTCTCTGATGTTTTCAAGCCAATTTTCATAAATTTTACCAAATCTTTCAGGAATTATATTTACTTTGTTTTCTCTATATGCTTCGAGCGCTTTTTTAGCCATCTCTTCCATCTTAACGAACCATTGAAGTGAGGCTAGTGGCTCGATGATGGTATTGCATCTTTCGCAGTGACCAACAGAGTTTTCGTGTTTTTCTACCTTTACTAGTAGGCCTTGTTCGTCAAGGTCTTTGATTATTCTCTCTCTTGCTTCGTATCTATCTAGTCCTTTGTAAGCGTAGCCATTTTCATTTATTTTAGCATCTTCATCTATAACGATTAGTTGACCAAGATTGTGTCTAGCACCTACTTCGAAGTCGTTAGGGTCATGTGATGGCGTAATCTTAACGCAGCCTGTACCGAAGGATGAATCAACATATTCATCGGCAATAACTGGTATTTGTCTATCTGTTAATGGTAAATCAAGTGTTTTGCCAACTAAATCAGTATATCTTTCATCGTCTGGATTAACAGCTACTGCTAAGTCACCTAAAAGCGTCTCTGGTCTAGTAGTTGCAATAGTTACAAAGCCAGTCTTATCTGAGTATGGGTACTTTATATACCACATCTTTCCTTCTTGTGGCTCATGAATAACTTCAGTATCTGATACAGCTGTATGACAGTGTGGGCACCAGTTAACTATCCTCATGCCTCTATAAATATAATCTTTTTTATATAATCTTTCAAAAACTTCATAAACAGCTTTTGTTAAGTGCTCATCAAGCGTAAAGCTATCACGAGACCAATCACATGATGAACCTAATTTTTTTAGCTGCTCTTTGATATTTCCGCCGTACTTATGAGTCCAGTCCCAAGCTTCTTCCAAAAATTCTTCTCTTGTTAAATCGCTCTTCTTAACGCCTTCTTTTTTAAGCTTTTCAACTACTTTTGCTTCAGTAGAAATGGATGCGTGGTCAGTTCCCGGTAGCCAAAGTGCGTTGTAGCCTTGCATTCTCTTGTATCTGATAACTATATCTTGAATTGTGCCATTAAGTGCATGACCAAGATGAAGGTTACCTGTTACATTTGGTGGCGGCATGATGATGGTAAAAGATTCTTTACTATCGTCAGTACTTGGCTTGAAATATTCATTGTCCATCCAAAATTTATAAATACTATCTTCAAAATCAGCTGGATTATATGATTTTTCTAAATTCTTCATAGTTCCTCCTAGTGTAAAATTTATATTATACCTCCATAATTACAGGAAGTATCATAGGATTTCTCTTCATAGTTTGATATATATACTTCTTCAAACTGTCTCTAATTGCATTTTTGATGCTTGACCAGTCTGATATATGTCTTTTTTGACAATCTTCGATAGCAAGAACAACCTTGTTCTTTGCTTCTTCCATAAGATCATCTGCTTCTCTAACATAGACAAAGCCTCTGGAGATGATGTCTGGTCCAGCTATAGTTGAACCGTCTTCTTTACTTAGTGTTAAAACAACTATAATTAAACCGTCTTCAGATAAATGTTTTCTATCTCTTAAAACGATGTTACCAACATCACCAACGCCAAGGCCATCGACCAAAACATTGCCAGATGTGACTTCATCAACAATTTCTGCCTTTCTCTTGTCAAGTTCAAGCACTTCGCCGTTTTTCATGATGAAAATATTCTTAGGATTCATGCCCATGCTTTCAGCAAGGGACGCGTGTATCTTAAGATGTCTTTGTTCGCCATGAACTGGAATGAAATATCTTGGCTTGATAAGTGAATGTATAAGCTTAAGCTCTTCTTGACAAGCGTGTCCTGAAACGTGTATCTCTCCAAGTGATTCGTATATAACTTTTGCGTCAAGCTCTATAAGCTTGTTAATTACCTTTGAAATGGCATTTTCATTGCCTGGTATTGGATGAGCTGAAAGAATGATTAAATCATTTGGTGTAAGCTGAATTTTTCTGTGCTCATTATAAGCAATCCTTGTAAGTGCGCTCATTGGCTCGCCTTGAGAACCTGTTGTTATTATACAAAGCTCTCTGTCGTCATACTTATTCATCTTATTTATATCAATTAGACTTGAGTCTTTAACTCTTAAATAGCCTAAATCTTTAGCGACGTTGACGTTATTTATCATGGATCTGCCTGATAAAACTATCTTTCTGCCATGTTTTTCAGCCGCTTCAATAATTTGTTGTATTCTTTGTATATTTGATGCGAATGTCGCAACTATAATTCTATTTTCAGTATACTCGTGAAAAATGGTTCTAAATGTCTCGCCAACTACTCTTTCACTTAGAGTATAGCCCTTCCTTTCAACGTTTGTACTCTCTGCTAATAAGCAAAGAACGCCCTTGTCGCCAAGCTCAGCAAATCTATTTAAATCGTTCACTCCACCCATAATCGGTGTAAAGTCAATCTTAAAGTCACCTGTATGAACTATAACGCCTGCAGGTGTGTGAAATGCTAGTGCCGCTGAATCAGGAATACTATGGCATTGTCTAATAAATTCAACAACAATCTTACCTAATCTAACCTTATCATTAAAGTTCACAACGTGCATCTTTGGCTTTAAGTTGTGCTCCTTCAATTTATTTTCTAATAGTCCTAAAGTTAGTCTAGTACCATAAATAGGTACATTTATCTTCTTTAAGACGTATGGTATAGCTCCTATGTGGTCCTCGTGACCGTGTGTTAGGACTATACCTTTAATTCTCTCTTTATTTTTTTCTAAATATGTGATGTCTGGAATTACGATATCCACGCCCAGCATCTCGTCCTCTGGAAATGTCATACCGCAATCGCATATAACTATATCGTTATCACATTCAATAAGAGTAATGTTCTTTCCGATCTCATTAAGGCCTCCCAGCGGGATAATCCTTAGTTTGTTACTCTTTAACATCTTTTCCTCCTTTATTAATTTGTTTTATCTAATTCTTCATAAGCTTCTTGAGCTTCTCTTAGCTCCTCATCGTCTAAGCCTATGAATACTAAATTTCCTTCTTTATCTTCAGTATACTTCATTATATAGTAGTCTTCATCTTCTTCTGTTTCATACATTACTATATACTTTTCAGTATCTATCTCAAATGTAGCTTCTACGATAAATTCTATCTCTTTTCCGTTATCGTCATGAAGCAATATTTTATTCTCCATTTTTTCCCCTTTGCATATCTAAATATGTTCTCAAAATATAATTCGCAGCGATTGAGTCAACATACTTTTTTCTGTTTTCTCTGCGCACATTCGTATCAATTAAAACTCTTGTCGCACTAACAGTAGTTAGTCTCTCGTCTACATAGACAATTTCAATATTTTCTATGTTTTTTCTCATAAAATCCATGTACTTTTTTACTTTTTTTGCTTGTGGTCCAAGGCTTCCATCCATGTTCTTAGGAAGACCAACAACTAAAGTTTTTACGCCGTACTGATCAATGATTTCCTTTAATTTGTCTCTATCTTCTAATTTTGAAGTTCTAAAAATTGTGTTTAGTGTTGTGACAATGATTTGCAATTCATCTGAAATCGCAAGACCAACTGTTTTATCGCCAACATCTAAAGCTAAAATTCTTTCCATAATTTCACCTAAAAATAATAGGGGTTATAAGCCCCTATTAATCATTTCAAATAATCAACGAGTATTGCCTCCAAAAGCTCATCTCTTTCCATTTGTATAATCATCGATCTCGCATCGTTGTAGCTTGTTATATATGTCGGATCGCCTGATAAGATATATCCTATAATTTGGTTGATAGGATTGTATCCTTTAGCTTCTAGAGCTTCACAAACTTTATTTAATATTTCTTTTGGTGATTGAACTGTTTCCTTTTGAATATTAAATTTCATTGTCTCATCAAATTTCTTATCCATACTATCACCTCTACCTATAGTATATCATAAAAGAGCGAAGTCTTCAATGATTATTTCTTATAATAATTAGCCTAATATCTCTTTTAGTTTTTCTTCAGCCCTTATTTCAAAGTCTTTAAGCTTGTCTGAGTTGCCTCCACCAGCTTGAGCCATGTCATCTCTTCCGCCGCCCTTAGCATCTAGTAATGGAGCGATGTTTTTCATCAAGATGTTTGCTGTAACTACCTTGCTTACAATATCTTTTGTAAGTGTTATGATAAATGATGTTTTACCTCCGATATCAGCAGCTACCATAACTATACCTGATTTAACTTTATCTTTAAGCTTGTCGCCTGCTTGTCTTAATTCGTTCATATTGCCAGCATCAATCACACTAATTATATAATTGATACCGTTAATATTTTTCACTTCACTATCAAGATTTTTAAGCTCTGCATTTTGTATCTTGTTCTTTAAATCTTTTATTTCTTTTTCTCTATCTTTTAAATCTGTAATTGTTTGTTCAGCCTTATTAATAAGGTCTTCTTTATTAGTTTTAAATGTTTCGCTAAGCTTATCTAATTCAGCCTCGTTATCATTTAAGTATTTATATGTGTTTCTGCCTGTTAAAGCTTCGATTCTTCTAACGCCTGCAGCTATACCAGTTTCTTGAACTATCTTAAATATTCCTACTTCAGAAGTATTTTTAACGTGAGTACCACCGCATAATTCCATTGAGAAATCGCCAACTTTAACTACTCTTACAAAATCGCCGTATTTGTCTTCAAATAGACCTGTTGCGCCCATTTTTTTAGATTCTTCTAAGCTAACTACTGATGTATCAACATCTATAGCATCAAAAATGCTTTCATTAACAATATTTTCAACTTGTTTTATTTCTTCAGCAGTCATTGCTTGGAAGTGTGTAAAGTCAAATCTAAGTCTTGTTGGGCTAACTAAGGAACCTGCTTGATTAACGTGAGTGCCTAAAACCATCTTTAAAGCTTTGTGAAGTAAGTGAGTTGCAGTATGGTTCTTGCGTGTATCTTGTCTAAGCTTGTAATCAATCTCAGCGTCTAGCTTATCGCCAGTTTTTAATTCGCCAGATTCTACTTCAACTTCATGAAGCACAAGTCCAGTCTTAGTCTTCTTTGTATCGATTACCCTTAAAGTAGCCTTATCATTTTTAAGCGTACCGACGTCACCAACTTGTCCACCTGATTGACCGTAGAAAGGTGTTTTATCAAGTATAACTATGGCTTTGTCGCCTTCCTTGATTGAGTCAACAAGATTTTTATCCTTAACTATAGCATTTACCTTAGCATCATCATTAACATTGAATTCATAGCCGATAAATTCATTCTTATAATTTTCATAAATGTCAAGATTTAGGTCACTGTTCCAGCCAGAGTCTTCTATATGAGCATTTTCTTTTGCTCTAAGCTTTTGCTCTTGCATGTTCTTATTGAACTCATCTTCATCTACAGAAATTCCATTTTCTTCAAGAATTTCCTTAGTTATATCAAATGGGAAGCCATAAGTATCATATAGAATGAAAGCTTTTTCGCCAGAAAGACTCTTCTTTCCTTCTTTTTTAAGCTCATCAATGTATGAGTTTAGTATGTTCATACCTTGATTGATAGTTTCTTCAAATTTAGCTTCTTCGGCGCTTATAATCTTGATTATAGTGTCTTTATTTTGAGCAAGTTCTGTATAGTGATATGACCAGCCATCGATAACTTTTTGAACAAGATCAGCTAAGAATGGTCTGTCTATGCCAAGAAGCTTGCCGTGTCTGATCGCACGTCTAATTATCTTTCTAAGTACATAACCTCTTGACTCGTTTGATGGTATAATGCCGTCTGAAACCATAAATGTCATGCTTCTTACGTGGTCAGCGATTATTCTTATAGATATGTCGTCTTTTTCATTTTCTTTATATTTTTTATTTGAAAGTCTTTCAATCTCTTCAATAATGCTTCTGATTTCTTTAATATCGAAAATTGAGTGAACACCTTGCATAACACATGCCATTCTTTCAAGGCCCATACCAGTATCTATATTAGGATGGCTTAACGGTTCATATTCATCTTTTGATTTTCTATCAAATTGAGTAAATACTAGGTTCCAAACTTCTATAAGTCTTTCGTTTTCTACACCGTCATCAAAGTCTTTTAATGTGCCGTAGCTTTCTCCTCTATCGTAGAAAATTTCAGTACATGGACCTGATGGACCTGTCTCTAGCTCCCAGAAGTTATCCTCTTTGCCAAGTCTTACTAATCTCTTTGGATCTTGACCTTCTTTTACCCATAAATCAAAGGCTTCGTCGTCATCCTTAAATACTGTGATCCATAGCTTTTCAGGTTCTATTTCAAATTTTTCTGTAAGTAAGGTCCATGCCCAATGAATTGCTTCTTTTTTGAAATAATCTCCAAAAGAGAAGTTTCCAAGCATTTCAAAGAAAGTTCCGTGTCTATCAGTTTTACCAACGTTGTCGATATCGCCAGTTCTGATACACTTTTGGCAAGTAGTCATCCTCTTCGATGGAGCACTTAACTCGCCTGTAAAGAACTTTTTAAGTGGTGCCATACCAGCACCTATTAATAATAATGATTTATCATCCTTTGGTATTAGCGAAAAACTTTTTTCAGCTAAGTGACCTTGATTTTTAAAGAAATTTAAGTATTCATCTCTTATTTGGTCTAAAGATAAATTTTTCATGTATACACCTCTAATTATTTTTATTTACAATATACTCATTATACACCGTTTTTATAACAAGTGCAATAGGTACAGCTAGTATCATACCTAAAAATCCGAATAGTGACGCTCCTAATACTAAAAGGAATAAAACAACTATTGGATGAAAGCCAGTTTCTTCTGATAATATCTTTGGTCCGACTATGTTATTTTCTACCCATTGAAGGAATAAATACATAATAAGTATCCAAAGTGCTTTTATTGGACTTTCTATAAAACCAAAAACAAAGGCTGGCACTAAACCCATAAGTGGTCCGACATAAGGAATTATGTCAGCAACACAAGTAATTATACCTATAACAAAAGAAAATTCAACCCCTAAGATAAGAAGCATTATAAATGTTGCAAATCCAACGAAAATTGCCATCTTAATCTTGCCAATGACATACTTAGTCATATCATCATGAATGTTTGAGAATAGTCTTAGTAGTCTCTCTTTTTTAGATTCTGGTAAAAGTCCTTTGAATCTATTCTTTATTTGCTCTTTGTCTTTTAAAAAGTAAAAAGCAAATATTGGTGTTAGCACCAAAGAAAATACAAAACTCATAACATTCTTAGCAGAAGCAAGTAAAAAATTGCCCGCGTTGGCTGTTTGTGTTTTATAAATTTTTGATAAATTATCAACTATAAGCTTATTATCAAGATTTATTCCTTTAAGAATTTCATATTGACTTAAAAATTCATTGATTGATTTAAGCGTTTGTTCATAATACTCTGGGAATTTAATTATCAGATTTTTGATATCAGAAATAGTCTTAGGAAATACTGTGAATCCTAAGATTAAAAATATAAGAACAACTATTAGAAAAACAGTTAAAATCGCAAGAGTCTCCGAAATCTTAAGTCTTTTACGCACGCTTTTCACCATAGGGTTTAAAAAGTACGCAAGCATTGCCGCAACTAGTATAGATAGTGTTACCGTTCTTACCATAAGGAAGCTCTTGTATATGTATATGAAGAAAAGCACCGCCAAAACTGCTATAATAAATTTTATGATTACAGTTTTAGAAAATATAAGTCTTTCGCCGTCTTCAACGTGTCTGTTACCTATATTAATAAGATAATATATCCCCAAAGCTAATATTATTATTTGCAAACCAAGGAGGATACCATTTAAGGCTCCTCCTTGATTTATCAAACTAATAATGTTCTCGTTACTTGTACTTGTTAATAAGTTCATCTTTTTAGTCTAGTTCTACATGATCGTGGTCATGTAAATCATCTTTTGGTGGTTCGTAATTTTCAAGACCTTTTACCTTGTGACCAGACTTTTCTTGATAGTCATAAAGTGCTGCCTTGATAGCTTCTTCAGCAAGTACTGAGCAGTGCATCTTAATTGGTGGTAGTCCATCCAAATTTTCAGCAACTTCCTTGTTAGATAGGTTTATAGCATCATTTATTGACTTTCCTTTAATAAGTTCTGTAGCCATTGATGATGATGCGATAGCTGTACCGCAGCCATAAGTCTTAAACTTAACATCTGTAATTATATCGTTTTCGTCTATCTTAAGGTACATCCTCATGATGTCGCCGCACTTTGCGTTACCAACTTCGCCAACACCACTTGGGTTTTCCATCTCTCCTACATTTCTTGGATGCATGAAGTGATCCATAACTTTTTCAGAATATAACATTATATTTCTCCTTTCGCAATAGCCTCATCATATAGAGGAGACATTTGTCTTAATCTTTCTATAATCTTTACAAGACTATCTACAACGTAGTCTACATCTTCATCAGTGATTTCTTCTGAGAATGTTAATCTTAAAGAACCGTGAGCAATTTCGTGTGGTAAGCCTATAGCAAGTAGTACATGTGATGGATCAAGTGAACCTGATGCACACGCAGAACCTGTTGAGCCAGCTATGCCAGAAGCGTCAAGCATTAGTAGAAGAGCTTCGCCTTCAACGTACTTAAAGCAGAATGAAGCGTTTCCTGGTAATCTCTTGCTTTCGTCCTTGCTTCCGTTATATAGTGTATATGGAATTTTTTCCATAATTTCTTTAACTAATCTATCTCTTTTATCTCTTAGATAATTATTGTGCTCATCAAAATTATCATATAATAATTCTATAGCTTTTGCAAGACCGATGATTTCAGCAGTGTTTTCAGTTCCTGCTCTTCTCTTTCTTTCTTGTCCACCACCATGAATTAAATTGTCAATATTAACACCTTTTCTGATGTATAAAGCACCTATGCCCTTTGGTCCATAAAGTTTATGTCCTGATAAACTCATCATGTCAACACCTAAGTCTTGAACGTCTATCCTAACATTACCAACTGCTTGAACAGCGTCTGTATGGAAGAAAACATTGTGCTTATGAGCTATAGCAGCTGCTTCTTTGATTGGCTCAATAGTTCCTATCTCATTATTTGCAAACATTATACTAATAAGTATAGTATCTTCTCTTATAGCGTTTTCAAGCTCTTTTAGGTCAATAAAACCGTCTGAATCAACGCTTAGGTATGTTATTTCAAAACCTTCCTTTTCAAGGAATTTGCATGTGTTAAGTATAGCTGGGTGCTCAATCTTTGTTGTAATTATGTGTCTACCTTTATCCTTGTACTTAAAAGCACATCCCTTTAAAGCCCAGTTGTCTGATTCTGAGCCACAGCTTGTAAAATATATTTCATCTGCCTTGCAGTTAAAGTATGATGCAATCTTTTCTCTTGCTTCTACCACATCCTTCTTTACATCAGTTGCTAGTGAGTAAAGACTTGATGCGTTGAAGTACTTTTCTCCATAATATGGTAGCATAGCATCTATAACTTCTTTTCTAACTCTTGTTGTTGCAGCATTATCCAAATAAATAAAGCCCATCATAATCCCCCTTTTATAAAATCATACAAAAATAAAAAATCCCTATTTTATTTTTATATGTATATGTATGTGATAATAAAATTCTTTATGTAATATGATTGGCCCGTAATATGTATATGTTTATATTCAATTGTATTCATATTATATTATATATATAAATATTTGTCAAGCAATCTTAAATTTTTTCTCAGGTATAAGAATTTGTAATACTAAGAGCGTTTGAGATAAAATTCTTTTAATAAACTTAATTATTTTATATGTTCAAATGAAACAATTTACCAAAATTTCTTTTCTTCGACCTATATATACCCAAGAAAATATTTTATAAACACAAAAAAACAGAATGATTTCTCACTCTGTTTTGCATAATTTTTTAACTAAATTGTTTTTAATTAATTATTTTAGTTTTTCTTTTAGCTTTTCAAGCATGTCTTTACTCATTGTGTCAAGGTCATACTCAGGCTTCCAGCCCCATTCTGCTCTTGCACAGCTATCGTCTAATGAGTTTGGCCATGAATCTGCAATTGCTTGTCTTACTGGGTCAACATTGTATGTCATAGTAAATTCTGGCATGAATTTTTGTATTGACTTTTTAATTTCTTCTGGTTCAAAGCTCATTGCAGCGATATTAAATGCGTTTCTGTGTATTAGTTTTGATCCGTCAGCTTCTATAAGTTGAATTACTGCGTTCAAAGCATCTGGCATATACATCATATCCATGTATGTACCTTCTTTGATGAAGCATTCGTATGAACCTTTTTTAATTGCATCATAATAGATATCAACAGCATAGTCAGTTGTTCCTCCGCCTGGAAGTGTATCGTATGAGATGATGCCAGGGAATCTAACTCCTCTTGTGTCAACACCAAATCTTAAGTGATAGTAATCGCAAAGGTTTTCTCCAGCTACCTTAGTTACGCCGTACATAGATGTTGGTCTTTGTAATGTTGTTTGAGGTGTCTTATCCTTTGGTGTTTCTGGTCCAAAGCAAGCGATTGAACTTGGTGTAAATACTTGGCATTCATTTTCTCTAGCAACTTCAAGAACGTTGAATAAACCGCCCATGTTTATTTGCCAGCACTTTTGTGGCACTTTTTCACCAACTGCTGAAAGAAGTGCTGCTAAGTGAACTATAGTGTTTACTTTATATTTATCGGCTACTTCTTTAATTCTATTACCATCAGTAACGTCGATTAATTCGAATGGACCTGCATCGATGATGTCTTTTCTTTCAGGTAATTCTCTAACATCTGATACAATAACATTGTGGTCGCCATATTCTTTTCTAAATCTCTTTACAAGTTCAGAACCGATTTGTCCTAAAGCTCCAGTAACTAATACTTTTCTCATTTCTTCCTCCTATTTGTATGCAATTGCTTCTATTTCGATAAGCCCATTCTTAGGTAGAGTTGATACCTCTACGCAAGATCTTGCAGGTTTATGACTTGAGAAGTATTTTTCATAAACACCATTAACTTTTGAAAAATCTTTCATATCTTTTACAAAGATAGTTGTTTTAACTACATCTTCTAATGTAAAGCCAGCTTCATTTAAAATTGCCTCTACATTTTTAATTGATTGTTCAGTAGCTTTTTCAATATCGTCAGAGATTAATTCTCCTGTTTCAGGATTTATTGGTAATTGTCCTGATGTGAAACAAAATCTTTCAAAAGCAATCGCTTGAGAATATGGTCCTACAGCACCTGGTGCCTTTTTAGTGTCTACAGTTTTTAGACTCATAGTTATTCCTCACTTTCTATTTCTAAATTTTTCCATAATCTTTCAAGATTATAGTACTCTCTGTCATCGCTTAAAAATATGTGAACGATTATGTCTTCATAATCCATAATTATCCAATTGCTTGTCGCCTTTCCTTCAACGCGTCTTGGCAAAATTCCTTGCACAGCAAGTTTTTCGTCTACCTCGTCCATGATTGACTCAGCTTGTGATTTATTATTGGCTGAACAGATTACAAAATAATCAGCAATAGAGCTTTTTTCTCCTATAAATATAGTATCAATATCAAAGCCCTTCTTAGCTTCAATTGCATTTTGAATTATTTCTAATTTCTCTTTAATTTCCAAAAATTATTCTCCTTTCAATTCCAATAATAAAGAATTTCTCGTTTTTAATGATTGTGGATGAACATATAAACCCTCTTCTAATAAATAGCATAGGTTATAGTTCACTGCTTCATATGCCGCTTTTGATAGGCCTTCATATTTAAACTCTCTAAGCTTTTCAGCCATAGCATAAGTCCTTAAAGGCTCTGCAAAATCTGCGTAAAACACAATCTTTTCTAAGTCGCTCATATTTTCTCTTCCAAGAGCGTGATTTTTTATTGCTAAAAGTATTTCCTCATCTTTTATTCCGTACTCATCTCTTGCTATATAGTATCCAAGTAAAGCATGAAGTACTTTTATTGTGTGACTTAAATCACCACTAATTATTATATCAAATTCTTTTGCCTTTTGCAATATCTTATCAGTATCTTTATATTTTGCGCAGTCATGTAAAAGTCCTGCAACCCTTGCTTTTTCTTCATCTGCGCCGTAATATTTTGCAAGTTCAACAGAAAAATTCATAACTGATAAAGAATGCTCATACCTTGACTCTTTTACTTCACTTTTAAGTTTTTCTTTAAACTTTTCAATATCATACATATAAGTTCTCATCCTTTATAAATTTTTCTACATCATCCCTAACAAGATATTTAATAGACTTTCCTTCTTTAATCATCTCGCGTATCATGCTTGATGATATCTCTACTCTTTTGTTATTTAAAACTTTTATGTGGGCTCCATACTTTTCTTTGTACTCATTAATCTTCATCTCAATGGCCTCGTCCTCATCATCTCTTCTTAGTACTAGTATTTTATATTTTTTAAGTATCTCATCTACCTTGTACCACCAATCAAGATTCATAAGACTGTCTGAGCCTATAAGTATAGTGACGTCATCATCACTAAGCTTTGAAATTTTTTCAAGTATTAAATAAAGTTTGCCCTCTAAGTTATATTTTTTCTCTATGCTTGAGTAGGCAAATTTATCATTATCCTTTATCGCCATCTTTAACATTTTAAGTCTTGTATCAAAATCAAGTGTATCCTTATAATATGGATTCATAGTTGGGATAAAAACTACTTTGTCAAAGCCCTCTTCATTGATTGAGTTTTCAGCCAAGATTAAATGTCCATTGTGAATGGGATTAAACGTGCCGCCAAAAATAAGTATCTTATTTTTCATCTTGTAAAAGTCTAGGTCTTTTTAATGACTCTCTATAAATTACAAATATTGAGCCAATTTGTTGAACGAATTCACAGTTTAACTCTTCCATAAGAAAAGCTTGTGCTTCTTTAACATCTTCTGATGAATTATTTAAAACTCTAATTTTAACAATTTCATTCTTTTCTAAATAATCATCGATTTGATTGATAAATTCAGCTGAAATACCATCCTTACCTATTTGAAATGTTGCTTTTAAATTTTGTGCGATTGATTTTAATTTCGCTCTTTCTTTTCCTGTCATAATATCACCTAACTATAATAATCAAACTCAAAGCCGCATACATCGACTGTATCTGAGTCTTCTAGTCCAAGCTCTCTAAGTTCATCCATGATGCCTTCTTTTTCAAGGAATCTTTGGAAATATCTTAGCGAATCTATATTATCTGCATAAACGCCGGCTAAAACGTTTTCTACCTTAGTTCCTTCAACGAAATAAATGCCATTTGATTTATATACATGAACTGGAATGTCTGTATCTTCTTTAATGTATACAGTATCGTCAAATGTTTCGTTAACATTTCTTGGCATGTCTTTAATGATGTCATATAGCTTATACTTAAGCATCTCAACGCCTTCAAGTGTTGCGCTGCTTGTAATAACGCTATCGTAGCCCATCTGTTTAAACTCATTTTGAAGCTTTTCTAACTCTTCTTTTTCATAAACTAAATCAGCCTTATTTAATACGACTAATTGCTTTTTATCTTTTAATTTTTCATTATATGAAAATAATTCTTCATTTATCTTTTTAAAATCTTCAATCGGATTTTCTCTTTCAGATCTTGATGCATCAACGACGTGAGCAAGTACGTTAGTCCTTTCTATATGCTTTAAAAAGCTATGGCCAAGTCCAAGTCCTTCGTGCGCGCCCTCAATAAGCCCTGGTATGTCAGCTGCAACAAAGCTGTTGTTATCCTTTGTTGTAACTACACCAAGGTTTGGCTCAAGTGTTGTAAAGTGATAGTTAGCAATCTTTGGTTTTGCTCTTGAAATCACCGATAAAAGTGATGATTTGCCTACGTTTGGGTAGCCTATGAAGCCAACGTCAGCTATAAGCTTTAACTCAAGTATTACTTTTATCTCTTCACCTTTTTTACCTGGCTCTGCAAATGTTGGTGCCTGCCTTACAGAGTTTTTGAATTTTGCATTACCTCTGCCGCCTCTGCCGCCTTTAGCTATGATGACTTCGTCGCCATCATTTTTTAAGTCCATAATAAGTCCCTTTGAATTAAACTCCTTAACAAGTGTTCCAACAGGAACCTTAAGTATCATGTCCTCGCCATCTTTACCATATTGCAATTTATTCTTGCCGTTTTCGCCATTATCAGCCTTAAATATTCTTTTATGTTTAAAATCTATAAGCGTTCTCATATTTGAGTCAGCTTTTAAAATTATGGATGCTCCCTTGCCTCCATCGCCACCGTAGGGTCCTCCAGCAGGTTCAAACTTTTCTCTTCTCCAGCCAACCATGCCGTCGCCGCCCTTACCAGCTTTTAGTTCTAAAACTACCATGTCTAACACATTATCACCACCTTAAAAAAAGGAACCGTGTACCGGTTCCTTCAAACTATGCTAAAACTTCTTTTGGATATACACTTACTTGTTTTCTTTTCTTGTCTTTTCTTTCGAATTTAACAACGCCATCAATCATAGCAAAAAGTGTATCGTCTTTTCCTCTACCGACATTATTACCGGGATGAATCTTTGTTCCTCTTTGTCTTACTAGAATGTTACCTGATAGAACGAATTGGCCGTCTCCACGCTTTGTTCCAAGCATTTTTGGCTTACTATCTCTACCGTTTTTTGAAGAACCAAGTCCCTTTTTAGAGGAGAATAATTGTAAATTAATTTTTAACATTTCTTTACCTCCTTCACATATAAAGCTACTCTATCAGAGTATTCCTTATATATATTTTTAACGCTTAGTAATAAAGACCTAAGTAGTATTTGACTTATGTAGTCCTTGTCAGGATCATCTGTCTTATACTTAAAATTTAATTTAACCTCGTCTTTATCTTCATCTTCATAAATTTCAACGAAATATTCTTCGTTTTCATTTAATCCTGCTATTTCTTCTAAAGAATTGACTGTTGATATTGAAAGTGCTGAAAGACTCGCACAAACTATGCCATCTTCATGTGCGTAATTTGCATGTCCATCAAATTCAAATTCTAATATCTTGCCATCCTTTTCGAAAAAAGTTACTGTAGTCATAACTAAGCTTCGATCTTAGTTACTTCTAGTCTTGTAAATGGTTGTCTGTGACCTTTTTTCTTTCTTTCGTTCTTTTTAGGTTTATATTTGAAAACGATAATCTTTTTAGATTTACCTTGTTTCAAAACTTTGCAAGTAATCTTAGCACCTTCAACGTAAGGTTTACCTACTTTGTTATCCCCATCATTAGAGACGAAAAGTACATTTTCTAAGCTAATTTCGTCGCCTTCGTTAGCTTCTAACTTTTCTACGTGGATTACATCGTTTTCTTTAACCATGTATTGCTTTCCACCTGTTTCTACTATTGCGTACAAGTCTAATACCTCCTCTAATTTAGTCTCGCCATTATTGGTGATTAACTTAAAACCAATTCTGTGCGGTTTACCTAACTATTATATCAGAAATGATGAAAATGTCAAGCTTTTTTTCAATATTTTTTATATTTTAGCTTTTTTTCTTCTCAATCACTTCTTCGAAGCCACAATTTGGGCACGTAATAACGTTTTCTTTGCTTTTTCTTTTTATTGTTCTATACTTTCCACACTTAGGACATGGTATTGAATAAACTTCATCAAAGGTAGCAAAATCACAATTTGGATAGTTTGAGCAGCCATAAAAAATTCTGCCTGTCTTTGATTTTTTCTTTATAATGTCGTGACCGCACTTAGGGCACACAGCTCCAGTCTTTTCAACGATTGCTTCTGTGTATTTGCACTCAGGAAAACCTGAGCAGCCAAGGAACTTGCCATACCTTGATCTCTTTATAAGCATAGGTCTTCCGCATAATTTACATTTTACGTCACTCACTTCGTCTTTAAGTTCATAATCTTTAGCTTCTTTTTCAGCTTTTTCTACATCTTTGATAAAATCTTTATAAAAACTAGCTATAACGTCCTTCCACTCAAGCTTTCCAACTGATATATCATCAAGTTTGCTCTCAAGATAAGCAGTAAATTTTGCATCGACTATAGACTTGAAGTTATCTTCCAAAAGTTTTGTTACTGATATACCAAGTTCAGTCGGTATAAACATTTTCTTCTCTATCTCGATATAATTACGATTGATTAGCGTAGATATAGTTGGTGAGTAAGTACTTGGTCTACCTATACCAAGCTCTTCAAGCGCTTTAATCAAAGTTGCTTCTGTATAATAACTCTTAGGCTGAGTAAATTTTTTCTCGCCTTCAATTTTTTCTAAATCAACTTTATCATTTGCTTTAAGCTTGACATCTTTTTTCTCGTCAAATTTTTCATAAGAAGATACTTTTAAGAAGCCATCAAATTTTAAGCTCTTGTAATTTGCTCTAAAAATATATTTACCTGAGGCAAAATCTATTGTCAATGTATCAAATTTTGCGCTCGCCATTTGCGTCATTAAAAATCTTTGCCATATTAATCTATAAAGTTTTAATTCATCTTGCGATAAATATTTTGAAATTTCGCTTGGATTTATATTTATATTAACAGGTCTAATCGCTTCATGCGCGTCTTGTGCGTTTTTTGACTGCTTATGTGCATAATTATTCTTCTTGTGATATTCTTTGCCAAATTTATTAATTATATAGCTTTGAGCAGCACCGCATGCCTCGTCAGAAAGCCTTGTTGAGTCTGTTCTCATGTATGTGATAAGACCAGTTTGTGAGCCCTTGCCTATGTTTATACCTTCATAAAGGCTTTGAGCGACCTTCATTGTTTTTGATGAAGAGAAATTTAATATCCTTGATGCATCTTGTTGAAGCGTACTTGTTGTATATGGCGGACTTGGCATTCTTGATGAAAGAGATTTTTTAACGCTTTCACAAATGTGTTCAGAAGCCTTTATCTCTTTAACTATGGCATTCTTTTCTTTTACGTTATGAACATCAAGTTTATTAACTTTGCCCTTGCCATCCATTGTGCCAACAAACTTTGCTTCGTACTCTTCAGAGCCGTGCTTATATAAAGCTTTTAAGTTCCAGTATTCTTCAGGAACAAAGGCATCTATCTCTCTTTTTCTATCAACAATAAGTTTAAGTGCACTCGATTGCACTCTACCTGCTGATAAGCCAGATCTAATCTTCTTCCAAAGGATAGGGCTTATCTTATAACCAACAATTCTATCTAGAACTCTTCTTGCTTGCTGAGCATCAACTAAGTCCATGTCAATGCTTCTAGGCTCAGCTATAGCCTTAGTTACAGCATTTTTTGTTATTTCGTGAAACTCAATTCTATCAAGATCTTTAAGATCTATACCCAATATGTAGGCTAAGTGATAGCTAATTGCCTCTCCCTCTCTATCGGGGTCGGTTGCAAGATAAACTCTATCAGCTTTTTTAGCTAGATCTTTAAGCTCATTAATAACAGGTCCTTTTCCTCTTATATTAATATATTCTGGTTCAAAATTATTTTCTACATCAATCGCAAACCTACTTTTAGGTAGGTCTCTTAAATGTCCCTTCGAAGCTATAATCTTATAAGTCTTTGGCAAAAACTTAGATATGGTCTTTGCCTTCGTTGGGGACTCAACTATAATTAAATCCATCTTTCATCACCTTCTGTTCGCATAGTATGTTCTTTGTCCTTGACTTGTTATTACTCCCTTTAGCTCAAGTATAGTTAGTAGAGCCGATAAGGATGCGCTATCAAGTCCTGCTTTTGCAAGTATTATCTCATAATTTACATCGCCATTTTTTATTATATCATAAACTTTTCTTTCATCTTCACTTAAATCTAAATTTTCTTTGTTCATGCTAATGGAATTGTCCACAAGACCACTAGTTTCAATTAGGTCATCTGCATTTGTGTATATGCCAGCTCCATCCCTAATAAGCATGTTGCAGCCCTCACTATTAGCCGAGAAAATGTTTCCTGGCACAGCATAAACATCTCTTCCTTGTTCAAGAGCAAGTCTCGCTGTAATTAGTGAGCCGCTTCTTTTTTGCGCTTCGACAACTATAACTAATCTTGATAAGGCGCTTATAATTCTATTTCTAACTGGAAAATTAAATTTAAGCGGCTGCTCACCAAGAGGAAACTCAGATATAACTGCTCCGTGGTCAGCAATTTCAGAATAAAGTCTTTCATTTCTCCTTGGATATATCTGGTCAATGCCGTTGCCAATGACGGCTATGGTTCTGTTAGCATTCTCAAGTGCTGTTTGATGAGCGATTGAGTCAATGCCAAGCGCAAGACCTGATATTATACAAATCTTTTTCATAGATAAATCACGAGCAATCTCTTTACAAGCGAGCTGACCATAGCTTGTTGACTTTCTCGCGCCGACTATGGCTACTGAGTTTGAGTCCTCATCGATAATTTTCCCTTTGTAAAACAATAAATATGGTGGATCATCTATAAAAAGCAATCTGCTTGGAAAATATTTATCGAGAAAAGTCATAAAGTCTGCGTCTATCTTATCAAGCTTTTCCTTAATTTTATAAACTATTGCCTCTTTGTCATCATTTATAATTTTATCAATAATTGCATCTGAAAATAAATTTAGCTTTTTTAATGAAGCTCTATCCATATTCATAATATCATTTAGCTCTATGTTTAAGTCAAATAAGCTAAATACAATAGCTCTATCCGCATAAATGCTATTTAAATACAAAAGTACATCTCTATTATCCATCTTATCTCCAATATTTCTTATCTAGTGTTCTGTATTGAATTGCTTCAAGCACATGCTTTTCTAAAACTAAGTCGCTGTCAGCTAAATCGGCTATAGTTCTAGCAAGTTTAAGTATTTTATTATAGCTTCTTGCGCTAAAATTAAATTTCTTAAAAGCAAATTCCATAATTTCTTGAGCTTTTTCATCAAGTTTGATATATTTTTTAATCATTTTATTTGTAAGCTCTGAATTTGAAATGATACCTTCATTTTTATATCTTTCAAGCTGTCTTTTTCTTGCTCTGTTAACTCTATCACGAATAGTTTCGGATGATTCGCACTCAGTCTTTGAGCTTAGTTCATCGTATTTAACAGGTTTTACTTCGATATGAATATCGATTCTATCAAGTAAAGGACTTGAAATTTTTCCTAAGTATCTATCAATTTGGCTTTGAGTGCAAGTGCATTGGTGAGTTTCGTCGCCAAAGTAGCCACATGGACATGGGTTCATTGAAGCAACAAACATAAACTTTGATGGATATTTAAAAGTTGCGTTAACACGTGAAACTGTTACTTCGCCATCTTCAATTGGCTGTCTTAATACTTCTAAAACTTTTCTAGGAAATTCTGGCAACTCATCTAAGAATAAAACGCCGTGATGTGCAAGTGAGACCTCGCCTGGTTTTGGTATTCTTCCTCCGCCTATCAAGGCAACATCTGATGATGTGTGATGAGGCGACCTAAACGGTCTTCTCTTTACAAGGCCTTCATCTTTTAATAAGCCTGATATAGAGTAAATCTTAGTGATCTCTATAGCTTCTTCAAACGTTAAATCAGGCAGTATTGTCGCAAGTCTTCTTGCAGCCATGGTCTTACCTGAGCCTGGTGGTCCTATGATTAGCATATTATGTCCGCCAGCGGCAGCTATTTCCATAGCTCTCTTAAGTCCTTCTTGACCCTTCATATCAGCAAAATCTACACTGTCATCAACTGTATTTATAATTTCTTCTTCATCATTTTTATAAGGCTCTATATTAACTTGACCATTAAGATAGTCAACCACTTCTCTTAAATTTTTTACAGGAATTATCTCTATGTCTTCAACTATTGCGCACTCTTTTTTATTTGCATCTGGTACTATGCATTTTTTAACGTTCAAATCACGCATCGATATAAGCATAGGAAGAGCGCCTTGAACTGAGTTTACTGCGCCATCAAGGGCAAGCTCGCCTATGATGACCATATCATCAGTATCTTGATTGTCAATATCACCATTGGCAAGTAAAATACCTACGGCGATTGCAAGGTCCATCTGAGAACCTTCCTTCTTTTCATTAGCTGGCGCTAAATTGATGGTTATCCTCTTAATTGGAAACTCTATATCTGAGTTTTTTACTGCAGTTCTAACTCTTTCTTTAGACTCTTTTATTGCAGTATCAGCAAGTCCAACGATATTAAATTGTGGTAAGCCACTTGATAAGTCGCTTTCAACATTAATTATCTTTGCGTTCAAGCCTTGTAAAACACAAGTATTTACTTTAGAATACATCTTCAATCTCCTATCCAAAATGCATTTTTAATATGTTTAATTTTATTTGTAGAAAAATTTACTTCAACAACATCAAATCTAGGCTGATAATTTAAATTTTGATGCTCGTATAGATAATACTCGGCTGTTTTTATTATCTTCTTTTGCTTGGATTTAGTAACTGCCTCCATGGGCCTACCATATTCCATCTTGTTTCTTGCCTTAACTTCAACAAAAATTAGATACTCATCGTCTCTTGCAATTATGTCAATCTCGCCATCTCTTACCTGATAGTTTTGATCGAGTATAAAGTATCCTTCATTTTGAAGAAATTCTTTAGCCTCTTCTTCGCCAAATCTCCCTTTTTTTCTATTGTCTTTTCTATTAAAATTATTTTGCATCGCTATTACCCAAAAGCTTTCTCAAAAAAGTTTTTCTATGTAGCGGCGTTGAGCCATATTTTAAAATGGCCTCTCTGTGCTTTTTAGTGCCATAACCCTTATTATTCTCAAGATCATACTCTGGATACTTCTGAGCTAAATAAGTAATATCAGCGTCTCTTAAAACTTTTGCAACAATACTTGCTGCAGCTATAGTAAATACAGTCGCATCGCCATGAACAATGGCTCTTTGTTCTATATCTACCTTAATTTTTTCAGCATCAATTAAAATTATATCAGGTTTAAGCTTATAGTTCATTTCGTCATGAAAGTCTTCCACTGCTCTTTGCATGGCTAGATGAGTTGCCTCTTTTATGTTTATTTCATCGATTTCTTCAGGACTTGCCTTGCCGATGCCTATGCCAATGGCATTTTTAATAAGCTCTTTATAAATTTTTTCTCTCTTCTTTTGACTGAGTTTTTTAGAGTCATTAACTTCTTCCATAAAAAAGTCCTTGTCAAAAGCTATGGCGCAAGCAAGTACATCTCCAAAAAAGGGGCCTCTACCTACTTCGTCTATGCCTACTACAATTTTGTGACCTTCATCAAAAAGTTTGTTTTCATAATCTTTATTCATCTAATGGCTCCTCAAGTGAAATTCTTCCTAAAAGTCCATTTCTAAACTCATCTACTAATATATTTATGGCTTTGTATACATCAAGTTCATTGCCCTTAAGTATAAAGCCTCTGTTTTTCGCTATCTCTTCAAGTATTTCAAGCTCTGTAGCGTCTTCATTCACCTTGTATCTCGCATTAAGCGCACCGCTATAATGCTCTTTTAGAAATTTAATTAAAGCGATGGCTATATCATCTTTATTAAGTATCTCATCTTTGATGGAACCGATGAAGGCAAGGTTCAAGCCTATCTCTTGGCTTTCGAATTTTGGCCATAAAACGCCTGGCGTATCAAGAAGCATAAAGTCGTTATCGACCTTGATCCATTGATTTTTCTTAGTTACACCTGGTTTATTGCCTGTCTTTAGGCTCTTTCTATTGTTCATTAAATTAATAAAAGTAGACTTGCCAACATTTGGTATACCAACAACCATGGCCTTGATAGGTCCGAAGTGCTCTCTTTGCTTGTGCTCTTCATGATACTTATCGACCTCTTTGCGTGATAAGTCAATAATTTTCTTCACGTTTGATTTATTTTTCGCGTTAAACTCAATGCACTTTGCGTCCTTAAAATGAGCTATCCACTTCTTATTCACTTTATCGTCTGCTAAGTCAGCTTTATTTAATAATATTATTTTAGCTTTATTTTCTGTAATTTCTTTAATTATTGGGTTAGTGCTTGACATAGGCGCTCTCGCATCTATTAGCTCTATAACTATATCGACTAACTTTGACATCTCTAGTAAAGACTCTCTGGTTTTTTTCATGTGTCCAGGGTACCAATTTATGTTCATAACATACACCTTCCTAACTATCTTCTATATTATCACAAAAAATAGTCAATGTAAATAAATATTGCAAAGAAAAAAGACACTCTTCATATAGAATGTCTTTAACTTAATTAAAATGATTGTTTTTCTTTAACTTTAGCAGACTTACCAACTCTGTCTCTTAAGTAATAAAGTTTAGCTCTTCTAACTCTACCTTTTCTTACAAGAACGATTTTGTCAATTCTTGGAGAGTGTAGTAAGAATGTTCTTTCAACACCAATACCATAAGACAATCTTCTTACTGTAAATGTTTCTTTAGCTCCGCCGTTTTGTCTCTTAATTACAGTACCTTCGTACACTTGGATTCTTTCACGTGTACCTTCTACAACTTTATAGTGTACTTGAACAGTATCACCTACATGAAATTGAGGAATGTTGTCTTTTAATTGTTGTGCTTCAAGCATCTTTATATAGTCCATCTTAGTCCTCCTTCTTTAGTTTATTTAAAATTTCTCTCAAATTTTTCATTTCCTTTTTATCTAGCTTAGCAAAATCAAGTAAATCTATCCTGTTTTTAACAGTTGCCTTAAATGACTCAATAAGTCTAAAGTCATCGACATCTTGATGGTTTCCGCTAAGTAATACTTCTGGAACCTTGTCCCCATCCAAATCATAAGGTCTGGTATACTGAGGATATTCTAAAAAATTTGACATGTGAGTTTCGTCTGAATACGAATCTTCTTTTATTACTGAATCAACTAACCTCGATATAGTATCTATGATTACCATAGCGGGTAGTTCACCACCAGTCAATACATAATCCCCGATAGATAGCTCTTCATCGACATAGTTTTTGATGATCCTCTCATCTAAACCTTCGTAGTGCCCACAAAGAATTGTTATCTCGTCAAGTTTTGAATATTCTTTAGCCAAGTCTTGATTGAATAATTTGCCCTTTGGTGAAAGATAGATAAGCCTTTTTGGCTTAATGTCTTCTAAGCAGTCCTTAAGAACATCCGCTCTTAAAAGCATTCCGCTGCCTCCGCCATAAGGGTAATCATCAACTTTATTGTGCTTGTCCTTAGAATAATCTCTAAAATTAATAAGATTGATCTCTATAAGTTCATTATCTATAGCTCTTTTGATTATACTAAAATCAGTAAGTGCTGTAAACATCTCAGGAAATAGCGTTAAGACGTTAAACTTTATCATAAGATACCTTCTATGAGTTTGACTTTGATCTTTTTATTTTTCAAGTCAAGTTCTTTGATAAAGGCTTTAACAAAAGGAATAAGTGCTTCCTTTCCGTCATGATCAACAACAAGCACATGATTTGCGCCCGTTTCCATGACATCTTTAACAGTGCCAATAAATTCGTTAGCCTCACTATATACTTCCATAGCTATAAGCTCATGAACATAGTACTCGCCTTCATTTAGTGAAGGCATTTGGGCTTTATCAATAAAAGCATCCTTATCAATAAGTCTTTTGACATCATCAATATAATCAAAGCCCTTTAACTTAAGTACAATAAATCTTGAAGCTATCTTTTGACTTATAATCTCAAGCTCTTCTCCATCGACATAGATTTTTTTATACTCTTTGAAACCATTTAAATCATCTGTGTATGGAAAGATTTTCACCTCTCCACTTAAGCCATGACTAGAGACAATCTTTGCTATCTTAATAAGATCCAAGATTTATTCCCTTATTTCTAAATTAATTCTTCTTGAGTCTTTAAGAGTAGCTCCAGCAATAAGTCTGATTGCTTTAACAACCTTACCGCCTTTACCAATAACTCTGCCTATATCATCTGGATTTACATATAGATCAATGTTGACCTCGTTCGCTGATTCATTAACTGTAACTTTAACATCGTCTTTGTTATCAACAATAGATTTTGCTAAAAATTCAACTAATTCTTTCATATTAACCCCCACATCCTAAGCTTCTACAGCTTCTGTTTCTTCTGTTGCTTCAGCTTTCTTAGCAGTTTTTGCTGTTATATCATATCCTTGAGATTTGAATAATCTTTGAACTGTTTCACTTGCTTTAGCTCCATTTGCTATCCATTGTTCAGCCTTTTCTTGATCAAATTTAATTGTCTTTGGCTCAGTTAATGGGTCATAATAACCAAGTTGTTCGATGAACTTGCCATCTCTAGCTCTTCTTGAATCAGCTACAACGATTCTGTAAAATGGATTCTTTTTTGATCCCATTCTTTTTAAACGAATTTTTACCACAATCTCACCTCCTTAAAATTATATATTAAATGGAAAATTGAATTTTCCTTTTCTTTTCATAGACTTTTCCATGCTACCAAAGCGTTTCATCATCTTCTTTGTATCTTCAAATTGCTTTAGAAGCTTGTTAACATCATTAGTTGTTGTGCCACTTCCTAGTGCAATCCTCTTCTTTCTCGAAGCATTGATTATGTTTGGAGTCATTCTCTCCTTCATAGTCATACTTCTGATGATGGCTTCAACTCTGCCTATATCTTTATCACTTACATTAATGCCCTTTAAGGCTTTTGAATTCATTCCTGGTATCATTTGGAGTATATTTTCAATTGGTCCTAGGTTTCTCATCTGAGCTATTTGATCTAGGAAGTCATCAAGAGTAAATGTTTCTTCCCTTAATTTTTTCTCTAGCTCCATAGCTTTCTTTTGGTCAATATTGCTTTGTGCTTTCTCAATAAGAGTAAGTACGTCTCCCATGCCAAGTATCTTTGAAACTAATCTGTCTGGATGAAACTCTTCAAGCTCATCCATCTTTTCGCCCATACCAACGTATTTGATTGGTTTATCAGTTACGGCTCTAATTGAAAGCGCTGCACCGCCTCTAGCATCGCCATCTAGTTTTGTTAAGATAACACCTGTTATACCAAGCGCATCATCAAATGATTTAGCAACGTTTACTGCGTCTTGTCCTGTCATTGAGTCAAGCACAAGAAGTATTTCTGATGGATCAAGATTTTCTTTTAAACCTTTTAGCTCATCCATAAGCACTTCGTCTATGTGTAAACGTCCTGCTGTATCGACTATAACTATGTCGTTACCGTTCTTCTTAGCGTGCTCTATAGCGCTTTTTGCTATGTCAAGCGGCTTTATTTTATCTCCCATAGAAAATACTGGCACGTCAACTGACTTACCAACTACTTCTAGCTGTTTAATAGCTGCTGGTCTATACACGTCGCAAGCGACTAAAAGTGGTCTTCTGCCTTTCTTTCTAAGGTTTGTGGCAAGTTTACCAGTTGTTGTTGTCTTACCTGCACCTTGAAGGCCACACATCAAGATAATGCTTGGGTTTTTGCTAAGATTTAAGCCCTCCTTGGTCTTGCCCATAAGATTGATTAATTCTTCATTAACTATCTTAATAACTTGTTGACCAGGAGTTAAGCTCTCCATAACTTCTGAACCAATGGCTCTTGTTTTTAAATTATCTATAAATTTTTTAACTACTTTATAATTAACGTCTGCTTCTAGAAGGGCTAGCTTTACTTCTCTAAGTGCTGCGTCAACATCCTTTTCACTAAGTCTACCCTTGCCCCTTAAGCCATCTAATGTTTTTTGTAGTTTTTCTGATAAGCTCTCGAATATCATTCTTGCTCCTTTTACATCTCTTTTATAATCTTTTCAGCTTCTTTAATTCTTCCTTTAATTTCATCTATATCGTCACAGCTTGAAAGACCTTTAAAAATAATTTCTAATTTTTCTTTATCCTCTTTTTTCTTTTCAAACTTTTCTATAAGCTTAAGTGCGTCCTCAAAAGACTTCAATTTGTCTATAGCTCTTTTAATGTTAAGGCTCACCGCTTGTCTAGATATTGAAAGAAGTTCAGCTATCTCTGTTAATGAGTAGTCTTCGTTGTAGTAGTAATCAACTGATTTTGACTCACTTTCTGTTAAGAGGCTTCCATAAAAATCTAATAGCCTTCCGATATATATATAATCATCTAATACTTTCATTTTATCTTTTTCCTTATAAAATTCGTTTCTTTCTTAGTGCTATCACATAAAAAACTGTCAAGCTATTTACTTGACAGTTAATATAATACTATATAGATTGACTTTTGTCAATACTTTTTTTAAAATTATTTAAATATTTTTAAAATAATGCTTCAACGAAGTCATCGACGTTAAACGCTTGAAGGTCTTCTATTTTTTCTCCGACACCTATAATCTTAACTGGCAAGTGTAGTTCGCTCTCAAGTGCGATGATTACGCCTCCCTTTGCAGTTCCGTCAAGTTTAGTAACACAAACGCCTGTTATATCACTTGTTTCTTTAAATGATTTTGCTTGAATGATTGCGTTTTGACCAGTTGTCGCATCAAGAACCAATAGATTTTCTTTAACTGCGTTTGGAAATTCTCTATCGATAACTCTTTTAATCTTATTAAGCTCGTTCATTAAGTTTTGCTTGTTATGAAGCCTGCCTGCTGTGTCGCAGATAAGTATATCAGTCTTTCTCGCCTTAGCCGCCATGATTGCATCAAAAATAACGCTTGCTGGGTCAGCTGACTCTTCATGAGCAATGATATCAACGTTTGCTCTATTGGCCCACTCTTTAAGCTGTTCAATGGCAGCTGCTCTAAATGTATCTGCAGCGGCGATCAAAACACTTTTACCCTCTTGTCTAAATTGGTAGCTAAGCTTGCCTATGGTAGTCGTCTTGCCAACACCATTGACCCCAACAACTAAAAGTATGGCTGGCGATGGCTCAAGCTTTAGATCTCTCGATGTAATATTGTCATTCATTATCTTTTTTATTTCATCTTTAAGTAAAGGAAGAGCATCTTTTCTATCTAGAACATTTTCTCTAACGATTCTTTCTTTTAGATTATCGATAATGTTCATAACAGTTTCAACTCCGATGTCTGATGTGACTAAAACTTCTTCAAGCTCATCATAAAAATCATCATTAATGTCAGTTCCTTTGAATACTGTTTGAAGCTTATAATTTAGATTTTGTCTTGTCTTTTCAAGTCCAGAGAACATTCTTTTAAAGAAAGATGTTTTTTCTTCTTTGACCTCTTCGGGCTTTTCTTGTACTTTTTCTTCATTTTCTGGATTTTGATTAATGCTTTGCGCATCTTGATTGAAATTTGTTTTTTCATTTTCATGTGCATCTTCGTTTATTTGCGCCGCATCAGCATCTTCTCTCACTATATCAATTTTTTCTTCTTGAACTTTTTTATCTTCATCTTTATTTTTCTTTTTAAACCAGTTAAACATATTTCACCTCTTAAGTTAATTTCATCGAAAGTATCGAGCTTATGCCCTTTTCTTTCATAGTAATTCCGTATATAGCGTCCGATATCTCCATAGTTACCTTTCTATGAGTGATAAGGATAAATTGTGTTTCATCCTTAATCCTGTCAAGGTAGGCTGTGTACTTACTTATGTTGGCATCATCAAGAGCCGCGTCTATCTCATCAAGTATACAGAATGGCGATGGTTTTGACTTTAGCACAGCAAATAATAGTGCTATCGCTGTTAATGTCTTCTCTCCACCTGATAGTAAGCTTAGTGATTGCATGCTCTTTCCTGGTGGACGTGCCTCTATCTCAATACCTGAGTTAAGTATATCATTTTCATCGCTTATATATATCTTCGCTTCGCCGCCACCGAATAGATTTTGGAATATTTCTGAGAAATATCCTTGAATAATATTAAAATTATCTTTAAATTTTATCTTGATAGTTTCATCGATATCATCAATTATATTTAGTAGGTCCTCTTTAGAATCTTGCATGTCATCATATTGCTTTCTTAAGAACTCTAATCTTGTTAATGTATCTTCATACTCTTTTATAGATGACAATGATACATCGCCAAGTGCATCAATCTTTTCTTGAAGCTCTTTTAAATCTTTTGTGCTAGCCTTAACAAGACTTTCCTTATCAATATTTTCAACATTTATAAAGTAATCATTTGATAATTTTTCTTTGATGTTATCCTTCATTACTTCGTTACGAGCAAGTAGGACTTCATTTTTGTTAATCTCGTCTTTAATGGCAATTATGCCTTCTTGACATGACTTTATCTCATTTTGCAAATCAAAAATCTTGGATAAAACTTTTTCTTTTTCATCTGTCTTTTGATTGATCTTGTCAATGTATTCTTGCTCGAGCTCTTCATTCTTCTTCAAGAAGTCCATGATGCTAGTATTTTCATTCTCAAGTGCTTCTTTATTTTGGTTTAGTTCTTTAAAATCATTTGCAAGGCTTTCTTTTATATCATTTGATCTAGCAATATATTCTTCAGAAAAAGCGATATCTTCAACCGTTTTTTCAAGCTTTAGCTCTAAAGTAGATTTTTCTACGCTTATTTGAAGAAGCTTTTCATTTCGTCTCTCTTTTTCTTCTTCAAAGCCCTTAATAAGTTCTTTTTCTTGCTCTATCTTCTTCTCGTGCTCTTCTTTTTCTTTATTAAGCGCATCTAAATCATTATTTCCTTGACTGATGTGTTCATCAAACGCTTCAAATGACTTATTTATTTCTTCAACTTGAGTTTTTGCTTCGCTTATATCTCTTTGAGCAAAAGTAATATTTATCTCAAGTGAATTAATTTCTTTTTTAGCTGTATTTATCTTTTCATTGATACTTAATATCTCTTCATTTAGATTGTCATAAGAGATTTTTTCTGATTTAATCTCTTCTTCCTTATTAATAAGAAGCTTTTTGGCATCTTCTAGAGCATTTTTCTTCTCATTTATCTCGTCCATTAGTTTATTAAGCATGTGTTTACGCGAAATAAATGAAGATTTAACCTGACTACCGCCAACTATTGATCCAGATGAATTAATTATCTGTCCATCTAAACTAACGTATCTATATTGCTTATAGGCTTTCGATATTCTAAGTGCAGCGTCAAATGTTGTCGTTACAACTGTTCTTTGAAGAAGACTATTAAATAAATTATCATATTTTTTATCATAGTTAATAAGTTCACTCGCAAAACCTATAGCATCTTTATCGTTAATATTATAATTTTCATTAGATTTAAAATTATATCTATTAAGTGGATAGAAAGTTGCTCTACCATAGTTATTTTTCTTTAAAAAGTCGATGTATTCTTTAGCATCGTCGTCTCTATCTATGACTATAGCTTGCAAATTCGATTGTAGCGCTGATTCTATTGCAAGTGAATACTTTTCATCACAATTAAATATATCAACCACAAGTCTTGAATTTGATTTAAAATAATTTTTCTTTGCTGCTTTAGATATCTCTTTAACGCTTCTGTAGTAGCCATCAAGGTTTTCTTCAAGATTCTTGTGCATCTCATAACTTTTTTGTAAAACTCTAAGGTCATTTTCCATAGCAAAATAATTTTCCTTAGACTTCGCTAAATCATCTACTTTTTCTGTGATATCATCTTTAGCTTTTTTATAAAGCTCTTCTTTTTTGCTAAATAAATTATTTAAATCATTAAGCTCTTCATTATATTTTTTAAATTCATCATTTTGCTTGTTTAAATCATTTTCTTTATCGCAAATCTTTTTTTCTATGTCTTTAAGTTTTTCGTTTTGACTATTTTTATTATTTTTATAATTTTCTATGCTTAATCTTAGCGCCTCAATCTTTTTATCAAGCTCCATACCCATGTTTATAGCGTCATCATAGCTAGTTCTGTCAAAGCTAGCGTTTTCATTTTTAAGCTTTTCAAGCTCATTTGCTAAATTCAAAAGAGTTTCTTCGCTAGATTTTTTAACAATAGATAATGTTTTTATCTTTTCTTCTGATTCTAATAATTTATTCTCATGTTCTTTCTCTTTAAGTTTATTATCAAGCACTTTATCTTCAATTGATCTAAGTTTTTCTTTGTTTATTTCAAGTTTTTGCCTGTTGATATCAAAGTCTCTTAGATCTTTATTTCTTTGCTCTTTAATCTCATCAATAAGTGCCTCATATTTCTTAAGCTCAGCTTGTAGTGGCGCTGCGCTTTCTTCGACTTCTTTATTCTTTATTTCGCTTAATTTTAAATCATCAATGAGTCTATCTTTATCCGCACTAAATTTAATTAAATTCTTCTCAATCTTTTCATAAGCACTATATGATATAGATACATCTACCTTTTTGTACTCTTCCATAAGGCCTTTGTACTCCCTAGCCTTTTCTGATTCGCCCTTAAGTCTCGCTTCATTTTGCTCTATCTCATAAAGAATATCTTTTATTCTGAGTAAATTTGCTTCAGTCTTCTCAAGCTTTCTTAAGGATTCTTCTTTTTTGTATCTATATTTACTAACGCCTGATGCCTCTTCAAAGATGGCTCTTCTGTCTTCTGGTTTATTTGAAAGAATTTCATCTATCCTTCCTTGACCGATGATGGAGTAGCCGTCCTTACCAACGCCCGTATCTAGGAAAAGTTCTCTAACGTCCTTCATCCTAGCTTTTTTATTATTAATCAAAAATTCGCTCTCACCTGAACGATACATGCGTCTTGTAACCTCAACCTCTTGATATTCAACAGGTAGAGCGTTATCGTCATTTGAAAATATTATACTTACTTGAGCGTATCCAAGTGCTTTTTTCTCTTCTGTTCCTTGGAAAATAACGTCGCTCGCCTTATTCGCTCTAAGCGATTTATTGCTTTGCTCTCCTAAGACCCATCTAACAGCATCGGAAATGTTGCTCTTGCCGCTGCCATTAGGACCTACAACCGTTGTAACTCCAGGGGTAAAGACTATTTCAGTTCTATTTGCGAAGGACTTAAAGCCCTTCAATATTAATTTATTTAAACGCAAAATATTTGCCCCTTTCGTACTTGTTCTTTATAAGCTCCTTAAATGAGTAACTTTGTGGGCTTCCGTCGTAAAACATTAGCCTTCCATCCTCATCAAAGATGCCTTTTATCTCATAATTAATTTTATATTTATTATAAATTTTCTTTCTATTCGATTTATTTGAGCCGCTTAAGAAAGAAGCTACTTTTTTAGAAGAAATTATTGTGAAATCATTAGTAATTTTATTTATTTCAATAAATTCTTCTATGATCTCTAGGTAGATAGCCTCATAAGTTAATGAGCGTATCGCTGGGTGGAATGGCCCTGCCACTACGTCCTTACCTAGCTGAATATTATCAGTAGTTTGAAGACCTATCCTTATTATCTCTATATCTTTTGCTTCAAATATTATAACGATGCTCTTAAGCGTATCAATTGCTTCATCAACATCTGATGGCTTGTATGAGCCATCTTCAAGTTTACCAACTAGTTCTGTATCTTTTATAACTAAGGTTGGATATATTCTTACAAAATCCGGCTCAAGCGCAGCTATCGCTTCAGCCGTAGCTATGTCCATATCTTTAGTGGACTTATATAGGCCTGTCATCATCTGTAGTCCAAGAGTAAAGCCTCTATCCTTAATCATTTTAGCGCTGCGAATAGTGTCAGTCGCCTTATGCCCTCTCTTTAGTGCAGCTAAAACCTCATCATTCATCGACTGAGCACCAAGCTCAATTATTTTTACCTTATACTTTTCAAGCTCGTCAAGAATTTCTTCGCTAATAGCGTCCGGTCTTGTCGATATCCTTATGCTATCTATTAAACCGCGCTCGATATATGTATTTGCAAGCTTTAAGTAACTAAGCATAAGCGGATAATCAAGCGCAGTAAAGCTTCCGCCATAAAAAGCAAGCTCTATATCCTTCTTTCCTTCATATAGTGCCAAATATTTTTCTATATCATTTTTTATATTTTCTTCTTTTTGCGCATCATAGTCCTTAGCAATCTTCTTTTGATTGCAGAAAATACAATCGTTTGGGCAACCTAGATGCGGTATAAAAATTGGTATTATATAATTTTTTTTCATTGTATCAAATTCATCTCAATCGCAAGTTTTTTCGCCGCCATTTGTTGAGCAGCTTTCTTTGTCTTCGCTGTGGCAATTGCTTTGTGCCCATCAAGCTCAGCTTTATACTCAAAACTTTTGTCATCATCAGGTCCATATTCATTTAAAAGCGTATATATTAAGTCTAGATTATATTTTTGAGCATGTTCAATTAAAATATTCTTATAGTTTATAAAATCATTCTTTGCATCCAAAACTTTATATGCATGCCTTAAATATTTATCCAAAATAAATTTTTCAGCTGTGTCAATGTCTGAATCTAAGTAAATAGCTGCTATCAAAGCTTCTAAGTGATCAGCAAGTATTGATGTCTTATCAAGATTTGCTCTTAGATTTGCTTCCATATAGATGTACTCATCCAAGTGAAGGTCTTTAGCAACCATATTTTGGTACGAAGCCTTTCCAAGCATAGCAATAAGCTCAGATAAAGTGCCTTCGTCCTTGTCTATGTACTTAGCGAATAAATATTTTGCCAAGACATAAGAAAGTACCTTGTCGCCTAAAAACTCTAGGCTCTGAGCATTATATTGCGCAGTTAAAAATTTTGCCTCCTCCGAGCTCTTATGAACCAAGCTAGTGAAGAGCAAATTTTCATCATTAAAAGTATATCCGATAATCGCCTGCAAGCTATTGAGCTTTTCGCGAGCATCGGATATATCAAAACTTTTCATTATTTAATTGCTTCTTTGGCTAATGCGATTGCTTCTCCAACAGTTTTAACGCTTGTAACCTTGTCATCATCTAAGCTTACATTTAGTTCGTCTTCTAAATTCATTATTAATTCAACTATGGCGATGGAATCTGCCTTTAAATCTTCTTTAAATGTTGTTTCGTCTTTTAAATCTTTTACATCAACTTTAAATTGTTTAGCAATTATCTCTTTAATTTTTTCTTCCACGATAGTTCCTCCTAATTTTCTTTTAAATATTCTATAACTCCAGAATTTACAAAATCAACAGTATTTTTTATAGCTAGATAAAAAGCTCTCTCATCACTGTTGCCATGTGCCTTGATTATCGCTTTATTTACACCTAAAACAGGTGATCCGCCATACTTAGTTAGTCCCATAAGAGACATCAAATCTTTCATAAATGACATCTTCATCTCATCTGATGAGAAATATTTATTATCTTTCATAATAAAGTTTTTAACATTGCCTACAAAAACTTTGCTCATACCCTCAAGCTCTTTTAAGATTACGTTACCAACAAAACCATCTTGAACAATTATGTCTGCTTCAGTAGTAAGTATCTCGTTTGCTTCGATGTTACCAATAAAATTAAGTTCTGAATTTTTAAGAATTTCATGAGCCTTCTTAGTTAATTCATTGCCTTTTTTTGCTTCAGCACCGTTAGATACCAAAGCAACCTTTGGATTTTGAATGCCAAGTAGCTTTTCTACGTACTTTGAGCCTAGTTTTGCAAACTCATAAATAAATTCTGGTTCGCAGTCAACATTTGCTCCTGAGTCCAATAGTAGTGTCGGTCCCTTTAATCCTGGTAAAAATGTTGGTATGCTCGCTCTTTTGAAGCCATCTATCCTCTTTACTATAAGCATAGCCGCTGCAAGTAGCGCGCCAGTTGAACCAGCTGATATAAATGCATCAGCGTCATCATGCTCAACTAAGTACTTTGATGCTAAAACTATTGAAGCTTTATCTTTTTTTCTTATGGATAGAGCTGCTTCGTCCTCATTTGTGATTACATCTTCAGTTTGAATTATCTCATAATTTTTTGCGTCAGCGCCCAAAGCTTCTTCAATTTCTTTTTTATCGCCAAATAAAACAAAATCTAAAGAATTATTTTCTTTCTTTGCCATTTGCACAGCATTTAACATAGCTATAGGAGCTTTGTCTCCGCCTTGTGTATCAATTAATAATTTCATAATTTCCTCCGTTCTAAATCATAATTATTATACATTATTTTGCCTATTAAATCAAGTTTTTTATATTTTAACTTTATGTACATGGAAGTCAGAGATTAAAAAAATTGTCTTTGTCGCTTCTTCTTGTAGAATTTTTATTTCTTCATCTGTTAGTTCTTCTGCATTTTCTATAAGGCTTTCTAAGATTGCTCCTCTTGTTATTAGTCTATGAGTTCTTTCTTTTCTTCTTTTTACTATGTCTTGTTTTAATATTTTCTTTTCTTGATTTTTTAGTTGCCTTAGTCTTTCTTCTGTATCATCAATTTTGTCTTTTATTTCTTTTGACTCTTGTCTTATTTGTTCTAATTTATTCATATATACCTTATTTTTTGTAATAAAAAAGAGATAACACTTATGCTATCTCTTTAAAAGTTTCATTATTAAATTTCTTGTCATCTAACAACACATTAAAATAAATCATCCAGCCTTTTCCAATTTTCATTATTCATTTCTTTTGTGTAGTTTGTATTGTTAATATAAAGTCTTGTATCTTTATCTCTAACAAACCCCCAATTTATTTTACGCCTTTATGCGTAATCCTTAAAAGCATTGAATTTATTTTCGATTTGCTTATCAATATTTTCCAGATGACCTTTCTTTACCATATCCTTAAGTTTCCTTGAATTGGTTTTTCTTTTTTCACTAATATAATCTGCAAGTTGTTGACTTTTTTCATTGGCATCTTCTATAATCTTTTTCATAGCTTTTAAAATAGCCTTTGCTGAATACTGAGCCACTTTTATCTCAATATTTATAGCCTTATTATTAACTTCATCATTTACCATATAGGTGACCTCCTTTCAGGGGAAAATAAAAAAGCGGCCCAGACTTTTACATCTGAACCGCTAAAATTTTAATTATATAGTTTTTTATTATTTTTAATTTTATTACTGTTATGACGTACTTTATAAATTATTTGTCGCAAACTATTTTTTGCTATTTAATGCTTTATTTATGGTTTCTTGAATAAAAGGACTACAGCATTTACCCAAAGGATTGTTAATTTCGCACTTTGCATTTTTCATTGCCCCTGTAAGTCTAATAATATCTTTAATATTCTTTGCACCATCATCTAAAACAGCATTTATAATTTGTTGCTCTGTAACTTGGTTGCAATAGCATATATATTTGGGATTTGCATTCTTTTTAAACCATATAGGAACTTTTACGTCTTCCTTATAAAAAACTCTTTCATTGTTTAAGTTATAATACACGACATCACAATCTTCATTCATACATAAATAGTAAGTTTCTTCATCTACAACCTTTCCCATAAGGTTTTCTGATACCATATGCTTTACAGTTATATTCTTAACCTTTTCTCCTATTTTGTGACATTTGGGGCAATTTGCTTTTTCTTCCACTGTACCAGTGGTTTTTTGTATTGAACCTCAGCAAGATTGATTTATCTTATTTTCTTGACTCACTTTATTTCCTCCTGTCTGAATAAATATTATTACTATAGTTAATCAGGATATCTAATACCTCTTTCAATGGATCTACAGGTTGCAGCTCTTTTTAAGTCTTCTTTGTTCATTTCTCTTTCTATCAATAAGTGCCATAATGGTTTATAAGAAATTGCCATATTATTACCCCTTATCCGTTTTATTGCTAAGGTATATTTTATCATAAATAGGCTGATAAGTCAATTTAACCTATTTTATACTTGTGCTTGCGTTAGTATTTATTGAGATAGTCCTTGTTTTTTTCCTTGTCCCACTTGGAACTGCTCCAAATCCTTTGGACCTAGTAGGAACACCATAAAAATAAAAAAACTCAGGCATTAGCCTGAGTCAGACTATTTATTTGATTAGATAACTCCATAAATTATTAAAATTAAAAATTTAATTATTTATAATAATTTCCGTTAAATGCATGTAGTTATTTGTATTTTCAGTATTTATATATAATTAATCTAAAAAACAATACAAATTAAATAATTACTTAGTTTTTTTATATTTATTAATTAATAACAATACAATTGTTGCAAATAACGGAGGCACCAAATAGCTTAAATCTGTCATAATAATACTAAACCCTAAAAGTGAAATAATTTTAAAGAATATAATATTAATCACAAATAATGAAATAAATAGCAATACAATTTTAAAAACTCTAAGTATTTCTGTTTTCATTTATTCTCCTTTACAAATATGCTGAGCTTTAAAAATAATCAGTACACAGTTTATAAATTGATATTTGCAACAAACTTGCCAATTAAATACCCAAACTTATATAAAAGAAACATGAGTATAAGAATACCTACTATTTTATAATATCTAGGATAAGAATCCATTGATTTTCCTAAAAATTTCATAAAAAAGTCACCTCCAATCTATAACGGTTTATTTTTTTGATCCTTAGTATCTTTATATCCATTATATACTCCTAGACCAAAAAGTGCAATACAAGCGACAACTGCACATCCTATCAAAAATGATCAACCATCAACTTGCATTAAATCTTGCCTTAAATTATAGCATACATCAGTTTAAAAGTCAATTTAATACTTGTGCTTGCGTTAGTATTTATTGAGATAGTCCTAGTTTTTTCATTGTCCCACTTGAAACTGCTCCAAGCTCCTTTGAACCTAGTAGGAACAATAAAAAATAATAAATATCCCCCGGCCTAGCCGGGGGTTTTTCTCATGCGGCCCAAAGGGCCTGTATTACTAGCCACGCCTCAAGGACGTTGGTTAATCTGTCACTTGCAAATTATACTAGCTACCCTTTAAAAGGGTCTATTGTATCAAATGTCAGCTGTTCACTAAGCTGGTCTTGTTTCAATTGATTTTGTATATATTCTTGTATGATTTTTGTATTTTTTCCTGCTGTATCTACATAATAACCTCTACACCAAAATTGACGTCCTCTGTACTTATATTTTAAATTGCCCCATTTTTCATAAATCATTATACTGCTTTTTCCTTTTAAGAATCCCATGAAGCTTGATACTGCTAATTTGGGTGGTATTTCTACCAACATGTGTACATGATCTGGGCAAACTTCTGCTTCTATTATATTAACTTCTTTCCAACTACATAATTCTCTTAAAATTTGTCCTATTTCAAGTCTTTTATCTCCAAAAAATTCTTTCCTTCTATACTTGGGTGCAAACACTATGTGGTATTTGCAATTCCATTTAGTATGTGATAAACTATGTGTGTCATTTAATGACATTTTTAATTCCTCCCTTATTTGATTTTATATTGCAATTGACAGATTACAATTATATTATATCAAATAGGGAGGTTTTTTGTTTGTTTATCACCGCTAAAGCTAAACTGAACCCCCAGTCTAACTGGGGGTTTTCTAATACAAAAAAACTCAGGAATTAACCTGAGTATTTTTTATTCAACATCTAAAACCTTTTCACCATTGTAATAACCACAGCTCATGCAAACTCTGTGTGGTCTTTTCATTTCATGACATTGAGGACATTCAACGAATGTTGCTTTTCTTAATGTATAAGATGAAGCTCTTCTTTTATTACGTCTTTGTTTTGATGTACGTCCTTTAGGTACTGCCATTAAAAACACCTCCTTAACTTACAGTAAATGTATTTGTTTACTAATTCGCTTTTATAACATTACAATTATACTGTTTTTTTATCTATTTGTCAAGACTTTTTATATTTTATTTTAAATTATTTTGAAATAATTTCTTTTGTGTCTCTTGCTATCATTAATTCTTCGTTTGTTGGGCAGATGTAGATCTTAATCTTAGCGCCGTCTTTAGCAATGTCTACTTCTTTTCCTCTAGTTCCGTCGTTCTTCTTGTCATCTAGTTCAATGCCTAGATGTTCTAGTCCGTGAAGAATTTCTCTTCTCATTGTGTCAGAGTTTTCACCGATACCGCCTGTCATAACGATGGCATCAAGTTCTGGCATTTGAGCCATGTAAGCGCCAATGTATTTTTTAACTCTGTTTGTAAACATATCAAGTGCAAGACCTGCTTTTTCATTGCCTTTGTCTCTTGCTTCTTCAAGGTCTCTAAAGTCTGAGCTTAACTTAGAAACGCCAAGTACGCCTGATTTTTTATTTAACCATTGGTTAGCTTCGTGTGGAGTAATATTTTCGTTTTCACAAAGGAATGTTACAACTGTTGGGTCAATATCGCCTGATCTTGTTCCCATTACAAGTCCTTCAAGCGGTGTAACACCCATGGATGTATCATAAACTTTACCATTCTTAATGCAAGCTAAACTTGAGCCGTTACCTAAGTGGCAGTTAATTATGTTTAGTTCTGATAAGTCTTTATTAAGTATTTCAGCCATTCTATGTGCTATATATTTATGAGAAGTTCCGTGGAAACCGTATTTTCTAAGTCTGTACTTTTCGTATAAATCGTAGTCAATAGCGTACATGTAGTTCTTAGCTGGCATTGTTTGATGGAAGGCTGTATCCATAACAACAACGTTTGGTTTGCCCTTTACAAGTTCTTCGCAAGCTTCTATACCCATAAGGTTTGCTGGGTTGTGAAGTGGTCCGAAGCAGATGAACTTTTCGATAGTTTTCTTAACATCTTCAGTTACTAGTGTTGAATCAGTTATTATGTCTCCACCATGTAGTACTCTGTGACCGATACCGTCGATTTCATCAAGTGAAGCAACAACTCCATGTTCTTTGCTAACTAGTGCGTCAAATACGTGTTTCATGGCATCTTTATGGTTTTTCATAGCTTCTTCAACTACAAAGTTTTCTCTTCCTTCAACTTTGTGAGTAAGCTTAGAGCCTTCGATACCTATTCTTTCTACTAAACCTTTACAGATTACGCTTTCATCATCCATATTCATTAATTGATACTTTAATGATGATGATCCGCAATTAATTACTAATATTTTCATTTTTACCTCCCTAAATATTTAACAAATCATATACATATATGATATAATAAAATATAGAAAATTTCAAGTGTTTTTTAAGAAAGAAGGGAAAAAGTTGAAAATAGCTGGAATTATTTGTGAATATAATCCGTTTCACAACGGTCACCTATATCATATAAATAAGACAAAAGAAGCTCTAGGCGCCCATGCTGTAGTTGCTTTAATGAGTGGTAATTTTGTTCAAAGAGGTCTTCCTAGTGCTTTTTCTAAATATGAAAGAGCTAAAATTGCCTGTGAATATGGCTGTGACCTCGTTCTTGAGCTGCCTATTTTCTCTTCGATAGCGCCTGCAGATATATTTTCTAAAAACGCTGTGAATATATTAAATAAATTAAATGTGATAGACTACTTAAGTTTTGGTAGCGAAGATTGCTTAGAAGCACTTAATAAAGCACTATCTTTAATGATAGAAAATAAAAATGTTTTTGATGAAGTACTTAAAAAGCATTTGTCGAGTGGCCTTTCTTATTCAAGAGCTTACGCTTTAAGTTTTAACGAGCTTTCATCGTCAGATATTATGAGTAAATCAAATAATATACTTGCTTATAACTATATAAGTGCTCTTAATGAAACAGAGAGCAAAATAAAAGCTTTTGCCCTTCAAAGACATGGCCCAAGTTATAACGATGCTTATGATGAAAATGATTTTGCAAGTGCGACTCATATAAGAGACTTAATATATAAAGGAAGGGATGTAAATAATTTTGTACCAGCACTGCCCGATGAAAAAATTATTGATTTAGAAAAATATTTTTCCTATATTAAGTCTATTTTTATAAGAGAAAAGAATTTTAAAATGTATTTTGAATACGATGAAGATACTGTAAACTATATTAAAAAGCACATCTATGAAGCGAAGGGCTATAATGAATTTATGGATATGGTCTCAAGAAAAAACTTTTCAAAAAGCAAGATCAATAGATTTATGCTTGCTATGCTATTAAATATATATAAAGATAGTGTTTCAAGGGACAAAGAATATGACTTCATAATTCCTTTATGCGCTAACGATATAGGAAAAAAAGTTTTAAAAGAGATAAAAAAACATAGCGATGTAAATATTATTAGCAAATACAAAGACCTTGATAATTTGAGTCATGAGAGCAAGCTAGACCTTGAGATATTGATAAACAATGATCAAATTTATTATCTGATGAAAGGCATGGATGTAAAAGACGCGTATAAAATAAATTTATTAAGCGTTTAAAATTTTATAAAAATTAGCTAATTATATGATATAATTAAAATGTTAAGAATAATATAATAAATAAAATAAAGGAGGACATAAATGAAATTACTAATTATAGGTGCAGGTCCTGGCGGATACGAAGCCGCTTTCAGAGCTGCTCAACTAGGAAATGATGTAGTTCTTGTTGAAAAGAACTTACTTGGTGGTACTTGCCTAAACATTGGCTGTATACCTACTAAGACTATGGTAAAGATAGCTGATTTTTATAGCGAAGTACAAAATTCGGAAGAATTTGGCGTAAAAGTTGATGGCTATAGCCTTGATACTGAAAAAATTTACCAAAGAAAACAAGATGTCATGAGTAAACTTAGAGACGGAATCGAATATTTAATCTCAACTTATGACAATATCAAGCTTTTAAAGGGTACTGCTTCATTCGTTAGTGAAAATGAAGTAAAAGTAGTTTTAAATGAAGGCGGCGAAGAAAATGTTACATTCGATAAATGTATCATAGCTACTGGATCAAAGGATATCAAGCCACTTGAAGGCTGTGATTTGCCAAAGGTTTTAAACTCAACTACTCTATTAAGCTTAAAAGAAATACCTAAGTCAATGATAGTTATAGGTACAGGTGTTATAGGTCTTGAATTTGCTACTATATATGCAAGTTTTGGTACTGAAGTAACTGTTATTGGTAACAATATGTTCAAAACAGCTGATCTAGAAATACAAAAGAGATTACAATCAATATTAAAGAATCCAAATCTAAAGTTCGCTACAAAGCAACACTCTAAGAAGATTGAACAAGCTGGTGATATGCTTAAGGTAACTACTCAAATGGTTGGCAAAGACACTTTAAAAGAGTATGAAGCTGAATATGTACTAGTTGCACTAGGCAGAGCAAGCAATACTGACGGACTTAACACTGAAGCAGCTAAAGTTGAAACAAAGGACGGCGGCGTTTTAGTTGATGAAAACTTAAAGACATCAAATGACAATATCTACGCTATCGGCGACGTTATATACAAAAACACTCAACTTGCTCACTTCGCTACAGCTCAAGGCTTCCACGTAGTTGAAAAATTATCTGGAATTGAGCCAAAAACTGATCTTTCAATCGTTCCAGCGGTTTTATACACAGTTCCAGAACTTGCTCAAGTTGGTAAAACTGAACAAGATCTTGAAAAAGAAGGTATTGAATATGATAAAGCTAAGTCCATGTACCAAGCAAATGGTAAGGCACTTGCAGTTGGTGGAACTAAAGGCTTTATAAAGATATTATCAACAAAAGACCATAAGAAAATTTTAGGCTGCCACATAATTGGTAAAGACGCCGACCTATTGATTCACTACGCTGTTATAGCTATGGCCAATGGTCTAAGCGTTGAAGACTTATCAAATATGATATATGCTCACCCAACTATTGCCGAAGTATTTAAGGATGCAGTAGAAACACTTGAAGGCAAGTCAACAAACTCACCAATGGCAAAATAATTTTATAAATAAGTAAAAAAATAAATGCGAAGGTAATTTATGTACTTTCGCATTTATTTTTTTACTTTTCTTCTTTGTTTTGTAATTGATTTTCTTGACTAACGCTAGCAGACATCTTTCTAAGCTCTGTTCTGTTTTCATTTAAAGTAGTAATCATGTCCTTTAAATTCTCTTGAGCGTTCATTAGAAGCTTGTCTGAGTATTCAAGTGAAGAGCGTTTTAAGTTTGTTGAAGCAATTTGCGCTTTGTTCATAAGATCCTTTGCTCTTTCGTTTGCTTCTTTTAAAACTTCTTCCTTGCTTACAAGTTCTTCAAGTTTTAATCTTGTTTCTTTAATAATTTGTTCTGCATCTTTATTTGCTTCGCTAATAATTCTTTCTCTTTCTTCTTTAATCCATGCAGCTTGTTTTATTTCATCTGGAAGTTTTATTCTTAACTCGCTGATTATATCTAGTAATTCTTCTTTTTGAACTAAAACCTTACTTGTTAGAGGTAGAGAACCTGCTGATTCAACAATATCCTCAATCTCATCAATAAGACCTAATACATCCATTTTTTAACCCCTTTCGTATTTGTTTTTCAATTTAATTTCAACATTTTTTGGCACCAGTGCCGATATATCTCCATGATAGTAAGCAATTTCCTTAACTATAGAAGAACTTAAAAAGTTAAACTTGTGTGAAGCAACTAAAAATATAGTCTCTAAATTTTTATTAAGTGACTTGTTCGCCATAGCCATCTGAAGTTCATATTCATAATCAGAAACGGCTCTAAGTCCTCTGATGACATAGTTTGTCTTCTCTTCTTCACAAAATGAAGTAAGAAGTCCATCAAAAGTTTTTACTTTAATCTTCTTCTCATCTTTAAAAATTTCTTCTATCATCTTTTTTCTTTCATCAATAGTGAATAAGTGTTTTTTCTGTACATTAGTAGTGATACCTATAATCAATTCATCAAAGATATCCTTAGATCTGTTGATGATGTCGATGTGTCCATTGGTTATAGGATCAAAGCTACCTGGGTAAATCGCTTTCATTTAACACCTCTAATAAAAAATATTTTCTTATCGCCAATCGTTCTTATATCAATATCAAAATCATCTGTGCTAATTATTTCTTCTAAATCATAGTCTTTATTCTCTTCTATGATTATGGTGCCTCTCTCATCGAGTAGATCAAGTGAGATAATTAGCTTAAGTACTTCATTTAGTAGCTCATGCTTTTTATATGGTGGATCTAAGAAGATATAATCGAATTTTTTCTCCTTAAGAGGCCCTTTTAAGGCTCTTATGGCATCCATCTTCATGACATTTATCTCGTCATCAAGCTTTAAGCTTTCTAAATTTTTATTTATCACGCTTATGGCCTCGTGCGATGAATCTACTAGATATACTTCCTTCGCGCCTCTTGAGTAAAACTCAATGCCAATCTGTCCTGTTCCGCTAAAAAGGTCCAAGACTTTTGCGTTTATCGTTATTGGCGATATGATATTAAATATTGTTTCTTTTATATTATCCAAAGTCGGTCTCGTATTAAGGCCCTTTGGCGCAATTAATTTTCTTGATTTGAATTTGCCTGATATAACTCTCATCTCTTGCCTCTTAATTTAAGATGATATCTTGTTTACTGTCATAAAAAACTGAATCCATATTATTTAATAAAGCGTCATATCTGTCTTTTTCGTATTCAATGTCGCCTCTTAATATTGATAAAACCTCTTTGTTAATATCATTAATCATCTCGGTATCTTTATCAAAATCAAAAAATTTAAAATCTATGGCTCCGTGCTGCTTTGTTCCAAAGAAGTCTCCTGGTCCTCTTAGTATCAAGTCTTTTTTCGATATTTCAAAGCCGTCGCCAGTCTCTTGCATCAGTTTTAATCTTTCGTAGCTTATATCATTTAGCTTGTCATAAACAAGGACGCAATACGCTTGATCGGAGCTTCTTCCTACTCTTCCTCTTAACTGGTGAAGTGTGGATAGACCAAATCTTTCTGCGTTTAATATCACCATAAGATTAGCATTAGCAACGTTTACACCGACTTCTATAACAGTAGTTGAAACAAGTATTTGAACTTTGTTCTCTTCATAAGCAGACATTATTTTGTTCTTCTCTTCGTTTGAAGTTTTTCCATGAAGCAGAGCAACATTATAGTTCTTAAAGTGCTCCTTTAGCTCTAAGTATACATCATTTGCGTTTGATAAGTCAAGTGACTCGCTCTCTTCAATCAGAGGTGTAACAACATAGACCTGCTTTGAATTTTTTAATTCTTTTTCTATAAAATTAAAAATTCTTTCCTTATAAGAATAAGGCACAGCGTATGTCTCGACCTTTTTTCTTCCTGGCGGCATAGTCTTGATAGTTGATATATCAAGGTCACCATAGAAAATTAAAGACATAGTCCTTGGTATAGGTGTTGCGCTCATTACAAGGGTGTCTGCGTATACCGATTTATTAGTTAGATTAGCCCTTTGCTTTACGCCAAATCTGTGCTGCTCATCAGTTATTACAAGCCCAAGATTTTTAAAATTTACTTTATCTTGGATTATTGAGTGAGTTCCGACAACTATGTCAATCTCTCCGCTCTCTAATCCATCATAAATCTCATTTTTTTCTTTATTTGATATAGATGATGATAATAAAGCTACTTTTATATCTTTACCTTTGAAAATATCTTTAAGGCTCTCGTAGTGCTGCTTAGCTAAGATTTCAGTCGGAGCCATCATAGCTGCTTGATAGCCATTGAGATACGCCTTATACATGGCATATACAGCGACTATGGTCTTACCGCTACCAACATCTCCCTGAACGAGTCTATTCATCCTCTTATCAGCTTGCATATCAGCATTGATCTCATCTATAACAGTTTTTTGATCAGGTGTTAACTCAAAGCCAAGACCTTTAATAAAGTCATCTTCTTCATCAAAGTGCTTGAATTTTACAAAATTTTCATCTTGTACTTCTTTTCTTAAGATTTTAAAACCATATTCAACGGTAAATATCTCTCTAAAAGCTAAAGTTCTTCTCGCCTTCTCCAAAGTCTCATGAGATGTTGGAAAATGCAGTTCTTTTAGCGCTTCATCTATGCCGTATAAATCATAATCGCGTATTAAAATCTCTGGAATTATCTCTTTAACTAAACCCTTTGTATTAAGTAACTCACTTACAATTGAGACTAGCTTTGAATTGTATAGACCCTTTACAAGATTGTATATTGGACCAATGTAGCCAAGTCTGTCTGTGTTTAAGCTGTTGTAAAACTCAGGATTGGAAAAGCTATAACCAAATTTGTTCTTATTTAATTTGCCAAAGAAGTAGAATGTTTTGCCCGGCTTAAAGATATTTCTATAAAAGTTCATGCCGAAGAAAAAAACTTTCGCATTGTTTTTCTCGTCACAAACATCAAACATCATCATATTTCTCTGCCTCATTATAGGCGAAGATATGATTTTAACCTTAAACAAAGACGCATCAGATAAACTCTCATCAGATATATATCTTAGGTTCTTCCTGTCCTCATATCTTCTGGGTCTATTTAAAAGTGCATCTTCGGCTGTATATAAACCGAGTCTGTTTAAATACTCTTCAGTTTTGCTTCCTACTCCCTTGACTTCTTTTAGCTTCATTATTCCAATGAAATTATATAATAGTATAAAGCTTGTTTAGACTCAATAGCTTCAAAATCTATATCAGGATATTTTTCTTCAAGTTCTTCGATTAATTCCTCTGCTTGAGATTTTTCAGCATCTTCGCCTAGATATAAAGTTACTAAAGATGTATCTTCATCGATAAGTTCATCAAGCATAGCCATAGTAGTTTCATTTAAATTAGCTGAGCTTGCAAGTATCTTAGATGAGCTAATTGCAAGGTAATTACCCTTCTTTATCTCTTTACCATCAATAGTAGTATCTCTTACAGCAAAAGTAACTTCACCAGTTTTTACTTCGCTTATAGCTTCCTTCATGCTATCGAGAATTTCGTCTGCGCTCATTTCTTCATCAAAAGTAATCATAGCCGTGATAGCTTCTGGCATGTTTCTTGTTTCAACAACATGGATATTCTTATCGCTAAGATCAATAGTTTGCTTAGCTGCCATGATGATGTTTTTGTTATTAGGGAAGATGAATATATCGTCTGCGTTGATATTGTCAATAGCTTCCATGAAATCTTCTGTTGAAGGGTTCATAGTTTGACCGCCAGTAACAACTTCATCAACCTTTAAGTCCTTAAATATCTTAGTAAAGCCATCGCCTGAACTTACAGCTATGAAACCATATTTTTTGTGTTCTTTTGCTTTTTCTTCTTTATTGCTGTTTTTATACTCTTCTTCGCTAAATAATATCTCATGGTGTTGAAGACGCATGTTATCAATCTTGATATCTTTTAGATAACCAAGTTTTAAAGCCTCTTCGATAACTTGTCCTGGATTGTTTGAGTGTATATGGCATTTGATTATATCATCTAGAGCAACTACAACCATTGAGTCGCCTATCTTAGATATAGTTTCCTTAAACTCATCAACTTTGCTAGTATCACCAGTTATGATAAATTCAGTGCAATAGCCATATTTAATATTATCTGTAGAAATTTCTTTTCTATTAGCTGTTTGTTTAGTCTTATTTATATCTTGAACTGTAATTTCTAATTTTTCAGTTCTAGCACCTTTAATTGCGCCTTTAACTATAAAGTAAAGACCCTTACCACCAGCGTCAACTACACCAGCTTCTTTTAATACGCTAAGTAATTCTGGTGTTCTGTTAAGTGATTCTTCCAAAGCTATAAGTGCATCATCAGCAAATTTAGAAAGTTCTGTATAATTTCTATAATTTTTTAGTGCAAAACCTGCTAAATCTTTTGAAACTGTTAGTATAGTGCCTTCAGTAGGTCTCATAACAGCCTTATAAGCAACTTCACTTGCTTTAACAAAGGCTTCCATAAGTCCTTCGATGTCGATGTATTCCTTATCTTCTATAGCTTCTTTAAAACCTCTTAGAAGCTGAGATAAAATTACACCAGAGTTTCCTCTTGCTCCAAGAAGAGCTCCCTTGCTTAAAGCGTTTGCTATTTCTTTTATAGTTTTATTTTCTTCTTTAACTGCATTTGTAACTGCTGACTTCATTGTTAGAAGCATGTTTGTACCTGTATCTCCATCTGGAACAGGAAATACATTTAAAGCGTCAACTATCTCTTTATTTTCGCCAAGAGAATTAAGTGCTCCAATCAATGCTTTCTTTAAAACAATAGCGTCAATTCTATTAGTACTCACATTTACCTCCTACTTTTTGTCATTCATTCTTAGTCCTTGGACAAAAACGTTGACATTTTTAACAGACATAGCTGTTTGCTTTTCAACATTGTATTTAACTTTTTCAATAATATTGTCACAAACAACTGAAATTTTTACTCCAAACTCTAATACAACGTATAAAGATATATCAACGTGTTGTCCGTCTGTACTTACCTTTACGCCCTTAGATAAATTTTCCATATTAAGTAAATTGTAAAAACCGTCTTTTGCATCAATTGCACTCATACCTACTATGCCATAGCTTTCCATGGCAGATAGTCCTGCTATCTTAGCGATAACATTGTCAGCAATATTAATAGTTCCTAAATCATTAGTATATTGACAAGGCATAAATCTCCCTCCATTCAATTAATAAATTTATTTTCTCATTTAGTTTTAATTATTTGTGTCCATAATTAATTATATTATATCATTAAATAGCTTTTTTTTAAAGATATATATGCAAATTTTATCTTTTTTTGACATTTTATTTAAAATTTTTTTGTTTTTTATAAAAAAAGCTTGATTTTTGTAATGAACTTTGCTATAATTAAGTAGTTAAAGCTTGAGAGGAGGTAAGAAAATGGGAAAAGTTTGCGATATATGTGGTAAAGGTAAAATTGCCGGTAATAAAGTATCTCACTCTTTAAGACACTCAAGAAGAACTTGGAAGCCAAACTTAAGAAGAGTTAGAGCAAACGTTAACGGAACTGTAAAAAGAATAAATGTTTGTACTAGATGCCTTAGATCAGGCAAGGTGCAAAGAGCCGAATAAAAATTGCAGACTTACTGCAATTTTTTTTGCTCAATACATAAAATACCGATGCATATCAAATTTATGCATCGGTATTTTTTATTTGTGTTTTTTATTTAATTATATGAACAATGTTATGAATAAAAATGCTCTGTTCTTATGTGCTGTGATTAATGCGTGATCACCCATCGCCTTGTTGCTCATAAGTAATGAACTAGATCTTGAAACAGTTTCGTGATCAAGCTCCCACTTAGCTGATTTTATTGATACAGTAAATTCTTCATCAACTGGTACCATTGAGAATGATGTAACATCGATTCTGTTTACAACTTTAATCTCGTCACCTTCGTTAAGTACTTTTACTGCTTGGTCGCCACCATAAACAGTTATATTTAAATCTTTACTATAAGCTAAAACATTATTTAATACTGTCATTGTATGATCTTCTCTTCCGCCCATAGCACAGTAAATATCAACAGTTTTTATCTCGCACTTTTCTTTAACATATTCTAAGGCAAGTTCAAAATCAGTCTTATCCTTATCTTCATTGTAATCTACATGTGTTATATTACTTGTTTCTATATATCCTTTTGCATCGTCATTAACGCTATCATAATCACCTATGAATAAATCTGCATCCATATCATATTTAACTAAATGGTTCAAACCTCCATCAACAGCTATAACAAAGGCATAATTTCTTATGCTTCCTGTTAAAAAACAATCAATTGGTCCATTTAATACTATCGCTACTTTATTTATCATCTCTTAATCCTCCTATATTCTTTTCTATTTCCGAATTTTTAAATGCTGCTGAGCCAGCAACAAATAAATCTACTCCTAAATCTTCTAATTCTTTAATATTATCCTTGTTGACTCCTCCATCGACCTCTAATATAATATCTCTGCCGCTATCATCAATCATCTTTCTCACTCTTTTAATCTTTTCATTAACAGCTTCGATGTATGATTGGCCGCCAAATCCTGGATTAACTGACATAATCAGTATTAAATCAAGGTCATCCATAATGTACTTAAGTGTTTCTTCACTTGTCGATGGGTTTAGTGAAACGCCAGCCTTCATTCCTAATCTTCTGATTTCGGCAAGTGTTCTTTGTAAATGTATAGTCGCCTCTTGATGCACTGTTAATATGTCTGCTCCGGCATTTTTAAAATCTTCCAAATATCTTTCAGGTTTTTCAATCATTAAGTGGCAGTCAAGAATAAAATCTGTATTTTTTCTTACTGATTTAATGATTGGCAGACCAAAAGATATGTTTGGAACGAAGTTTCCATCCATAACATCAAGATGCAAATACTTAATGCCTGATTTCTTAAGTCTTTCTAAATCATCTTGCAAATTATAAAAGTTTGCTGACAATAATGATGGTGCTATCTCTCTCAAGTCAATACCTCCTCTTTGCTTTTATTTCTTCATACATTAGTAGATAATCTTTATACCTAATGTGAGAAATATTTTCTTCTTCTAATTGTTTTTTTATCTCACAATCTGGTTCATTGATATGTGCACACGATGCAAACCTGCATTTGTTCTTATACTTATTAAACTCTCTTATATAATTTTTTAACTCATCTTCCTCTTGCAAAAAGTCAAGTTCAAGTGATGTAAAACCTGGCGTATCTATGATGCTTGTCGCCTCATCGATTGAATATAACTGCACAGACCTTGTTGTTTGCTTGCCCTTATTAAGTTTCATTGATATCTCTTGTGTTTTAATCAGCTTATTTTTATTGAGATAATTCATAATTGATGATTTGCCAACACCAGATGGCCCCGATAAAACAGAAGTTTGTCCTTTTATTTCCTCTAACACCTTGTGGATGGATTCATCATCATATATGCTTGTTTCAAAAACATCGTAGCCAATATTTTTATACATATTATATATAAGCTCATCAATTTTGATATCTTTTTTGTTTATTATAATTATAGGCCTAATGTGATTATACTCAGCCATGACTAAAAATTTATCAAGCAAGAGTAAATTTATACTCGGTGTTGATATAGTCATGACTATTAGTAAATTATCAACGTTTGCTACAATTGGCCTTATAAGCTCATTTTTTCTCTCTTCAATGCTTTCTATTAAATAAGAGCCATCTTTTTCTACAAAGTTTGCAATATCGCCTACAAGTGGCTTCATTTTAAGTTTTTTAAAGCTTCCTAACTGCTTTGCCTCATAGACATTTTCCTCACTTTCGATAAAGAAAACGCCAGAGATAGATTTAATTATCTTACCCTTCATTATTTAGCTTGTTTTGTTGTTATATAAGTGTCGTTCTTATAAATATCGAAGGTATCTCCTTCTTTTGCATTATACTTAAATCTCACTTGACCGTCTTCTCTGCTAACCATTTGATCATAGACAGTTTCTTTAACTCCGTTAGAGTTTTTAATTATAGTGAAGTGTGTTTGATCAAGGTCTGGATCAGCTTGAAGAACTATGTCTATAACAATTACTGCATTTTCTTTTGGCTTTTTATCTTCTTCTTTTGTTTTTTCATTTGTATCATTGTTTTCTGTATTTTCTTCTTCTGCTGGCTTTTCTATTCTGCCTTTAGATACTACAAGCGAAATAACTTCATCTTTTTGTACAGTTGAGCCTGATGTTACTGATTGTTCTGTAACAATGTCTTTATCATAATCTTCGCTGTCTTTGCTTGTTATTTTATATTTTAATCCTAAATCTGTTATTTCTTTTATAACTTCATCTTTATTTCTGCCTACAAAGTCAGGAACTTCGATGGCATTAGAATCGCCTTTACTAACAACAACCTTTATCAAGCTATTCTTATCGGCTACAGAGCCTTCGCTTGGCTCTTGTCTAATTATAGTGCCTTCTTCATGCTCGCTGTCTTCTTCATAGCTTGGTTCTGCTAATTTTAAACCATATTTATAAAGAATGCTTTCTGCATCAAGGATTGTTTCTCCAACTACATTTGGTACTTCAACACTATCTTCTGATTCGGATATAGTTAATGATACCTTAAAGTCTTTTTTAACTTTAAAATCTGCTTCTGGATCTTGTTTTGTAACAATATTTGCCTTGCCATCAGTTTTTTCTTTGGCAACAACTTCATAAGTAAGTCCAAGTTTTTCAAGTTTTGATTTAGCTGTATCTAAATCGTCGCCCACAACATTTGGTACTGCTACTTCATCTGAGCCGCCTCCGCTTAAAGCGCCCTTTAAGTAATTATATCCAAAGAATAGTCCAGCAACTAGTACTAGAGCTGTTATTATTCCTAAGAAAACGCCTACTAAGCCATTTTCTTTTTTTCTTCTGCGGCGATTTCTGTTTGATTGTCTCATTTCAGAAATATTTTCCTCCTTATTTCTTTTAATCTTTTCATTTTTTTCTTCTCTAATTATATCTTCTTGTTTTAAAACGACTGTTTCGTCATTCCAGTTATCATTTTGCTTGTTATAATTAAAGCTGCCTTCATCATCTAAGTATAAAAAGTCCGATAAGATGTCGTCAACGCTTTGATATCTTTCACTTTGTTTTTTTCTTGTACACTTAAGTATTATTTGTTCAAGATTTTTATTCATATTTGGAATATACTCAGACGGCGGAATTATATCATCTTGTATTTGTTTCATCGCTACTGAGATCGGATTGTCCCCATCATAAGGCTTCTTTCCCGTTAGCATCTCATATAAAACTATACCAAATGAATATATATCAGTTTTATTATCAGTATAGCCGCCTCTAGCTTGCTCAGGCGATATATAATGAACTGAGCCAAGAACATCTGATGTTGTTGTAACCGTTGTTGATGTTGATGCCCTCGCTATACCAAAATCAGTTACTTTAACTGTGCCTTGCTTAGTAATCATAATATTATGTGGTTTTATATCTCTATGAACAACATTATGATCATGAGCATCCTTTAAGGCTCTAAGTATTTGTATTGAGTAATCAATTGCATCATCTTCAGAAAGTTTTCCCTTGCTATCGATTATATCCTTTAATGTAGTTCCGTCTATATATTCCATAACTATATAATAAATACTTTCTTCATCGATTTTATCTGTACCTACATCGTAGATGCCAACTATATTTTGACTCGATAATGATGCAGCTGCCTTTGATTCTCTATTAAACTTCTTTATAAATTCTTCGTCGCTTGCATATTCAGGTCTTAAAATTTTTATAGCAACATATCTATCTAAAACTCTACATCTGGCTTTGTAAACAGTTGCCATGCCTCCATCGCCAATTTTTTCTAATATTTCATATCGATCTGATAAAAGTTTTCCTATCATTTTATCCATTTTCTCACCCCTAAGCTTTTATAGTTATTATAGTAACATTATCTCTTCCGCCCATAAGTATAGCTCTATCCTTTAATTCTTCAGCTACCTTTTGCATTGAGATGTTCTTATTCTTCTCTACTATTGCTAGTATTGAATTATCTTCAACCTCTTTATTTAGTCCGTCTGTACATAGAAGCACTATGTCATCACTTCTGTGAATAAACTTGTAAGTGTCAATGACAACAGTCTTCTCTGTTCCTAAAGCTCTGGTCAAAGCGTTTTTGTTATCTATATTTTTAACATTAAAAATCTTGCTTCCAGCCCTTTTTATTAGCTCGTTACCAAAGGTATGATCCTCTGTTAGCTGAGCTATTTCGTGCTCTCTTATAAGATAGGCTCTTGAGTCGCCTACATGAGCTATAAGGCATGTGTTTTTATAATAGGCGCAGACCAAAACTGTTGTGCCCATGCCCTCACACTCTTTATTAAACTTTGAATATTTGTAAATGGAATTGTTTGCGCTTACAATGCTAGTTCTTATAGCGTCTTCAACATCGTCTATACAAACCGCATCATTTTTATTCTTTAAAACATCGGCAATGGTATCGACCGCCATCTTGCTAGCTAATTCACCTGCCTTGTGTCCACCAACTCCATCTGCAATTACAAAGAATGGGAATGGATAATCATCGTAGATAAAAAAGTTATCTTCATTATTGCTTCTAGTTTTGCCTTTATCTGATACATAACCAAGATTCACATAGACCACCTCCTATTGTTCAAGATAATTATTTCTAAGCTGTCCACACGAAGCGTTTATATCCGCTCCTAACTCGCGCCTAATAGTTACGTTAAAACCAAAATCTTCTAAATATTTTTTAAATTTATTAATATTTTCAGAAGTGCTTGGCTCTTCGTCGTACTCTTTAATCTTATTAAGCGGAATTAAATTAATGTGTGACTTAATATCTTTTAATAAATTTTTTATATCTAAAGCAGATTGATAAGAGTCATTAAGTCCATCGATTAAAACGTATTCAAAGGATATCCTTTTATTGATTTTTGCCTGATACTCTTTAAGAGCTGGTATAAGCTCATCAAAAGGATACTTCCTTGTAATCGGCATAATCTTTTTTCTCTCTTCTTCGTCTGCATTATGTAATGATATCGTTAGTGTTATTGGATAATCGTATTCGGCTAATTTTAAAATCTTATCGGCAAGACCACACGTTGATATAGTTATATTTCTCTTCGATAGATTCTTACCCTCTTTAGCACTAATTAGTTCAATAAATCTTATAAGTTCGTCAAAATTATCAAGTGCTTCGCCACTACCCATTAATACAATGTTTGATACATTTATATCGTTTAGTCTTTCTATCTCGTATATCTCGTCAAGCATTTCCGATGCATAAAGGTTTCTTATTAAACCTTTCTTTGTTGAAGCACAAAAAGCGCATCCCATCCTACAGCCAACCTGTGTTGATATGCAGACCGTGTAGCCATATTTATACTTCATCAAAACGCTTTCAATCACATTCTCATCATGAAGTTCAAAAAGATATTTCTTTGTTTCGTCAAGTTTTGATTTTAGTTCTAAAACTTTTTTTACTCCATATATCTCAGAGCTATTATTTATTTTATCTTTTAAATCTTGTGAGAATGTAGTGAGTTTATCTAGATTTTTTATCTTTTGCTTATGAATAGCTTCAAATAGCTGCTTTGCTCTAAATTTTTTCTCGCCAAGATCTAAAAAATATGTCTCAAGCTCTGAAATATACATATTGTTAATAATGTTATTCAAATTATTCCTTCCTTAGATATGAAATGAAAAAGCCATCGTTAATCTTTTCTGTTGGCATGTGTTTAATAAATTTTTCCAAATTAAAATCATTGTTTTCTTCAAGAAATTTTTTCATCATAATTTCGTTCTCTAGCTTAAGTATACTGCAAGTACTGTATACAAGTAGGCCGCCTTTTTTAACATATTCCTTGGAAATATTTAATATTTTCCACTGCTTATCGTTAAGCTCTTTTAACTCTTTTAAATCGATTTGATATTTTATCTCAGGCTTTCTAGATATTATACCACTTCCTGAGCACGGTACATCTAACAATACTTTATCAAATTTATTAATAAATTCTTTATTTAATTTCATGGCATCATTGATCTGAAAATTAATATTATCAAGTCCAAGTCTATTTGCTTCGTTCTTCAGTAGATTTATCTTGTGCTCATATATATCACAGCTTGTGATTGAGCCAATTTCAAGTTTTTCAGCCATGTGCATGGATTTTCCGCCAGGTGCTGCACATAAATCAAGCACTATATCGCCATGATTAAGCTCTATATAATCTTGAAGGCTAGAGCTAGTCGCGTCTTGAAAAGAAACATATCCTTGCTTAAATAAACTTTTTACAACATCGTTCACTTTATCATAAATGATAAGACTATCAATAGATATCTCACTTTCTTCATACTTAATATTAAATTTATCAAGAACTGCTTTGATGCTATCCTTAGTAGTCTTCTTTGTGTTTACTCTAAGATTAAGAAGCCTTTCATCCATGGACCTCTTTAAAAAATTATTTACAGTTTCTTTATCATAGTCATTTTTTAAAAGCTCTAAAAATTCTTCATTAATTGAATATTTTGTAGCTAATCGTTTAAATTCATAATCAATATCAACTTTCATCAAGTCATCTTTATTTCTTAAAAAATTTCTAAGATTAGCGTTAACAAATCCAGAAAGCCTTTTATTAACAATCTTAGCAAGCTTTACTGCCTCATTGACTGCGGCGCTCTCAGGCACTTTGTCCATGTATATGATTTGATATAGAGCCATTTCTAAAATAATGACTATGTCTATATCCATCTTACTTAGTTTTGTCGACGATAGCTTTGAGATGATGTAATCAAGATAGTTTTTTCTCTCAACAACGCCATAAACAAGCTTTGTTACGAAGGATTTAGATACTTCGCTGTCAATCTTATTTAGCTCAGTTCTTAGGCTTATGTTTGAGTATGCTCCGCTTGCAAAAATATCTTTTAATATCAAAAAGCTTCTGTATCTATCGTTAATCTTAGTCATCTCTTCTCCTCATTGAAAGTAGTCTTAGTAGTTCACTTAGTGCCGCAAAAGCTGATGCAACGTATGTTAGAGCCGCTGCCTTTAAAACTTTTTTAGAACCATATATAGTCTCATCGTTTACTCCCGGCATTGATCTTATCTCGTTTAAAGCTCTTCTTGATGCATTAAACTCAACTGGTAGTGTCACTAGTGTAAATAAAACTATGACTGCATATAAAATTATACCTATATCAAATAATCTAGTAAAATCAAAAAATAATCCTGCTAGTATCAAATACATTGCTAAGCTGCTTGAAATTCTTACAGCCGGTGCCATGAAGCTTCTTAAGTTTAGCATTGGATAGCTCTCTTTATCTTGAATTGCATGTCCTACCTCATGAGCTGCAACTGCAATTGAAGCGATGGATGTGCCAGCGGATATATCTCTTGACAAAGAAAGACTTTTATCTCTCGGATCATAAAAATCACTCAAAGTGCCTGGCACTTCTTTTATATTTACATTTCTAAGTCCATGCTTATCAAGTATCGCTCTAGCGACCTCTGAACCGCTTTTACCGAGCGAACTAAGTCTACCCATGTATTCTCTATATACAGCCTGTATCTTATATTGAGCGAATAAGCTTAGTAGCATAGCTGGAATTATATATATAAAATATGAGCTTATATAATTATGATATCTTCCAGTAAGCATTAAAAAATTTATCATTATCTTTCTCCTAACCTTTCACCTATCTCAATCTTATTTCCTCTTATATAATCAGAAACCTTCATTCTCTTTTTATTTGGCATTTGTACTTCACTTATGATGATGGCATCGTCCTTGCACTTAATCAAAATGCCATCTTCATTAACATTTAGTATAGTACCTATCTTTTTATCACTAGTATCTTTAACTATGGCTGCCGAGAATATCTTCATATTCTCACCCTTATAAGTAGTGAAGGCAACTGGCCATGGCTGCATAGCCCTAATTATATGCTCAGTTTTTGAAGCACTTTCACTAAAATCGATAAAAGCGTCCTCTTTTTTAATCATTCTAACATAAGAGCTCTTTGAATCATCTTGTGGAGTGCCTTCATCAAGCGTATCAAGACCAGCTAAATACTCTACTATCATCTCAGCGCCTAAATTAGATAGCTTCATAGTAAGTGTATCTGCTGTATCGTCATCTGCTATAGCTATCTCTCTTGTCATCAGCATGTTTCCTGTATCAAGGCCCTTTGACATCTTCATAAGAGTGATGCCTGTTACTTTGTCTTCGTTAATGATGGCTGCTTGAACAGGCGCCGCTCCTCTATATTTTGGTAAGAGTGATGCGTGTATATTTATTGCATGATACTTCTTCATATAAAGTATTTCTTCTTTAATAATTTGGCCATAAGAAGCAACAACGATGACATCAGCATCAGTATTTTTAATTTTTTCTATTGATTCATGACTATTGACGTCCTCTGGCTGAAAAACTTCTATGTCATTCTCAAGAGCATAAGTTTTTAGCTCTGAGTAAGTGATTTGCATCTTTCTACCGCGTCTTCTGTCTGGCTGAGTTATTAGCAAGGTGATTTCAAAGCCGTGATCTTTTAAAGCCTTTAAGGGAGCTAAGCTAAATAACGGCGTTCCCATGTAGATGAGTTTCATTATTTAGCCTCTGCCATCTTATGTTCTTTATCTAATTTTGCCTTAAGCTCGTCATTTGTGAACATTTCTTTTGCTTTGTCCGTATATAAAATACCCTTCAAATGATCTGTCTCGTGGCATATAACTCTTGTTAAGAATCCTTCAGTCTCAAGCTCATGTTCTTTTCCTTCAAGGTCTTGGTACTTAAGCTTAAGCTTTTCTGGTCTTTCAACCACACCAGAGTAACCTGGAACTGATAGACATCCCTCGTAATCATCGCAGCTACCAGATGTTTCGATTATATCTGGATTTACAAAAACCATCGGTCCTTCGCCTATGTCTATGACTATCATTTGCTTAAGTATACCTACTTGTACTGCAGCAAGACCAACGCCTTCTGCATGATTCATTGTCTCTATCATATCATCTGCTAATTCTTTAAGTTTATCATCAAAAACCTTAACTAGTTTTGATTGTTTTCTAAGTATTTCATCTTGATCGTGTCTAATATTTCTAAGTGCCATCTTTACCTCCTATAAAAAATTTTTTGGATTTATATAAATGTTATAATTTACTTTTTTGTTCTTTGCAAATTTGCTTCTGTATAAAATGAAGCGAATATAATCTTTTATCTCTTTTGAATAAGTGTTCGTGTATTTTAAAATTATTTGATATCTATAGCTAGCGTTAATTTTTTCAATCGCGCATTGCATTAGCTTTGAGACATTGCATCTGATGCCATTATTATTCAAATATCTCTCGATATCGCTTCTTAAGTAATCCATCTCAGCTTGAACGATGTTTTTATCAAGACTAGTACCAACGATGTATATCATATTGATAAATGGCGGATACAAAAATTCTTTTCTTAAAGCAATCTCATTTCTATAAAAAGCCTCATAATTTCCCCTCATCGCATAGCTAATCGTCTCGTTATCGCTAGCGTAGCTTTGAAGAAGCACTCTGCCTTTTTCATCGCGACCAGCTCTGCCAGCAACTTGAGTGATTAAGTTATAAGTGTCTTCACTTGCCGAATAGCTTGGGAAATTTAAATTAGCATCGATTGATACGATGATCGCCGCATCAACATTTTTAAAGTCAAGCCCCTTGCTAATCATCTGAGTGCCAATAAGTATATCGACTGCTCCTGAGTTCATTTTTTTATATAAATTGATGTAGTCATCCTCTGTTTTGATTGTGTCGCTATCTGCTCTAAGTATTTTTGCTTCTGGAAAAGTTTTTCTAAGTAGTTCCTCGACCTTCTCTATACCATAACCAGCAAAGCTTAGGGCCTCTGCCCCGCATCTTGGGCAAGTCTTCGGAATATTTTTCACAAGACCACAGTAGTGACACTTAAGCTTATTTATGCCCTTGTGATAAGTCATACTCACGTCACAATTGTCACAAGTAAAGGTATAGCCGCACTTTTTACAAAATATTTCTTTGTTATAGCCGCGTCTATTTAAAAAAACTATGCTTTGCTTCTTTGCCTTAAGATTCTCATCAATAATTTCATAAAATCTTGATGATATTTGACTGATGTTTCCTCTTTGAAGCTCATCTATCATATTGACTAGCTCTATATCAGCTTCCTTTTGTCCTTTTGCCTTTTTATCAAGCTCAAGTAGCTCATATATGCCATGCTTAGCATTATAGTAAGACGATATCGATGGTGTAGCACTTGCTAGTAATAGCGTTGCTTCCTCGCTCATGCTTCTATAATAAGCTACTTCGTCTGTTTGATACTTTGGATTCATGTCTGATATGTAGCTTTGATCGTGCTCTTCGTCCATAATTATAAGTCCTAAGTTTCTGCACGGAGCAAATATCGCTGACCTTGCGCCTATAACTATGCTTGGTGAATTTGATTTTATATCCTCATACTCATCAAAGCGTTCTGATAAGCTTAGTTTTGAGTGAAGTACATGTACTTTTCTTTGAAAACGACCTATGAAGCGTCTAATAGTTTGTGGTGTAAGACTTATTTCAGGTACTAGTACTATAGCATCTTTACCCATTTGAAGACATTTTTCAACAAGATGTAGGTAAATTTCTGTCTTGCCCGATCCAGTCACGCCTCTTAATAAAAATTTTTCACCTAAATTATGCTCAATGGAGCGTTCCATGCGCATATAAACTTTTTCTTGATCTTTGTTAAGCTTAATCTTTTCATAAGAAGACACATCGTAGCCTCTTTTTCTTGATTCTTGAATAAAATCTTCTCTAACTAAGCCTTTTTTTATAAGAGTTTTTATAGGTGATGAAGATATATTAAGGCTAGTGATTATATTTTTTTCAAGAGCGATGCCATCATTCTCTCTTAAATAATCAAGTACAGCTCTTTGCTTTTCACTCGCTTTCTCATCATAAGTCACTAGGCTAATGTATTTTTCGTAATGCTCCTTAACTTTTTGCTTAATCTTATATTTTTCAATTAAAATATTTTCTTTAACGAGTTTATTAAAATCATTAAGCGTCATGATTTTAAGTAAATCTTCTTTTTTATATGCCTTGTCCTTTTCAAGTCCATGTGCATCGACATTAGCATAATAAAAAAGTTCTAGCTCCTTAATGCCTCCTGGCGGAAAAACAAGTCTAAGTGCATCATTATAAGTCGAGATGTATCTATTTCTAAGCCATAGAGCGAGTTCTATCATCTTCTCATCGATGATTGCCTTCTCATCAAGCACCTTGATTATGGATTTAATCTTTGCTTCATCTATGTCTACTTCATCACAAGTGTTTAAAACCACAGCGATGCTAGGCTTATTGGACCTGCCAAATGGAACTAAAACTCTAGTTCCAACGCTGATGGTTTCGTCAGTCTTATAAGTAAAAACTCTATCTAAAACTCTCGATTTTGTGTCAATAACAACTTGAGCAAACATTAATTTTTCTTTCTATCTTTTAATAGTACAGCTAGATTATCAAGAATTATATCAGCTAGCTCACTTTTTTTCATTAAATCAAATGATGTCGCATTTTTATTTTTATATACAAAACTTACTTTGTTCTCATCGCTCTTAAAGCCTGATCCCTTAAGTGTAATATCGTTAGCGACTATCATGTCAGCACCCTTAGATGAAAGTTTTTTCTTTGCGTTTGCGATAACATTTTCTGATTCAGCCGCAAAGCCTATCACGACTTTGTCATCTTTTTTATCTTTAAGCGACTTGATTATATCATCAGTCTTTTTTATTTTAATATCGTGATTGTCGCTATCATCTTTTTTAATCTTCTCTTCACTGTATTCTGCTGGAGTAAAATCAGCTGGAGCAGCCGCCATGATTAAGGCATCAGCGCTCTCAAACTCTTTGTTAACCGCTTCATACATATCCTTTGATGAGACAACATTAATAATATTGAATGGATCTTTTATATCAAGATCATTTGGTCCGATGATTAAAGTGACATTCGCTCCTCTATTATAAGCTTTTAAAGCGATTTGGTAACCCATCTTGCCTGTTGATCGGTTTGAGATATATCTAACAGGGTCTATCGCTTCTACTGTATGACCAGCTGTTACAAGTATTTTATACCTCTTAAGATCTTTTTCTGATAATAAATAGTCAATTCGATCAATTATTCTATCTGGATCTGGCATTTTGCCCTTGCCTACGTCTCCACAAGCAAGCAGTCCGCTGTCCGAATCAAGTATATCTATGCCTCTATCTTTAAGCGTTTGAATATTATCTTGTGTTGCCAAATTTTCAAGCATAGCTGTGTTCATGGCTGGAACAACAAGTTTTTTTGCCTTGCTTGCTAAAAATGCTAAAGTTACCATATCATCACAGATGCCGTTTGCAAGTTTGGCTATAGTATTAGCTGATGCAGGCGTCACAACAAAGATGTCTGCCCACTTAGCTATTTCTATGTGCATAGGTTTAGCCTCGTCATTAAAGACATCCGTATAAACATTATTTTTTGAAAGTATCTTAAACGTTTCGCTGCCAACAAATTTAACGGCATCCCTCGTCATAAGTACTCTTACGTTGTGTACTTTTGAAAGCTTAGATACAAGATCTGCCGCCTTGTAAGCTGCTATGCCGCCAGTAACACATACTACAATGTTTTTCTTCATCTTAAATATCGTATTCTATCTTGTCTTCAAGATATTCATCCATAGCGATGGATACAGGATTGTGTGACTCAGTGTCAACTTTTGCTTCAGCTCCATCAACTATTTGCCTAGCTCTCTTTGAAAGTATCATAACTAAGGCATATCTTGATAATTTTTCTAAATCTTCCTTATTTTTAATATAAATCATTTGTTTTCCCCCAATACTCTATCTTTTATATATTTGAATCTCTTCGCTCTATGCTTTTCAGCTTTGATTATAGCCTCGATATCTCTAACGGCATCTTCTAAATAATCATTAACTACAAAGAAATCATATTCTTCAACGAAGCTTATCTCTTTAAAACCGTTCGCAATTCTAAGTTCTAAATCTTTCTCGCTCTCAGTCGCTCTGCCAACTAATCTCCTCTTTAGCTCCGACATCGATGGCGGTACTAAAAATATAAAGACTACTTCTTTCATCTTTTGTTTTATTTGAAGTGCACCTTGAACGTCTATATCAAGCAGTACTATCTCTCCCTCTTCTATCTTTTTAGTGATAAAATCTTTTGGAGTTCCATAGTAATGTCCGTGAACGCTAGCATATTCCAAGAACTCATCGTTTTCTACCTTCTTTAAAAACTCTTCTTCGCTTAAGAAGAAGTAGCTCTTGCCATCTACTTCGCCTGGACGAGCTTCTCTAGTTGTTGCTGAGACTGAAAAGACTATGTCGTCGTTGCGTCTAAACAGTTCGTCAGCAACAGTGCCTTTACCGCAGCCAGAAGGTCCGGAAAGAACTATCAAAAAACCTCTTTTCATCTAATTACCTCCATTCAATCTTTCGCTAATAGTTGAAGTTGCTAGCGTTGAAAGAACTATGGACTCGTTATCCATGATGATAACGCTTCTAGTTTTTTTGCCGCAAGTCGCGTCTATGAGTCTGATTGTGTCACGGTTCTCCATAATTAATCTCTTTATAGGAGCAGACTCTGGTCCAACGACAGCTATGACTCTATGTTTATTGATTAAATTACCAAATCCTACGTTAATGTATTCCATAATTCACCTACTCTATATTTTGTATTTGTTCTCTAATCTTTTCGATAAGGTTCTTTTGCTCAACGCCTATCTTAGATATTTCAATGTTTTTAGTCTTGCTAAGTATAGTATTTGACTCTCTGTTCATTTCTTGAATTAAAAAATCCATCTTCTTGCCAATGGCCTCGTCTGAATTAAGCATGGACTTGAACTGAGATATGTGGCTATACATCCTTACTATCTCTTCGTCGATGGCGTATTTATCGACTAATAGTGCAAGCTCAAACTCAAGTCTTTTTTCATCGATGATGCTCTTGTCCTCGATGAGCTCATTATATTTCTTCATAAAATCTTCTTTGTATTCATCTGTATAATCAATGTAGATCTCTTTAATCTTATCAACATTTTCTTCAATTGCGGTAAGATTGTTTAGTATATCGCTCTTAAGATTTTCTCCCTCTCTAATTCTCATGTCGTCAAAATTATCAAGTGCCTTCTCAAGTGTTTCAAGCATTATATCTAAAAATTCATCACTTTCGTAATTATTTTTCACTATGCTTAAAACTTCTTGTTGACTGATTATGTCTTCAAGCTTAATCTCGTCATCAAGGCCAAGCTCTTCCTTAATTAAGCTAAGCGCCTTCATATATTTTCTTAAAAATACTAAATCCACTTCAACATCGTTAGGATCATCCTCTAGAAAGACAACTGTTAGAAAGCAGTCGATCTTTGCTCTGGATACTCTTTTTTTAATTGCAAGCCTAATCTTGTCCTCGTACTCGATAAGCGAGCGCGGGCTTCTTAGGTTTAAATCAAAATATCTGTTGTTTACAGATTTTAGTTCAAATTTTATTTTATATTTTTCACAAACATATTCGCTAGAACCGTATGAGGTCATACTCTTTAACATAGTCTCACTCCTTATGCATATATTATACCATTTATTTATAAAAATATATATAGAATATGACAAATTCTTCATATTTAAACTGAGTAACTTTGTATATAATATAAGTAAGGAGTGATTAAATGTCATTTGACGCAATAGTAACAAGAGCCTTGACTGATGAGTTCAATAATAATTACATCGGTGCAAGGGTCGGCAAGATATATCAAACTGAAAAAGATGAGATAATGATTAATATGAGAAGCAAAGATGGTTCTTTTAAAGTACTTGTTAGTGCTTCGAGTAATAATCCGCGCTTTTATGTGAGCAAGATTAGTAAAGAAAATCCTAGTGAAGCACCTTTATTCTCTATGATACTTAGAAAGAATCTGTCTGGATCAAAGCTCGTTAAGGTCGAGCAATTTGGTTTTGATAGAGCCGCACAATTTGTTTTTAGTGGCTACAATGAATTTCATGAAGAAGCTCTTTATTATCTTGTCGTTGAAATCATGGGCAAGTACTCAAACATAGTTCTTTGCAACGAAAATCACAAGGTTATTGATGCAATTAAAAGAGTTTCTACTGTCATGTCTAGCAAAAGAGAGATAGAGCCAGGTCTTATATATGAAAGGCCTCCTGTCTTTGATAGAGTCTCACCTATAAGCGTTAGTGAAGAAGATCTTAAAAATATGATGACTAATAACGCTGATCTTGAGCTAAGAGACTTTTTAATGAGGTCCTTCCTTGGCCTAAGTACTGAGATTGCGAATAAAATATTATTCGATGCAGCAATAGATGATAAGAATCTTCTTAAAAATCTTGATGAGAATGATGCGAATAAATTTATTTCATCTTTTATAAAAACTTTTGAAGAAGTTAAAGAAAAAAATTATAGCTTCAATATTTATAAGCTAAGCGAAAGAAAGAGTGCCTACAACGCCATCAGCCTAAATCAATACGCTTCGCTTGAGAAAGAAAATTTTTCTAGCATAAGTGAGCTTCTGGATAAATATTATTATGAAAAGGACCAAAAAGACAGAATAGCGCAGCGCTCGCAAAACATGAGACATACTATAAGCGCAAATCTTAAGAGGGCTAAAAATAAATTACAAAAGCAAAAAGAAGAGATGCTTGAAAGTGCTAACAGAGAGGCATACAAGGTATACGCTGACCTTATCTCATCAAATATACACAAAATTTCTAAGGGACTAAAAGAGGTTAAACTTGAGAATTTTTATGACAATATGAATGAAATTTCAGTTCCTCTTGATCAAAAGTTATCGGCCGTGCAAAACGCACAAAAATACTACAAGAGATATCAAAAAATGAAACAAAGAGAGATAGTTTTAGAAAAGCAAATTGAAAATACTGAAGATGAGATAAATTATCTTGAGCTTGTAAGTGACGCTATAGACAGAACTGACGATGTAAAGAACCTTGATGAGATATATTTTGAGTTAATAAAGAATAATTATATTAAAAAAGATAAAAAAATAAAAAATAAGCCAAAAAAAATCGCCATACACTCTGTTGATTATGACGATACAAGTAAAGTTTATTATGGCAAGAACAATTTGCAAAATGAGTATATCACTTTCAAAGTTGCTGACAAAAACGATGTATGGATGCACGTAAAAGGCTTTCCCGGATCACACGTCGTAATCAAGTCAGATGGCTACCCAAACGATGAGCTTTTAGTCTTCGCAGCTAAAATTGCCGCAAAAAATTCAAAAGCCAAAGACTCTAACAAGGTTGATGTTGACTTCACTACGAGAAAGAATGTTAAAAAACATCCAAGCGGTAAGACCGGCCTCGTTAATTATGTGAACTTCAAAACCATCACTGTAGATCTTTAGCTTTATATAAATTCGTTTTGATTAGTGCCTCTTTAAAATATTCTGGCAAATCACTTTCTATTGTTATTAAATTATTTGTAATTGGATGGATAAAACTTACTTTTCTGCAATGTAAGACTTGTCCGTCCATTTTTATTTTTCCTCTATATCCATAAGTTTTGTCGCCAAGAACTGGATGATTAATATAAGCAAGATGAACTCTAATTTGATGCGTTCTTCCTGTTTTAATAACTACACTTAAATAAGCATAATCCTCATTTTGTTTAAGTAAATGGATTTCGGAGTGAGCTTCTTTGCCTTCATCTGAGGCACACATCTTGATCTTTTTAATCGGGTCACGCATAATGCCCTTATCAACTATAGTCACTTCATCCTTAAAAGTACCCACGGCGATGGTAATGTACTCTTTATAAATCTCTCTCGACTTAAATAGCTCTTTCATCTTTTCATGTGCTTCATTGTTTTTTGCTATTATAATAAGGCCGCTAGTATCCTTATCAAGTCTGTGGATTATGCCCGGCCTTGATTCATCAATGCTGCTTAGTGAGTCAAATCTATATAATAAAAAATTCACAAGACTTAGCTCGTCATCATTTGTAGGATGAACTATAAGACCTCTTGGTTTATCGATGACAGCTATATCATCATCTTCATAGAGAACTTTTATATCCATGGACACTTTTTCAAAGCGCCTTGACTCTTTTTCTTTTATTTCAATAATGTCCCCTACATTTATTTTGTATGATGGTTTTGAGAGGCTGTCATTAACACTAACATATCCTTCTTCAATAAGCTTTTTGTACATGGACCTCGTCTTGCTCTCATCAAAATTTGCTAAAAATGCATCTAGCCTTTGACCAGCATCTTGATCATCTATCTTAATTTCTTTTATTTGCATTTTTTATCTTTAATCTTTCTATAAATGTAGTAGCCAATAAATAAAACTATGATCACACACATGTAGCTATCAGCTAGGTTAAAGCATGGATATTGGTATGAGCCAAACTTAAACGAAATAAAATCAATAACGTATCCTCTAAAGGCTCTATCAATAAAATTACCAATGATTCCTGCTAAGAAAAAGGATAGAAATACTTTTTCATATACCATAAGAGTTTTATACTCTGTTATGAAAATATATAAAATTATTGCTATGGCAATGAAGGTAACTATAAAGAAAAATATATGTTTGCCCTGCATAATGCCAAAAGCCGCGCCTCTATTCTCAACGTAATCAAAAGAAAAAAAGTTTGGAATTATTTCATAGGCAGCTTTGCCATCCAAATGAAGTTTAGCAAAATACTTTGTTATTTGATCCAAAGCAATCGCTAGTACCACTATTAAAAAATAAATCATATAACACCTACTTTACAATTTTTATAACAAGTTTAAGTTTATCCTTTTTACTAAGACCCAAGTAATCGCCTACAATAAAGCGTCCGCGTCTACGCATAGATACCATGTCGCCTACATCAAGCGTTTCGCTAATCTTGTATGTCACCTTGTAATTTATTTTCACAAGACCTGCTTCTATGGCGTTTTTTGCATCACTTCTGGATAAATTATAAACATTTGCCAATACCAAATCAAGTCTTGCTGATGCGCACGTCACAAGCTTTTCCTCATAATCTATCGCGCGAGCTAGAGGCGTTTCTAAATCAATCACCTCAAGGTCTACTCCGTAATTTTTTATCTTTTCTAAATTGAGTAAAACATAATCTAAAATTTCGTTTCTAATATAAAAATATATAGCCTCGTCATTAATAATTATGTCACCGACCTTCTCTCTCTTGATGCCAAGTGAAAGAAGCGAGCCTAAAACGTCTTTATGAGCAATATCATAATCCTTCTTGTCTATGCGTATAAGGCTTACAAAATCAGCTGCGTTTACTTCATTCATGTAATCAGGATAAATTAAAATAGCCTTACTCTCAGAATCTTCATTCCCAATAAGGCTAAAACTTATAGTATCATACGTATTGATAAGTGAAGAAAGCTCCTTCACTTCAAAAGGGTTGTAGAAGTCTGTGCACTGTATAGATCTAGTCTTTGCCACGATCTCACAAAGATCTATAACCCTTCTTGCAATTTCTTTGTTCTCAGTACTGATATGATCTAAATTTTTTGACTTATTCATTAAAATGGAAACATGCCTCTGCTTTTAAGTTCATCTTTTAAGCCGTCTATAGCAACGTTCTTTGGTGCTAAAACAAAGATGTCTCTAGTCACTTTTTGAATGCTTCCATCAATAGCATAGATACCGCCGTTGATAAAGTCAAAAATTTGTCTTTTTACACTTGCTTCTAGTTGTTCAAAATTAACAACAACTGCCTTGCCTAATCTTAAATCATCAATAATTAGTGGTGCTTCATCGTAGCCAAGTGGTTCTTGTACTGTGATCACCATAGATCCAGTTTTTCTTTGAATAGGAACAACATTTTCCTTTTCTTTTTTTCTTGAGAAGATAGATGTTTCCTTTTGTGGCTCTTCTTCTACAACTTCATCTTCATCGTCATAGTATTCTTCATCGTAATCGTCATCGCCGAATCCTAAGAAATACTTAACTTTGTCCATAAAACCCATAATAAACCTCCTAATAATTTCTTTCGCCAAATATCTTTGAGCCAATCCTCAAAATATTTGAGCCTTCTTGTATTGCTATTTTATAATCGTGCGTCATACCCATGGATAGATATTTTAAATTGACATTGTCAAATTTTTTGCTAGCCATCTTTTCTTTTAGCTCGTAAAGACCTCTAAATGTGCTTCTAACAACAGCCTCATCCTCTGTGAACGGAGCCATAGTCATAAAGCCTAATATATGTAGGTTCTTGTACTTGTGCATTTTGTCTAAAACTTCTTCTACCTCATCTTTGTAGAAGCCGCTCTTTGACTCCTCTTTAGAGATATTTACTTGCAATAAACCGTCTAATTCCATATTATTACTTGCTAGTCTCTTGTCAAGCGCTTCGATAAGGTTTAGGCTGTCAAGCGAATGAATCAGCTTAATCTTACCAAGTAACTTATTTATCTTATTCTTTTGAAGACTGCCTATCATGTGAAATTCGAAATCATCCTTTAAAGCGTCATACTTTTCTTCTATCTCTTGAACTTTGTTCTCGCCAATCTCGTGTAGACCAAATTCTTTAATCTCTTTGATTCGATTAATATCTACAGTTTTTGTAACTGCAAGTAATTTTACTTCATCTTTTTTTCTGCCAGCAAGATCTATTTCTTTATCAATAGATTCTAAAAGATCTATTAAATTTTCTTTTACACTCATTATAGTATGTCGCCCTCCTTTACAGTCGATGGGAATACCACAACTTCGTCATAATATTTTATACTTCTAAATTTTAGCTTCTTATACTTCATTAGCCCGTTATCGTCAGTTCTCATCACATATATGTTATCTCTGTCACTGCCGACTAAAAGCACTCTTTTATATCTAATGGTATTATCTATGTCTTTAATATATACCCCTTTTTCGCTACCTTTATCAATTAAAGCACTCTTTGGCAATTTAAAAGTTTTGTACTCATCAAAAATTATTTCCATCTTAGAAAATCTATCTTTATAAAGCTCAGATATTCTCTCTCTGATATTTAATAAAAATTTATAAGTCTTATCAACTTTTTCCTTCTTAAGTACTCTAGCATAAGTTTTAGTCCCAGTCAAGTCCCACTCAATTAGGACTACATCATTTACACCTACATCTTCAAGTTTTTCATTGTTAGAAAAAGCTAAGATATTCATAGAAAAATTATCGAATATCTTGAACTTATCATTGCTCTGCGCTTTGTTTATACTGTAGTTCTTGCTATCTTCAAGTAAATCTTTTTCGAATATAGCATCAAAATTCTTGTTCGTGTATTTATCTTCAAGCCCATCGATAAAATAACTAACTATACCCGACATTGACACTCTAATTGATGGTGCATCGCTTCTTTTATTTATAAGTAGTTCATCCTTCATCTCTAAAAGCTTGTCAATGGAGTAATTTTTAATACTTTCATAGTATTTATCCTCATCATCTTCAGTGCTATTTAAAATTTGAGATAAATCTTCGTATCTTTTTTGATTTATACTTATCTGTAAAGCCTTAATTTTTGATGTCATCACTTTGTTATCTAAGCCAATATCATCAGATGTATCATAATCAAGATCCTTAAGTCTTTTATTTATTGCTGCTAACTTTTTATCAATCACATCATTTGCGCTCTTTGTTACGCTTAAATTCTCAAGACCTTTCTTAACTTTTTCGCCTTCTTTGGCTTGAGTTGTGAAATAAGAATTTCTTCCTGCTTGATAAACCTCTTCAGTCTTAATTAATGCAGCATTCATCACAACAGAATTATAAAAAACTTCTTCAACAGGTGTTTCAGTCTTAACATCTTTTTTAAAAAATGATGTGATTATAGTATTAAATGCTACGATTATAAATATGAAGGCTACTAGCGCTCCTAAAAAGCTCGAAAATCCCTTACCGTTTTTCTTATCTATCTTCATATTTTTCCATCTCATGCTTTAGTGGTCTACCCATAAGCTCAGCAACAACGCTGTCTAGAGGATAGTTTTCATATAAAAGCTTGTACATCATATCAACTATAGGCATTTCAACTGAATATTTTTCTTTAAGCATATAAGTTGATTTAGTAGTTTTTATGCCTTCGACAACCATGCCTACTTTGTCAATAGCGCCTTCTGCCGATAATCCCTCGCCTATATATACACCACAAGTTTTGTTTCTTGAGTGCCTACTAGTACAAGTAACAACTAAGTCGCCTATGCCCGCAAGTCCATAGAATGTCGATGCTTTAGCGCCAAGTGCAAGCCCAAGCTTTGTTATTTCATGTATGCCTCTTGTGATTAAAGCCGCCTTAGTATTATCACCGTAGCCTCTCCCCTCACATATACCGCTTCCTAGAGCAATGATGTTCTTAGTTGCACCAGCAAGTTCAACACCTAAAAGGTCATCATTGACATAAACTCTTAGATTGTCATTTGAAAATATATCTTGAATTAGCTCTGCATCAGAAACAGATCTTGATGCGCTGACAATGGTTGTTGGTATGCCAACAGCAACTTCCTCTGCGTGTGATGGACCAGATAGTGAAACAAATCTTGCCTTTGGATTGAAGTCATAAAAAACTTCGCTCATAGTCTTAAGCGTACTTATTTCAATACCTTTGCTAACATTGACAAAAATTTTCTCTTCGTCAATATAATTTTCTATAGTCTTTAAAACATTTCTTAGTTCTTGACTAGGTACCGCAAGTACAACGATATCAGCGTCTTTAACCGCTTCTTCTATGTCATTAATTAAAACTATATTCTCAGGAATTTTAACATCCTTTAAATATTTTTTGTTCATTCGAGTTTCTTTTATTAAATTGTAAGAATCCTTATTTCTAATGTATAGACTTAATTCTTCTTGACTCTTTGCTAGGTGTATAGCTAGAGCTGAACCGAAGCTACCTCCACCTATTACTGAAATTCTCAAAACTCTGCCTCACTTTTTAAATATATATAATTTATTTTCCTCGCCTTTTATTAATCTAGTTATGTTCTTCAAGTGCCTTAATATACCTATTAAAGCAACAGCAAAACTTATTAGAACCGCTAAATTTATCTCTTTAAACTTAAGCCAAGTGTATATGAAAAACGCTAAGAACATAAGTAAAGATGATAATGAAACGTATTTTGTAATTAAAACTATTAAAAACATAGATACCATCACTGCTAGAGCGAATTTGTAGTCTATAAGTAATAAGCCGCCTATAGTCGTTGATACGCCTTTTCCTGCGCTAAAATTTAGATAAAATGGAAAGTCATGTCCAAGTACTACTCCTAATAAAGCGATGTACTGAGCAAAATCCACTTCAAAGTATCTGGATAAAAATACTGCTACTACGCCTTTAGATACATCTAAAAAAAGTGTGATTATGCCAAGCTTTGCGCCAAAAACTCTAATCATGTTTGTTGCGCCGGCATTTTTGCTGCCATAATCTCTAATGTCTTTCATCTTAAATACTTTGCCTAAGATGTATGAATTAGAGATTGATCCAATTAAGTAAGTAATGATAATTAGTACTACGCCCTTCATTACTCGCTCCTGTTCTTATAGTTTATAATTATAGATGTTCCCTCGAAAGGATAAACATTTCTTATTTGATTTTCCAAAAATCTTGTGTATGAAAAATGTGTTAATTCTTTATCATTTACAAAGATGGTAAACTCTGGTGGTCTAGTTCCTGATTGAGTTGCATAAAGTATCTTAAGTCTCTTGCCCTTATCAGATGGCGGTTGATTGATTAGTGTTGCGTTAGAAATTATATCATTTAATAAACCAGTAGAAAGTCTATGGCTGTATGATTCATTAATTTCCATGATCTTGTCAATAAGTTCATCAACTCTCTTACCAGTTAGAGCCGATATAAATAATATTGGCGCATAAGATAAGAATGGCAAGTTATTTCTAAGACTGTCAGTAAATGTTTTCATAGTCTTAGAATCTTTTTCCACTATGTCCCATTTATTTACACAGATAATTATCGCTTTGCCTTGATTGTGAGCATATCCTACTACTTTTGAGTCTTGTTCAGTAAATCCTTCTACAGCATCTATCAAAAATACGCATACATCAGCTCTATCAACACTTGAAAGCGTTCTTACTTGTGAATAAGCTTCTACCGATGAATCTACTCTTGATTTTTTTCTAAGACCGGCTGTGTCGATGAACATAAACTCTTGTCCTTTGATATTGATGTATGAGTCGATAGCATCTCTTGTAGTTCCAGCGATGTCAGTTACTATAACTCTTTCTTCACCTAAAATTCTGTTAGTTAAAGAGGATTTACCAACATTTGGCTTTCCGATAAAGGCTACTTTTAATAAGTTTTCCTTTTCTTCGAAGTCTCTATCCTCAGGGAAATTCTTAATTATCTCATCAAGAAGATCTCCTATGCCAAGTCCTTGCTCTGCAGATATTGACATCGGTTCGCCTAATGCAAGTTCATAAACATTATAAAATTCATCTTTTCTTTTGCCTTCAGTCTTATTTGCAACTAAAATTATCTTTTTATTTGATTTTCTTAATATATTTGCAATCTCATGATCAAGTGCTGTCGCTGGATTTCTTCCGTCAACAATAAATAGTATCACGTCAGAAGCTTCTATAGCAATGTTCGCTTGCTTTCTGATGTTTGACATAATCTTGTCATCATCAAAAGGATCAAGTCCTCCTGTGTCGATGACATCAAAAACATGTTGCTGCCAGCTTGCTTCAGCATAAATCCTGTCTCTTGTTACACCAGGTGTGTCTTCAGTGATAGATATTCTTCTACCAACAATTTTATTAAATAAAGTTGATTTACCAACATTTGGTTTACCTACTATACTAACTACAGCTCTATTCATACAGACACCTCCTTATCCTAACTATTATAACACAAAGATTAACAGTTTTCAACACTTAATAAGTATTAAGAAAGATATTTTCTCATTAAAATATATTTATTAATAATATATCATTCATTAATAATATATCATTCATTAATAATTTTTAATATGCAATAAAAATTTTTACACAAAAAAGAAGCGAAAGATAATCTCTCGCTTCTAATATAATATTTATTCGTTTTTTAGAATATTCCTTCGTACATTGGGAATCTCTTGCAGATATCTGATACTCTTTGTCTAATTTTCTTTCTGTCGATTGATGTATCAAATGTATCTCTGAAGATTTCAGCAACTTCTCTCATTTCGTCTTCTTTAAATCCTCTAGTTGTTAAAGCTGGAGTACCAATTCTGATACCGCTTGTAACGAATGGAGATTCTGTTTCGTTAGGAATTGTGTTTTTGTTAACTGCAATACCAATTTCACCAAGCATTGCTTCAGCTTCTTTACCTGTGAAGCCTTTCTTCTTAATATCGATTAAGATTAGGTGGTTATCTGTACCGCCTGAAATTAATCTAAATCCATATTTATCAAGTTCTTTAGCAAGTACTTGAGCATTTGCTAAAATTTGTTTACAATAATCTGTGAATTCTGGTTTAAGTGCTTCGCCAAATGCAACTGCTTTTGCAGCTATAACGTGCATTAGTGGTCCGCCTTGGATTCCTGGGAATATAGCTTTGTCAAGTTTCTTAGCGTTTTCTTCTCTACAAAGTATAGCTCCTCCTCTAGGTCCTCTTAATGTTTTGTGTGTTGTTGTTGTAACAAAATCAGCATAAGGTACTGGAGATGGATGTAAGCCTGTAGCTACTAATCCAGCGATGTGTGCCATGTCTACCATTAGCATAGCGCCTACTTCATCAGCGATTTCTCTGAATTTCTTGAAATCAATAATTCTTGGATAAGCACTTGCACCTGCTACTATTAGCTTTGGTTTTTCTTTTAGAGCTATCTCTCTAACTGTATCATAATTAATAACTTCTGTCTTAGAGTCAACTCCATAAGCAGCGAAATCAAAGAATGATCCTGAGATGTTAACTGGTGAACCGTGTGTTAAGTGACCACCTTCGCTAAGGTTCATACCTAAAACCTTATCGCCAGGTTTTAATACAGCAAAGTAAACACCAATGTTAGCATTAGCTCCTGAGTGTGGTTGAACGTTTGCATGTTCAGCGTTAAATAGCTTGCAAAGTCTGTCTCTAGCGATGTTTTCAGCGATGTCAACTACTTCGCATCCGCCATAGTATCTCTTTGCTGGATATCCTTCAGCGTACTTGTTAGTTAGTTCACTTCCCATTGCTTCCATAACAGCTTTTGAAACATAGTTTTCAGATGCTATCATTTCAAAGTGATCTTGTTGTCTATTGTGTTCTTTTTCAATGACATCAAAAATCTCTTTGTCTGTCTTTTTTAGATTGTCAAAATCCATCTTAATTTCCTCCCTTTAAATAAAATTAATTTAGCTTATTTATGATTAATAAATCATTGTCTCCTTTAGAATATCTTTTGTCATAAGACTTAACTATGAATAAAGATATTATTAATAGGACTACACCTAATATTATACTATAAAAGTCGGGAACTTTAAAGCTAAATTTTTTAAAAATGTAGTTTGAAGCAAAAATTCCTATCAAAAATGCTAATAAAGGTACTAAATATACCATCATTACCCCTCTAAGCATCTTTCTCGAATCAACTCTTATAGATACTAAGTCGCCTACCTTGTAGTTTGCTCTTGGCTTTGCTTTAACTAGGTGTTCTTTTGAATCGCATCCAGCTGCGCACGATTCGCACGAGCCACATGCTGAGTCTCTCTTCATAGATATAAGCATTTCGCCATCTTCTATCTTAATAATTCTTCCTATGCTTTCATTTTCTTCCATCTAATAGGTCTCTAACAAGCTTTGATGCGATTAATAAACCGCCTGTAGCTGTTACAAAGGATATAGACCCCGTCACCACCTTACCATCATCCTTTAATTTCTTCTCTATAGGTTCTTCTTTTGAATAAACCACGTTAATTTTCTTTTGTACTCTTTTATCTATCTTTTGTCTTAATTTTCTTGCTAATGGACATACGCTCGTCTTGTCAAGCGTTGATATCTCAAGTTTTGTCGGATCAAGCTTATTGCCACATCCCATAGCGCTGATAATTTTAATATTTTTTTCAAGGCAAGTCTCGATTAGCTCAATTTTGTTTTTAAGCATATCTATGGCGTCAACAACATAATCGTATTGCCTGTCAAAAATTTCGTCATTAATCTCTTTAGAATAAATCTTATCTATGCATCTTATATCAAGTTCATCGTTAATCTTAAGAAGTCTTTCTCTCATCACATCAACTTTTTTCTTGCCAATGGTATCATCGAGAGCTAAAATTTGCCTATTAATATTTGATTCGCTAACTGTGTCGAAATCAACTATAGTGATATGCTCTATGCCAAAGCGAACTAAGGACTCTAAGGTAAATGAACCAACACCGCCTATACCAACAATTAAAATGTTAACATCTTTAAAACTATTAAAAATTTCGTCTCCTAAAACAACTCTAGTCCTAATCGTTCTTTGTGGCTTCATTTATATCTACCTTTATAGATACTTCATGTAATTGCTTGTCATCAACTTCGCTTGGTGCGCCTGTCAATAAATCTGTTGCTGATTGTGTCTTAGGGAAGGCGATAACGTCTTTGATGTTGTCATGCTTTGTTAATAATTGAACGAATCTATCTAGACCGTAGGCAATTCCTCCATGTGGTGGAGCTCCGTACTTGAAGGCCTCAATGAAGAAGCCAAATTGTTCTTCAGCTCTTTCTTTAGTAAAGCCAAGTGCCTTAAACATTTTTTCTTGTAAATCGGAGTTATTGATTCTTATACTTCCTCCGCCAATTTCTTCGCCATTGATAACGATGTCGTATGCTTTTGCCTTAACAGTATCTTTTCTTTCTTCGATATATGGTATATCCTCAACTTTTGGATGTGTGAATGGATGGTGCATAGCCATGTATCTTCCTTCCTCTTCACTGTATTCAAATAGTGGGAAATCTGTTATCCAAAGTAGTTCAAACTTATCTGGATCGTTTAAATTTAATTCTTTAGCAATTTCATTTCTTAAGTTGCCAAGAGTTTTCTTAACAACAGATTTTTTATCTGCTACGAATAAAATTAAATCGTTATTTTTTATATCCATCTCTTTAATAAGAGCTTCTTTTTCTTCATCAGTAAAGAATTTTGCTATAGGACCAGTAAATTCTTTATCTACATACTTAACCCAAGCAAGTCCCTTTGCTCCGAATGTCTTAGCAAATTCTTCTAGCTTAGTAATATCTTTTCTTGTAAATTTTTCTTGATAACCGTCTATGTTTATAGCGTTAACCATATTGCCAGCATCAACAGTATCTTTAAATACCTTAAAGCCGCTGTTCTTAAATATGCTGCTCACATCGTGAATTAAAAATCCAAATCTTAAGTCTGGTTTATCAACACCATATTTATCCATCGCTTCGTCAAATGGCATTCTTCTTAAAGGAAGCTTGATGTCTATATCCAAAATTTCTTTAAATATATGTGCTATAAGCTTTTCATTGATTGACATAACGTCGTCTTCGTCAACGAAACTCATTTCAATATCGACTTGAGTAAACTCTGGTTGTCTGTTAGCTCTAAGATCTTCGTCTCTAAAGCACTTAGTAATTTGATAGTATCTATCCATGCCTGAAACCATTAGTAATTGTTTAAATAATTGTGGTGATTGTGGTAGGGCAAAGAACTTTCCAGGATTAACTCTACTTGGAACGATGTAGTCTCTAGCTCCTTCTGGAGTTGATTTGCCAAGCATAGGTGTTTCTATCTCTATAAATCTGTGATCATTTAAAAAGTCTCTGAAAGCTTTGTAAATTTTTGCTCTTGTCATAAGAGTTTTTTGCATAAATGGCTTTCTTAAATCAAGAAATCTGTATTTTAATCTCATTTGCTCGCCAACATTGTCATCATCTTTTACATAGATAGGCGGTGTTTGAGCTATATCAAGTATTTTAAGCTCTTCGGCTAAAATTTCGATATCGCCAGTTGGGATGTGTGGGTTCTTTTGAGATCTCTCTCTAACCTTTCCTCTAACGGCAATAACATACTCGCCCTTAAGTCCCTTAGCTTTTTCAAAGACATCTTTAGTGATAGTCTCATCAAAAACTACTTGAGATATACCACTTATATCTCTTATATCAACAAAGATAAGTTGTCCTAAGTTTCTTTGAGTTTGCACCCAACCCATTAGAATAACTTCCCTTTCTATGTCTTTCATTCTTAGTTCGCCACAGTAGTCACTCCTGCGCAAGTTTCCCATTGTTTCCATAAATATCCTCCCAATAATCTATATATCTTTATTATAAACGTTTTTTATATACAAATCAATGTCTTTATAATTAAATTTTCGCTCTAAATTATCATTGTCAATATATTTTGATACGGCTCCAGCACCAAAAGCGTATATACTACTTAAATCATTCATCGAAATCACATTGTAAATGGACGCCTTACCAGCTAATGAAAAAGCAAGATTCTCAAGATTTGAGTTTGTCATCTTCTGCCTGTACATGTAATATGGCTCATAACCAGCCGCATAAAGCATAGCGTAAATTTCTTTTGATAAATCGATGTTTTCAAGCTTAAAATCTTCCTGAGCAAGAACTGCCCTTCTCTTTATTGCTAAATTGTGTATGGTGATGGACTCAGGCCTCATAGATATAAGCTTTTTAACTGAATTGGTGTAATCAATTTTACTCTCGCCTTCAAGGCCTATGATTAAATCCATATTGATATCAAAATTATAGTTCCTAGAAAGCTCATAAACTTTATAAAGCTCATCAAGGCTCGAATTCCTATGAACTCTCTTAAGTGTCTCTTCATTCATAGTCTGTGGATTGATACAAATCCTCGTAACATTGTATTTATCAAGTATATCTAGTAGCTCCTCGTCCATAGTATCGGCTCTGCAGCACTCAAAAGTTAACTCCTTAAATTTATAATTTTCATTAATGTATTTTAATAATTTTTCTATATTAGCCCTATCAATAGCAGACGGAGTTCCTCCACCTATGTATATACTGTCTGGCTCTGTTATATCTCTAGTTTTGCTCTCAAATTTCATCTCATCAATAACTGTGTCAATGTATTTTGTAAAATCAAAAGTTTTTTTACTAATGTCATTTGTATAAAATGAGCAATAAGAACAAATTCCTTTGCAAAATGGTATGTGTATATATAAGCTATATTTTGGTTCAAAATCAAGACGCTGATTTTTAAAAGTTTTCTCCATAAGCTCAAATTTTTTATCCGAAATAAAAAATTTTTCCTTAAAAGCCTCTTTGTCATCTGACTTGGCATATAGTTTTAATGGTTTAATTCCAGTAAGTATACCCCATGGAAGACTTATGCCTTCTTTAAAAAACTCCTTATATATAAGGGCTTTCATTTCATTATTGCTAAGACCATCAAAACCAGTAAGAGTCCTCTCTTTGCCATCTATAGAAAAACTCACACCATCATCCAAAATTTTATACGCAATACCAGCTCCAATGTTTTGAAATTCCCAAAAGAGCTCTTTTATCCTCTTTATACTAGCTTCTCTTAGCATTGACGTAAGGATTATTTGCCCTTTCCTCTTCTGAACTAGTATTCATGCTGTGTCCTGGATATATTGTGTAATTACCTTCTAAGCCCAAAACTTTATTAACAGAATCCATAAGTTCAGCTTCGTCCCCGCCATAAAGGTCGCTTCTGCCAACTGAGTGGAAGAATATAGTGTCACCAACAAATAAGTTATCACCTATTTGATAAGTTAATCCGCCCTTTGTGTGTCCAGGAGTTTTTATTACATTAAGCTCAATGCTGCCAAATTTCATTGGACCCTCTTTATCAATTGTGTGGTCTATGTTTATAGGTTCATCTATGTAATTTCTCATCTTGTCATTTAGCATAAAATCTGTTCTTTGTGTCATATAATAATCATCTTTTGATATATATGATGGTGCTCCTGTTAATTTTCTTAGCGCATTTACGCCTAAAACGTGATCAAAGTGACCATGTGTAAGTAAAATCGCTTTTAGATTTAGATTATGTTCTTTCATATAAGCATATAAATCATCAGCATTACCGCCAACGTCTATGATTATTGCATCGCCATCATCATTACTAATAATGTATGAATTTGATCCATATACACCAACATTTTTCTTAAAAATATTCATTTAAAACTCCTTCTTCGAATCCAATAATATTGTCACAGGTCCAGAAAGATGCGCATGTATGTGCATATCTGCTCCAAAAACTCCTGATTTAAATTTTATTCCACTTGTTTTTAATTTTTCTTTAAATATTTCATAATAGCTTTCAGCTTTCTCAGCCTTAGCGCTTCTCATGAAATTTGGTCTATTGCCCTTTCTTGCGTCACCATATAATGTGAACTGCGAAACAAGAAGTATTTCGCCATGAACATCTTGAACAGATAAATTCATCTTGTCATCTTCATCAGAAAAAATTCTCATATTAGTGACTTTTTTGAAGATATATTCAAGATCTGCCTCTGTATCATCGTCCTCAACAGCGATATAAACTAAAAGGCCGCCATTTATTTCGCTTACAAGCTTTTCATCAACTTCTAATCGAGTTTCTTCTACTCTTTGTACAATTGCTCTCATATCTATGCCCTGTAAACATCCAAAATTCCATTTATCGTTTTAAGTTTTTGTATCATCTTATCAAGCTCATCCTTTCCTACTACTTCAAACGTCAAATATATAAATATATCGCTAATGGTATTGCTCTTAGCACTCAGTGATTGTATACCAACATTGGCTTCTTTAGCCATGGCGGTTATTTCTGATAGTATACCAGTTCGGTCAACCGCTCTAATTGTAACATTTGCAAGGAATTTATCACTAGCTTCAGTATCCCACTCGGCATCTAAGCATCTGTCTGAGTCTAGATAATTAGCAATATTTGTACAGTCCTTCCTATGAACAGAAACACCGTATCCCCTAGTAACAAAACCAATGATTTCATCACCAGGAACTGGGTTACAACACTTAGCAAACTTAATCTTCATTCCCTCAAGGCCATCTATCCTAACGCCTGTAGCATCTTTTTTCGATGTAGAGCTCTTTAAGTAATCATCCTCATTCTTTGTTAAGCCAATATTTTCAATAGCATTTTTAATATTTAAAATTTTATTTATAACTAATTTTTCTTTGAAATTACCATATCCAATGGACGCAAATAAATCATTAACTGAGTTAATTGAAAGCTCTTTTGCTAATTTTTGATAAATTTTCTCATTATCTAAAATATTTGTGTCAAGTCCAAGTTTTTTAGCCTCTCTATCAAATAGCTCCTTGCCTTTTTCGATGCTGATGTCTTTTTCCTTAGACTTAAACCATTGTTTTATCTTTTGTCTAGCTCTTGGGCTCTTAACAAATTTCAGCCAGTCTCTACTTGGTCCAGATGATGACTTTTGCGTGATAACCTCAACTATATTGCCATTCTTAAGCTTATAGTTTAGTGGAACTATCCTTGAATCAACTTTAGCGCCAACACAAGTGTTACCAACGCCTGTGTGAACTCTGTAAGCAAAGTCAACTGGAGTTGATCCTTCTGGAAGGTCGACAACATCACCATTTGGTGTAAATACAAATACTTCATCATCGAAGAAATCTATCTTAAGTGTATCTATGAATTCTTTTGGATCCTTTAAATCTTTTTGCCACTCAAGTAATTGCCTTAACCAATCAAGCTTGCTATCAACGTCTTTGCCCTGAGTCTTACCGCCCTTGTATTTCCAATGCGCAGCGATACCATACTCGGCCACTTCATGCATTTCATATGTCCTAATCTGTATTTCAAATATCTCGCCAGTATCTGATATAACTGTTGTGTGAAGCGATTGATACATGTTTGGCTTAGGCATGGCTATGTAGTCTTTAAATCTTCCTGGAAGAGGCTTCCACATGGAGTGAACTATACCAAGAACCGCATAGCAATCCTTAACTGTGTCGACCAAAATTCTTACCGCAATCAAATCATATATGGACTCAAAACTTTTGCTCTTGCCCTTCATTTTCTTGTATATGCTGTAAAAATTCTTAGGCCTACCGCTTATGTCGTAGTGAAGCTCTTGCTTATCAAGCTCTGCTGATATCTTCTTAATAATCTCATTAATCTCTTTTTCACGTTCGCTTCTCTTTTTATTGATTTTCTCTACCAAATCATAGTATCCTTCTGGATCAAGATATCTTAGTGATAAATCCTCAAGTTCCCACTTAATCTTGAAAATTCCGAGTCTTCCAGCAAGTGGTGCATATATCTCTATAGTTTCTTGAGCTTTTTGCTTTCTCTTCTCTTCATTCATGTACTCAAGCGTACGAAGATTATGAAGTCTATCCGCAAGCTTAACTATTATGACTCTTATATCATTATTCATAGCAAGAATCATTTTTCTAAGATTTTCTGCTTGGAAAGCCTCAGAGCTCTTATAATTAAGCTTGTTTAACTTAGTTACGCCGTCAACAATTTTCGCAACATCTTCAGAAAACATCTCTTTAATGTCATCGTAAGTTGCTGGAGTGTCCTCAACAACGTCGTGTAATAAAGCAGATACTATGGTTTCAACGTCCATATCAAGGTCAGCTAGTATGATAGCGACATTGACAGGGTGAATAATATAAGGCTCACCAGACTTTCTCTTTTGATCCTTATGCATTAATTTTGCATATTCATAAGCCTTCATCACAAAGGCAACTTCCTCTTCAGTCATATATTTTTCAATAATTTTAATTAAATCTTCTATCATAAGCTCACCTCCTAAATCTAAAGTGCTTTACATTTATTTCAAGATTTTTATTGTTCATATACTCATTTATTCTAAGATTGTAGCAAATATCCATAATTATCTCTTTACCACTTGCTAAATCTCTGTAAATATCCGAATTAAACTCGTCTTCGTAATCTTTTTTAAGCTCATCTTCCTTGTAGAATAGTATTGCAGTCATAATGTTATCAAGCTTAGTTCTAAATTTTAGCTTTATAACGTTTCGATTCTGCCCAAATACACTGATATCCTTTAAAAAAAGGTCTTTATCTGCAAATAATACATCTGGATTCTTCTCCCCAAATGGTTTTAATTTTTCAATCGTATCAAAAATCGAAAACTTTTGAAAATCAATTGGATAAAAAGCATCGATATAAATTTTTTCTATCTTATCTTCGTCCGTTAAATTTGAATTGTTATTTATAAATGTGACGAATTTGTCATAATTATCAAGTTTTAATTCAAGTCCTGCCGCTAATTTGTGTCCACCAAAGCCACTTAAAAAATCCTTTGCCTTGCTTAGCTCATCAAATAAATTGTATTCTTCAATTGATCTAGCTGAACCATACAGAACACCGTCTTCTTCGTATAGAGCTATAGCTGGCCTATAGTACCTTTCCTTGAGTCTTCCAGCTACAATACCCGCGACGCTTCTTTCTATATCTTTTGATTTTACAATTATTACATCTTTATCAAGAAAATTTTCATCTGCCTCTATCTCTTTGATAGCTACTTCATAACCAAGCTCTGTTAAATCTTTTCTCTCTTGATTTAAAGCATATAACTCTTTGCAGATGGTTATAATCTTATCATCGTCATAAGACTCAAAAGCTGCAATCGCGTGATTTGCATTGCTTAGCCTGCCTATAGCATTGACTGATGGCCCTAAAATAAAACCAATATGAAATACATTTATCTCCTTATCAACTTTTAGCTCATTTTTCAAGTGGTAAAATGCCTTGGCTGGTCTTGAATTTATTAGTTCTAAGCCTCTTTTAATCAAATCTCTGTTCTCATCAAGTAGCGGCATAATGTCTGTTATAGTTGCAAATGCAGCATACTGAGTAATCTCATCAATTAAATCCGCATTAAATTCATAGTCCTTGCTAATATATGTGATTAATTTAAAAGCTACAAAGGCACCGCATATATCCTTGAATGGATATGAAGATTTTTCTACTTTTGGGTCAATTATTGCATCCGCTTCAACAGAAATCTCTTTACCATCTTCAATTTTTGGTAAATGGTGGTCTGTCACAATTACCTTGATGCCATTATCTTTCGCATATTTCACAGCTTCAAAGGCTGATACACCATTGTCACAAGTAATTATGACAGAAACGTCGTCTTTTATACAGCCGTCAACAATGCGTTTGTTAATGCCGTAGCCATCTTGCTTTCTATCAGGCACTTCAAAGCTAGTATCTGCTCCAAATGTCTTAAGGCTTCTTAGTAAAAGCGTAGTAGACATGATGCCGTCTGAGTCATAATCGCCAACGATTCTGATTTTTTTGTGATTGTCAATAGCGTCCTTAATAATTTTACGAGCCAGTTCCAAATCCGGAAGACCTTCTGTTCTGTAGATTAAAGAGTAGTCATTATTTAAGTAATCAATTACTTCTTCCTCTTCTACAATACCTCTATTGCAAAGAACTTTTGCTAATAAATCATCTTTTACTATATTTTTAACTGCCGTATAATTTTCAGTATTTCTATTTTTCAAAAACCATTTTTGCATACAATAACCCCATTATCTATATTTAATTATTATATCATAAATTGCTTCATATTAAAAGCATTTTTTATAAAGAAAATCTATATAAAAAAGTAATTTACAAAATCTTAAAGTTTTGATTATAATGCTTCGTATTATATAAGTACTCAATTGTATAATACGAAAAAGGCCTAGATATAACTAGACCCTTCTCATAAATATTGCTGTTTTAAATTTTATATAAACTTTTTTATAATTCATAAACTTCATCAGCTACTTCATTTAAAAATTCTATGTCGTGTGAAACTATAAAAATTATTTTATCCATAGCTTTGTATTTTTTAATCAGTTCAGATATTTTTTCCATATTGGTATAATCCATACCGCTTGTTGGTTCATCATAGTAAACAAAAGTTGAGTCTTTGCACATAACAGATGCTATTGCAAGTCTTTGCTTTTGTCCTCCCGATAAACTCATTGGATGTCTTTCAATAAATTCATCTAAGCCTAAATCTTTTAAAATGATTTTTGCCTTTTCTTCATCAAAATTCTTTACACCTAAACTAAGCTCTTTGAATACTTCATCTGTAAATAATTGATGATTTACATCTTGCATAACAAGTGAAGAGTTTTTAAGTCTTTCTTTTTTAGATAATTTCTCGCCTTTGAAATAAATTTCTTCTTTTGATTTTTTCTCAAGACCAATTAAGCATCTTAATAGCGTTGACTTTCCTCGTCCATTGGATCCTATTATGCCATAAATTTTCCCAAGCTTAAATGAAATGTCTTTTACACTTAAACACTCATCTGCAGTAAATTTGTAGCTAAGATTCTTTATCTGATACTCTCCACCGCCTTTTAGATAAGGAACTTCTAATTTGCTTAATTCCTTATCTCTTAAGCTTAAAGCGTTCAATTCATTTTTGTCTAGCTTTAAAAATTCACTTCTAGTATAAGTTTTTTTAATTTTGCCCTTATCTATTAAAAATACACGGTCAACTATGTCCATCAAATAATAAATTCTATGCTCAGCTACAATTATGCTTATGCCCTTTTCTTTTAGTATCTTTAGCATCTTTGTCAAAACACTTATGCTTTTAATGTCCAAATTTGATGACGGCTCATCCATAACTATGATCTTTGTGCCTGCTATATAAGAAGCAGCAATGCAAAGAATTTGTTTTTCGCCGCCAGATAGATTAAATATATTTCTATTCAATAGATTTTTTATCGGGAAAATTTCTAGCATCTCATTCAGACGTCTGTCCATCTCTTCTCTTGCAAGACCAATATTTTCTAAATAAAACAATAATTCTAATGTCGTATTAACATTAAAGAAATATGTCTTAGGATTTTGAAAAACAGTTGAGACAAGCATTGAGATTTGATAAAGTTCCAAATCTTTTATATTTTTGCCATCAATAATTATTTCGCCCTTTGTCTTTGCGTTATCATACCTTACAGCTAGTCCATTGATTGAATTTATTAAAGATGACTTACCACTTCCACTTTTTCCTGTAAATAGCACACACTCTCCCTCGGCTATTGATAGTGATATATCATCCAATATATGCACTTCGCCATAATCAAGACTTAAATTTTTAATTTCTACCATATTAAGCCTCCCACAATAAGTCCAAGAGCCGCTAAAACATAAACAAAATCAATTAGCTGTATTTTTGCTCGAATATATCTAGTCTTGGCAATTGGATTTTCTATCGCCTTTGTTTCTGCTGCTTTTGCAATGTCATCTGCAATGTTTGAAGATATAATTAGTAGTGGTACTGAAACATATTCAAGATATTTGATTGGGTTTTTAAAATTTATCCCCCTTACTCTCATAGCCATTTTGATGTTTTTCTTCTCCTCTTTAAAAGATGGGAAGAATCTAAACATAACTGCAATAGGTATGGAAAGATTTTTTGGAATTTTAAGCTTATCCATTGATGAAATTATTGCACCTACATCAGAGGTCTTTATCATGAAGCTAGCTGCCATAAATGGCAATAAAAACATTCTGAAGATAATAAATAAGCTTAAAAACATCTTAATTATTGGATTTATATTAGATAGCACCATAAAATTAGGTAAAGCATATAATATTGTGCATAAAATTATCCATTTAAAAAGTGTTTTTTTGTATCCATTTAAATAAAACAAAATACCAATAATACAAGCAATTGCTAGCTCAAAACGGATGTTTAAGCTATGCACAACAGTTAAGCCTGTAAGAAATACGACTAATATCTTACTTATTGGATTGGGATTAAAGGGAACATTTGAAGAAAAGGTAGGCATTATACAATGCCTGCTTTTTCAAAGTGTTTTTTCAATAGAGCCTTGCCTATATATGCTCCAATTATTCCTCCTAGAAAAGCACCTAAGGCTACTAAGGCCATGTGAGGATATGTTATTAGTTTTTCCATTGCATCAACATAATCTTTTCCCATCATTTCAATAGACATTTCCAAATATTTTTCTTTCGCTAAAAGCATTTGCATTAAAGAGCTACATATCCATGTGCTGAAGATTGCATAAGAAAGCATATTGTATTTAAAGGAATTATAATTACCAATCTTTCTAATTAATTCTGCTATTATCATTACTATAAGCGATAAAACTACAAGGACGTAGGTATGACCACATGCAAACATAACAAGTGGTGATATCATACCGAATATAAATAATGCCCATGGTTTTTGAACCTTAGCCATAAATAACATAACTACAGTTCCTGCAACTATGGCTAAAACTGTTGGGTAAACTAAAAACAATATTGGGATCATGCCCATCATGCCAACACCAAACATCAAGACGAAATAAATTACGGCAAAAACACCGATACTTACTGAATCTTTGACTTTTAATTTTTTATTATCCAATTTAAACCTCCTAATAAATAAATTCTTCTGTCATTTTTATTTTTCTTTTTATTTTATTTTTAATCATTTACATTCATATTTGAAAGAGCCTTTGCTTGCATTGCTAAACCTACCATTATCATAGTAAAATCTACAACTGGTTCTGTCCACCAAACAGCCGCTGCTCCAAATACTCTTGGTAATATAAGTAAGGCTGGAACAAGTAGTATTAGCTGTCTTAACATTACAATCATTCCAGCTTTTTTTCCATCCCCTATCGCTTGGAAAAAAGTTATTGTCATAATCATAATTCCATAAAGAATAAATACTGAATAGAACATTCTGAAATTATTAACTCCACTTGAAATTATATCCTGACTTACTTTAAATAAACCAAGTAACTGTTTTGAAAATACTTGTGCTGGTAACCAAAAAATTGCCGCAAGTACTGTTCCTCCTATAGAAAATATCTTCATAGTTTCCTTTACTCTATCGTATTGTTTTGCTCCAAAGTTTGTACCAATAATCGGCTGTAATGCCTGACTCATTCCCCAAATTGGTATAAATGAAAATCCATAAAATCTCAAAGTTGCAGACATTAATATTGCATTTGGATCTCCTCCATATCTAAAAGCTTGTCTATAAAGCAATGTTTGTTGAACCATGAAAAATACTTGCATGATCATAGCTGATACTCCTACTCCAAACATTTCCTTTGATATATCTTTTTCTTTTTTTATTTTCTTTATTTTTACATTTTCACTTTTACTCTTAAAATAATAAAGAGTAATAACCGCTTGAATTATTTGTGCTGTTACAGTTGCTATAGCTGCTCCCTCAATGGCATAATCACCCATTAATTTCATTAGTATTGGATCAAGAGCTATATTGATAAAGGCACCAAGTCCCATGATACTCATTGCTCTTTTCATAAGTCCTTCACCACGCATAACCATATTGGCTGACTGGGTAAAGTTTACAAAATTTGAGCCTAGAAATATTATTCTTAAATACCTTATGCCTAATGCCTTTATTTCTCCTGTTGCTCCAATTAAATCTAAAAAATATGGTCCTAGAAGTATTCCTCCTATTGTTATGATCGTTGAAAAAAATACAATCCAATAGATAAGATTTCCCATAAGCTTGTCTATAGTATCTTTATCACTCTTTCCCATGGCTCTTGATAAAATTGATGCCGAACCTATCCCTATAAGCGTTGCAATCCCATTATTAAAAAATGTAAGTGGCATAGCTATTGAGCAAGCCGCCATAGCATTCTCACCAATTATTTGTCCAGCAAATATTCCATCCATAAGTGGATATAGACCTATAACCACCATGCCAATTACTGCTGGTATAGATAATTGAAACATTAAAGACAATGGCTTCTTGGTCAACAACTGTTCTTTCATGTTTTGTTTCATTTTTAGTTCTTTCAATATATAAATTCTTCTGCCATTTTTGTTTTTTCTATTAAATTCTTGTAAACTTTTGATTTTTGTAAAAGCTCTTCATGTTTGCCTTCGCTTTCTACTTTTCCGTTTTCAAGAACTACTATCTTGTCTGCATTTTCTATGGATTTCATTCTGTGTGAAATGATTACAACTGTCTTATCTTTAACTAAATTATTTAAAGACTCTTGAATTTTTTTCTCGTTGTCAACATCAAGGCTGGCTGCTATCTCATCTAAGATTAATATTGGTGCATCTTTTAAGAAGGCTCTGGCTATTGATAATCTTTGTCTTTCTCCTCCTGATAGTTCAGCTCCGTTCTCACCAATAACTGTATCGAAACCCTTATCCATCTTTTCTATAAAATCTGTACAGTTTGCAAGTTTTGCTGCTCTTTTAACCTCTTCATCACTTGCATCTTGCTTACCAAGTCTAATATTTTCCATAACGCTTTGATTAAAGAGAACCACATCTTGGAAAACTATTGAAACCTTGTCAAATAGAGATTCTGTTGATATTTCTTTTATGTCTTTGCCGTCGATTAAGATTTGTCCCTCATCATAATCATAAAGTCTTGATATAAGTTTCAAGATAGTTGTTTTACCACATCCGCTTGCACCTACCAAAGCAGTAACCTCTCCCTGCTTAGCTTTAAAACTTACACCATTTAAAACTTTTGCGTCTTTATTGTAAGCAAACTCAACATCTTTTAGATCAATATCAAATTTTTTTAAGCTATAGTCATCGCCTTCTTGTAAATCTTGATTTTGAATTTCTTTTAATCTTTCAATTTTTGGCGTTAAATAAAATATTTCCATCAAGCCCGCTTTAGATGCATCTAAAGCGTCTTTTATCTTCATAGCAGCTAGTAAATATCCTATAAGGTAGAGAGAATTTATCTCTTTATTAATAATTAGATTTACGCCGACAAATATCACAACAGCAAGAGATATAAAGCTAAATATTGAAGATATAGACAAAGTTAAAATTGTAGTTACTTCGTACTTTAAGTGTACTCTCTCACTATCTTCCATTTTTTTATATAAATCATCTTTAATATCCTTCGATAAATTATATGCTTTAATCTCCATTTGCATTTCGATATTTTCTTGAAAGCTTTCTGAGTTTTTTCTTAAGACATCATAATGTCTATTCTGTCTATTAACCTGATATTTTTTAGATAAAGGTATAAATATAAAGCTTAAAATAGATGGAATAATTACAGCTAAACCCATCTTCACATTGCCCGCTAGCATCATTACAGACATTAATGGGAAAAACAGTACCATGCCGCCCACCTTTGGTATTGCGTGGCTCATTGCATGCTCTATGCCTGCAATATCAGCCATGATTGTTTGTGAAATGTCGGAAATATCATGCTTAGAAAAGTAAGATAGAGGTAGTTTTGATAAATTCTCCGCTGTCCTTATTCTTAAATCTGCACTTTCTTGATAGGTTGTGTTATATAATTTATCGTATTCGATAGAAAGCAAAATATACATTGCTATCAAAGTCAAAACTGAGAATCCTATATAAAAGCCATTGCTTTTGCCCATATTTTCCAAAACTTCCTGAGCAAAAATCATAAGTAATATGGCAGGAAGCATGTTTATACAATAAACGAAAAATGTAGCCAGTGTTGCTTTACTTAAATTTCTTGCTCCTTTATCTGTAAGAGCAAATCTTTTTTTATAAAACTCTTTCATTTGAAACCCTCCATTCATTCGCACTGTTAAACATCTCTTGCAGGCTCTTATACCTTGTATCTTTTGACATTAATTCTTTGTCAGACCCTCTTTCTATAATTTTTCCACTATCCATAACAATAATTTCATCAAGGTCTTTAATTGTAGATAGTCTGTGTGCAATCATGATAACTGTTTTGTCCTTCATAAGATTTTTGAAAGCTTTTTGCAATTCAAACTCATTATCTGGGTCAATAGATGCTGATGCCTCATCCATAATAATAATTTTTGAATCCTTTAAAATTGCTCTAGCAATTGCAATTCTTTGTTTTTCTCCACCAGATAAATAAACTCCTTTTGAGCCTATGACAGTATTTTCTCTTTCTGGGAATTTGTCTAATATCAAATCGCATCCTGCTAATTTTAAGGCTCTCATAACATCATCTTTTGTCGCTTCTTTATTAGCTAATGCAACATTGTCATAAATACTTCTTTTGAATAATTTTGAATCTTGAAATACAAAGGAAATGGCTTTAATTAAGGCTTCGTCAGAATATTCACTTATTGGAATCCCGCCTATCTTTATGCTTCCTTCATTAACATTGTAAAAACCTGATATAAGTTTTGCTACTGTTGATTTGCCTGATCCAGATGAACCGACTAGTGCATAGGACTTTCCATCTTCTAATTTAAAGGATAAATTTTCAATAACAGCTTTATCGTTATAAGCAAAGCTTACATTCTCAAATTCTATATTATAGTTTTTAAAATTATTGACATTGCCATGGACCAATTTGTCTTTTTGCATATCTTCGTAAAGTGCCTCTAAGGTATCTACTGCATAATTTCCTTGAGAAATATACATGGAGTACCACATTATTCTCGTGAATGAAACAAAGAGAACTCCTGATAAAAATATAATCATGATAAGCTCAAGTAAAATCACCTTTGCGCTACCTAAGCTTGTCATAAAATAAACTATAGGAATAATTAAAATTGCAATCAGTCCAAAAAATAACCATTGATATAAAACATAAGGTTTTTTACAAGATAGGGAATAATCATAAGCATACTTTGAGTAATCTTTTATCGCCTTATAAAAACTTTTAAAAGACTCTACATTTGCTCTAAATATTTTTACAACCTGCATTCCTCTCACATACTCAACAGTTTCAGCACTTAGTTTAGATAGGGCCTCTTGGTATATCTTCATAAATTTTCCCTCGCCCATCATCGCCCCTAAAATTAAGCCGCCAATTATAGTAAGAGCAAGCAAAGTTATACCAACCCTTATACTTACTATAAAGCCAAGTACAAGGACAAGTACGGGTGTAACTATTGCCTGAGAGCTATCTGGAATCATGTGAGCTACAACCTGATGAGTTTGTGCTGCATTATCATCTATGATCTTTCTTATCTGACCAGATGGATTTAAGTCAAAGAACCTAAAACTTGCTTTCTCTAAGCCATCAATCCCCCTCTTTCTTAAATTTGTTTCAAGCCTAAATCCCAATATATGTGAAAACAGTCCTGAGACAAAATAAAATATCGCTCCACTTGTTAGTGTAATAACAGATTTTAATGCTATGCTCTCTGCACCAGATAAATTTGAATTAATTATTAACTTATCTAGAAATTTGTAGATTAAATAATATCCATATACCGTAAGTACAGCAGATATAGCAGAAAAAACTATAGCTAAAAATCCGAGATATTTTTTATCCTGTACATAAGCAAATAGTTTTTTGTAAATTTTCATAATCATCTCCCCTTTCTTTGATATTCCTTTTAGATAAAATTTTCTTTGCTAGTAAATATTATCCTTGCTTTTTTATTATACATCAGCTATAATTAATTATGCAATAGCCGCGGCTAACTAAGTCTATTAGGAATATTGTCTAAAAGGGATAGGTGTATTATGACATATTGTGAATTTGTAAAAGAATGTATGCAAGTTGATGAATGTAAAAACAATAAGAAGTACTCAAGTGCAGGGCACACTTTTTGTTGGAATAAAGATAACTCTACTTATGCGGAAGGCCTTTATTGGGTTTATGAAGGAGACGGCTACATTATTGATATACATGATTTTTATATCAGTGAGGAAGTAGTTAAAAATAGTACCTATAGCATGGAAGATTATGTGTCGATATACACAAGCTACATAGTCAGCGCGAATGGCGAAAAATTTAATCCTTATCAAACACTTACTGCAAACTCATTATGTACTTTTGATTTTGATAATATACGAGATGATTTTCTATTTTTATTACATGAGAATTGTTATTATCTTACCGTTTCCATTGGCTTTAAAAAGGAGCTCTTAGAAAAACATCTAGCAGCTATAAATATAGATACAGAATCATTTTATTCTACTTTACTTCAACCGAATCAAATAATTCTTACAAAGTCCTTAGAAAAAGTGGCTATGGAAATTCTAAATTGTAAGATGGATGCCCCTGCCGCAAATTTTTTCTTTAAAGCTAAGGCAAATGAGTGGATAAGTATAGTTATTGACACATACTTAAATAGAAAAAAATATAAAATTGAAATTGATGATGATAAAGCGCTTGAAGATGTCGCTAGGTTTCTAGAAGATCATTTTGCAACTAATGTAAATCAAGGTACTCTTGAAAAAATATCTAAAATGAGTGGAACTAAACTAAAAAATCTATTCAAAGAAAAATATGGTCAAAGCATTACAGAATATACTCAAAGAAAAAGAATGAATGTAGCTGAAACGCTTCTACTAAACACAGGACTGCCTATAAAAGAGATAGCAGAGTCCGTTGGATACACATCTGCAAGCAAATTCTCAATTTATTACAAAAGATACAAAGGAAAACTTCCTAGTGAGGTACGAAATTCAGTTTGCAATCACCACGAGATAAAATGTGATCACTGCGAATAAAATAGCAAAGAAAGAATAAAATAGCAATGAAAAAATAAAATAGCAAAGAAAAAATAAAATAGCAAAGAAAAAAGGTCTAGATATAACTAGACCTTTCTTATTGAGGCTCATACATGAAAATAATCTCATGCACCCGACATGAAAAAGAGCTCCATAATAGGAGCTCAATATAAATTATTTAATTACTCTTCTAGCTGCGACAAATCTTGGCAAATAATAACCTGAGTCGATGTCTGAAATAACAACACTCATTAGCTGTCCACTTGATGCATGGACCATCTTGCCGCCCCCTATATAAATACCTGCATGTGATATACCAGAACCTGATGTGTTAAATAAAAGTATATCACCAGGAAGTAAATCTTCTCTCTCAACAGAAACCCCACATGAAACAAGAGCTGCTGATGATCTTGGAACAGTTATACCTAAAACACTCTTGTAGCAATAATAAACTAAGCCAGAGCAGTCGAAGCTATCTGGTCCAGCTGATGCGAATACGTATGGCTTACCTATTTGCGATTTAGCAAAATCTATAAGTCCAGCGACATCGTTTCTGCCAGCGTATGCTGATCTGTCTACTTCCACTTTTTCTTCTTTCACTTCTGTTAATGATATATCGTTCTTATGAGCTTTAAATGAATTAGTTCCATCACTTAATGTAAATGTTTGTCCGTCATAAGCAATTACACTAACCTTATCGTTTCTCTTTAATGCAAGAGTTTTATCTCCTGACTTTAAAGTCTTATTAACCTTTGAATATGCTTGTGTTGAATTAGCTTCTTTGATATTTTCCAAATCTTTTATATCAACAAAGCCAACTCTCTTCTTGGAGTCTACAAATATGTATCCATCGTCACTTTTTTGTAATAACTCAATAGTGTCTCCTGGTAGCAAGTAATCAAAAGGAGCAAGTCCCTTAGACGCAGCAATACCTGTAAATGACACTACTTTATACATCTTTGTATCTTTGTGCGTAACTATCAAATAATCTTTAGAAATATCTATAACTTTTCCGCTTTTACTAACTGTATATGAGTCATTATCTTCATTTATTATGTTAACAATTTCTTTATCGCTAAATTTTACATTATCTTTGCTAACGAAAGGTTTAACCATAACGCCATAGTCTTTAAATCCGATCAATGAGATTAGAAATAAAGAAACTAGCAAAACGCATGATCTGTGATTTGAGTTTTTCATTATATTACCTCCCTTAGGTACTAGATATTATATAATAAAATAATAAAAAAATCAAGGAAAATCTTAAATTTCCCTTGATTATCAAATAAATTTTTTAATTTTTTCTTAATTTTAATACTTTAGTAGTACGTTATTTATCTTCTTTCTTTACAATTTCTTTAGTATCGATTTCTTTTTTTATTCTAGTGATAAAGTCATCTAGTGATACTTTTCCTTGATCTCCTAGGTCTCTATGTCTAATAGTAACTGTATTTGTATTAACTTCTTCTTCACCTATTATTAACATATACTCAACTTTTTCAACTTGTGCCTCTCTTATCTTCTTGCCAATCTTTTCATTTCTATCATCAAGAACAACTCTGTATCCTTTTGATTTTAGTTCATCGTAAACAGATTTTGCATAGTCGTTGAACTTTTCTGATATTGATAATATCTTTACTTGTACTGGTGCAAGCCATAGTGGGAACTTACCTATAAATTGTTCGATAAGTATTCCTAAGAATCTTTCTAGTGAGCCAAATAAAGCTCTGTGAAGCATAACTGGTCTCTTCTTTTCGCCATTTTCATCAACGTATGTTAAATCGAAGTTAATTGGCATTTGGAAATCTAGCTGAATAGTTCCGCATTGCCATGTTCTGCCGATAGCATCTTCTAGGTGGAAGTCAATCTTTGGTCCGTAGAAAGCGCCGTCACCTTCGTTTATAGTGTATTTAATACCTCTCTTTTCAAGTGCTGACTTAAGTGCCGCTTCAGCTATATTCCAAGTTTCTATCTCGCCCATGAAATCATCAGGTCTTGTTGATAATTCAACTGAGTATTTGAAACCGAATGTGCTGTATAAATAGTCTGCTAGGTCTATCATCTTAAATACTTCGTCTTCAACTTGTGATGGCAAGCAATATACGTGAGCGTCGTCTTGAGTAAATGTTCTTACTCTGAATAATCCGTGTAATGTACCAGAAAGTTCGTGTCTGTGTACTTGACCAAACTCAGAAAGTCTGATTGGAAGCTCTTTGTATGAGTGTTGGCTGTTTGCGTATACTATAGTTGAGCCTGGGCAGTTCATTGGTTTGATTGCATAATCTTTATCATCTATCTTAGTAAAGTACATATTTTCTTTATAGTGATCCCAGTGACCGCTTCTGTGCCATAGGTCTTCATTTAAGATGATAGGTGTTAAAATTTCGCCATAACCATTCTTAGCTAAAACATCTCTCCACCATGATAAAAGCTCGTTTCTAACGACCATTCCATTTGGATGGAAGAATGGGAAGCCTGGTCCTTCGTCATGCATGCTGAATAAATCCATCTCCTTGCCAATCTTTCTGTGGTCTCTAAGCTTTGCTTCTTCAAGTCTTGCTAAATGCTCATCAAGCATCTTCTTCTTAGGGAAGGATACAGCATAAATTCTTTGAAGCATTTCATTGTGCTCGTCTCCTCTCCAATAAGCGCCTGCAATTGAAAGTAGTTTAAATGCTTTAATCTTTGAGATGTCATAAAGGTGTGGTCCTTTGCATAGGTCAACGAAGTCACCTAATTTGTAGAATGAAATATGAGCATCTTCTGGAAGGTCTTCGATTAATTCAACCTTATACTTTTCTCCAAGTTTCTTGAAGTGTTCAATCGCTTCATTTCTAGGCATTTCATATCTTTCAAGAATACCGCCTTCTTTAACTATGGCAGTCATTTCTTTTTCTATCTTTTCAAAATCTTCTGGAACAAATCTATGTTCTGTATCGAAGTCATAGTAAAAACCATCGTCAATTGATGGACCTATCGCGAATTTAACGTCCTTGTATAATCTTTGTATTGCATAAGCCATAAGATGGGCTGATGTATGCCAAAATATAGCCTTACCTTCTTTGTCTTCAAATTTAACAAATTTTACTTTACTATCTTCTTCTAGCGTTTCTTGTAAACCCATTGTTGTGCCATTAACAACGGCTCCTAATACATCTCTTAATAATACTTCTGATATGTCTTTGCACACATCATAAAGTTTGACTCCTTTTTCATACTCTCTACTTGAGCCATCAGGTAGTGTTACATTAATTTTTGACATTTTTACCTCCTATAATATTAATGGTGAAATAAAAAAGGCCCACCATCCCTCAAGGGACGATGAGACCGTGGTTCCACCCTAATTACTTCTTTTCTAGAGCTATAACGTGCTCAACTCCGTGATTCCTTTCGGATCCGATTCAAGGTTAGTCTTCATATAAATGCTTATAGGAAAATCACAGCCAGCATTCCCTCTCTTGATAAGCTTAAGTATACTACTCTTCCTCTCATTATCTTTAAATATTAATTTATTATATAGTATCACAAAGACTTTGCTTTGTCAATAGTTTTTTGGCGCATCTAAAAGGAGTCGAACCTTTGGCCTGCTGATCCGGAGTCAGCTGCTCTATCCACTGAGCTATAGATGCGAATAGTTTTTAATCATTTATACTTATAACTATGAGATGATTATTCAATGGATTTATAAAAATATAAATTTATGTATAAAAAAAGAAGTGCGAACACTTCTTTTGGTGCGGGAAAGAGGACTTGAACCCCCACGTCGTTGACACTAGATCCTAAGTCTAGCGCGTCTGCCAATTCCGCCACTCCCGCATGTTGGTGATCCATCCGCGACTCGAACGCGGGACACCCTGATTAAAAGTCAGGTGCTCTGGCCGGCTGAGCTAATGGACCAAATTTTAAAAAAATTATGGGGTGGATAATGAGATTCGAACTCATGACCTCCAGAGCCACAATCTGGCGCCCTAACCAACTAGGCTATACCCACCATATCTCTGGAATTAAGATCACTTACTATGTTCAGCCAAACTAGTCAGTTCTCTTAACAAGTACTTTGCTATTATAACAAATAAAAGAAAGCTTGTCAAGTCCTTTTTTAAAAAATCTTTACATTTTATTAATTTCTTTTATTTATTATTTAGTAAGTGCCTAATCTCATCAAGCACTCGTTTATTATACAACTATTATCCATCTTTGTCAATAGTTTTTTTAAATTTTTTTAATTTTTTTGTTTTTTTAAGCGTCCAAGGTTCTTTTGATTATATAAGAATAGTATTACAGCTGAAAGTAAAATTAAAACTATACCTATATATTCTATCGGTTCAATCTTGTCTCTAAAAATTATAAAGCCAAGTATCGCTGAGAATATAACTGATGTGTAGTTATATGTACTTACCTCGCCTGCTGGTGCATATAGATATGCAATTGTTAATAAATATTGACCTAAGCCTCCAAATACGCCTATAAGGACTAACCATAACCAATCAATTGGAAGTGGGTTCTTATATGTTAGTACTAAAGGTACAATTAAGCAAGCACATGTAACTGCGCCAAAAGCAAGCATAATTCTATATGGGTTCTCAGTTTTTCCAAGCGCACCTATTATAGTATAGGCTCCTGCTGCGAAAACTGCTGAGAATATGCCTGATAGTGCTGGAATTAAATTGTAATTACCAGATGGATTTGTTACTAAATAGGCTCCAACAAAAGCAACGACTAGTGACATGATATGAAATCTTGTTAATTTTTCATTTAAGAATATCGCCGCAAATATCATTACAAAGAAAGGTGAACTCTTTTGTAAAATGGCTGCATTTGCTGTTGGCAGATTCTTTGTTGCATAAAAATACATAACTGCGCCGAATAAACCTAAAAAGCCTCTAAAAAATAGAGCAACTCTATGTTCTTTTACAGGAACTAGACTTTCTCCATGTTTTTTAAGCATTACAATGCTAAATATTGATAATAAGAAATTTCTAAAAACAACTTGTAAAAATATGCTTACACCTTCTGATGTAAGTTTAACAGCTATCTGCATTAGTGAAAATGCTAATGCAGACGCTATCATACATAATATACCCTTGGTTTTATCTTTCATTATTTAAATACAACCTCCATTATTTCTTTATCTAAGTCTAAGCTTCCATCTTCTTTAAGCTTCAAGCTAAAGTCCTTAGTCTTATCGCCATTCTTAACAGTAAAAACAAACTTATCAAGATCGCTGTCTGATATAGCTAGCTTTAATCCAAATTTTTTACCTAAAGTAAATGACTCACCATCTCCATCAGAGTCGCTTGATTTAATCACAAGATCAGTCTTGTCATCCTTTGGTATGATTAGATATTCTTTAGCATCGTCATTCTCGCTAAGACGTAATTCTTTTACATTGTATGCGGCAAATAAATCTTCCTTGTCATTGTTATAAGTAACGTTTGCTATAGCAAGGATTTCATCATCTTTAAATTCGTCAAAATACTTGATATTTACCTTGTCCTTCATATCTCCAGCTTCTTTTTTGTCATCTTTTTCTTCAGCCTTATCATCAGCTTTATCTTTTTCTTCTGTTTTTTCTTCACTAGCAGTTTCAGTCTTCTTCTCTGCTTCCTTAGTGCTAGGTACTGAGCAAGCAACGCTTAGTAATGATATTGCTAATAGTAATGAAATTAATATTTTTTTCATAATAACCTCCAAAAAATAATCTCTAATAAATATTATACACTTGATAAATATAATTGTCAACACGATAAAAATCTATAAATAATATAGAAAACTGCTGGCACATGGCTCAGCAGTTAAAATTATATCTCAATTAATCTAAGAACTGTGACTAAAACTTCCTGTCTTGTCATATTCTTTTTTGGGTTAAATTTTTGCTTTGTATCGCCAAGAAGCATACCCTTTTTAATAACGCTATCAATTGCGCTAAGAGCCCATTTGCTCGCATCATCGTATTTAAGTTTATTCTCAAACTTGTCTTCCGCCTTAATTATGCTAGAGAGTTTATCCAAGATTACAGCTACTTCTTCTCTTGTAATTTTTCTATCTGGTCCAAAAGTTTTATCCTTATTATAAGTTAATAAATTTAATTTATATGCTTTCTTCACGGCAATAGATTTTGTGTCATTGACTTCTTCTTTTTCAAAATCCTTAATTGTCTTTTTGTACTCAAGTGCCTTGATTAGTGATTCAATAAATTCAAGTCTAGTCGCACTCGCCATCATATCCTCTCTCATCGACTCAGTTACCAAGCCAAGTATATCTGCTTTATGAATAAAATCAGTCGCCCACGAATCATAATTTTTCGCATTTAGAATATATTTAAAAATAATAACGTTTGAAAAATCACCTTTTTTAGCGTTTATTATAGGTCTTATCCTAATTTCAAGGCTCTTAGAAAATTTTATTTCTTCTTTAAAACTGTGTACATATTTGCGAGTTTTTTCTTTATATTCAAGTGTGATGAGATTGTCAAAATCTTCGCTAAGCCATTTGTGATTATCTATTTTGTAGTCAAGCTCCAAATTTTGATAAGCTTCATTAGTATCGATTTCAATCTCGATTTTATTATTTTCAAATTTAGCTGATTTAATATTTATAGTTTTGATAGCATCCTCAGCTATGAGCCTAGGTGAAGCAAGGCTTATTAGCATAGCTATTACAATAAAAATTATCGTCTTTTTCATTAGAATATTGCTATCGGGTTTTTTGCTATATACATTCTTAAGAAATAAATTAATAATAAATGAACTGGATAGAATGCATAGAAGAAATATTTAAAACCCTTTCCCCTTTCTCCATTATATAAATACATTAGTACGAAGGCTGTCATTTGATAATAAAAGCCATAGAAAAAGCGTGTTGACATACCAACCATGAGATTTTGGAATTTATTAAATCTTACAAAATACATTAAGATTATTAAAATTACACCAAATATATCATAATCAGTTCTTAAAAATTTGGCTGCAAATATACAAAGTAATACGCCAGCTATCCTTATAAATGGCTGATTTGCAAATTTTTCTATGATGATAAGTGCTGCTAAGCCTAAAAATAATGTAAAGAATACGTTTTGATAGTTTGGATCAAAAATTGTGTTTGAACTTACTAGGTCGAATGGCACTTCTGAAATAAAAGCGAATATAAATAATCTTAGTGCATATTTCATTCTATTTCTTGTATGCATAAAGCCTTGAACTATGAAGAAACAGAAGAGTGGAAAGGCAATCCTGCCAATAACTATCCTACCAAAGAAGTGAATTTTATCCATCATATCGCCTGTTACGTATGATCCGCCAATGGTGATGTTTGCAGCGCTGATTATATTTTGATATAAGCCCACTTCAAAAATTCCGTATACTAAATGATCAACGAGCATTGATAGTATCGCTATAAACTTAAGCTGTGTTTGGTTTAATCCCCAAATTTTTTTATTTTCAAATAATTTTGTTTGCGCTTCCATTTTAATCTCCGTAATTTAGTTTATTAATGATAGGAAAGCCGTCTATAACTTCAATCTCGCATATTCTAGCGTTTTCTATCTTAAAATTGTAATAAGTTTCTTTCTTGCCGATAACTATGGACAATATAGTCTTGATAAAACCCTCGTGCGATATAACAACTATGTCCTCATCAAGCTTTGACTTCTCTTCATAAAATTCTTCTGCGCGCTTCCTTAGATCTGTAAATGATTCGCCGCCAGGAAACTTAAATGTATATGGCTCTTCAAAACGCTTCTTTGTCTCTTCTGGATATAATTTTTCAAGCTCATCGAATGAATGTCCTTGAAACTCGCCTAAATCTATCTCCCTAACTCTCTCATCAATCTCGTATGACTTAACACCAAGTAGATCAGCTGTCTCTTGAGCTCTGAGTAAATTTGATACAATGACTTTTTTATCACTTATATCAGCGTACTCATCTCTTAAGGTCTTTACCTGTGCCTTGCCATTAGCCGATAATTTAGTATCGACGCGTGATGTGATCTTTTTTAAATTGTCTTCTGATTCGCCATGTCTTATTAAATAAAATTTCATATTACCCCCACTAAATAATGAATAAATTCACTGTTTCAGATAATTCTATGGCTGCGCCAATAATATCTCCTGTTGCGCCATCTATTTTCTTAAGTGAAATTATATATAATATTATAAAAATTATTGCTTCGACAATTAAATACATTAAAACTTTGTAATCAAATAAAATGCTCGCTACTATAATTACAAAATTCATAAAATTTATTAGAAAAATATTTTTGCTATCTTTAAATGTCTTGAACAAAGTGCTGCTATCAGCGCTTTTAAAGTAGATAAACGCATTCATTGCAAGTGTTTTTGAGTAAATAAATATAAATATGTAGTCCCATTTAAAGCCTTGCACAGCTAGCTCTCTAAAAGCAAAAAATTTCGCAGCAAGTACTATGACTATGCTTATTACGCCAAAAGTACCGACTGTAGAATCTTTCATTATGGCCTTCATTCTGTCCTTGCTTCTATTTGATAAAAAGGCATCGGCTGTATCAGATAGACCATCCATGTGCAGCGCGCCTGTTATAGCCAGATAAAAAATTATATTTAGTAATGCAAGTAAATCCATGGATATTTTATCACGCAAAAATATTGTCGGAACAAATGTGAATAAAGCTATAATTAAGCCAACAAAAGGAAAGAAACATAGCATTTCTCCTATGTTTTTCTTATTAAAATCAATTCCTATATTTATTGGCACTCTAGTTAAGAATTGCAAGGCTAGTATTAGTCCCTTCACTTTATCTTCACTCCTATGGACGCGATAACGTAATAAACCTCGTCCGCATTTTTAGCGATGTATTGATTGATTTTTCCGTGCATGTCTCTAAATAATCTCGATAATTTTGCTTCTGGCACAAGTCCTGCACCAAGCTCTGATGAAACGATAATTAAATCAGCATCCATTTCTTTTATATTTTTAAATAGAGACATAAATTCATCTACAACAAGTTTTTCTACTAAAGATGCGTCTTCGTCAGTAATATCCCTATCTTTAATGTGATCAAAAAGTATGTTTGTGAGCATATTTGTCACGTCATCAAGAAAATAGTATTTAGTCTTCATATCGATGGACGCAAAATTATCATAAGCTTCTATGGTAGTCCACTTGGTATTGCGCCTTTCTTTATGAAGTGCAATTCTATTTGCAAATTCTTTGTCGATGGCTTTGGCAGTGGCTATGTATGTCACGTCATCGACACCTTTATAAATTTCTTCAGCAAATTCACTCTTGCCGCTTCGTGCTCCGCCTAAAACAAGCTTAATCATTGTCTTTATTCATTGCTTTTTCAAGATTTGCGATATATTCTTCTGCCTTTTTTTGATTGTACTCTCTAAACTTTTTTATTATATAATCATAACCCTTTGGTCTATGAGGTAATAAACAGTCAGAGCAGTCCTTAATACCAGCTGCCATCTTGTAATTGCCGCCGCACTCTTCCATTAGATATAAAGGACAGTAACAGAACAAGCAGTTAAAATCCTCAGTGTTATCAACTTTATGGCAAGGCATGTATGCACATTTCTTGTTATTAAAAAATCTATATGAATCTTCCATAATTAGCCTCCACGTAATTAATTAATTCATCTATGCTATGTATAGCATTTTCTTCTTCTCTTGTAATTATAACACAAATAATATTTGTTTGTAAACAAGCATCAAGTTTAGCGTCAGTTCCGCCTACCTTGCCGCTTTCTTTGCTCACTAAATACTTTATATCGTACCTATTGATCAAAGCGACATTTTCTTCAAGTGTGAAGGGACCCATCTGAGCAATGATGTTTTTCATTTCGATATGATTGTCGTCGCAAACCTTTATGCTCTCAGCACTCGGCAAGACTCTATAGATAAATCTATTCTTGCCCTTCACTTTTTCAAAATCTTTTATCCTGTTTGAACCAGTCGTGAATAAAAAATTTTCTTCTTTTTCTTTTAATGTGTCAATATATTTAAAAGCCGCCTCATAAGATGGCACTCTAACTATATTATCTTTTTCTTCGTAATCTAAAACGCTTCTCGCATAACGAAGATATTTTATATTCATCTCTTTCGCTGCCTCTGAAGCGTTCTTAGTTACTTCAACTGCAAATGGATGTGACGCATCTATAATCATGTCGATATTGTTTTTCGAGATAAAATCTTTAAAGCCGTCCTTATTCATCCTGCCCATGATTAAATCCTTCGACGCATAAAGTTTTTTTCCGCTCTCTGTCGCTACCGATAGATATAATTCGTACTTGTCCTTAAGTCTTTCGTATATCTCTTCGCCTTCGCTTGTGCCGCCTATGATCAGTATCATAGCTTGTATCCTCTAGGCGTAATGAACTTGCCATTCTTAATATAGCTTTGGCTATTGCCAATGATGACAGTCGTGTTCATCTCGCAAAAATCATAATCAACGTCATCAAGCGTACTTATCTTATAGTCCATGCCTTCTCTTAGAGCGTTTTTAACCATGGCAATAGGTGTCGATGCACTTCTATATTCTCTAATTATATCAAGCGCTTCTTTTAAGTTATCTACTCTCTTTTTGCTCTTTGGATTATATAGAGCGATAACCATGTCAGCATCAGCGCAGTTCCTAACCCTCTTTAGAATAAGATCCCAATCAGTAAGTAGGTCTGATAAGCTGATTAAAGCTGTGTCATGCATTAAAGGCGCGCCAACAACGCTCGCTGACGAGAACGCAGCGCTCACGCCCGGAACTACCTCGATATTTATACTTGAATCTATTTCATAAACAAGACCAGCCATGCCATATAGACCTGAGTCGCCTGTTGAAATAATGGCAACAGTCTTGCCTTTATTGTACTCATCGATAGCAAGCTGACATCTTTCTTTTTCGCCAGTCATGCCAGTTTTGATAATTTCTTTGCCAGCTATAAAGTCCTCTACATAATCAAGGTACTTTGTATATGCGACTATGGTTTCTGCTTCTTTAATCGCATCCACTGCCTTAAAAGTCATATTTTCTTTTGAACCGGGTCCTATGCCCACAACATATAATTTATTCATTTTATATCTCCTCTGTAATTGAAAATGTTATTGAATCGATAATCTTTTTTGTTAAAATAATTTTGCCGCCAAGTAGTTTCGCCGCCGCCTCACTAACTGAGTAAGCACCTGTAATCTTCTTAACAAAATCAGACTTTTCCGAGACATCTACCTCGTTAAGTTCATCTGCTGTATAAAAAATTAGCTCTCTATCATATTTTTTGCAAAGCTCTAGAAGAGCCTCTTCGTCTTTTTTTATATCGATTGAGCCAAAACGCTTAATTGCCTTTGGATTTATGTCCATCTCTTTAAGAATTTCTTGAAAAGCTTTTTCTAAAACATCAAAATCAGTTCCTCGTCTTAAACCTATGCCCATATTGTATTTTTTCTTGATGATGTAAAGAGTATTTTTATCATCATTTTCATTATAGCTTTCATCTTGGATTATGGCGTAGTCCGCTTCACTTCTATCGTTCGTGAACTTTTCATATTTAAAATCAAAATCATCTGCATCTAGATAAATTTTTTTATTATTTACTATGGCGCCCATAATTATTGTAAGAGCTTCTCTTGAGTTATATGCAAAATCATTGTCTCTTAAATAAATGTCAAGCGCTTCTATGCCTCTATTGTCAGACGCTGTTGTTATGACAGGCTCTGCGCCTATGGTCTTAGCAATATCAATAGCAAGCTCATTTGCCCCGCCTATGTGACCAGAAAGAAGCGATATAACATGCTTTGCCTTGTCGTCAATCACAAGAACTGCTGGATCTGTGTATTTATCCTTGATTAAATGAGCAATTTTACGAACTGCTATGCCAGTAGCGCTAATGAAAATTATTGTTTCAATTGAAGACCATTCTTTTTCTAAAACTTTATCAATATTTTTATCTTTATAAAAAATTTCTGCATCAAAGCTAGCTGCTATGGTTTTTGCTATAGCAAGACCAGCCTCAGTGTAAGTGATAATGATCTTATTCATGTGCTTTTCTATACTCAGTCGAGAAGCCTGGGTCATAAAGTTTACTTCTTTCGTAATGAGCATTAATAAAGTTGCCAACAAGTATCAGTGCGTGCTTAGTAATATTGTGCTCTTTGGCATCTTTTACGAGATTTGCAATGTTTGTATAAATAATTTTTTCGTCAGCCCAAGTCGCCTTATAAGCGATGACAACTGTTGTGTTTGGATCTTCGTAGCCTTCAAGTAAAGCCTCTTGAACCTTTTCTGTTAGTGAAGCCGATAGATAGATTGCCATAGATGTCTTGTGCTTAGCTAGCTCGGCTAGTTTTTCAGTCTCAGGCACCTTAGTCCTTCCCTCCATACGAGTGATGATGAGAGTTTGACTCACTTCAGGTAGAGTGAATTCCTTAGCTATCCTAGCGCAAGCGGCTGTGGCACTTGTAACGCCTGGAATCACTTCGTATTTGTATCCAAGTAAGTCCAGCGTATCTATTTGCTCCTTAATTGCTCCATATATACTTGGGTCGCCTGTATGTAGTCTAACTGTGTTTAAACCAGCCTCCTCTGCTTTTGTAAACTCTTCTATAACTTCTTCCAAAGTCATCTTAGCTGAGTCAAATACCTTTGCGCCCTCTTTTATCCCAGATAATATATCCTTCGATACTAAAGAGCCAGCATATATAATCACGTCCGCTGCATTTAATAATTTTAGTCCCTTAACTGTAATTAAATCACTATCCCCAGGTCCTGCACCTACAAAACTAATCATTCTTTTCACCTCTCACAATAATCACCGGATTTTCAGCTATCATCATCTCAAGCTTCTCCGCCCTAGACACATTTATCATGTATGTATCAATGTTTTTATAATTTCTCTTTTTTAGTAAATCTTTAAATTCATAAGCATTTTCAAAAATAATAAAACTAGCGATTACAGTAAAATTATTTTTTTCATCAAGCTTATCCATAATGCTCTCTAAATTTTTTCCTGAGCCGCCGATGTAAACCTTGTTAAAATCAGCTCCATCCATTCCCTCAGGCGCCTTGCCCTTTATGAGCTTAACATTATTTAGGCCAAACTTTTCAAAATTTTTCTTCGCTACCTCTATAGCCTCGTCATTTCTTTCAATCGTAGTGACCTCTTTACAAATCGCGGCCATCTGACAAGTAACGCTGCCTGTGCCCGTGCCTATCTCCAAAACTTTGTCATCTTCACTCACGTCTAGTAAACTCACTATTGCGTTTCTCTTTATGAACTTCGTCATAGGAACCTCACCTCTGATGAAGTCCTCGTCCTTAAACCACTTCATTTATAATAATCACCACCGATAAACTATTTTCTATATCAATCTCATCGTCCGCATCGTAAGTCTTAATTATTTCTCCATTTTGAGATAAATTTGTGCCAACGATAAAATTTCTTTTAATATTTTTTTCGTCCAAATATTTTTTTATAGCCTTTGGATTATTGTCCTTGTCACATAAAACTATAACCTTATCATTATTCATGACTATGGTCTTGAATCCATCATCAAGCTCTCTTCCGTGAAGAGAATATGTTTTTGCCTCGTTCCAATTGACTTGTGCTTTGCTCATTAGGTACTGAAAAGCTGTTATAGACGGAATTACTTCGTCAATGGCTATGCCCTCACGCTTCAGATAATCAACTGCGCCAAAAAATGATGGGTCGCCAGATAATAGTAAAACGCCTTCTTTAATATTTTTTAGATCTTTAACAGAAATTTCATTTATATGAGTGAATTCATCTTCAAGCTCTTCCTTAACCCTTTTAAACGCATATACCTTAGAAGCATTTTTAATAGTCCTATAGGCTCTAACGCTCATATATTCACTTTTACCTGGTCCTACTCCAACAACTATTAACAATCTAATACCCCTTTTTCAAACGAATATACTTTTACATCCACATCAAGCGAATCATCTTTTAAATATGTTTTGACACGCTTTTCACAGCCTTCTTCCATTGCGCACAAAACATCCTTGTAGCCTGCATCATAAAGATAATTGTAGCATTTTTCTGCTGTGATAAACGCATCCACCTCTTTAATGAGCTCATACGGTTTATTCATCATCGCTAAATAATACACAAAAGCCTCCATACGAGTGTCGGCGTTCTTTGAGTGCGTGTTAAATACACCTATTGAAAGCTTAGCAAACTTACCTATGTGACCAATGAGTGTAATTTTTCTAAAACCAATTTCATAAGCCATCTTTAATGAGTCGCCGATGTAATTACTTGTTAAAACTACATTTTCATTTATGCCAATGCTATTGGCTTCTTTAAGACCGTGACTGCCTGGCGTAAGAACGATTTCTCTCGAACCTTTATCAAGATAAAGCGTTTTTATCTCTAAATTTATAGTTTTAAGTAGAGCATCTTCGCTCATAGGCTTAACTAGCCCAGTAGAGCCGATTATCGAGATGCCTCCTTCAATGCCAATGTTTGGATTAAAAGTCTTTTTGCCAATCTCTACACCCATGGGCGTAAATATAGTAACGTCAGCGCCTTTATCAGTTAAAAGCTCGACTTCTTTTGTAATCATCTCTCTTGGCACCTTGTTTATGGCGTATTCGCCTTTCTTGCCGAAGATTGAATCATTTGTATAAATGCCAACGCCTTCGCCGCCTTTGATAATGACCTTGCCATCGTCCCTTAAAGAAACTTTAGAAAATATCTCTATACCATTGGTTTGGTCTGGGTCATCTCCAGCGTCCTTTATAACTGAGCTTATAGCGTAGCCACCCTCCTTTTCATTAGAGTTGATAGCAACGTTAATAGTCTCATTGCAAGGAAGGTCTATATCATATTCGCTAACTGGAGCATCAAGTAAATTTATAAGCGCTGCATGTGTTGCAACAGCCGCGCATGTGCCTGTTGTGTAGCCATATCTAAGGCTTTTACCATCAACTATATCGTATTTATTCATTTTCTGTATAAAATATATAAAAGCGCGTTAATTATTGATGCTGCTACGTTTGAACCGCCTTTGTTGCCCACTGTCGAGATTTGTGCTATGCCTACTTCTCTAAGCGCTTCCTTTGATTCAGCCGCTCCAACGAAGCCGACTGGCACACCAATAACTGCCTTTGGATGAATTTTTTCTTCTTTAATCAGTTCTATGATTCTATATAGAGCGGTTGGTGCGTTACCAACTGAGTATATGGCTATGTCTTCACCTATAGTCTTCTCTATCGCTTGGTAGCTTCTTGTTGTTCCTTTTTCTTTAGCAAGCTCCCTTACGTCGTCGTCCTTAATGTGATTAATGATCTCGCAGTTTAGCTTCTTTAAGCTAGTTTCATTCACGCCAGCCATAGTCATTCTTGTATCAGTATAAATCTTGGCACCATTTTTAAGCGCATCGAGTGCTTCATCAAGAAAATTATTTCTTATATCAATTATGTTTTTATAATCAAAATCGCCTGTCGAGTGAATCATTCTCTTCACTATAAGCTTTTCAGTATCACTAAATTTTGTTCCTTCAAGCTCCTTATCGATTATGTCCATACTTGTGTTTTCAATATTCATGGGATTGTTGTCGTAATTATACATCATTTTCACCTCTTAAACTATCTATCTTTTTATAAAAATATTCTTCATCTTGAACAAAGGAAATATTTTGCTCAATCGCAACGACTCTTTCGTTTGCAAAAGAGCTCGTCCAAGTGTCTTCTCTATATGGTTTTTCTACCTTAAATAAATTAAATTCGTTATCACTTAAGCTGCTCTTATGAAATTCTTGTGAATGGAAAATTTTGTCTTGATCAAACAAAAAATTCTTTCTAAGTGCTTTTAGATAAGCGTAACCAAAGTTATGAAGCCTTTTTTCACTAACAGCCTTGCCATTCATAAGGCCAAGCATCTTGTGCTCATTAAAGCTTTCTGCTAAAAAGTAAGTCGCTTCACCTTCGGTAAATATTTTTCCGCCATTATCATAATATTTTTTTATGCTTTCTAAGGATTTTGATTTTTCGATTATCTCTAAATAATCTTTTAAATTGCCTCCGCCAATGTAGAGTAAATCAGCTTCAGGAACTTCTTCCTCGTCTAGCACAGAAAAATATTTCACATTAAAATATTTTTCTAGAAAATCAATATTCTCTTTGTAATAGAAATTAAATGCCTTGTCATAGGCTATCGCTACTCTAGTTTTTGATTTTGGAAAATCTTTTTTTGCTTCTGTCTTTGCCGCTTCGAAATATTTTAAAAGTTTTTCAAAATCTATCTCTTTTTCTAATTTTGCAGCTATTCTGTCAAGCTTCTCATCAAAAGCCTTGATATCGCTTGGCAGTTCTAGTCCAAGGTCCTTGTCCTCTATAAGAAAGTCCTCGTCCATTTCGATATTGCCAAAAACTTCTAAGCCAAGTTCTTTTTCTACTAAATCCTTATATATCGTATATAATTTTGCATGTGTTTTATTAAATATGACGCCAACAATATTATCAGCGTAGTCTGTAAAGCCTTTTAGCTTAGCAATTAGTGAAAACATCTCGCCCTTTGGTGTAAGTACTAAAACTGTCTTTAGTCCCAAAGCTTTTGCATTAGCATAAGTTGATGCCTCCATCGTATTATATATGCCGTCTAGGTAGCCCATAACACCTTCTAGAACACAGTAGTCCGCATCACTTGCGCCTACTTCAGTCGCGCCACTCTTTTGCATGAAGATGTCAACATTACCATAGTCACCCTTAGATGCGAATGAGCCGAGCCTTGAATCGATAAAATCGGGTCCACTCTTAAGGTACTTCACTTTATTATTTTTATTCGCAAGCAGTCTTGCCAAAGCTAAACTTATAGTTGTCTTGCCGCTATTTGAGTTCATTGCGGCTATGCATATGCCTTTCAATTTTCTATCTCCCTTAGTTTTTCGATTAAATAATCATTCTCTTCACGAGTTCTTATCGCAAGGCGAATATAATTTTTGTCGATATTCTTGTAGCCTTGCATCCTTCTTATTAATATACCCTTTTCGAGCATAATCTTATACATTTCTTCGTCATTAAGTTTTTTTAATTTAATTAAATAAAAATTCGCATCACTATCTATCATCTCAAAATTTTCAAAATCTTTATATAAATTTTTTAATCTATTTCTTTCTTCTTGATAATATTTTTTTGTTTGGCTTAAATATTCTTCACTATTTGCCAATAATTTTGCTGCTTCATTTTGTATAAAGCCAGTCGACCAAGCAAGACTCAATTCATCGTAGTAGTCCTTGAAATCTTTTGACGCATAAGCAAAGCCAAAGCGCACGCCTGGCAAAGCAAATGTCTTTGTCATGGCTCTTACAATAATCACGTCTTCATCCTTAAATAATTTTATGCTGTCATAATCATGCATAGTAAACTCAATAAATGCCTCGTCAAGCAAAACTGTCGCGCCATGCTCTTTGCAAATCTCTTGCGCCTTAATTAGTTCTTCTTTTTTTAATAATCTGCCATTAGGATTATTTGGGTTAGTGAGTATAAGTAAGTCACCCTTCTTTAAAATATTTAATTCATCAAAATTTATTTTAAAATCCTTATAATTTATTCTAATCAGTTCTTTTTTGTAAACACTCGCTCTAAGCTCGTACTCGTAAAACGAAGGGTCAAAAATAACCACTCGACTCGCCCTGTGTATCGCCTTATCAATTATCTCTATAGACCCATTGCCCAGGATAATATTAGACGCATCACAAGCCAAGTAAGTGGCTACATTATCTATCGCTTCTCTCGCCTTTATGTCGGGATAAACATTGACATGGTCAAAATCTTCCCTGATAATTGAGAAAAGTCTTTCGTTCATATTAAATACGTTTATGTTAGAGCTGAAATCTATGAGTTTTTTATCATAATCATAAAAATTGGCTCCGTGCATAATTTACTTCCTTTTCTTTAAGTAGAATAGCGAGATATAATCGTTATCCTTGCGTATTTCTTCCTCATCTGTAAGATACATTTCGTTCGGCATCGATATTCTCTTAAAAAATTCTGCCTCGTAAGTATCTTTTAGCTTTAAAACAGCTTCTTTATTAAGAGTTCCTTTAAGTATAACAGCTCTTTCAGGCTTTGCCGACTCAACTAGCTCTGTGTTATCGCTTATCACAAGACTTTCGCCTTTTTCAATAAGCGGCTCTTTATTCATGGCAGTCAATGCAACGAAAGATGGCATACCATTGACAATATTTATATTTATCTTTTTATCAAGTATCTTACTTAGATTCATAGGTGTCGAGAAAACTGCCGCATCGCCTATAGTTACGAAGCTCACGTCTCTATACTCAGCTAAAGCCTCTTCTAGTTTAACTTTTAAATCATTATATAAAGCTTCGTTAGCACTTTTCATATCAAACGGCATCTTGATGATTGGCTTATCTTTAACATAGCTCATAACTGTGTCAAGAGCAAGATTACGGCCTCTGTTGTCAAGAACAAAGACAGCGTTTGTATTTTTTAAAGTAAGTATAGCCTTAACAGTTAATAAATCTTCATCGCCAGGTCCAACGCCAACTATGTTTAGTAACGGCTCTTCCATCGATTTAACTTTTTCTATACAGTCATTTAATATATACTCCTCTTCGCCAAGACCTTTATCAATAAGTTTTACTTCATAACCAAGCTTTTCTAGTCTTGTCTTGATTGAGTCTTCATCGTCAGGAGCAATATCTTCAAGCATGTGGACACCTGAAACTAGCATGAATGGTCTTAAATATAAAGTTTTTGTATCTTTGTCTAAATTTTTAATTACGCTTTCAAGATCAAGATCGCCTTCAATGCTCATCATGTGATACTTATCATTATGTGTTCTAAAAGCATTGTCAATGTCTTCATATATCCTATCAGCCACGTGATAAGTGCCATGACCTACATAAATAAATTCTTCGCCTTCGTTTAATTTAAAGGCAGTCATTCCATCTATAAGCTTAGCTATATCCTTGCTATTACTGATAAATGGCGTAGTCAGTCTATTTGAAACATTTTTAAGCTTCTTATACTCTTCTCCTGGGATGATGTTTGTCGAAACTACTCTTATGTCTTTGTATCCAGCTTCTTTAAGCTTCTTAATAGCCTCGCACTCATCATCAAAAGACATGCCCTTCTTTTCAAGTATCTTCTTAACTATCCTTGAAGTGAAGCATATCTTTATATCGCAGTCATTAAATTCATTTTTAAAGCCATTAATAAATTTATCAATGACTCTTTCGTGTTCCCTAAGCCTTGTTGTGCCAAAAAAACTAAGTAATATTGCCTTTTTCATATGAACCTCCATAATATGTACTCGAGAGAAAAGGAAAAATAGGAGAAGCGCGCCTTTTCTCTCGCCGGTTTTTTGGAAAATAAAAATCCTTGAATAGGGGTATCAAGGATATAAAACATACATATTTAGTAAGTTTTTCCTTCCCACCGAAGAAGTAACTTTATACGAACGTTCTAAAGATATCCTGACTTATAGATCAACCTCATCTAAACCTTCCCAGTTTCCCAGTGGTATACATAGACTCGTCACTATTTACAGTAGCGGGGGCTGTGCTGGATTTACACCAGCTTCCCTTTATATTGAACATTCAAAAATTACACCTATATAATATCATATATAAAAATTTTTTTCAAGTGTAATAATAAATTTTTATAAATTTTATTATTTGTGATTCAAAACACGGACACGACTTAATTAGAGCTATATAATATGTGCATACTTTTTCAAAAATAATTTCCTAAAAATTTAGCTTACAAAAAATGCAGAGATGTAAAACAATTGTTTTGACATAACTGCATTTTTTTATTTTATTATTAATTTTAAATAATCTATTCATTAGATTAACATGCTCTTCATCATTGAAAATTATAAATTTTATGATTTAGATATTACACATGTTAATATATGATTTCATATAATTTCACTATTGACTCCTTATTGATTTATATTTTTTAACAAATAACAGAACAATACCTATTTCAAGAAAAATAACTACAATTCCAAGTAGCCATACAATATTTATACCTGCTAATTCAGAGAAAAAGCCTAACAAATTTATAATAAAGAATCCAAAAATGGATTGTATCGTGCTAAATATTGAAGCATATGATGCTCTGACTTCACTTTTAATATATTCCATAGTCCATGTAGGTGTCATAGCTTGTTCTATTCCAAATCCAACTTCAATAAGAATAGAGCCTATAATAAATGTTATTAAATTATCCCCAAGAATTAATAATGCAAAACCTACAGCACTTACTATAAGTCCAACGATAGATACATAATAATTCTCTAACTTATTTGCAATTCTCGAAGACAGATAATTTCCAGCAGTTAAAGAAAACATAAATATAATAAGAAATATTGGTAAAAACTTTGCTTCTAATTCTAGTGTCTCCGTTAGATATATTTGCCAATAAAGTATAAAAGCCACAAAAGAAACATACGACAATAATTTTTTTATTGTTAAGAATATCATTCTCTTATCTTTAAGAAAGGATTTCAAGTTTTCATTCAACGTTTTCAACAGACTAGGATGCTTACTAAATCCATAATTATCTTCTCCCACAACGTATGAGTACAAACCTGTAAATATAGAGATTAGTCCAGCAACTATAATAGGCAAACTATTAGAAATATCTATAAAAAAATATGAAAAAATAGATGCTATTATTGCAAAAAAACTAACTATAGTTTGTATTTGTGGGAATATTTTAGTCCTTTCTTCGTAAACACCATCTTTTATCATATGGTCTACAAGCCAGGCACCTGGCGCTCCAGAGATAAGTGCTAGTCCTAATGCCATTAAAATCATTGAAATTAAAAAATAAGTATAGCTTTTAGAATAAGCAAATATTAGTAAACTGATCCCCCAAGTTATAAAGCCATGAGATGCTATTTTTTTCCTACCTATTTTGTCTGATATGGTACCAGTAGGGTAATCAAATATTGCTAATAAAATTTGTTCAATACTGAATAGATTAGATATTTGAAGCATAGATAAATTTGCAGATCGCATAAATGCAATATATATACTACCATAAAGTTTATCTGCAAATCCATATAAAGACATCATTATAATATATATTATTTTTGTCTTTTTGAAATTTTTCATATTTGTTTCTTTTGTTTGACTCGTATTCTCACCAATCTTTCTCCATGATAAATATTTCTATTAAATAATCATGTATATTTTCACATTACTGCATTTTTTTATTTTAGTATTAATTTTAAATATATGGCTGCAATCGCTATAACTAATAAAGTACTCATATACTAATGATATCAGAAATGGGGGGGGTGTCAACAACTATCTTTAATTTTTTCAAGTGAATAAAAAAATTTTATTTATTTTAATTTTCGTGATTTGAAACACTAATATAGCTTAGCAAAATCTGTATAATTTGAAAATACTTTTTCAAAAATAATTTCCTGAAAACTTAGCTTACAAAAAAATGCAGAGATGTAAAACGATTGTTTTGACATAAGTGCATTTTTTTATTTTATTATTAATTTTAAATATATAGCTACGATTGCTAATATCAATAAGACAAGTGCCTTATACATCGCTTTTATGGTGAAATAAACGCCATTTTTATTCACTTTCTCATCTAAGTCGCCAATATATGGTTTATCGACAATTTTAGAAAAATATTTGTGTGGTCCACCTAAACGAATTTTTAGGAGTCCTGCTATAGGCGCTTCAAGGAAGGCACTATTTGGGCTTGCGTGTGCATATCTATACTTAAAAAATGTTTTGCATGCGTAGAGAATATTTTTATTAAAGATGTTCGTGATTAATATAAGAAGCGCACTTAATCTTGCTGGCACTAGATTGACTAGGTCATCTATCTTTGCCGCGAAAAAACCAAGATTGTCATACTTTTCGTTCTTGTAGCCCCACATCGAGTCCATGGTATTTATAAATTTATAAACCAGTCCAAGTGGTGTATATATCGCGATGTAGATAAGCGGCGCTATGACACCATCTGAAGTATTTTCAGCGACTGTCTCGATGGTCGCCTTAAGTATCTCTTCTTCACTTAATTCACTTGTGTCACGTCCAACTATGTAGGAAAGCCTCTTACGGCCTCTCTCTAGCGAATGGTCTAGCTCTTTTACTACCATATCTGCCTCGAAGTGAAGTGAACGTGCGGCTAAGCACACGTATACCATGTATGAAGTGTAGATTAGATACAAATATTTATTGATCTTAAATAATATTATTGCCAAATAGCCGAATAAAAAGGCAAGGCTAATGTTGAATAATACCGCCACTAATCCAAGTACTTTCAAAAAGCCGCCTCTCGCCCCTGTCCTTCGAATTAATCTTTCTTCAAAGCTAATGACATTACCCATGACCTTAACCGGATGAAAAAAGTTATAAGGGTCGCCTAAGATTAAATCAAGCACAACGCCTATAAGTATGGCGATGAGTTTATAAGCCAAGTATTGCATTTAACTTATCTATATCGATGGCTTCTTCAAATACTTTAGCGAGTCTATCGATCTCGTTATTCATCGCATCGTGCTCTGCCATGTGAGCGTTGACGGCCTTCTCATAATCATGAAGTGAGTCTTCGTCCGCTATCTCAAGCTTTGTGTATGGCACTATGCCAAGACAGTCAAGTCCTGTTAGCTCATGAAGTTTTTTGATACCTTCATCAAGTAGGCTCGCATCGCCCCTAAACTTATTGATGATATAGCCCTTTATTCTCGATCTATCTTTTTCATCGAGTATCATGTACGTGCCATAGATTGAAGCGAAGACGCCGCCCTTGTCAATATCTGCGACGATAATTGCATTAGTATCGGCAAGTTCAGCCATACCAGTATTTACGAAATCATCTTCAAGTAGATTTATCTCAGCTGGTGAGCCAGCTCCTTCTATAATCATCACATCATATTTTTTCTCAAGTTTTTCAAAAACTTCTTTTACTTTCGCTTTTAGCTCTTTTTTAATCGAGTAATACTCCTTTGTATTCATGTGCTTATATAATTTGCCAAGCACATAGACGTCGCTACCTGTGTCAGACGATGGCACTAGAAGTATTGGGTTCATGTACTCGTCAGCCTTGATGCCAGCAGCGTATGCTTGTATCGCTTGAGCGTTACTAATAAGTTTTCCGTCTTGAAGCTTAAATGAGTTTCTCGACATGTTTTGCGATTTGAACGGACATACCTTGTATCCCTTGCCTTTATAATATCTGCACATAGCAGTCGCTATCGTCGATTTACCTGCTGACGATGTCGTTCCATATATCATTATCTTTGCCATTTAAAATTCCTCTTCGTTGTATTCAATAGTTCCTAAATCAGTCTCTATAGAAATTAAATTTTTCTTCCATTCTCTATATTTGGCCACTTCTTCGCCTATCGCCTTTATTAATATTGACACGCCAAATATTTTCGACGCTATGATGAAGAAAGCATTTTGCTTGTATGAATTTGGATACAAAACTATAAGTAGTCCTGAGATGATAAATAGCATATTTTTCTTTTCAATGCCTTTATAATGGCCATTGTAATAGTCTTTAACAAGGTCCAAAAAGTCATTGATTAGGTCTTGATACTTTGCCAAATCAGTATTTGTTTTGATTGCTTCACCGATGTCGCCAATCTTGTTCATGGCTTCATCCTTATTGAAATTACCAATGTTCATGTCTTTTAAAAAATCAAAGTTCATATCTACACTCCCTTTTTTAATACAAAATAAAAATTCGATCCTTTTCCATAGCTGCTCTCTACGCCAAACTCTGCCTTGTGAAGCAAAAGCACTTCGCGTGCGATGTATAAGCCGAGGCCTGTCGAGTACTTTTTAAGCTCATGGTTCGCGCTCGAGATGTAGTAGCGGTCCCAAACCCTCTTGATGTCCTCTTCTTTGATGCCCATGCCGTGGTCAATAACCTCGTATCTAACGCCTTTTTCCTCTTCAGTTATTCTTACAAGAACGTCCTCATCCTCATTTGAATAATTCAGTGCGTTCGACAAATAATTATATATAACGCTTCTAATCTTCTTCTCATCAGCCATGACCATAGTATCGCCACTTACGTCTAATTTAATTCTTTCTCTATTTTCAGCAGTATTTAATTTATCTATAATCTCTTTGGAAATAGCTTCGAGCGAAACCTTTTCTAAATTTAGTTCACCAAGGGCACTTACATTCTTTGACGCTTCAAGCATCTCGTTAATCATCGTGTTAAGCCTATCTGCCTCAGAGATGATGGTGTCAAGATTCTCCTCACGTTTTTCTTTATTATCACCAGTTATGTCTTTAATCATCTCAGCATAAGACTTTATCACGCTCAGAGGCGTTTTGAAGTCATGAGATACATTGGCAATGATATTCTCACGAAAGTCCATAGTCCTCTTTAAATCGTCATTTGCGCTCTCAAGGCTCTTCTTTAACTCCTCAATCTCTTCGTAGCCGCCCTCTTCTTCTACAGAAAAGCTCTTTGTGCCCAAAAATTTGGACGCTTCTGAAAGATTTTTGATTGGCTTAGTAAGTTTTTTTGCTAAAAAATATGAAAGAGCAAGTGCCAAAACTATTGCAACGAGACTTATGTATAAAAGCTCTTCCTTTAGCATCTTCTTAACCGAGCCATCTTCATCGAGATTGTCAATAAGCTTCATATATAATTTTGCGTTAACCGTTTCATATCTCTTTAAAAATACAAGGTATTCTCTATCGTCATGCTTCTTGATATAATCAACGCTATCTTCATTCTTTTTAACAAATTCAAGGTCTTCCTTATCAAGCTCAAGTAAATAATTTGGGTACAAGACCAAACCATTCTCATCGAAAATAATTATGCCGAGTCTAGTTTTGCCCGCAACGCTATTTAAAAACGAGACGAGATCTCTTCCTGAATAAGATGAAATTTCTTTTTCAGTGTTTTGAATGAGTTCTCTCTTCTTTTGCGTGTATATTTCCTTGAAGAAAACTATGTTAAATAGCCACATTGTTGATAGTATCAGCACAGTGAATATTAAAAAATAGCTGATTAACTTTGTGAATAATGATTTATTCTTCATCTTTTTTCTCCAGTTTATATCCATATCCACGAACCGTACTGATTATCTCCTTCTCAGAGCCAAGTGAGTTTCTAAGCATCTTTATGTGTGTATCAACAGTTCTATTGTCTCCGAAGAAATCGTAGCCCCAAACATTTTCAAGTATGGTGTCACGCGATAGAGCAATGCCTTCGTTTTGACATAGATAAGCAAGTAGCTCATACTCTTTTGGTGTTAAATCCAATTTTTTATCATTGATATAAGCTTCTCTCGCATCGAAATCTATTTTTAAGCTGCCATTAACGTAAACATTAGCTTTTGACTCAGTCTTGTGCCTTGCAAGTATCGCCTTGACCCTCGCCATAACTTCACGCGGGCTAAATGGCTTGACAACATAATCATCGATGCCTATCTCAAATCCATAAAGCTTGTCATACTCCTCGCCTTTTGCGCTAAGAACAAGAACTGGCACGTCCTTTACTTCCTTAATCCTCTTGTAAGCTGAGAAACCATCAAGCTTTGGCATCATTATATCTAAGATGATAAGGTCTATATCATTATTATTAACTTTGTTAAGTGCATCGATGCCGTCAACTGCCTCGATCACCTCATAGCCATTAATGACTGAGTACTCCTTGAGTACGTTTCTTATATTTTCATCGTCATCAGCTATAAGTATAGCCCCCATATCATCACCTCTATCAATTTTTACCCGATAATAATCTTTTTAAACGCTTTATGTAATCAGAGCCTTGCATTAACAAGGCCCGAATAATTATTTTAAACTGTCTAGATAATCTTTTAGCTCATCTATATCTAGGATGGCTCTTTCGTTGTCACCAAGTATAAGAGATGGTATGCCAATGTTTCCTATTCTCTTAGTCTCATCAAATTCCTTCATACTGTCTCTTGCTGCTAAAAACTTTTTCATGTTAGCAAGATTTTCTGTTATGTCTAGATATAGGAAGCGTACCCCTGATTCATCCATAACTTTTTTAAATGGTGGACAACCTGGACACATAGAGCTGCCGAAAACTATCTTCTTTTGTACTTTACTCATATAAATTCTCCTTTACTCATATATTTACTATTTTCTTATCTTCATTGTAATGGTAATGGCGGTTTTTGTCAAGAAAAAAGAAAGACCTAAGCTAATAGATCTTTCTTAACATAATTATTTATTTGATAATATCCCAAGCTTATCTGAAATAAATTCTTGCTTGCCGTCTCCATCTATCTTTATAGTGTAAACGCTTTGAACACCATAGCCCTTGCCACTATCGACTCTCTCCATAATAAGCACAGAATATAATTTGCCATCTTCAATATCATAAGAGACTTCTGTAAGTATCATATCACCGTCTTTGTGTGCTGACTTTTTATTAACTTTAACTTCATTAATGAAGCCGGACTTAAAGTTTTCAAGCTCTGCAATCTTCTCTTTGATGTACTCTTCATCATCTACTTCATCAAAAGTTTTATTAAAGTCTTCATTAGAGACGAATGAGCTTGGTGCTTTCCAATCAAAGTCTTTATATTCTTTTTCAAGGGCGTATTCTTTGCCTTCATTCCACCTTGTCAATTCAATTTTAAATATAGGCATCTTAATATTATTTTCTATGTTGATATCATCAATCGCATCTCTATCTACATTATCTAAAACTATATCGTTCTCTTTAATCTTCTTAATATCATCCAAGCTCACATTGCCCGCCGTAATTATGATAGGCTTCATCTCACTTGTATCGACATAATTAATACCATCTTTTCTTTCAAGCTTGTAATCAATAACTGCTATCACTATAGACTTAAGAAAGTCTTTATAATAAATCTTTCCTATGCTCTTTGTATAGTTTTTATTAAAGCTAGAGTTTTGATACTCACCATCAAGATAAGTATTCTTGACGTTATACACAAGCTCTTTAATATTCCAAGCGCCACTCTTAGCTGATGAGCTAATTCTTGAATAATCTTTCCAATACTTCATTATATCTACATCATCAATGTAGATGCTACCAGTAAATTCATCGGCAGCAAAAAACTTGTGCCTATAATTTAAATCCATGTGCAAAGTTGATTCGCTCCACTTACCATCTCTATATACAAATGCTTTCACATCACTTGTATATGGAAAGCTAAGTACTCCAAATCTAATAAAAAAGATTATTGCCAATATGATTATAAGTATTATTGTTTTCTTTTTCATATTGAACGCCTCCTTACTTAAGATAATTATATCACATTATTAAAAAAAAAAAAAAAAAGACCCGTAATGGATCTTTTCTTTATAAACTATTTTATTACTACTGTAAATATTTTGTTCTTTACATATATTTCTTTAACGATATTCTTGCCTTGCTTTGACTTTTCAAAAAGTTCGTGTGAATAAACTTTTTCTTTTACTTCGTCTTCAGAGGCATCTCTATCGATCTCAACAGTGTATCTAACTTTGCCGTTGAATTGAACTGGTATCTCTATAGTTTTGATGATGGTTTTGTCCTCATCAAAGCTTGGCCAAGTTGATTTATAAAGTTCTGTATCGAAGCCCACCATCTCATTGATTTCTTCTGTGATGTGTGGAGCGATTGGATAAAGAAGTGTGATATATGTCTTAAGCTCTTTTCTTGTGATGCTTCCCTTTGAAGTAATTTTATTAAGTAGTTCCATAAGTTTGGCAACTGCTGTGTTGAATTTTAAGTTTTCAAAATCTTCTGACACTTTTTTAATAGTGATGTGGAAGTCTTGTTCTAAGTCTTTAGAATAGTTTTCGTCGTCATTTAATATGTCCATCAAGCGATAAACTCTTTCAAGGAACTTTCTTGAGCCTTGTATACCTGTCTCTGACCACATAGCAACTTTTTCGTAGTCGCCCATAAACATTTCAAAAACTCTTAGTGTATCTGCGCCATACTCTTCAACTATGTCATCTGTATTAATAACATTGCCTCTTGACTTACTCATCTTTTCGCCGTCTTGAGCAAGTAGCATACCATGTGATGTTCTCTTTTGATATGGTTCGCTTGTTGGCACTACACCGATATCGTATAGGAATTTATTCCAAAATCTTGAGTATAGTAAGTGAAGCGTAGTGTGCTCCATACCGCCGTTGTACCAATCAACTGGCATCCAGTACTTAAGCGCATCCATGGATGCTGGTGCAGTAGAACACTTTGGATCAGTATATCTTAAGAAGTACCAGCTTGATCCTGCCCAGTTAGGCATAGTATCTGTCTCTCTCTTAGCAGGGCCGCCGCAATGAGGACAAGTAGTATTAACAAAGCTGTCGATCTTAGCTAGTGGTGACTCGCCTGTATCTGTTGGTTCGTAAGCTTCAACGTCTGGTAATGTTAATGGCAAATCTTCTTCATTAAGTGGCACCCAACCGCACTTTTCGCAGTATACCATAGGTATAGGTTCTCCCCAATATCTTTGTCTTGAGAATACCCAGTCTCTTAACTTATAGTTTGTCTTAACGACGCCTACTTTTTTATCTTCAAAATATTTAATTATCTTTTTCTTTGCTTCGTCAACTGAAAGACCATTTAAAAAGTCTGAGTTAACTAAAATGCCTTTTTGTGTATCAGTATAAGCTTCTTTACTAATGTCGCCGCCTGAAATAACTTCTTTAATCTCTTCGCCAAAGGCTTTTGCAAAGTCATAGTCTCTTTGGTCATGTCCAGGTACTGCCATGATGGCGCCTGTACCATAAGTCATTAATACGTAGTCTGATACGTAGATGACAATTTTTTCTCCATTAGCAGGGTTAATTGCAGTAAGTCCATCAATCTTAACGCCAGTCTTTTCTTTAACAAGCTCTGTTCTTTCAAAATCAGATTTTAATTTAGCCTTATTTTGATATTCATGAACTTCGTCAATATTTTTGATAATATCTTTGTACTTTTCTATAAGCGGATGCTCTGGTGAGATAACCATGTATGATACGCCAAAGATAGTATCTGGTCTAGTTGTATAAACTTTTAGCTTGTCATCTACTTCATCTATATCAAAATCAAGCTCCATACCGTGACTTCTGCCTATCCAATTAACTTGCTGTGTCTTAACTCTGTCAATGAAGTCAACTGTGTCAAGGTCATCTATAAGTCTGTCAGCATACTTAGTTATAGCTAGCATCCATTGAGTTTTAACTCTGTGTTCAACTGTATGGCCGCATCTTTCGCAGTGGCCTTGAATAACTTCTTCGTTCGCTAGACCAATCTTACAGCTTGGGCACCAGTTAATATTCATTTCCTTTTTATAAGCAAGACCTTTTTTGAATAATTGTATAAATATCCATTGAGTCCACTTGTAATATTCTGGATCAGTTGTGTTTATCTCTCTATCCCAGTCAAATGAAAGACCTAATGATGTCAATTGATGCTTGAAGTGAGCAACATTTCTCTTAGTAACATCCTTTGGATTCATTTTGTGCTTAATGGCATAATTTTCAGTTGGTAGACCAAATGCGTCCCAGCCCATTGGGTACAAAACGTTGTATCCCTCAAGTCTTCTCTTTCTAGCAACTATATCAAGTGCTGTATAGCTCCTTGGGTGACCAACGTGTAAGCCCTCTCCTGATGGATATGGGAACTCAACCATCAAAAAGTATTTTGGCTTGTCTGAATCGTTTTCTGCATGAAACGCTTTATTATCTGCCCAAATCTTTTGCCATTTGCCTTCTATATCTTTATGATTATATTCTTTCATATGGTCCTCCTAGAATTCACAGTGATGAACTGTTCTTGGGAATGGTAGGACGTCTCTGATATTTTCAATACCAGTTATATACATGATAAGTCTTTCAAAACCAAGACCATAACCAGAGTGAACTACGCTGCCATATTTTCTTAGATCCATATACCAAGTGTATGAGTCCATATCAAGTCCTAGCTCATTTATTCTCTTTTCAAGTTTAGCATAGTCTTCTTCTCTTTGTGAACCACCAACAATCTCGCCAATGCCAGGAACTAAGCAGTCCATGGCGGCAACTGTCTTATTGTCTGGGTTGAGCTTCATGTAGAAAGCTTTGATATCCTTTGGATAATCAGTAACAAAGATTGGTTTTTTAAATATTTGTTCAGTTAAATATCTTTCGTGTTCAGTTTGTAGGTCCATGCCCCACTCAACTTTAACATCGAATTTTTCTTCGTGTTCTTTTAATATTTCTATAGCTCTAGTGTAAGTAACTCTTTCAAAATTAGAGGTTCTAACGTGATTTAGTCTATCGATTAGACCCTTGTCAACGAATTGATTGCAAAAATCAATTTCTTCCTTGGCATTTTCCATAACATAGTTAATTACATATTTAAGCATTGCTTCAGCTACATCCATGTTTTGATTGTTATCCATGAATGCCATCTCTGGCTCTATCATCCAAAATTCTGCCGCATGTCTAGTTGTATTTGAATTTTCTGCTCTAAATGTTGGTCCAAATGTATATATTTTTGAGAAAGCCATGGCAAATGTTTCGCCCTCTAATTGACCTGATACTGTTAAATGTGTTGGCTTATCAAAAAAGTCTTTGCTGTAATCAACTGCACCATCTTCTGTTCTTGGTGGATTATCTATATCAAGTGTAGTTACTTGGAACATTTCTCCTGCGCCTTCAGCATCTGATGCTGTAAGTATAGGTGTGTGTACATAAATGAAGTCTTGTTCGTTGAAAAATTTGTGTATAGCAAAGGCTGCTAGTGATCTAATTCTATAAGCTGCTCTAAATAGGTTAGCTCTTGGTCTTAAGTGAGCTATGCTTCTTAAGAATTCCATAGAGTGTCTCTTATTTTGCAGTGGGTAATCCGCTGTTGAATCGCCTAAGACTTCAATCTCTTCTGCCTTTATCTCAAAAGCTTGTTTATTGTTTGGTGTAAGAACTAGCTTGCCCTTTACTCTGATTGATGCGCTTAAATATAGCTTTGAAACTCTTTCAAAGTTTTCTAGTGTGTTATCATAAACAACTTGAACACTACTAAAGAATGATCCATCATTAATTTCGATAAAACCAAATTCTTTTTGTGCTCTTAAATTTTTTATCCAAGCTTGAACCTCAACAGTTTTTCCGTCAAGCTCCTTATAGCTCTTAAAAAGTTCTCTAATATCCATACCCTCACTCCTATTTATAATCTTCTACTGTAATACTTTCAATTACAACGTCTTCTAGAGGTTTGTCGTTTTCGTTAACTTGTGATTTTGCAATCTCGTCAACAACGTCCATACCCTCATATACTTCGCCAAAAACTGTGTGCTTATAATCAAGCCAGAATGCGCCGCCAATCTTTTTGTAAGCGTCAACAACAGCCTTTGGATATCCTTTATCTTCGCCAGCTTCTTCCATTTGCTTGATGATATCATCTTGAACAGCTTGGCCTTGTACGATAAAGAATTGTGATCCGTTAGTGTTAGGACCAGCATTGGCCATGCATAGAGCGCCTCTGAAGTTTCTTGTATTTATATCAAATTCATCTTCAAATGGTCCGCCAAATATGCTTTCTCCGCCAGTTCCATTACCATTTGGGTCACCGCCTTGAATCATAAAACCATTTATAACTCTATGGAAGATTAAATTGTCATAATATTTATCTTCTGCGTGCTTAGTAAAGTTCTCTACTGCCTTTGGAGCTACTTCAGGGAATAATTTTACCTTGATTTCGCCCTTATTTGTCTTTATAGTTGCTACCTTGTCACCTGCTTTAGGATTTTGTAGTTGAACAAGTTCTGCATCCTCTGTAGTTACTTCGCTTTCGCTTCTTTCTTTTTTCATTTCTCCCTCACCACCATTGTCATTTTTTTTGCTACATGCAGTTAAACTAAAGCACATAGCCATCATTAATAATAATAAAATTATCTTTTTCATAATTCCTCCTACTTAAGTATTCTTTTTTGGCTAACTATATTTACATCCAAATCTAAAATATTTTTCTTTATTACATCACCTACGTTTATAGGTGCCTTTGCGCGCAAATTAAATATTTCTTTTAATATTGCTTGATGATAAATTTTCTTCACTTTTTTATCAGTTTTTACTGGCAGACCTGAAACCATCAGACTATCTATCCTAATCTTGCCATAAACGTAGTCGTCCTCTTCTTGAAGAAGGCTTTTTGCGTAATTATATCCTCTTCCGCAGCGATTGCCAGAAATTTCTTCACCATCAATTTTTATTCTGCAGCAAACTGGGCAGCAGACGCATTGTACCATCATGCTATCACCCTCGGTTCTATCTCTTTTTTAAGTATAATCTTAAACCAAACATAAGCAACTATCCCCTTTAATATTGACGATAGTGAAATTGCTATCCAAACGCCATCTAGTCCATAGTATTTCATAAAGAATATTGCAAATGGTATACGCATTAAATTTAGTATAACTCCAGAGTATGATGGCTCCTTCGTTCTACCTATGCCATTGAAAAATCCTGTTACGCCTATCTCTATAACCATGAATAATTGTGAATAGCCAAGTATTCTTAAATAATCAGCTCCAGCCTGCATCGCGACTGGGTCATTTGGTAAAAACGCTGAGAATATCGGAGTTGCAAATACTATAAGTAATAGTGATGTAGCTGTTCCAAGCGTTGACATGATTCTCATGGACTTTTTAAATCCAAGAACTATTCTATCATAAGTACCTTTACCAAAGTTTTGTCCAGTAAAAGCTGTGTTTGCAACTGAGAAACCATTCGCCGTCATCCAAGATATTGACTCTATCTGCGAGCCTATCGACATAGCTGAAACCGCATAAGCACCAAGCTTTGTTAAATAGCCTGTTAATACCATAGATACCGCTGCATGACACGCTTCCATAAGCGTTATTGGTATGCCAAGTTTAAGTATGTGATTTGTTATTTCACTTGGCACTTTTTTAAGATAATTCACTCTAACATAAATTAAATCATTTTTAAAGCCTATGTAAATATATATTAAGAATATTACTAAAGTTGCTATAACTGAGGCAATTGCTGTACCCATGGCTCCCATGTGAAATACAAATATAAAGACTGGGTCTAAAACCATGTTTACTAATAAACCGATTGAGCTTATTATAAATGGCGTCTTGCTATTGCCCATGCTATTAAATGTTGCTGCAAAGAGTGGATTTAAGAACATAAAGGCTAAACCAAAGGCAATTGCTACCATGTATTCACTTGCTAGCTCTTGAACAGCTGCGTCACCCTCTTTGAATGAATATAGTCCTATGAGCTCATTGTGAAAAATTATAAATATAGCTGTGATCGTCATGGCAATTATAAGGCCTAATCTAAAACCGCCGCTTATATAATCTTTAGTTTTTTCTAAATCTGATTTACCAAAGCTTTGTGAAACACCAACAGATAGTCCAACTTGGCACAGTATTATTAGTGAGCTAATCAGCCAAAGGTATTGACCAACTATGCCGACGGCCGCAACCGCCTGTGTACCAACTTTGCCAAGCCAGAACATGTCTGTGATTTGATATGACATTTGCAAGAGCGAGGTACCCATCAAAGGAATTGCAAGTTTAAATAGTATTGGTGATATTTCTCCTTGTGTTAAGTCTCTCGTATCTCTCATCTAAACATCTCCTTGATCAGTCGTAATTATTACTCCGTTGTCAGTTAAAGCTAAAGTATGCTCGAATTGAACGCATTTGCTACCATCTTTTGTTCTAGCAGTCCAACCGTTCTTGTCAAGCTTCATAGCCGCAGAGCCCATGCATATCATTGGCTCGATCGTAAAGGCCATGCCCTTAACTATTCTTGGTCCTTTTATACCAGCATCGTAATGAAAAACTTGTGGGTCCTCATGCATGTTCTTGCCAATACCGTGACCAATAAATTCTTTCACTATTGAATATCCCTTTGGTTTAGTAAAAGCTTCGATGCACTTACCAATCTCGCCTATCCTAACGTTTTCATCAACTATGCTGATGGCTTTGTACATTGCCTCTCTTGTGTGATCAAAAAGTTTTTGATCCTCTTCAGAAAGTTTTCCTACTGGATATGACCAACATGAATCAGCCATCCATCCTTTGTAATTGACAACCATATCGATGGAGATGATGTCGCCATTCTTAAGAATTACGTCCTTGCTTGGAAAACCGTGGCATATCTCGTCATTAACTGATGCGCATATAGCATAAGGAAAACCTTCGTATCCTTTTTGCTCTGGATAAGCGCCTTGACTTACTATGAAATTATCAACAAAATCGTTTAACTCCATAGTTGTTACGCCCTCTTTAACCTTGTCTCTCAAGGCGTGATGCACGCTGATAAGTATCTTGCCTGCATCAATCATTTTATTAATTTGATCCTTTGTCTTTAAATAAATCATATAACACTCCTTTTAAGTCTATTCTATTATTATATATATTTTACGCCAATATGTCAAGAAGTTCACAGTCATATAGAGAATTTATCTCTTAACTGTGAACTTCTTAAATATTTTATTAAATTATCTAATTCTTAGTGTGTTTATAACTGATATAAGTGTTACTCCAACATCGCCAAAAACCGCTAACCATAGAGGTAATTGTATGAATAAAGATAAAATGATGATGGCTGCCTTAACAAATCCTGTGAAAATTAAATTTTCTAAAATAATTTTGTTAACAAAGTGTGATGTATCGAAAATATTTACTATCTTTTCAATTCTATCATCCATGATAACTATATCAGACGCTTCGATGGCTGCATCTGAACCAAGTGCTCCCATGCTTAGACCGATATCCGCTCTCTTGATAACTGGCGAGTCATTGATGCCGTCACCAACAAAGGCTACGAGACCATCTTTACCTTGTTCTTTTTCAAAAAACTTTATTTTATCCTGAGGAAGTAATTCTGCCTCGAATGAATCTATACCTAAGTCATGAGCAACTTTCTCAGCATATATCTTAGTATCGCCTGTAAGCATAACAGGTTTAACATTTCTTTCTTTAAGCTCATTAACTAATCTCTTTGTCTCTTCTTTTATTTCGTCTTCTATATAAAGATGCGCTATAAGTTTATCGTCAAGATAAGTGTCAAGAACTTTGTATTCACTTTCCTTTTCACTTGTAATAACTTTTACGCTGCCAAATTTTGTTTCAGCCTCCACGCCATTCTTAAGGCTTGTGTAAGAAATTATCTCATCTTTATCAATATCCTCTCTACTATCAAGTATAGCTCTTGATATAGGGTGTTTTGAGTGATATTCGGCAAGTCTTGCTAAGTGAAGTGCCTTTCCTTCATCTATGTCAAAGGCTTCTACACTAACTAGCCTAAATTTACCGCTAGTTAATGTGCCAGTCTTATCAAAGCAAAATGTTTTTATATTTCTAAATTGATCTAAGAATTTTGTTCCTTTAAAAAGAATACCGTTTTTGCTCATCTTGCCTATACCAGAGAAATATGCTAATGGCACTGAAATGATGATTGCGCATGGACAAGATACTATTAAAAATGCAAAGCATGTGTGAAGAGCTTCCTTAAGCGGCATTATTTTTAGTACTGGTGCTACAAGTGCAATAAGCGCTGCGATGAAAACAACAATTGGTGTATAAACTCTTGCAAATTTTGAAACGCCTGTCTCAAGATTAGCTTTATCGCTTTGTGAGCTTCTAACAAGATCTTGTATTCTAGCTGCTGTCGAGTTCTTAGCAAGTTTAGTAGTTTCTATAATTAAGTATCCTTCCTTAACTATGGCACCTGAATAAACCTCATTATTGACATCTACATAAACTGGTTCTGACTCGCCGCTTATGTGAGCGTTATCAACTTTTGCGCTTCCTTCAATAACTATGCCGTCTATGGCGATGGACTCGCCTTCACGAACTATTATCTTAGAGCCAACAGCTACTTCAGATGGTTCGCTTTGAATTTCTTTGCCATTATTTAAAACAGTAGCAAAAACTGGTGACTTAACTATAAGCTCTTTAATTTTATCTCTTGATTTATCAACTGCGATGTCACTAATGATTTCACCAATTTGATATAAAAGTGCTACTAAAACTGCTTCTAAATACTCACCTATAATTATGGCGCCGACTGTTGCGACTGTCATTAAAAATTCTTCAGCAAGTATGCCGCGAAAAACGCCTTTAAGTCCATGTATGATTATATCATATGAAATAACAATGTATGCTAGTCCAAAAAAGACCATCTTATATGGACTGTCAATGAATAAATATGCAGCTAGTCCTAGAAGTGATAAAGCTATCCTTATTAAAAATATTTTTGAAAAGCCTTCTTCCTCTTCTTCTTCTTCGCTCTCGGCTTCACCGCGTGTAACTAAAACGTCTGGCTCTAAGTCATTAACATATTTTGTAATATCTCTTAAAGCGCCTTCAGCGTCAGATCCTTCTTTAATTTCAATCGATAAAATCGAATTGATAAAATCCAAGCTAGCACTTTCAACTGATTCATGCTCATTTGCAAAGCTTTCTATCTTTTGTGCGCAATTGGCACAAGTAAGTCCATTTAAAATTAATTTTTCCATGACTGCCTCCTAATTTATGTTAATTATTTTAATGTTATGTTTATATGTATGCATCAACACATAAACATATATTTATATATCAATAATAATATAGCACATATCTTTTTAAAAATCAATACTTTTTTTAAAAATTTTCATTGTTTTAACACTTTTGTATATATTTAATACGTCCTTTATGTTATAATCAAGATATATAATAAAGGAGGAAACATGCAAGAAATTATCGAACTAAAAAAATTAAAAAAAGCATTTAAGATCGGTAAAGAAAGTCTTCTTGTACTTAAAGGCATAGACCTCACTCTATATAAGGAGCAAGCGATATGCATTGTTGGACCATCTGGTTCAGGTAAATCTACTCTTTTAAATATGATGGCTGGACTTGAAAAGCCAACGTCGGGAGAGATAATTGTCGGCGGCATACACATTGAGAATCTTAATGAGGATGACCTAACTAAGTTTAGGCAGCTAAACATTGGTTTTGTGTTTCAGTCGTATAACCTCATCCCTACCCTAACTGCACTTGAAAATGTAGGTTTAGGTTTAATATTTAAAGGCATTTCTAAAAAAGAAAGAGATGAACGAAGCGCGTATCTACTCGAAAAGGTAGGCCTAAAGGATAGAATGAAGCACAAACCAAGCGAGATGAGTGGTGGTCAACAGCAAAGAGTAAGTATAGCTAGAGCTTTTGTAAACAAACCGAAGATAGTCTTTGCAGACGAACCAACAGGTAACCTTGATACTAAGACTAGTGTCGAGATTATGGAACTAATGACTACTATGACGAAAAAAGACAAGCAAACGCTTATCATAGTAACTCATGACTTAGAAACAGCAGTCTACTCGGACAGGATAGTTCACGTGCGTGACGGACTGATTGAGAAAGACGAGATGAACACAGATAAAAAGGAGGCACAATTAAGTGAAGAAGATATTTAGCATTTTATTAATTGCTATAATGATGATAAGCACCTTGAGTGTAAATATGTATGCGGGTAGCCCTACTAATCCAAGTAAACCAACTAACCCATCCAATCCAGGTGCACAAACACCACCAAGCACAGAGCCATCAGTAGTTGAGGATGATTTATTTTTGGTATCAACATCTACTGAAGAATTAAAACCTGGTGATGAAACTACAATATATTTTGAACAAGATAATCCTGGTTATCGTAGATATTACAATTATGCTGGTGATTATGAAATCTATTCAGTAAGAGCTACTAGCGATAGCCCCAATAACTGCTATGTTATTAACTCATATGGCGGAATGAATGGTGCTGAAGTAAGAGTTAGAATCCCACAAAGTGCAGAAGCAGGTACTTATAGGATTAGCCTTGTTGGTAAAACAAAGCGCAGAGGTGCTAGTGATGGTGCACCTGTTAAGGTTGAGGGTGAAGCTTATGTAAGAGTTAACGGAGGCAGTCAAAACAAAGCTCAACTAAAAATTACTAGAGTTGACATACTTCCAGAAGCAAATGTAGTTCCTGGCTCTTATGTAGCCTTTGGTTATGAAATTGAAAATATTTCCGATGTTTTAGCTAAAAATGTTGAATTAAACATATCTGGTCTTGCTGCAGCTGGCTTATCAGTTAAAGGCGGCACTACTACTCAAAAAGTTAAAACTATAGAATCAGGAAAGAAAATTTATTTATACTATGAATTAAATGTAGCAAAAACTGCTAAATTTGGTTCTTATGAGATAAAAACTGACCTAAGTTATGAAAGTGAATTTAATAAAGAGCCAATCAAAGAAGAAACAACTGCCTTTATCAATATTGGCGGAGATGCTTCACAAGACTCACAATTAATCATACAAGATTTAAAATTCCCTTCAGCAACACTTGGCGTAAATAAAACATTCGATGTAAGCTTTAAAATCAGAAACCAAGGTCAATCCATTGCTAAGAGGATCAGAGCAAGCGCTAAGAGCGATGATCCATCAGGCGTTGTATCAAGAACAGTTTCTGATATACTTGTTAGAGACCTAGCTCCTGGCGAAGAAGAAACAGTTAGTTACAAGTTCTTTACAACAAAGGGTGGCTCGACTAAGAACTATCCTATCAATATTAAGATAGAATATCTTGATGATTTTACTGAAAGCAAAGAGCCAAAGACAGTTGAACAAATTGTTGGCGTTTTCTTAAATAATCCTGAAAATGTTGGCGATGGCAAAGATGCTAAGAAATCAACTCCTAAGCTAATCATTGACAGATACGAATTTGAACCAAAACTTCCACTTGCTGGAAACGAATTTGAAATGAATCTATCATTCTACAATACAAACGCTAAAAAAGCAGTTAAGAATATTAAGATAGACCTAACAAGTCAAGACACAAGTAAAAGCGACTCAAACACAGCTGGCTCATCAGTATTCACTCCTGTTGATAGTTCAAATACTTTCTACATCGGTAGAATTGCTCCGAGCGGCAAAGTTGAAAAAACTATCAAAATGTTTGTCGTTCCAGACGCTACAGCTAAAACTTACAATATCACAGCTAACTTTGAATATGAAGATGACGAAAATAACGAGTACAAATCAAGTGAAAATATCGGCGTACCAGTTTATCAAGAATCAAAACTTGATATAGACCCAATAAATTATCAAACAAACGCCATGGTTGGAGATAATATTCCAATCACTGCAAATTTCTATAACACAGGTAAGGTTACTCTATATAACTTCAAAGTTACTTTAACTGCTGATAATGCTACTGTTAACAACGGCACATACTATATCGGTAACTTTAACTCTGGTGGACAAGACGTTTATGAAGGCTCAATCATGCCAAATGAACCAGGTGAAATAAAAGGTAAGCTTAAATTTACTTATGAGGACTCAACTGGTGAAGTAAAAGAAAAAGAAGAAGATATCAATATAACTGTTGAAGAGGCTCCTCCAGTAGATGAAAACGCTGGACCAGACGGCATGCCACTTCCTGATGGAGCTATGGGAGAAGCTCCTTGGTATAAAAAACCTTTATTTATAATTCCAGTGGCACTTGTAATTTTAGGAGCTATAGGCTTTGTAGTATTTAAAAAGCTTAAAAATAAAAAGAAAGAAAAGGATTTGAAGATAGATGAAGACTAAAGATCTAATATTGATGAGTTTAAGAAATCTTAATAGACGTAAATTAAGAACATTCTTAACAGTATTAGGTGTAGTTATTGGTTCTATATCCATCATCATGATGATATCCTTAGGCTTTGGTATGACAGACTCAACTAAAAAGCAACTTGCTTCAGCGGGATCTTTAACTCAGATTGACATCTACCCTGCTAATAGATATGGCGGCGATATGGATGAAGATGGCAATCAGAAGAAGAAAAAAACTGACAAAGTAGCTAAGCTTGATGACGCCACTGTTGAACAGCTAAAAAAAATTCCTCATGTTGATGCGGTTTTAGCAACTGAACAATTTGACGCGAAGATAAATGTAAAAAATTTACAAGGATATGCTTCAATAGTCGGTGTAGACCCTGCCGAATATGCTAAATTTGATATAAAGCTAGATAGCGGTAGACTTCTTCAAGAAGGCGATATGAACAAAGTTGTCATGGGTAGAGACGTTCTTAGATGGCTAAGCAATCCGCAAAGGCCTCGAATGAACGGTCCTTCGAAGGATCAAGAAAGAGATCCACTTACAACTAAGATGTTTCTTACTTTAGATACAGGTGGTAGCTACGATCCAGAAGGTCAAAGTACTGAACCTAATAAGCCTAATGTAAAATATCCCATCGAAGCAGTTGGTGTATTTAGAGATGACGACTATGAAAATAATTATTACATCGTAATGCCGATAGAATATTTAAGAAAAATTAAAAAAGATGCCAAAAAATTACAATCTGGTGGCAATCAAAATATGTATGGCGGATATATGATGGGCGGACGTGAAGATAAAGACAATAAATATAATAACATCAAGGTAAAAGTCGATAACGTTGACAATGTTCAAATTGTTCAAGAGCAGATAGAAGCTATGGGACTTAAGCCTCATTCCTTAAACGATATCTTGGTCGAAATCAATAACTCATCTAAAACTCAAAGACTAATACTTGGAGGTATCGGTGCCGTATCCTTATTAGTCGCAGCTATCGGTATCTCGAACACCATGGTCATGAGTATATACGAAAGAACAAAAGAAATCGGCGTTATGAAGGTTATAGGCGCAAGCGTTTCTGATATAAAGAAAATGTTTTTAACTGAATCAGCCTTCATCGGTCTACTTGGTGGCTTGGTGGGTATAGTCCTCAGCTACGCGATAAGCACACTCTTAAACTACTTGGGCGTGAAATATGGTTTTGCTGGTAATATGTCAGGAGGCGGCTTCTCACCAGATTTTGACCCATCTCAGTTAAAGATGTCAATCATACCAGTTTGGCTTGCACTAGCGTCTTTAGTTTTCTCAGCACTTATAGGTATAGTATCTGGCTACTTCCCTGCTAAGAAAGCAACTAAGCTAAGTGCACTTGAAGCGATGAGACAAAACTAAATATAAATCAGAAAAGAGTGAGCAATATATCTGCCCACTCTTTTTTTGCATAGTAAAGGCGATGGACTAAGCCATCGCCGTATTTTTATAAATTATTTTTTCTTTAATTATTTAGCTGGCTTTACATCTTGTACTAAAAATACTGTGTTAAGCGCTCTGCCTGCATTTCTATAGTATTTGCCGTTCGCATACATAGCGCTTGATGCGCCTCCATCAAGGTTAAAAGCATCTGTGCAGCCAAGGTCTTGCATTATACCTGTTACTTGTGCCATAGTTCCTGAAGTAGTTACCATGACTAATTGATTTGATTTATTGATGCCTATCAAGGTTCTTGCACCTGCTCCAGTTGTCATCTTCGCTTCCATGCCTTTAACATAAGTTTCGTACACGCTCTTAGAGTTTTCTATTAGTAGTGGTCCAGCAGATATTATCTCAGTAACTTTTGTATATGAAATTTTTTCTCCATTGTAAGCAAACTCAGTTTCAGTCACGAAGCCATCGTTAGTTTTCTTTGACAAAACTAATTCAAGTTCAACTGTTCTTCCCTCTTGGAATCTATCATTAATATATTTATCGTCACAAGCTTCTTTACCATAATAAATTATGTAGCCATTCTTTGGCAAAACCATGTTCTCAGATGATTTATATACTTTACTTACTTTATTATCAACAACTTCTATGACAGTTCCACCGCCAAACTTAGTAGGAGCGTTTCTGTATGAATTGTATACGTAAGCAGTCTTTTCACTTGTTAGATTGCCATTGACATTCCAAATTTCAAAAGTGTTTGCTTTTTTATTTATCCAGTCATTTTCTCTTTGTCCATCAAGAAAACCATTGTAACGAAGAAAGCCTTGCACTATCTTGAATTTATTTTTGTCAAAAACAAGTAGACTCGCGTGATTACCTGACATGTTTATCATCTTGCCCTCAGTCATTTGCGTACCATAAGGGTAAAATCCGCCCTTGTACGCTTCGAAATAATTTGCATTTATCGCAGCTCTTGGCTTATATGAAGCAATAAAATTTTTAAAATTTGTAACACCAACTTGCTTCATATTTGGCTTAACTACCTTAAAAGCAGTAGTATCATCAGCTGTAACAGTAATTACATTGCAGCTTCTATTTCTAAGCTTAACTTGTTTTACCTCAGTCTTTGCAAGTAGATTCACTTGACTTAATAAAAGCATGCCAGCTAGGGCTATACTCATAATTTTCTTCTTCATAAAATTACCTCTCTTCATTTACTTTATTCTATTATATAAGAAATGAAAAATAATTGCAAGAGAAAAGCCAAGATTTCTCTTGGCATATATTAGTACTCAATATTATTTTTTAAATATTCTCTATACTTTAATAAAATTTCATAAATTTCATCAAAATCTTTGCTCTCGCAGATGGCGTTTTTCACTTTCGCAGCGTTTCTAAGTCCCTTGATGTATTGGAGTAGCTGCTTCTTCATATTATTTTTTAATAGCTCCTTAGGATATAACTCCAAATCTAGCTGCATGTGTCTTATAGCTACGTCAATTTTTTGATAATCTTTAGAAATATATTCTTCGCCTTTTAAGTAGCTAGCTATCTCTTTAAATAAAAATGGATTTGCAAGCGCCCCTCTGCCTATAGCAACTCCACTTGCATCTGTCACTTCAAGTATCTTCTTGTAATCATCAAGGCTCGCCACATCGCCATTAGCAATGACTGGTATATCAACTGCGTCTACAATCTTTTTGATGTAGTCCCAATTAGCGCTTCCTGTGTAGAAGGCTTCTCTAGTCCTTCCGTGAACTGTGACTGCGTCTGCTCCTGCCTCTTCTATCGCCTTAGCATTGTCTATGCCATTTAAGTTATCATCGTCCCAGCCAATACGTATTTTTACGGTAATTGGTTTAGCTGAAGCGCTTTTCGCAGCTTTGACTACCTTATATACTTTTTCTGTATCTCTTAAAAGCGCACTGCCATCGCCATTTTTCGTAATTTTTGGCATAGGGCAGCCCATGTTGATGTCTATGATGTCAATGTCCATAGCGTTTAGATGCTCATCAATTGCTCTTTTGTAATCATCTTCATTGCTTCCAAAAATTTGTACTGCGTAGATGGCATCGTCTTTTATTCTTTTAGTTAGATCCAAAGTTTTTTTGTCATCATGAACAAGGCCTTTGACATTAACCATCTCAGAGACTGTCATGCCAGCACCAAGTTCACAAGCTATGTGCCTAAATGCATAGTCAGTAAAGCCTGCCATAGGCGCCAAGACTAATGAATTTTTTATTTCAAAATTCGATATTTTAAGCATGATTCATCTTATATATTTCGTAAAGACCTAGAAGAGTTAGATTTGGCTCAATTAAATTAACATATTCGCTGTATTTGGCAACTTTTTCTGAAAGTCCACCAGTTGCAACGATTAGAAGCTCTTCCTTAGTCTTTCCAATCTCTTCCAAAATCTTTTTTATGATGTAGTCCATCTCACCGATTTTTGAGTTCATAATACCGCTTTTAATGCTCTCAACAGTATTTTTGCCAAGAACGTGCTCAGGCATTTCAAGCTCAACGCGCGGAAGCTTTGATGTTCTCTCAGATAGAGCGTCCATCGATATCTTAAAGCCTGGTGTGATGATGCCTCCAAGGTAGTCACCTTTTTCATTTAAATAGTGATAAGTATTTGCTGTGCCTAGGTCTATGACTATAGCTGGTTTATTTGTAATGGCTCTAACAGCAACTGAGTTTACTATGTTATCTGAGCCAACCTCCTTTGGATTATCCATAACAATGTTGATCTTAGTTTTAAGATTTTTGCCAACAAGTTCAGCATCAACATTAAAATATTTTTTAATTGAATCAATAAGTGGTCCTGTCACAGGAGGCACAACCGATGAGATGATGGCTGCATTAACTTCTTTTGCATCAACTTTTGCAAAATTCAAAAAATCATGAAAAATAATGCCATATTCATCCAAAGTTTTATCCTTATCTGTGGATAGTCTAAAGCTTTCTATCATATTATTATCGTCGAACAAACCTAAAACTATGTTAGTATTGCCGACATCCATTGCTAATAGCATAATTATCTCCTCTCAATTGATAATACTCTTGAAGCGATTACTGTAACAGCCACAATCGCTATGATGAGCTCAGGTATTGCGTTTGTTGTTGCAATTGCAAGTATATAGCCCTTTGCAGCGCCTGCTTCTAGTCCGAGTGCTCCTTCAATGAAGCTTCCATAAATTAAATACATAAATGATAAGACAAGTCCAGTGTTTGCAAGCGTCCCAATAAATGCTGGCACTACTAGGTCAAGTCTATACTTTTTTGAGCCTTTAATGATAAAGATGAGTATCATTAGCGTAATTAATAAAAATCCTACGTTAACTAGCTTGTTTATGACTTTAATCTCAGGACTTGCGATGAAAAGGATGACCCATCTTAAATAATAGATAAAAATTAGTGCAAATACTGTTAAAGTTATTGCCTTATTTGTTTTTTCATCTCTTTTGTTCATAAATTTAAAGACAAGACCAGATACTAAGCCTATCAAAATTCTTGGCACAACAGCTATAATTGGATTTAAAAATACTAGTGATATAGGATTTGGCTTGATTATTGCATTGATTATACTTGTTATACCAAAAACAAAACCAACAATGGCCCCAATAAGTGGACCTTCTAGTATACCCGCCAAAATAACTGGTATATGTAGTGTAGTTGCATTAGTTAGACCAACTGGCACGAAGCCTATCGGTGTAAATGCAAATAGTAGTACAATAGCTATATAAATAGCTGTGTACGCGACTCTTTTCGAGTTCTTGCTCATGTTCATTAAATTACCTCCATTCCGGTTCACTAAGGATACCGTTTGATTTACGCTAAATATTATAGCACAAAGACAAATCCATTGCAATGATTAAAAAATAAGCAGCCATTGCTGACTGCTTACCCTGTAATAATTATAGTTTACTAATTAAAAAATTATTGAAGTATTGTACCTACTAAAATACCGTACCAGTTGCCTAGAACGTATCCAAGTGTACCAACTAATAGTGCTGGAACAATAAGTGCTTGCCAGCCCTTAGATACAGCCATAGCTGCTGCTGTTGTAGGTCCACCAACGTTTGCGTTTGAAGAAATAATGATTTCTTCGATAGAGAATTTGAAAATCTTTCCAAATATAAGTGATACGATTAAGTTTGTAAATACTATGATTGCTGCTAGTAATAATAGTAGTGGAGATTGTTCGATGATTAACTTTAATGATGCTGGTGCACCGATTACTGCGAAGAATAGGTAAATTAAGAAAGTACCGATTTCTTGGCTACCGTTAATCTTTTCGAAGAAGCCGCTAAATACTGATGCAAGTATCATAGTAATAGTTGTCATGATTAGGTATTTGTTACCTAATAGACCGTTAAATAATTGCATTACAAAGTTGCCTGTTGGTATAACTGATCCTAAGAATGAAGCAATAAGGTCAGATACTGTAACGATTAGGAAGGCACTTGCAACTACTGTTGCTATATCAAGTAATGATATATTCTTTGCTCCCCAATATTGAGCTGCCATAGTCTTGCTGCTGTCTTTAAGATCTGCGTTCTTTTCAAGTTCATCAATGTATGGATGCTTGTAAGCTTTTTTGATGAATGAAAGTCCTGGTAGAGCAATTAAAACGAAGAAGTAGATAGCCATTAATAAGTTATCTGCAACTAGAGCGGCACTTGTAACTGATTGATCAACTGCATAGTTGTCAGCCATAGCTACGAAGTTAACGCTTCCGCCTGTGTATGTTCCTGTGAACATAGGGATAATTCTACCAAGGTCATTTATAGCGCCTCTTAAGATATAGAATGCTGCGAAAGAACCAAGTATTGTTCCTACTGAACTTAATAGATAAATAATAAATACTCTTCCTGATTCCTTAGCAATTTTCTTAATATTAGCTTTGAATAATAGCATTGGTACTGCTAGAGGTACTACATAGCCCCAAACTGCATCATAAACTGGTGCATCTGTTGGGATTAGGCCCGCGTTTGAAAGTATCATAGTGATAGTTAACGCTAAGATACAGCCTGTTACTTTGTTAGCCCATTTGTATTTTTGTTCTAGGAATATTGCTAAAGCAGCTGAACATGCTAGAACTGACCAAAGAGCCCAAGTGTTCTCAGGCGAAATAAAACTTGCTAAAAACATAAAATCACTCCTTTGTAGTAAACTATTACAATAGTTATTATATCACTTTATAAAGTTTTTTTCAAGTTTATTATAATTTTTATTGTAAATTATTTTAGTAAATGTAATAATTTTGTCTCTTTGTGATAATATAATATTTTTGCATAAGAAAAGCGACTAAATTTATAGCCGCTTAATAATCTTATTGATTTTCTCCAAGAACTTCTAAGAATTCTTTTCTATTAATTGTTTCTTTTTCAAGAAGTGTTTGTGCTAATTTTTCAAGTTTATCTTTGTGCTCTAAAAGTATTTGAGTTGCTTCTTCTTTTGCCTTCAAGATAAAGTCTTTAATTTCTTGATCTATAGCGTATTGAACTTCTTCTGAATAAACTTTTGTTCTTCCGTAGTCCCTTCCAATGAAGACGTTTTCGCCTTCATTGTCATAGCAAACTGGTCCAAGCTTATCGCTCATACCGTAGACAGTAACCATGTTTTTCGCAAGATCTGTTGCTCTTTCAATGTCGTTTGATGCGCCTGTAGATATATCTTTAAATATAATCTCTTCAGCTATCCTACCGCCAAGTAAGGATTTAAGCATATTCTCCATCATGGACTTAGTTGTGTAATTAAAATCTTCTTTTGGAAGATATTCTGTGAAGCCGCCTGCTCTTCCTCTTGGAACTATAGTTATCATATTAACTGGATATAATTCATCTGTGTAGTGACTAACTATAGCGTGACCTGCTTCATGATAAGCAACTATCTTTCTTTCTTTTTCTATAACTGTTTGTGATTTCTTTTCTGGTCCAGCAACTACCTTGATTGACGCTTCTTGAACAAGTCTCATAGGTATCTTATCAAGATTTTCTCTAGCTGTTAATAGTGCTGCTTCATTAAGAAGATTCTCAAGGTCTGCTGGTGAGAATCCTACTGTTTTCTTAGCAATATTTTCTAAGTCAACATCTTCATCAAGCTTTTTATTCTTTGCATGAACTTCAAGTATTGCCTCTCTAGCCTTAACATCAGGAAGCGAAACATATATATTTCTATCGAATCTACCTGGTCTTAATAAAGCCTTATCAAGTATATCTGGTCTATTTGTTGCCGCCATAACGATAATGCCTTCATTTTGAGTGAAACCGTCCATCTCTACAAGTAATTGATTAAGTGTTTGCTCTCTTTCATCGTTGCCACCGCCAAGGCCTGCGCCTCTTTGTCTACCAACTGCATCAATCTCATCTATAAACACAATACAAGGTGCATTCTTCTTTGCTGTTTGGAAAAGGTCTCTAACTCTTGAAGCACCAACGCCGACAAACATTTCTACAAAGTCTGAACCGGATATAGTATAAAATGGTACTCCTGCTTCGCCAGCAACTGCCTTTGATAGATATGTTTTACCTGTACCTGGCTCACCAACTAGCAAAACGCCCTTTGGTATTCTTGCGCCAAGCTTGATATATTTCATAGGATTTTTTAAGAAGTCAACTATTTCAAATAATTCTTCTTTTTCTTCGACAAGTCCTGCAACATCTGCAAATTTAATGACTTTACCATTGACAGTTTTTGATTCTCTCGCTCTAGATCTGCCAAAATTTTGCGGACTTGTTCCATCTTGTCCTCTCGGTGCAATTAACGCACGCATGATAAACATGAAGAATAGCATAGATCCTGCCATCATAAGTATATTTATCATCATGGAGTTATCCTTAGGCATGCTCACATCGTATTGAAGTTTGTTTGCTATAACTCTATCTTTAACATAATCATCATATATAGACTGCCAAACATTTGGATCTACCTCAACATAATCACTTTTACCGTCATTTTTTGTATATTTAAATCCATAACCTTCTTGGCTAATTCTCTTTACTTTTCCATCTTTAATATCGTTTATGAAAGTATTGACATTGGCTCTATCCTCCGAGAAAAAACTTCCCGAGAAAAATCTCAAAGAGAAAAAGACAAGTATCAATATAAATGCATAAACAATTATATTTCTAATTGAAGATCTTTTCAAATTATTCCTCCTCACCTAAACAAGTTTCATCTAAAACTCCTATGTATGGCAAATTTCTTAAGTGCTCGTTAAAATCAAGTCCGTAGCCGATGATAAACTTATCTGGTATTTCGAAACCAACGTAATCAACCTTTATATCTACAACTCTTCTTTCACTCTTGTTAAGTAGTGTAACTATCTTAACTGATTTTGCTCCCTTGTTTAAAAGGTACTCGTGAAGACACTTAAGAGTGTAGCCTGAATCGATGATATCTTCAATGATAAGTACGTCCTCACCCTTTGGATCAAACTCCATATCTAACTTGATATTGACCTTGCCATCGGATTTAGTTTTGTTTCCATAGCTTGATGCTCTCATGAAATCAACTCTAAGCTCGTGATTGTCAACATTTTTAATAAGGTCAGCCATAAACACAAAGGATCCTTTTAATATCCCAACAAAGATTGGGCTCTTTCCTTTATAATCCTCTGTTAATTGTTTTGCTAGTTCTAAAACTTTTTCTTGAATTTGTTCTTCAGTGAACATAATTTCTTTAATTCTATAAGCCATAATTATCCTCCATTATAATGTTAAGATAGTTCTTTGTTTTTGTGCTTGCTCTGTATTTATTAGCTATGTCGTAGCCAATAACACATGCTATATCCTCATCATTTGTCAAAAATAAAATTTTAGCTCTTTCATCTGAAGAAATTTTTTTATCAATAAAGTAGTCCTTAATCTTTTTTGAGCCACTCATGCCGAAGGGGTTGAATCTGTCGCCACTTCTTCTATTTCTAAGACTAAGCTTTCCATTTAATAAATCATAGTCGAGATATTTTTTGCTAAGAATTTTATCACTTAAGACAAATTTAAATTTTCTTCCATAGATATTGTATACTTTATCTAATTTAAAGTCAAGCGATATTTCTTCTGAAAACTCATTGTTATCAAGCACTTTGAATGTGGTTTTATTAAAATCATTTACAAGATAATGTTTATTATCTATATCATACTTTTTACCCGAATCGAGCATAATTAAATTGATCATCTCTTCAATATTTTCTTTACTAATATTATTTAAATATTTTAAATTTTCTTTTAAAAATTTTCTTAAAATAATAGTTTTTTCGTAGTGATGAAGCATATTAAAACCATCCCTGTCAATGCTACCCGCCTTGACAATGCTTTTATACTTATCATTTATAATAATCTCAAGATATTCATTATTCTCTTTAGAGATTGCTGCAAGTCTAGCCATAGATGCAATTACATTCTCATTAAAATTCTTTTCAATAAATGGTATCATCTCGTTACGAATAAGATTTCTCTTGTAATCGTTGGTGAAATTAGTCGAGTCATCAACATAATTAATATTATTTTCTTTTAAATATTCAAGAATTTCTGATTTTTCAAAGCAAAGTATTGGTCTTATGTAAAAATCTCTTCTTAGTGGAATTGATTCAAGTCCGTCAAGTCCTGTGCCTCTAAATATATTTAGCATCATGGTCTCTGCTACATCGTTTTCATTGTGAGCTATGGCAACTGAATTTGCCTTGTATTTATTTTTAAGCTCTTCAAAGAAGATATATCTTAACTTTCTACCTGCTTCTTCACAAGTTAATGAATGCTCTTTGGCATAACCCGCCATGTCAATGTGCTCTACTTCATATAAAAGCCCATGTTTTTCAGAAAGATTTTTTACAAAATCTTCATCTCTTTGTGCCTCTGCTCCTCTAAGGCCATGGTTAACGTGACAAACTATAATATTAAGCTCATATTCTTCTTTAATACTAAGAAGCATTTCAAGCATAAAAACAGAGTCAGAGCCACCAGATACAGCACTGACTATGGTATCTGATTTATTTATTAAATTATTTTCTTTGATGAAATTTCTAAATTTTTCTATACTATTCATACTAACCTCTGCCATAGTTAAAATATAAAGAAAATTAAAGGCTGAACAATTGTTCAACCTTGCTAAATACTTATTAGACTCAAAAGCAATTAATTTCTATAGTCACCTTTTTTTGAATGATAACTGCTTCTTCTGTTTTCTTTAAACTTCATTTGATCCATTTTTTCAGTGCTTTCTTTCAAAAACCTTGAAATTTTATCTTCGAAGCTTAAATCATGAGATTCTGTCTTTTCCCCTTCCCAAGTATAAGCTTTTCTTGCTTGTGGCTTAGAAAAATCTCTTCTCGGTTTTGAGAAATCTTTTTTACTATTAAAATCTTTTTGTTTAACAAATTCCTTTTTTGGAAGAGTTTGCTTAATTGACAAACTTAGTTTTCCGTTGTCATTCGACAAAACTTTAGCTTTAACCTCTTGTCCCTTTTTTAAAACATCTGAAACATTTTCTACGTAATCATTTGATATCTCCGAGATATGCACAAGACCATTCTGTCCACCCTCTATCTCGATAAATGCTCCAAAATTAGTTATATTAACAACTTTTCCACTCACGATGTCTCCAACTGAAAGCGTCATAAAAAACAAAATCCTCCTTAATTATTATTTGTTTTCTTTAAATATATCTGTGTCGACTTTGTCAACAACTTTTATTTCTTTAGGCTTAATCATGCCTAATTCATCTCTAGCTATTAGTTCAATAAATTCTTGAGTTTTAGACTTAGAAAGCAATACCTTTACGTTTGATATTTCGTCCTTAAGTTCTGCAATCTCTTCTTGCTTTGCTTTATCTTCTTTCACTAATTTATTGTAAGTTGCTATTTGATTATAAAAATGGATTGATACAATTAAAAATAAAGATATAATTCCTAATTTAAATGCAGTAATGCCACCTTTTTTATTTTTCTTCATAATCATCACTCCTTACAAATCATAGCTCTTTATACATCAGCTTAGCTTGATCCTTGTTTGGACTTTCAAGCAAGGATACTACTTCATAGCTTCTGTGGTCTTCATTAAACGTTGTCGTTATAATGTCGCCAACTTTTAAATCATCACCTGGTTTGGCTACTTTTGAATTTATAAGTATCTTGCCGCTCTTTGCAGCATCATTAGCTACTGTTCTTCTTTTAATAATTCTCGATAGTTTTAAAAACTTATCAAGTCTCATGAAATCACCCTTATGTACATCGTAGAAAGTCAGGCATAGCCTGACTTATCTACTTATTGTGTTTTAAGAAAATATCCTTTTGGGACTATTTTGCTTTCTTTTTACCTTTAGTGTTTACAGTTTCCTTTAAAGTCTTACCAGCTTTGAAAACAGGTGCTTTAGATGCAGGAATTTTTATTTTTTGTTTAGGATCTCTAGGGTTTCTTCCTTCTCTAGCTTTTCTGTCCTTTACTTCGAAAGTACCAAAGCCTACTAGTTGAACCTTTTCACCGCTCTTAAGTGTTTCAGTAACAACACCTGTGAAAGCGTTAAGACAAGCTTCAACATCTTTTTTTGTCATTTCAGTTTTTTCAGCCATAGCTGCAACTAATTGAGATTTGTTCATAATAAATCCTCCTTTTAAAAAGTGCTTGAAAAGCCATTCGTGGCTCTTCTATACTTATATTATAACCTATTTTCTCTAAAAATCAAGGTTTTTTTGCATTTTTTTTAAATTTTTATGAAAAAATAGCGATTTTTTTGCTATTTTGATATAAAATCTTCAATTTTTACCAATTTTAGTAAAAGTGCGAGACCACCATAAACTATTATACCTAATGAAATCGATAGCGATGTTGATATTAAAAGGGAAAATCTCATGCTTAAAAGTTCATAAGCTACCTTAACCGAAATCGCCATAAATATGCTTACAGCTAAAACTTTTACTGCATAAAATAATAAATTATATTTTTTATCAAGTATTTTTTCTAAATCAATGTAATTTAATATCATCGCTACTAAAAAAGCAGCGTTTGTGCTTATTGCCGCGCCTTTTACATTGAATATGGTGATTCCAGTTAGTAGATAAGTTAAAATTATCTTTACAATAGAACCAATTACAAGGTTTTTAACTGGTTTTTCTGGGCTGCCAACTGCTTGGAGTATAGCTGTTAGTATTTGTATTAAGCATAGAAAGATAAGGCTTATCGATAAAATACTTAATAATTCAGCCGTTCCATTTATTGCTTCAGGTGAATTATTATAATAAATTAAAGATATTATTGGCTTACTTAAGGCAATAAATCCAAGTGCACAAGGGAATGCAAAAAGACAAGTGAACTTAAGTCCTGTAAATATTGTTTGATGCATTTTTTCGTTATCTTTTTTAACCATGTATGCTGAAACTAGTGGCACTATACTCATTGACAAAGCTATGGATATAGCTTGTGGCATATTAATAAGTGTTGTCGCCATGCCCTTTAGCCATCCAAACATATCGTTGGCCTGTTCCATAGTATATCCGATATCTGTTAGTCTCATAAAAACTAGTTTTGTATCGATAAAATCCATAAGAGGATTGATTGATGCGCCGATGGTAATTGGTACTGCAATTGATAAGATGTTTCTTATAACTTCTTTATCTCCATAGACAAAGCCGCTTTCGTCTAGTTTTTCTTCTGCTTTATATGATTTAAAATTAAATAAAAATACTATAAGCAAAAATAAAAAGCCAAAGAAGGCACCGATTGAACCGCCTGATTGTGCTGCGCCTGCTGCGACAGCTACACCATACATCTTAAGAGCATACTTTGTTAGTACAAGCCCAAATATTAACTTAAATAACTGCTCAATAACTTGTGAGATGGCTGTCGGAACCATATTGTCCTTGCCTTGATAAAAGCCTCTAAATGATGACATAAGTGGCGCAAATACAAGGGCTGGTATTAGTGCAACTAATGAGTACCAACTGTTTTCATTTTGTAAAAAGCCAACAATTTGGTGACTGAACACATAAACAAAGAGTGCACTCGCTATGCCCAAGATGAACATTAGCTTTGTCGACTCTCTGAATACTTTATGAGCTGCCTTTATCCTGCCTAGTGCATAATTTTCTGAAACGAGCTTTGCAACCGCTATCGGTAGGCCTGCTGTTGATATTGTTAAGAGTATTTGATACACAGGATAAGCCGCTTGATAGTAGCCAATCCCTGTATCCATGATGATGTTTGTTATAGGTATTCTATATACAGCGCCTATAATCTTAACTAAAATTCCTGCTATAACAAGAATAAAGGTATTTTTAAAAAATTTATTTGTTTTTTTCTTTTCCATATATTAATCTACGAAGTAGTAGCCTACCCCCCATTTAGTCTTTAAAAATTTTGGTCTCTTGCTGCTCTCTTCTATCTTATTTCTAAGTCTTCTGACATGAACGTCAACGGTTCTTTCATCTCCATAGAATTGATAGCCCCAAACCTTTTCTAAAAGGTCTTTTCTTGAGAAAACAACTTCTTTATTCGAAGCAAGTATATATAGTAAATCAAATTCTTTACCTGTTAATGAAATTTCAACGCCATCTTTGAAAAGTTTTCTGCCAATGGTGTTTATGGTAAAGTGATTAAACTCAAGTATACTGTTCTTTGAATCATCGCTTGCGCCTTGAACTCTTCTAAATAATGACTTCATCCTCGCTTTAAGCTCAAGAATATTGTATGGCTTAACTAAAAAATCATCTGCGCCATATTCAAGTGCAAGTATCTTTTTTATCTCTTCCTTATTATTTGTTGATATGATTATGCCGACATTTGAGTCTCTTCTAATGTCTTGACATAGGTTTAAACCGCTTTTGTCTGGCAAGTCTATCTCCATTATAATTAAATTGTACTCATTTGGCTTAAGAAGCTTTTGTGCCTCTTCAGCGCTATATGCTGTATCTATAAGATACTCGTCTTGTTCTAAACTGTATTTGAGTCCCTGAACGAAGGTTTCATCACTATCTATTAATAAAATCTTTTGCATATATTTTCCTACCTTTTTAATACTCTCTTATCGCCAAGCCTCTTAGTTAAATTGGCTTTGTCAAAATCTTCAAGCAAAGCAAGCGATATTTTTCTATTTGATGAAATAAGGTCTCTGAACTCAGCTAAACTTATCTCTTGATTATTATTTAAAAACTTAATTAGCTCTTCTCTTGCATTTAAGAAGGCTTTGTAGCTTATATAGTCATCTTGAAGCCTGTATATGCTCTTGCTAGCTTGTAAATCTTGTAGTGCTTCATTTAAAAATTCTAGATTAATCTTAATTTTTTCTTGAATTTCTTCTTTTGTGATGCCATCATATTTTGCTTCTTCAATCATATTTAAAACCATGTCCATGGATTTTTTGTCTTCATCTGATAAACTTGGCGCGTATCCTTTGATTGATACTAGCTCGCCATTTAATTCTAGGCTTGCTTCATCAAGTATAAGTCCAAGAACATATTCATAAAGTTTTTGATTGTTATTAAGTTTTTTGAAAAATCTATTCTTAATCTCTTCTTTAAAAATTCCTCTTCTAAGTGGATATTTTTCATAGTACTTATTTAAATGAACTATAAGTTCTTCGTTCACATTTTGTATATATCTTAAGGATATAGGATAAAGTCCGTTCTTTAGCTCGTAAACTTTTATTGCACCTTCATTAACCAATTCACTTAGCTCTTTATCTACTAAATCTTCTGATTTGCTTAATAATTTAGCAATTTCTTTTTTATTTAAGAAATCATCTTGTCTTGTGTAGATAAGATTGTTAAGAACATCTGTGTCTGAGCCGCTTTCATTTATTTTAAATTCTTCAACAGCATCTTCATCGAAACGTTTTTTCTTCTTTGGATTAGTTTCAAGTATTACGCCGCCTGCTATTGTCGACATTGGTGAGTAAAATCTTAGTATGAACCTATCCATCCTCTTACAAACTGTTTCACTCTCAAGAATTAGTTGAGCATAGCCTTCTTCGCCAGGATTAAGCACATCTCTATCTAAAAGGACTACTCTAGCTAGAATTTCTTCAGTGCCTATATATAAGAATACTCTCGAGCCATTCTTAATAGCTCTTTCTTGATCCTTAATACACTCGATCTTTACATCAATAAGATTAGTGTTCTTAAGTGCATCAGGAAGGCTTATTACGCTGCCCCTATGTATATCTTCTTTTTTAACGCCAGGAATGTTTAAAGCGCATCTTTGTGAATCATAAGCCACATCTTGTGACTCTTGATGCACCTGAATAGATCTGATCTTAGTCTTGATTCTCTCTGGATATATCTCGATCTCATCTTGAAGTGATAGCTTGCCATCCATAAGAGTGCCAGTAACTATGGTTCCAAAGCCTGATATAACGAAAACTCTGTCTATAGGAAGTCTTGGTGTATCATTCTTTTCTTCTTTTTCAAAGCTATCGGCATGTTTTCTTAAAATATTTTTAATATCATCTATGCCCTCTAAAGTTTTGTTAGATACTCTAACTATCTCAGAATTTTCAAGAAAAGTGCCTTTTAAAGCGTCTCTGATATCTGAAGTAACTAATTCTATCCACTCTTCATCAACTAAATCAGTCTTGGTTAAAGCAACAAAGCCATGTTCAACGCCAAGCATCCTAAGTATGTTTAAGTGCTCTATCGTTTGAGGCATTATGCCCTCGTCAGCTGCTATAACAAGCATAACAAGATCCATGCCACTAACGCCTTGAACCATGTTTCTGATAAATTTCTCATGGCCCGGAACATCGACTATGCCTACTCTTAAATCTTTTTCAAGATCAAAGTAAGTAAAGCCAAGCTCTATCGATATCCCTCTTTTTTGTTCTTCCTTAAGCCTATCTGTTTGTCTGCCAGTTAGCGCGCGTATTAAAGAAGTTTTCCCGTGGTCTACGTGACCAGCAGTTCCAAGTATTAAATGTTTCACTATTACTCTCCTAAAATCCCTCTAATTTCACTTGCAATAATTTCGTATTCTTCTTCGTCAATAGTCCTTAAATCAAGGAGCAACTTGTCCTTGTATATCCTTACAATTATTGGTATTTCAAGGTGTCTAAGTTTTTCTTCAAGCTTTGCAGCCGATATATTTTTTGGATCGATTTCAATTGCTTTTGACTTAATAAATTGGTTTGGAAGTGAGCCACCACCTACTTCTGAAGCTGTTTCAACTATACTTAATTCAGCTCCATTCACGCCTTCAAGCATTGAGAATAGTTTTTCCGCTCTTTTCTCTATTGATTCATAAGACTCTGTTATCATCTTTATAGTTGGTATCTCAAATGTTTTGTTCTTGTCAATATAATAGTTTAGTATTGTTTCTAAGGCTGCTATAGTCATCTTGTCTACACGAAGTGCTCTAAGTAATTGATTCTTCTTGATTTGACTGATGTATTTTTCCTTGCCGACAATAATGCCTGCTTGTGGACCGCCTAAAAGCTTGTCCCCGCTGAAAGTAACTACATCTACGCCGCTTGCAACTGATTCCATAACAGTTGGTTCGTGCTCAAGACCATAATCCTCAAGATTGATTAAAACGCCTGAACCAAGGTCTTCTATAAGAGGCAAATCGCCTTTTATAGTCGCAAGTTCTCTCGCACTAACGCTTTCTGTAAAGCCTAAAATTTTGTAATTTGATGTATGAACTTTTAAAATCGCGCCAGTCTCTTCATTTATAGCGTTTTCATAATCTCTTAGATGAGTCTTATTTGTTGTGCCGACCTCTCTAAGTGTCGCTAAACTTCTCTCGCAAACGTCAGGTATTCTAAATGATCCACCTATCTCGATAAGTTCGCCTCTTGAAGTGATTACTTCTTTGTTCTTGCTAAGCGTATCAAGTACAAGCATAACGGCTGCAGCATTGTTATTTACTACGAGTGCCGCCTCTGCTCCAGTAATCTTTTTAAGTTTTTCTTCTATATGAGAGTATCTTAGTCCTCTTTCGCCTTTTTCAAGGTCATATTCAAGATTTGAGTAGCTTGATAATAGCCTCATAATATTTTCTTGAGCTGTTTTAGGTAATTTTGATCTGCCAAGATTAGTATGAATGATGACACCTGTAGCATTTATCACAGGTCTAAGGCTATAATTAAGTTCATCTTGAAGCCTTTCTATAACAGTCTTATCAATATTTTTAAGTCTAGCTCTAAGTGAGTCCTCATCAAGTCCTTTCTTAATGTCATCTCTCATCTCATCTAAGATATTTCTTATAGTATCGTTAATAAGTCCAGCGTCGTGAAGCTCAAAAAGCTTCTTGATCTCTTCATTTTCCATGACTTGATCAACTCCTGGGATCATTCTAAATAAATTCATATCACACCTACTTAATTAAAATATATTTATCGTCAAATTTTTTTGCCTTTGCAACTATATTTACACCAAATGGAAGGTCTATCCTTTCCATATATGTCTTTGCATCCTCTTCTGATAGTGAAATCAATAGTCCTCCAGAAGTTTGTGGGTCAAATAAAAGATCTTCCATCTCTCTTTTAATATTGCCGTCTATTCTAAAATTATCACCAACAAAAACTCTGTTGTCATAAGCACCTGCTGGAACAAGGCCCATCATCGCATAATCAAGTGCTCCTTTTAGCACAGGAAGCTTTTCTGTATAAATTTCTACTGTTACATCAGTATTTCTAAGCATTTCATATACGTGACCCATAAGTCCAAAACCTGTTATGTCTGTGCATGCGTGTACATCAAGGCCATCCATGGCATCCTTTGCCTTCTTATTAAGTGTTTTCATAACTAAAACCGCCTCATCTAAGGAGTCTTTATCGCAGATGCCGCCCTTGATAGCTGTATTTATTATGCCAAGTCCAAGAGGCTTAGTTAATATAAGCACGTCGTCCTCCTTAACGCCAGTATTTCTAAGCACTTTATCTGGATGAACAAAACCTGTAACGCTCATACCGTATTTAAGCTCGTCGTCTTGAACAGTGTGTCCACCTATTAGCAAGGCGCCTGCTTCCTTAACCTTGTCAAAGCCGCCCTTTAATATTAATTTTAATATATTTGGCGATAAACAATTTGGGAAGCATGAGATATTCATCGCAAGTATTGGCTCACCGCCCATAGCATAAACGTCTGAAAGTGAGTTTGCTGCCGCTATCTGACCAAATGTATATGGATCGTCAACTATTGGTGTAAAGAAGTCTAATGTTTCTATGATGGCTCTGTCCTCGCTAACCTTGTATACAGCTGCGTCATCACTTGTTTCCAAGCCTACCAATAGATTTGGGTCTGGTGCACTTTTTTCTAGTCCTTTTAATATTTGATCTAAAACCTCCGGTTTTACTTTAGCCGCTCAACCAGATGTCTTAGCGAAACTTGTTAATTTTACATCTGCATCATTAATCATAAAATCACCTTCCATTTACACATATATAATCTTTCATATTTTTAAATTTATTTTCACCGATTCCATCTATGTTCATGACATCTTCAATCTTTTTAAACTTTTTCATCTCTCTATAGTCAATAATTTTTTGCGCAGTCTTCTCGCCAACACCTGGTATTGAAGTTAGTTCAAATAAATCAGCCTTATTAATGTTAATCTTCTTAGACTGTACAGCGCTTGCTGCATGACTTATCTCATCTGTTTCATTAGCTTCTCCTTTAGCAGGGACAATTATTCTCTCCTCATCAACTAGCTTTTCAGATAGATTGATTTGGTCTATGTCAGCATCTTCAGTAAGGCCGCCCGCTTCTTTCACAAGATCATCCATACGAGTGCCAGACTTCATCTTATATACGCCAGGCTTTTTAATCTCGCCAGTGATGTGAGCATAAATATATGCATCAGCCTCGTCACTTTCATCCAAAGAGTCTTTAGAGCCCGTATCAAAGGCCTTATCTACTTTTACATCTTTGTCATTTTGATTAAAAAAGTCTTTATTCATCATATTTATAAAGAATATTATCAGTAATATTATAAGAAATATTTTTATTCCTTTTTTGATTTTATCGATGTCCATAGAATCACCTAATATATTATAACACAAATTTGATAAAAATGAAACAACTTTATGAACTTTTATTCATAAAGCTTTATAATGCTTGCAATTGCTTATACTTATATGCAGTCACCGTCCATTGTAAATGGACTTATAGTTTTGCATCTATACCAATAAAAAAATAGAAGAGTTAATTAAATAACTCTTCTATAACTCTTCTACAAAATAACAAGCTTAAGAGGTTCTTGCTCTTCTCTTAAGTTATACATATCATAACACAAAAAAAGAGAAAAATCAAGAACATTTTTAGGATGTGAAAAAATGGAAGAACTAAGAACCGAACTAATACAAATAACAAGCACGCCAACCGTTAAAAAATTAGCATAAAAAAGGGCATAGACTTTGTCTATACCCATGTGGTGGTGGAGATGAGGGGGTTCGAACCCCTGTCCGAAAGCCCTTCCTAAAGAACTTCTCCGAGCGCAGCTTTTTATCAATTTTCACTAAGACCAATTTAAAAAGCAAAATAAAGTCTTAGCTAGCTTTAAGATAATCTTTTAACTTTTAAGCTTGGCTAAAAGATTTTCTCGTCTAAGTTGACCCAATATAAAGCCGTACGAGAAAACTCTATATTGAGAGATGCCTAACTAGGCAGCGTATGCAAAATTATTGTTTTCTGCGTTTATATTTTTTTGACAGATGTAACGTATCCATCGATCCGGCTCGCTATTCTAAATTCCAAACCCCCGTCGAAACCAAAATTCATCCCCGTACTTATTATTTTTACCCAAAATATCTCTAAATATAACTTTGATAATAATTTAAGGTGCGCTAGGCACCCTAAACTATATTTCCTTTTGATAAATTCTATATGTTATGTTAATTTTTGCTCCAAAGCTTTCAACGTCGTTCATCATATCTCTGTTGTACTCCCAAATTGTTGATCCTTCAAGCTCTGTATAGCCCTTCTTTAGTGCGTTTAAATAAGTTTTTAAATACATTACGCTTGTAACGCCTTTTTTCCTGTACTCTGGCACTACGAATAAAACAAAAAATCTAATTCTATTGATCTTTCTCTTATAATACAAGAATTTTAAAAATCCAAATGGGAACATTTTTCCATTCATCTTTTTAATTGCTTGATTATAATCTGGAAGTGTTATATTGAAACCGATTGGCTCATTTGTTTTATTGTCTCTCGCTATAAATATAAGATCTGAATCGGCAAATGGTACTAGCTGCTTAACTATCTTTCTTATCTCTTCTTCCTTTGGCGGAGCAAAGTCGTCCCACTCACGTGGTAAGGCTCTTTCTAGAACGTTCATGATGTCCATGGCGTCCTTATCTACATTAGAAAGATTAATATTATCCACTCTAAAATCAAATTTCTTCATTGCATAAGGAACTAGCTTTTCATATCTCTCTATGTCAGCATTTTCAATGGTGTCCTTATATGCGTAGCAGTCATAATACTTTTCAAAGCCATACTTTACAAAAAAGTCGTTGTAATATTTTTTATTGTATGTGTTCATGATAAATGGCTGTGCATCAAAATTATCTACGATAAAGCCTCTGTTGTCCTCGCCGCCTGGAAGTGATAGAGGTCCCTTGACCTTTGTCATGCCTTGAGATTTTAAAAATTCTATCGCCTTATCAAGAAGTTTTTCAGCGTACTCATAATTTCCCACGCACTCAAACAAAGAGATGTACCCTTCTTTAAATCCGTGATAATTATTAATAATGTTATTCACACCAACTAAAAGTCTTCCAACTACTTTATCATCATCATAACAGATGTACTTAGCATTTGGTCCGGCTTCATTTAGGTCGTTGTCAACACCTTGAACGTACTTAATATAGTCACTTCTTAGTGGCGGAACAAAATTTTTATCTCCTTTATAATTTTCATAAATAAAATCTACGAAATCATTTAGTGTTTTTTTGTCATTGACTTCTTTTATACTTATCATTGTAAGCACCTCTCTTTTAAATATTCATACACATCTTGGCTTAAGTATTTTTTAATGCTCTCAAAATCTGTTTCTAAGCCTTCTCTAAGCTTTGATGCGCTTATATACTCGTCATTTATCTTTTTTCTCTCAATAAATTCGCTCTCAACACCATATTCAAAAAGTATCTTCTTCATCATCTCATTGTATTTTTCAGTAACTTTGTCAATTGGTTCTGTGCCAAAATATCTTTTTTTTATATTTAAGTCCTTAGCTATGCGCTTTGCAAATATCTTTGCGTCAAGCTCTGTATATACCTTGAGTTTATCTGTATCCTTTTTTAAAAAATATGTTGGAAATGTTGCTCTTGAAATAATGTAAGGACCTGATTTATACACATGTACACGGCCATTATTATGATAATGATTTTTAACTATCTTATATCTATCCTTAGTACTAAAGTATGAAGCATCCTCTTCTAAAACGAAAATTATTAAGTCGCGAGCCTCTTCTAAGGCTTTATCTACTAGATATTCGTGACCAAGTGTGAGTGGATTTGCATTCATGACGATTGCGCTATACTCATCTTTATCAAGGTCTTTCTTAATATTTTGAATCCAATCAGCATATTTAAAGAATCCGCCCTCTAATAGCACGACATCTTCAGTTTTTTCAATTACGTCCATAGATAATGAAGTGAAAATGTTTTCATTTTTTGCCTTGGTGAACACAAAATAAGTTCTGTATCCCTTGGAAATGATGTCTTCAAGCGCACTATTGATCAGCTCTATGGCTAGTCCTTCGCCTTGATACGCTTCATCGATGTAGAAGAATTTGATTAGATTCTTCTTTACTGATACTGTGGCGATTATATCACCAGCATTTCTTATAACGTAGCTCGCATCAACATCTTCATAAATAACTTCTTTATCTAATAAAAATTCTTCAAGAGCCTTTTCGCTCGATGAGCCTTTAATTATTTTATCTACATAAAACATAGCTGATCCACTATAACGCCGCCGCCTACAACAGTTCTGCCATCGTAAACAACTAGGCTTTGTGAAAGAGTTATAGCTCTTTGTGGCTCTTCAAAAGTAACTGTGTAAGTACCGTCGTCATTTTTCTTTATTTTTGCTTTTTCATCATTCGATCTATATCTAACTTTTGCTGTATATACCTTATCTTCATCGATCTCATCAATTGAAATCCAGTTTACGTCTTTAATTATAGCAGTCTTTTTAAATAAATCCTCTTCTGGTCCAAGAATAATCTCGTTATGGATTGGATCTATCTTAGTCACAAAAGCTCTTTGACCTAAAGCAACATTTAGTCCACGCCTTTGGCCTATTGTGTAGTTCCTAATGCCATCGTGCTCGCCTAAAACTTTGCCACTTTTATCCTTAATAAGACCCTTCTTGCTAATATTTTCTGAATATTTATTTAAAAATGCCTTATAATCATCATTTGCAATAAAGCAAATCTCTTGCGAATCCTTCTTATTATAAACAGGTATGCCAGCTTCCTTGGCAATGGCTCTAGTTTTATCCTTGTCCATAGCACCAACAGGGAATATCGCGTCTTTTAATTGATCTTGCTTGATATTATATAAAAAATAGCTTTGGTCTTTTCTGATATTTGAAGATTTTTCTAGATAATGAATACCATCTTCTTCGTATTTTTCAACATAATGACCAGTTGCAATAAAATCAGCATCAAAATTTTTCATCTCATCGTGAAATCTTTTGAATTTAATATTTTTATTACAAAAGATACAAGGGTTTGGCGTATGGCCAAGCTCGTACTCGCGGATGAATGGCTCAATGACCTTCTCTTTGAAGTCTTCCTTGTAATCAACCACGTGATGCTCTATGCAAAGATAGTCTGATACTCTCTTTGCGTCCTCTATCATCCTTGTGTAATTGTCTTTAATAATATCGTCGCACAAGTTAAATGTGATGGCTACCACATCGTATCCTTGCTTTTTTAGTAAATATGCGCTGACGGAGCTATCTACCCCGCCCGATAAAGCTATTAAAACTCTCTTCAAACTATTTCGTCTCTCTTTCTATCAAATCAACTAAATCTTTAGCTAATCTTTTTAATTCATCTTCATCTTCACCTTCAAGCATGACCCTTAGAAGCGGCTCAGTGCCTGATGGTCTGATGACTACCCTCATGTCGGGGTTATTCTTAGTTAAATCATCTATAGCGTTTTTAACGCTTTTTATATCTAAAACTTTATTTTTTATCTCGTTAGTAACTTTTGCGTTTAAAAGTACTTGTGGATATGTTTTCATAAGTCCGTTTAATTCAGCGGCTGTCTTTTTTAGCTCTACCATGGCATTTATCAAAAATATCGCACTTAATAGGCCGTCGCCAGTATTTTGATAATCCTTTAATATTATATGACCCGATTGTTCGCCGCCAAGTGATAAATCGTCCTTAATCAATTCAGCTAGGACATATCTATCGCCAACGCTAGTCACATCAAGCTCTACGCCAATAGTATCAAGGTACTTCTTTAAGCCGATGTTTGACATGATAGTCGCAACAAGTTTATTCTTCTTAAGCTTATCATGCTTTTTCAAATATGTCGCAAGCGCTGCTAATATATGGTCTCCGTCCATAATCTTGCCTTCATTATCAACTACTAATAATCTATCCGCATCGCCGTCAAAGGCAATGCCTATATCCGCCTTATTGTCTTTAACAGTTTCTGTAAGTGATTCCAAATGAGTTGAACCACAGTTTTTATTGATGTTTCTGCCATTTGGCTCGTCATGAATGTATATCATCTCAGCGCCTGATGCGTTTAAAACTTCTTTCGCAGTCACATAGTTTGCTCCATTTGACATATCGCAAACAATTTTAAGGCCGCTATAATCCTTCATAAGCGAGCGTAAATAGCTTACGTACTCAGTTTTATCAATCTCATCATTGATGAAATTACCAAAGCGTTCCGGCTTTTTAAGCTCTTTACACTCAAGCATATTCGTTTCAATCGCTTCTTCAACTTCATCTGCAAGCTTGTAGCCGTCCTTATTAAATACTTTTATGCCATTGTACTCATAAGGGTTATGAGATGCAGAGACAACAATCCCGAATAAAGAATCGTTTTTGCTAATGATGTAGCTCGCTTCTGGTGTCGATGTTACGTTTAAATCATATACATCAAGCCCCATAGATGTGATGGCTGCAGCAAGTGATAGTTTTATCATATCCTTTGACTCTCTTGTGTCGCTCGCTATAAAAACTTTTTTGCCCTCACCGCCAATAAAGTAGTCTGCTATATATTTACCTAATTTGTATGAAAATTCACTAGTTAAAAACTCGCCAGCGACGCCTCTAACGCCGTCTGTGCCAAATAATTTCTTCATTATTCTTCCTCCATATATTCTTTAAGAAGTGGGAGCAAAGTTTCTCTGTCGTTCTCAAGCTCGCCTAAACTCACCATTTCTTTAATTTTTCCAAGTACGTACGCAAATTTTTTGCCTGGCGCATAGCCCATGGCAATTAAATCATCGCCGCTAACAGCAAGTTTAAGCTCGCCGCTTTTATCAAGACTATCCTCTATCTCTTTTATGTAAGTCTCAAATTTTGTTATATTATCAAGCTCTCTCCCAGGTCTCGTCGCAATAGTATCCGCTCTAATTAAATCAAGATAGCGATAAATATTATCCTTACCATAGTAATTATAAAGCCTTCTCACAGCCTTGATGCCAAAGTTTGGGTCCTGCTTCATGTGCTTTAAGATGAGGTCATGAGCCAAATTTATAGTCTTCTTATCATAATTAAATTTTTTTAAAATATCTACTGCCATCTCGGCGCCGACCTTGTCGTGATCGTAGTAGTGAGAAACATCCCCATCTTCAGAGCGTGTCAATGGTTTTGCAACGTCATGAAATAAAGCCGCAAGACGCGTCGGCAAATCTTTTTCAGTCGCTTCAACTGCCTTCATCGTATGAGTAAATAAATCGTAGCTATGATAAGGATTGTTTTGGTCATAATTAAACTCGGTATCAATCTCAGGAAGGACTTCCTTCAAAATGCCTAGCTCGTGCATAAGAGTAAAAGCGTAATGAGCATTGTCAAGAAGCAAAATCTTGTTGAATTCTTCACGAAATTTGTCTTTTGAAAGAGTTTTTACAAAAGGCGCATATTTTTTCGCTGCCTTAAAAGTCTCTTGCTCTATCTCAAAACCTAGCTTCGCCGCAAAGCGCACTAAACGCAGTATTCTCAAGTAGTCCTTGGCAAAACTTTCGTAAGGATCAATCACAGTTCTTAAAATTTTCGCATCAAGATCCTTTTTCGCGTCCATATAATCATATATATTTTTATTCTCACCCATTAGCATGGTGTTTATGGTGAAGTCGCGCCTAATAAGGTCTTCCTTGACATCACTAGTAAAACTTAATGTGCTTGGGTGCCTGCCATCAGTGTAGTCATCCTCACGCCTAAAAGTAGTTATCTCAATCGCATTCTCGCCCTTAATCTTGACAGATCCATATTTCATAAATTTAGTATCAAGCTCATAATCACTTAAAAGATTTATTATCTCATCAGGCTTCTTTGCCGTGCAAATGTCTATGTCGTAGACATCCTTGCACAGCAAATAGTCCCTCACAGCACCCCCAACAATGTATGAGGAACTTCCTAATCTTTTCAAGATATCAATAGCGTAATCTAAATTTTCCATAATATACAATAAATTATATCATATTCATAAGAAAAAATCAAAAATATGTAAATGTAAAAGAAAAACAGCCACATAATGTAGCTGTTAATCCATTATAATATCTCTTTTAATTTTTCGCTTTCGTATAAACAATAATCTTCAACTCTATCGACTTCATAATCAAATTCATCTATAATTTTTTCAAGAGCTTCTCTATTTTTAATCGAAGTGGCTAAACTATTGCCACAGGATGAAGAAAGATCTCTCGGTGTTGGTATGATGAGTGATCCGATGCCAATCTCTTTGAGTTTATTATTTAACATAAGGCACGATGATATTGAGTAGAATGTTACTATGACAACATTATTTTGTTGCTGTGATTTCAAAATCTTCTCCACTTTCCTTAACTGCTACTTTGTAGCCAGCATTTTCAAGAAATCTTGATACATTTTCTTTAGCAACTTCTATGTCAACTAAAACTGTAATGCTTTTTGTGCCTTTGTCAGCTTCATTTTTTGTTAATATAACTGGTTCTGGGCAAGAAAGTCCTCTTGCATCTATAATGTTATTTGCCATTGTGAGCTCCTTTCTTTCTTTCAGCTATGATGTAGCAAGCAGCGATAGCTACTAGTACAAGTCCAACTATGACAGCTACTCTTCCTGATGGTGTAGTGCCTTTACCTGATGAAGCTAGGTTAAAGTTGTGTGATGCAGCTGCTCCGCAGATAAGACCGATGACTGTCATGAATGCGTCTGTATCGCCTTGTGAAGCAAGTATAGTTTGTCTAATTGGGCAACCGCCTAGTAATACTGCTGTTAAACCGACTAAGCCCATTGACAAGAAGTTCCATAGGTGTTCTGAGTGAGCAATTGGTTGTTCAGCAAAACCTAGTTTGAATTGTCCTAGAGCCATGTTTAATACAGCATTTGCAAGAACTATACCTATGATGCCATATAAGAAATGGTAGTCTTTAATTAAAACTGCATCTCTAAATCCAGCTGCTGTACAAAGTCTTGTTCTTTGTAGGATAGCTCCAACTATAAGTCCTGCGCATAATGACATTGCAAATGGTGCGTGCATTGAGCCAGGTCCCTTTGCTGAGAAGTTTATAAACATAGGTTTAGCTAGTGCTAGAACTAAAAGTATTACAGCAAATATTGGCATAATAAGTCCTGATAATTTTGATTGATCATGGTTTCTACCAAGTGAGTAACCTTTTTTAATAAATACAATACCTACTAATATACCGCCTATAAAGCCTAGCAAGCCTACTACAGCGTTTAGGTCTCCAGCTCCGATTCTTAGAAGCATTCTAAGTGGGCAGCCTAAAAATACTAGAGCGCCTATCATCATTAAAAAGCCGTAAACGAAACGAAGTGCTGGGTTTGAGCCACCCTTTGCTCTAAATTCGCCTGTAGCCATGGAAATGATAAAAGCTCCTAATATAAAACCGATAATTTCTGGTCTTATATATTGAACTCCCTTTGCTCCGTGTAAGCCTAAAGCTCCAGCTATGTCTCTAAAGAAACATGCAACGCAGATACCCATGTTACCTGGGTTACCGAAGTGCATTAATAAGGCTCCGATTATACCGATAATGGCGCCTCCAATGAAGATCATTAAGTTTTGTTTTTTCTTCATAATATCCCTCCTTTATATGAGTATATCATAATTATAAGACTTTTTCGTTATTATAAGAAAATTTTATAGTTTAAGCCTTTATTATAAAAAATTATTATTAAAAATATTTATAATAAAGCCTCTAAGTATTAAATTATTTTATACTTATTGAATATGACTTCTTAATGAGATATAATCAAATTAACTATATATTAAGTGAGGTATATTATGCATTACATAGGAATTGACATAGGATCAACTGCTTCTAAAGCTGTTATCCTAGACGAAGAAAAAAAGAACATATTGCACGAAAAAATTATGCCGAGCGGTTGGAACAGTAAAGAGACTGGTGAAGAGATTAAAAGATGGATCAAATCACTAGGATACGGCGAAGATGATGTTAAAATCACTGCGACTGGCTACGGCAGAATCAGTGTGCCTTATGCTGACAGAACTGTTACTGAAATTACGTGCCACGCAAAAGGAGCTCACTTCTTAAATCCTGAGGACATGACAGTTATCGATATCGGTGGACAAGATACTAAGGTAATTATTGTGCAAAACTCAAACGTTATGGATTTTATCATGAATGACAAGTGCTCAGCAGGTACTGGAAAGTTCTTAGAAGTCATGGCTAATAGACTTGGACTTTCATTGCAAGAGATGTTTGAATTTGCTAAAAGAGGCCAATCTGTTAACATATCATCTGTTTGTACAGTATTTGCCGAATCAGAAGTAATTTCACTTATGGGCAAAGGAACTCCTCGTGAAGACATCGCAAGAGGCGTTGTTGACTCGATAGTTAAGAAAGTATCTGCCCTTGCCAATAGAAAAAATGCTTCAAACAATTATTTCTTAACTGGTGGTTTCTGTGACTCAGAATTTACAGTTGATTTGCTTAGCCAAAAACTTGGTGGACCAGTAAAGACTCATAAAGACGCAAGATTTGCTGGGGCCATAGGCGCTGCACTACTTGCAAAATAATGATAGACGTAGAATTCTTTAAAGAATTAAGGCGCAACGCCTATGTCGATGCTGTCACATTTAAAATGACTGAGAATAACGTCATCGGCTACTTTGCCAAAGACATCGACGAAGCGTTTTTACTGAGCTACGGCCTCGTTCCCTACCCAATCGAATCGACTGACACTGAGATTTTACAATATGGTGAGTATAACACCTGCGATATGATAAGCGCGACTACCATTTATATGACTACAAAAAAGTGTCCACTCATCTATTCATCGAAAATATTTTTGATTGAAGATATTTGTAAAAAATTTACAGAAGTCTTTAGTGCTAATTGCGATAGATATATATATGAATATAGTGGGGATATTGCAGGAACAGATATTGACGGCATAATAAAATCAGTTTACGGCTTTAATTTTGACGAGAAAAAATATAAAGAGAACAAAAAAATATTTTCTAAAATCGATGAACTTTTAGAGACGATAGAAAAAAAGATTGAGCCGTATGAGTATAACATTGTTAAATACTATATTAGATATGTGGCTGAACCTCAAAAAAGAGTAAAAATTCTTGAAAAGGTTTTAGAAGATAATATTAATGGCATTAATAAAACTAAATATAAATGTATTAATGTAGCCTGTCCAGAAATAATTCTGGATACACTAAAGAGCCCAATTTGTGAGAGCTACAAGAAAATCGACCTAGCTCCCAAGGGCTGTATATTAAAAGGAGGACAAAATGGATAAGAATCATGAAATGTGGAACAAACTAGGCATGGACATTGAAAAACATGATATGCTATGTGAAGTTTTACCAGGAGCTTTTGGAGACGTATTCCTAAGCCAAGAAAACAGACCAAAGGGTATGGACTACTGGAACATGGTAGTTGGCGATATCCACGGTATTAGACCAGCTGAATTAATCGAACATCAAAAAAACGGTGGCAAAGTAGTTGGAACATTCTGTATACACGTACCAGATGAAGTGCCTATAGCTGCTGGAGCAATAGTTACAGGACTTTGCAGTGGATCACAATTCTGGGTACCAGGAGGAGAAAAGAAACTTCCTACAGCAACTTGCCCACTAATCAAAGCATCACTAGGTGCAAGATTTGACAGAACTTGCCCATTCTTCAGAATAGCTGACCTATTCGTTGGTGAAACAACTTGTGACGGTAAGAAAAAAGCTTGGGAAATACTTGCAGAAGACGCACCAATGTTTATCATGGACATACCTCAAATGAAAAGAGACGAAGACTTCGAAAAATGGGAAGCAGAAATAAAACGCTACATCAAGAGAATCGAAGAACTAACTGGTAACAAAGTTACTGAAGAAGGTCTAAGAAAGGCTATACATATTGTCAACAACAAGAGAAAAGCATTAAAGAGACTTAATGAATTTAGAAAGAACGATCTAGTTCCAATAAGCGGTAAAGACGTTTTAGTTATCACACAAGTTGCTTTCTATGACGATCCAGAAAGAACTACACAAATGATTAATAAGCTTTGTGACGAACTTGAAGAAAGGGTTAAAAATAAAGTTTCAGTTTATAAACCAGGCGCAAAGAGAATACTTCTAACAGGTACACCACTTTCAATACCTAACTGGAAGATGCACCACATCATCGAATCACTTGGAGCAGCTGTTGTTTGTGAAGAAATGTGTACAGGAATTCGTTACAGCTACAAACTTGTTGAAGAAGATGATGGCGCTGATATGGATACTATGGTTCATAATCTTGCACAAAGATACCTTGGCAGCATTAACTGCGCTTGCTTCACACCAAACCATGCAAGAATCGACGATATCGTAAGACTAGCTAAAGAATACAAGGCAGACGGCGTTATCGACCTTAACCTTAAGTTCTGTAACCTATATGATACAGAAGGCTACTTCGTAGAAAAAGAACTTAACAAGCTAGGTATACCAGTTATGGGCATAGAAACAGACTACACAGACGAAGACGCAGAACAATTAAAGACAAGAATCGGTGCCTTCATAGAAATGCTTGACTAATAAAATGAAAGAGCTAAGAAATTACATTCTTTTAAGCGATTCAGCTTCGGCTACAAAACTATACTATCTTCTTAAAGATAACGGCTTTGATGTTACCATAGCGCCAACACCGAGAAATGCAGACCATTGCTGTGGTTTGTGCATAATATTTGAAGCACAAGATAAAGAAAAGATAGCGATACTCGCAGAAAAAAATTCCATAAAGATAGATAGATTTTGGGAAGACATCGTAAGAGATGATCCAAATAGAATGAGATTTTGCTAATATAAAAGGGATAGGCCTGTGGCCTATCCCTTCTTTTTCTTAAACTTAGCAAATAATTGTTAAAACTATAGCGAGTACTATTAAGACTAATCCAATAACAAATTCTATCAGGCCTAGTTTTTTAGCATAAGAAGCATCTCTTCTTTTATATAAAATATCTAAGTTAAAAGAATTTATCAAAGAATATTTCTTTTTAAAATAGATAAGATATCCGAATGTAGAAAAGATTGCGCCTAAGATAAATAATAATATTTTTAAAATCAACATAACTTTCTCCACCCCCTAATATAAACTATACTTCTTTATTCAGTAATATCGTTTTAAAATTAAGACCATTCAAGTAATAATAGTCCACAGATTTAAATGCTTTATTCTTTAAAGCGTAATCGAGAAATATTTTATCCCCTTCCCAATGAGGACTAGCGTAAAATTCCTCTTCACTCATAAACTTAAGAGTGCCTTCAGAACATTCTTTTATCTCACCTGTATAATCATCGCTGTAATATACATACATTTTTTCATAAGTACTAGAACCTATGTCGATGTAGCGAACCTCGCCCATGTAATAAAAAGTCTTAAGTGTAAGATTCGTCTCTTCATAGACCTCGCGCATAATGCACTCATCCTTCGACTCGCCCGGCTCAATCTTACCGCCAATGCCAATGTACTTGCCATGATTAATGTCATTTTCCTTTTTATTCCTGTACAAGAACAAAAATTTATTAGTAGTCTTGTCCTTGATGTATATAACAGTGTAAGCTTGTTTTAATTTCATAATAAATTACCTTTTATTTGCAAAATTTATTCCAAAAATCCACCCAGCTGCCATGTACTTCTCTTTGGTCAATGTAAGTAAAAGTATCTTCATCATACCAATCATGGTTAACTATATCGTCAATAGTCTCAGGAACAAAAAAGTTGAAAAATTCTTTCTTGAACGAACTTCCATACTGTAAATAATATGCGCCTACCATCTTTGTAAAATTGGTTTTCTTTACATCTTGTGGTTTATACAAAAGTGCTTCTCCAACCTGATTTAAATCAGGGCTTACTTCAAGAAAAACTAAACTTAAATCATCTTCCTTATAGCCAATTATAAAACTTCTGTATTTATAGGAAACGGTACGAAGCATTACGAAATTCGCACCACTAATATCTTCTGAATAAGCATAAACTATTTTATATTCCGAACCATTATCTACTTGCTTATCAAAGATTTCTCTCATGCGATTTTTGTTTTCATTGCTTTTTACATTATCTAACTCAACTGTTTTTTTGCCACCAAATAAATTAAACAAGCCCATTTTATTATCTCCTTTTATAATTTAGATTTTTTTCAGGTAATTATAGTATTTTTGCATTATTCCATTTATTAACTCAGTATAAACAAACTCAATAATTCCATTCTCTTCAAAAAGCCTTAAATGATAATGTATTTTAAGCCGCTAACTTATAAAGCATCTAAAAGGTCTTGTGTCGCCTTTGCTGTAGTGCCAATGTTGTAATTATTTTCAATCTTGCAGGATTACTCACTAAATTAATCTCTTTTAGTGTGCTTAATATGTGAACCTCTTTCATTTTCACATCATACTTACCATCTTTGAATATAAAATAGCATAAATTAATTCAACAGTCAAGTATTTTTTAACATTAAATTATATTTTATATATTTATAATATTTTTTATAGGCACGATAATTTGTCAAACCTATTATACAAGAATACCGCTCTTATTTTATTTGTTTTTGTAACATATGTTATACCACATAACATTAAAACACTTCATGAAAATTATTAACTGATGGTAATTTTCTGATACTATTATTAAATACCCAATATACAGCTACTGCCAGTATTATAAAGCTAGCTACTAAAATTGTCACAGGGCTTCCTAAGTACTCACCTAAGGCTCCGCCCATAAGTGCACCAAGAGGCGCCATGAATGTTGATATACCAACCATCGCTCCCATTGCACTTCCTAATTTATCTCTTGGCACTAAAATTTGCACCATAGTTTGAGCATATACATTAACAACTCCAACAACAAACCAGCCAAGTCCATATAATATAACAGCTAGAATCATATTATTTGAAAAATACGAAACACCTGACCAAAATATACTAAGAATTAGCATGCCATAAATATAAAGTTTTCCAAGTGGGCATTTTTTAAATATTGAAAAGCTCGAGAATAATGATCCTATTAAAACGCCAGCTCCCATCGCTGCTAGCATAAGTGAGTAATAAATCTCTCCACTTGCAAAAGCAGGCAGTACAGCGCTTAAACTTGTTGCAGCAAAGTTTATAAATACAACGCCAAATACTAAAGCATATATCCTAGAATCTTTAAATAGTGCTAAGCCTTCCTTTAGTTCTGCAAAATGATTTTTTATAAAGCTTTCATTATCTTTCTTTTCATGTTTATTATATTCACTCAAGCTTCTAGATAAAAATGTAAATAGTATAGCAGTAATTATAAAAGTGACAGAATCAGTGTAAAATGCCGCCATAAATCCAAATGCTGCAATAGTAATTCCGGCTAAGGTATCAAATATTGCGTTTGATCCCTGATATGCCATTGTCATCAATGAATTTGCTGTAACTAGCTCGTCTTCACTAAGTATCTTAGGTAATAATGATATTTGTCCAGGATAAACTAACTGATTTATAAGTGATATAATAGGCATTATAATCATTATATGATATACTTCAAGAGCATTTAATGAGTGTAATAATGGTATTAATAAAATTAAGACAGCTTGTATAATTTGACTATTGATTAAAAATTTCTTCATGTTTATTCTGTCAAGTATTGGACTTAATAAAAGCTGCACTATAGCCGTGGATGATGTGAGAAATAGTGTTAGACCAGAATAAAACGTTGAGCCACTCATCTTATAAACAAGTAGCGTTGAAGCTATAGCATACAAGCTGTCTCCAAAGTTGGTTATGAGTCTACCTAATAACAAGATATAAAAATCTTTACTTCTTATGAATTTCTTTTTTTCTTTGCCTTTTTTAAACATTTTAACATTCTCCTTTTATTTATCGTTCAGTTTTATTTTACAGTTCACTTATTTTTTTCCGGTAAGCATATCACTTACCGGCATTAACTAATCTAATTTATAAACTTCTACTTGAAGCGTTTCCTTATCTTCTTCTCCAGCGCCATATTTTTTTATGAGTTTATCTAAGTCTTCACTAAATTCATGGTATTTTTCTTTATTAATTTTAAAGCTAAAAATATTTTCGTTTGATTCCTTATTAAAAATATCGCTCTTAGGTATAAAAGCTTTAGCTACAGGCAAAAAATATTTTTGCGTTATTCCATTTATTAGCTCTGTATGAACAACCTCTACGATGCCATTGTCTTCAAGAAGCCTTAAGTGATAATGAATTTTCGATCGACTAACTCCAAGGGCGTCCGAAAGGTCTTGTGCAGTCTTTGCTGTAGTTCCAAGCGTTGTAATTATTTTTAGCCTTATAGGATCACTTACTAAATTAATTTCTTCTAGTGTGTTTAATATGTGAACTTCTTTCATTTTCTCACCTCACTTACAATCTTTAAATATATAATAACATAAATTAATTTAACTGTCAAGTATTTTTTAACGTTAAGTTATATTTATTTTGTCTATAATTATTCTTGGCAAATAAAAAAGCTACTAAGTTATAATACTTAGCAGCATAATACAATCTATTCAAATAAACAACCTTCAGTCAATTCTTTATTTTTTAATTAATATATCCACTATTTTGGTATAGAGTCAAGACCTGATATGTACCCTCTTTACTGGACAAACCAGTAAGGAGGGTATTTTTATGCGATATAGTTATGAATTCAAAAAAGAATGCGTAGAACTATACAAACAAGGAAAGTGGATGGAAACGCCAGAAGGTGTCAAACAACATATGT